>JBKDZU010000061.1:0-4246 GCA_047971505.1 Tenacibaculum sp.
ACCCTAACTATTAACTAAATAACTTTATAATCAAAATTAAATGCTTTAGTTTAGCAGAGCATATAAAAGCAGTTTGATAGTGCTGCAATTTTAATTAAATAAGTTAACTAATTTGTAAATAGCTGTTTAATTTTAATCAATTTAATTTTAAAGATTATTTTGAAAATTCTATTTTTTTAATTGCTCATTAGTCTAACCTTTGTAATTTGCACATGGTTTTTTACAGGTAAATTTGCAAAAGCGCAAAACAAAAGTTATTTGCTAAGCCGAGGCAAAATAACGTGTTTTTTTGTCGACAGGTTTTATCAAAGGTAATAACAAAGCAACAAAGCAGACTAAGTGATTTTTTACTAATATTATAAAAGTTTTAAAAACAAAGTGTTTAATTTAAGTTTATTCGTGTGAAAACAGCAAGCATTATTAAAAAGTATTTTATTTTTGATTTTGACAGCACCTTAACAAGGGTTGAGGCTTTAGATATTTTAGCTGAAATATCACTAGAAAACAACCCTGACAAAGCTGAAATTACCAAGCGCATTGCCGCTATAACTAAAAGCGGAATAGATGGAGAAATACCGTTTACTGAATCTTTAGAAAAACGAATTAAATTATTAAATGCTAACAAATTAAGCTTAAATATTTTAATAGAAAGGCTAAGAGGTAAAGTGTCGAAATCTATTGAGGAAAACAAAGAGTTTTTTCAGAAATTTTCAGAAAATATCTATGTTGTATCTGCAGGTTTTAAAGAGTTTATTGTACCCATAGTTGCAGCGTATAATATTTTGCCAAAAAGGGTTTATGCTAATACTTTTAAGTTTGACAGCCACGGAGTGATTATAGGTTTTGACAAAAAAAATGTTTTATCGACCCACAATGGCAAAATACAGTGCTTAAAAAGTCTAAACTTAAAAGGAGAAATACAAGTTATAGGCGATGGTTACAGTGATTATGTAACAAAAAAAGCTGGAATTGCCGATAAGTTTTTTGCCTATACAGAAAATGTATCAAGGGCTAAAACTATTGCTAATGCTGATTATATAATAACAAATTTTGATGAATTTTTATATTTAAACAATTTGCCTAGAAAGATCTCATATCCAAAAAATAGGATTAAAATTTTACTGCTTGAAGGAGTGCATCCAAATGCAGAAAGAAATTTTAAGGAAGACGGTTTTTCAGTAGAAAGCATTGCTAGAAGCTTGTCGGAAGATGAACTTGTAAACAAACTAAAAGGAGTGCATGTGCTAGGTATTCGCTCTAAGACTAAGGTTAGCAAAAGAGTAATTGAGGCGGCTGAAAAACTAATGGTAATTTCTGCATTTTGTATAGGCACTAAGCAAATTGACCTTAAAGCGTGTAAGGAAAAGGGCATAGTGGTATTTAATGCACCTTACAGCAATACGCGCTCAGTGGTTGAACTGGCTATTGGAGAAATTATTATGCTTATGCGCAAAACATTTCAAAGAAGTACTGAAATACACCAAGGTCAGTGGAATAAAACGGCGCAGGGTTCGAGAGAGGTAAGAGGAAAAAAACTCGGAATTGTAGGTTATGGAAACATAGGAAAGCAATTGTCAGTTTTGGCAGAGGCTCTTGGTATGGATGTTTATTATTACGATATAGAAGATAAGCTAGCTTTGGGTAATGCCAAAAAAGTGAATACTCTCAAAGAATTATTAAGTGTATCGGACGTGCTTACTTTACATGTAGACGACAACCCGGCTAACAAAAACTTTATAGCAAAGCAAGAAATTAATCAAATGAAAAACGATGCCTATTTGATTAATCTTTCAAGAGGTTTTGTATTAGATATCAAAGCCTTAGCTGAAGCGTTAAAATCAAAAAAGCTAGCGGGGGCTGCCATTGATGTATATCCTGAAGAGCCAGGAAAGAACGGTGATTTTTTTACCGAATTAAAAGGTTTGCCCAATGTAATTCTAACACCTCATATAGGTGGGAGCACAGAGGAAGCTCAAAAGCACATTGCTGATTTTGTTCCCAATAAAGTTATGGCTTATATCAATACAGGAAACACGGTAGATGCTGTTAATTTTCCAAATATACGCTTGCCCAAACACAAAAATGCACATCGTTTTTTACATATACATAAAAACATGCCGGGTATAATGGCAAATATAAACAAAGTGCTGGCCAGATATAAGTTAAATATTACGGGTCAGTATTTATCTACTGATAAAAATCTTGGCTATGTAATTACCGATGTTGACAAAGAGTACAACCAAGAAGTAATTACAAAACTTAAAAGGATTGAAGGAACTATTAAATTTAGAGTGCTGTACTCTTTTTACAAGTCAAAACCTTAATTAAGCATATTTAAATTTGTTAAAATAAACTTTTTGTGCTAAATATAAATGCGTATAGTGCTTTATACAAGGTCTCAGTATTATTTTTTTTTGACAAAGTTGAGTGTTTAAATTTTAATATCACAAGCACTCTACCAACTTCCTGTAGCGCCTCCGCCACCAAAACCACCACCACCAAAACCACCACCACCAAAACCACCACTGTCAAAATCGCCACTTTTAAAATTCCCTCTGCCCAAGCTACTCAACACTATGGCACTAATGATATCACCTGAGCTAATACCACCTCGCCTACCCCCTCCTCTGTTGTTTCGGTTGTTAGATACAAAAATAAAAAAGATAACAAAAAAAATTATCAATACAATAATTGAACTCAAATTTAAACCCTTTTTATCTTTTATTTTCTTTGCCTTGTACTGACCTTTTAATACCTCAAATACAGCCTCTACCCCACTGTTTAAGCCTTCGTAAAAATCGCCCTGTTTAAAATAGGGTAAAATGCGGTTTTCTATAATTTGCCGTGAGATATAATCTGTAAGTAAATGTTCAACTCCATAGCCTGTACTTATGGTTATTTTCTTGTCATCTTTAGCCAAAAGAACAAAAACACCGTTATCTTCCTCTTGTCGTCCAATTCCCCATTTATGCGCCCAATTAGTAGCTAAATAGCCAATATTTTCGCCTTCGGTGGTATTGATAATAGCCACTACTATTTGAGTTGAAGTACTATCTGAATAGTTGAGCAGTTTTCTTTCTAAGCTATTTTTTTTATCAACGGGCAATAAGTTAATATAATCGTAAACACTTGTTTGATATTTAGGAGTTTCAGGAATTTTATAACCTTGCGAAAATAAAACTTGAACACAAAAAAAACCTAAAAGAAACACAAAAGCCCTATACCCTTTTTTCATTTACTAAATTTTATTATATACTGTTTGTCAAACATTTATATGCTTTATTATTGTAATTTGCTAAGCAAAAAATTCAACTTATTTCTCGTAAAAATTATTTATAAGTAGTTACTTGTAATGATAAGGCTACTTTGAATTAGATTTTTAAACCATGTTATTGCACTCATTTATATTTAAATATATGTATCTTATGACATTTGCAAATATTTATTTTGCTATACACTAAAGTTAATAACAGTAACTCATTTTTATATATAATGGCTAGTTTGTTTAATTACTCTAGGTTAAAAGCTTATTATTTAGGCTTTTGATATTTGGTTAGGCAATTCATCCTTATCATCAAGTTGCCAAGGAAAATGAACTTTTAGCTCCTCACCTGCTTTTATTATTCCGCTTACTATACCTTGTTTAAAATTGCCTATTTTAAATTGCTCTTGCATTAGGCTTTTAGTGCTATCCCAAAAGTTTTCTGAAACTACTCTGTCAATTCCTTCATCGCCGTAAATAACAAATTTTTGGTCTTTAACAGCTAAATAAAAAAGCACTGCGTTTTTTTGTTGGGTATTAAACATTTTTAATCCGTTGAACACCTGCAAAGCCCTTTGTCGATGAGGTATTGAACTGCTTGCCTCTATGTGTACCCTTATTTCACCCGAGGTGTTTTTTTCAGCCTGCCTAATTGCCAATACTATCTCTTGTTCTTCCTCAGCAGAAAGAAAACTGTTGGTTTTTGACATGGATATTTAAAATTTAAAGTTTATATCGGGTGCTTTTTCAGAGCCTTGGTCAGATTTAAAACGATACATTTCATCAAACCCAAAAACTCCTGCCAAAAACTTACCGGGAAACTTCTTTATATGTTTATTGTATTTGTTTACCTGGTCGTTAAAACGATCTCTAGCTACATTAATTCTATTTTCTGTACCCTCTAGTTGGCTTTGCAACTCTAAAAAGTTTTTATTGGCTTTTAGCTCAGGATAGCGCTCAACGGATACTAATAATTTAGACAAG
>JBKDZU010000062.1:0-19283 GCA_047971505.1 Tenacibaculum sp.
CTTTACAGGAACGCTACAGCAAGCTAAAAAAGCCATTTCCTACGGCATGAAATTAGGCATAGGCGGAGTTGTTACCTTTAAAAACGGTAAAATTGACAAATTTATTAGCCAAATAAGCCTGCAGGATATAGTTCTAGAAACCGATGCACCTTACCTTGCTCCAACCCCTTATAGAGGCAAGCGAAATGAAAGCAGTTATATATTAAACATAATAAGCAAACTTACATCTATTTACGGAAAAACTTCTGAAGAAATTATCGAAATTACCACAAAAAATTCAAAAGAAATATTTGGCGTTTAACAGATATTGTATAACCTCTGAATGAAAACTCATAAAACACAATTAATCAATATATTACTATTAAAAAAGTAATTGAATATACTACACTTATTTTTTGCTATTTAAATTAAAATACTTATTAAGAGGTATTAACACCTTATACATGCTTTAAAAAACAGAATTTTCTATCCGAACACTATATACTGTTGTCAAACCTGTTCAAAGTCAAGTAATAATTTTTATTGTCAATCTTTACTTCTCAAGTATATAAAATTTATATCTAATCTTAGTTAATATATTAAAATTTTGTTAAAAAATATATAATTTATTGTAATTATATGATTGTTAGCTTATTATTGCTTTAATTCAATTAGTTTTTTGTAAGTTAAATATGATTTATTTTTTCAAAGATTTGTCCTTTTTTCATCATTACAATTTGGCTGCTTTTTTAACCGTTGATAGTCAGTGGGCGATAACTACCACAGTTTTTTCTTTAAGAAAAGCTTGTAAATTTAAATTATAGTGAATACTTTTTATTTTCGGTATCCAAAACATTAATAGCCTATCAAAAAGCAGATAATTAGGAAATTGCTAAAGTTTCTGACCACAACTGTTTATAATTCTACCGTTTAGTAAAGTAATTCTGTAAACTTGTCAATTAGCTCAAATTAACTTAAGGTAAAAACCTATTTGTAAGTGATATTAATAGGCATATAACACTTGATAAATATATTTTGAAAAATAAGTTTTTACAGCTAACACTATTTAATATTTTTGATTTAAAAACTTATAAGTGTTAAAAATTTTATTGTATGTTTTATTTAACGTTGCTTTAACTAAGGCTTTTTGCTCTATTACTGAATTTAGCAGCGTATATAATTTATTATTTTAATATCATAATCTAATGAAAAAAATTACCTTGCTTTTTATATTCACTAGCCTTTTTTCATTTTCTCAAAAACAAATTACTAATAAGTATCCACCAAAAGTAAAACTCAGCGGAAAAGTTGTCGAGGCAAATACAGGTGAGCCTTTAGAGTATGCAACTATTATTTTAACCCACTTAAAAAGTAAAAAAATTTCTGGAGAAATAACAGATATAGAGGGAAACTTTGAGGTTGAGGTTTTAAAAGGAAATTATGCTATAAAAGTAGAGTTCATAGGTTTTAAAACTAAAAACTTGGCTAATAAAACATTAACTGATAATTTAAATTTAGGTATTATACGTTTAAATGAAGATGCTCAAGCCTTAGATGAGGTTGAAATTATTGCAGAAAAATCTACAGTAGAAATACGTCTTGACAAAAAAATATACAATGTGGGCAAAGACATGACTGTTAAAGGGGGCAGTGCCAGTGATGTACTTGATAATGTGCCCTCGGTAAATGTAGATACTGAAGGAACCGTGAGTTTAAGAGGAAACGAAAACGTTCGTATTTTAATTGATGGAAAGCCGTCTGCTTTAGTGGGTATAAGAGGCACGGATGCTTTGAAAAATTTACCAGCCGAAGCTATAGAAAAAGTAGAGGTAATTACTTCTCCCTCTGCCAGATATGATGCTGAAGGTTCAGCGGGAATTTTAAACATAATTTTGAGAAAAGGTAAAATTATAGGTTTTAACGGCTCTACAAACCTAAGTATTGGATACCCTGATAAATTCGGCATAGCTCCCAACCTTAACTACCGCACAAAAAAGATTAATCTTTTCAGCAACCTAGGGTATAACAACAGCAAAAGCCTAGGCAACACTTTTGCTGAATTTAGTTATCTAACTGAGGGCTTTATTGACAGCACTCAAACTGAAGCTAGAGTTTTTGACAGAAAAAACATAAACTTTAACGGTTCAGTGGGTTTAGAATACTATATTGATAAAAATAGCTCAATAACAGGCAGTTTTTTTTATAGAAATGCTAAAGATACCGATATAGCTACCAATATTACCCAAAGATATAGGTTAACAAATCCAGAACTTAAATTGCACGACGAAATTAGAATTGAAAATGAAAATGAAAAAAGTATCGACAAGCAATATTCTCTAAATTACACGAATAATTTTAAGGGTAAAGGAAAAAAATTAAGTGTTGATTTACAATACGGCAATGGCTACAGCAATGAGCTATCTCCTATTAGGGTTAACGAAATGCTAACTGAAAACAACTCTCAAATTACAAGCTACAAAAATACACTTTTTCAAATAGACTATGTACAGCCTTTAGGTGAAAACAGTCAGTTTGAGTTAGGACATAAGTCAGACTTACAAAGTTTAGATTCCGATTTTAAAGTTAGAGATGGCAACGACGAAGCCTTTGCTTTTGACCCCTCAAATGCCATTAATTTTAAACAAAATATTTATGCTTTTTACGGGCAGTACGGCAATAAAAAGGATAAATTTTCTTATTTATTAGGATTGCGTACCGAAATTACAGATGTTGATTTAACTGTATTTACAAGTGACCAATTTTCTGATAAAAATTACACAAAATGGTTTCCAACCCTTAACCTAGGCTATGAATTAAACGAAAAAGACAACCTAACTTTAGGCTTTAGCAAAAGACTGAGAAGACCTCCACACTGGTTTATGAACCCCTTTGAATCGCGGAGTTCAGCTACCAATATTTTTAGAGGAAACCCAGATATTAACCCATCATTTACCAGTTCTTTTGATTTGGGCTATACTACTAAAGTAAACAAACTCACTTTAAATTCATCGATATATTACCAGTATTCTACCGATATAATTCAGATTGTGTATATAATTGAAGAGCGAAACGGAACAAATGTATTTGTTAGGCAACCTACTAATTTAAGCACTCAAAATAGATATGGTTTTGAGTTGACCACAAATTACAATCCTGTAAAATGGGCACAATTATCGACGAGTTTTAATTATTTTAAATTTAATACCGATGCTTTTAGCTTTGTTTATAGCACCTCTAGTGGCAATCAAAGGAGTATTAATTTAAGTGCGGTAACTAACAGTAGTTGGTTTGCTCGTTTTAATGCAAAAATAAAATTGCCTGCTAAAATTCAGTCGCAAACACGTATATTTTATCGCGGACCACAGGAAACTGCACAGTCAATACGCAGGGGTAATTTAATTGCAAACTTAGCTTTTAGTAAAGATTTATTTAAAGACAAGGCCACCTTAGTTTTAAATGTGAGCAACCTATTTAATAGTAAGCGCAGATCTATTACTTATAATGGAAGTAGAGAAAATCCCTCAAGCATTGCAGAAGATTCTTTTCAATGGCGCGGGCGTCAAACTTCTTTGAATTTTACTTATAGGTTTAACCAAGCTAAAAAAGCACAGCGCACGCAAAGAGGCTCTAATTACGACGATGAGCAAGGTGACTTTTAGTTTTAATTTGGCAAGACTGTAAAAAGCAATGTGTTAAAATTGATGTAAATACAAAAAAAATAAAGTTAACACAAGGGGCAAAAGGCAATTTTGCTTCTTTTAACAAGGTTTCTTTGATAACCTTTATTTTAATAATTCAGGATAATTTTTAAGTAGTTACTTGTCAAACTAATAGTTTGTTAAATTAAATAGCTACTGTTCCTTTAATATGTGGATGAGCTTGATAGTTGAGTAAACTAAAGTCTTCATAAGTAAAATCTTCTATATTCTTTACCGCAGGATTTAACTTTATACTAGGTAGCTTTTTGGGTTTTCTTTTAAGTTGCAACTTCAATTGTTCAAGGTGGTTGTTGTAAATATGAGCATCTCCAAGAGTGTGTATAAATTCACCTAGCTTATAGCCACATACTTGAGCTATCATCATAGTCAGCAGGGAATAGGAGGCTGTGTTAAACGGAACGCCTAAAAAAATATCGGCACTTCTTTGATATAGCTGACAGGATAGTTTGTTAGCGGAAACATAAAATTGAAAAAAAGCATGACAGGGAGGTAGTGCAGCCTTCCCATTTGATATATTTTCTGAAAAAGACTTAGAAGCATCGGGCAATACTGAAGGATTCCATGCAGAAATAAGCATTCTTCTACTATTCGGATCTGTTTTTAAAGTTGCAATTACTTCTTTTAATTGATCTGTTCCTTCGTCATTCCAATTGCGCCACTGCTTACCATAAACAGGACCTAAGTTACCCTTTTCATCAGCCCACTCGTTCCAAATCCTAACCCCGTTATCTTGCAAATACCTTATATTGGTATCGCCTTTAATAAACCAAAGCAATTCGTGTATTATTGATTTTATATGAAGTTTTTTAGTAGTTAACAAGGGCATTCCCTCGCTTAAATCAAAACGCATTTGATAGCCAAACACACTTAAAGTTCCTGTTTTTGTTCTGTCCTGCTTTCTATTTCCATTAGCTAATACATGTTTCACCAAATCTAAGTACTGCTTCATTACTTTGGGTTTTTATATCTAAAATACAGATGCTTGTAATTTCTGTAAAATTAAAAAGTATTTTATTGTTTAAAATTATAGCTTAAAATATTTCTATCTGTAAATATTAAATTAGGTTAGCCAGTAATCATGCCAGCAATAGTTGCCGATATAAGAGAGGCTATAGTACCCCCAATCAAGGCTTTTATTCCAAATTCTGACAAGGTTTTATGCTGTTTTGGAGCTAGCGAACCAATTCCTCCAATTTGAATACCTATTGAGGCAAAATTAGCAAAACCACACAGCATATAAGTAGCCATTATTATCGATTTATTATAAAAAAGATGAGTGCTATTTGTTATGTCTTTTAAGTTAGATAGTTGAATGTATCCTACAAACTCACTTGCTACCAATTTAACTCCGAGCAATTGCCCCATCAATGTCATATCTTTAGTTGCTACACCAATTAACCACATTAGGGGAGCAAAAGCATATCCTAAAACAGCCTCTAGCGAAAACTTATCATAGGGAGTGTGGTTTGCCATCCATTGATTTAAAGTAGTTATATCTCCAATCCAGCCTAAAATTCCGTTAACCATAGCTATAAAAGCAATAAAGACTAATAGCATAGCACCTACATTTACAGCCAATTTAACTCCTTCGGTAGTTCCATTTGCAATAGCATCTAAAATATTAGTTCCGATTTTTTTAGACGATATTTTTACATCAGTATTTATATTTTCTGTTTGAGGGTATAGTATTTTGGATATAATTACAGCCCCAGGGGCTGCCATTACCGAAGCTGCTAGTAAATGTTTGGCAAACTGCAAGCGCAACTCTGAGTCATTGCCGCCTAAAAAACCTATATAGGCAGCCAATACAGCTCCTGCTACAGTTGCCATACCACCTATCATTACCAGCAGTATTTCTGAGCGATTCATTTTTTCAAGATAAGCTTTAATCAATAAAGGAGCTTCTGTTTGCCCTAAAAATATATTTCCTGCAACTGATAAACTTTCTGCTCCCGATATTTTTAAAACTTTGCTCAATAGCCAAGCCATAGCCTTTACCACCTTTTGTATAATCCCTAAATAGAAAAGCAAAGAGGTTAGAGCTGAAAAAAAAATAATGGTTGGGAGTACTTGAAAAGCAAAAATAAAACCAAAGGTATCCATATCAACTACTAAGCCTTCAAATAAAAATTTACTTCCTGCTCTAGTAAAGTCTAATACACTGACAAATATTTGACTTATGCTTTCAAATATTTTTTGAACAAAAGATATTTGCAATACCCCAATAGCTATTAGTATTTGAAAACCCAAGCCAATGGCTACTGTTTTCCAATTAATTGCTTTTCTGTCAGAGCTAAATAAATAAGCCAAAACTAAAAGGGCTAAAATACCTACAATTCCGCGCATTAAGCTGTTAGTGCTAAACCCCTTGCTAGGTATTATTTGGTTTCTATAGCTGCTATTTGGCTCAATTGCACTGAGCGCATATGCTTGTGCTATTTCTTTTTGCCTTATAAGTTTTTCGTATATCTCAGGCTTGTACTCGGTATTAATTGGCTTGTTTATGCTTCTTTCAAAATTTATATAATTTGCTATCTGTTTGTTAGCTAAGCATATTTTATTTGCTTTTAGTGAGTTTGCCGATAAAAAATTTCCAACCTTAACATTAAATGCTAGCAGTAAGTGAGGAAAGCAAAACAACAAAAGGGCTATTCCCTTTTTCACACGAATAAATTTAGATTAAACATTTAATTTTCAAAACTTTAATAAAAATAGTAAAAAATCGTCAAACTTGCTATTTACTATTTTATTCACTAGCTTTTGTAGAGACAATTAATCCAACTTGATAAAATTTCCCTTAACATAATTAAAACTAATTAATACTTTAAAGGCAAAGCCTAAATATATTTTTTACAAGCCTTAGCTGATTTTGCAAGGTATTTGCTATAGTTTAATACACTTACTCTTTTTGGTTTAGCTAAGAACGCTTACTTATTTCGTCTCTAATTTTTGCAGCCAATTCGTAATCCTCATTAGCTACTGCCTCAGCTAGCTTTTCTTTTAACTCTGACAAAGTCATTTGACCAAATACACTGTCTGTACTTTCATTAAACGCCATTTCAAACTCTTTTTCTTCCTCCTCTCTTTCTAAAAAATCTTCATCAATCTTTAACTGTATTCCAGCTTTGTCTAAAATTTTTTCGTAGGTAAATATAGACGTTTGAAAGCGAACAGCTAGGGCAATTGCATCAGAAGTTCTGGTATCTATAATATGCTCTACCCCCTCTCTCTCACATAAAAGGCTAGAAAAAAAAACTCCATCAACTAGTTTGTGTATTACAACCTGTTTTATTTTAATGCTGAAGCTATCGGCAAAGGTTTTAAAAAGGTCATGAGTTAAAGGTCTTGGAGGTTTAATTTCTTTTTCTAAGGCTATAGCTATTGACTGCGCTTCAAAAGCACCTATTATAATTGGCAAGGTTCTAACTCCATTTGCCTCACTTAATACTAGAGCATAAGCACCACTTTGCGTTTGACTGTACGAAATTCCTTTTATTGTAAGTTTTATTAAGCCCATGTAATGTTAACATAAAATAGAAGGCTGTCTAGCTTAGGTTTTAAAAAAGTTTTAGACAGCCTTTAATAAGTGGGCACAATTTAATAAAAATTATATATTAATTTGCAATTTTTTTAAAAGAATATTGCCGACTGTATTATTTATATTTGCTTTAGTAATTTTAACTTTTTAATAAATTCGGGCACTAAGGTAAAAGCATCTCCAACTATACCGTAGTCAGCAGCCTTAAAAAATGGCGCTTCTGGATCGTTATTAATAACAACTTTTACTTTTGAAGCATTTACCCCTGCCAAGTGCTGAATGGCTCCCGAAATACCCACTGCAATATATAAGTTTGAAGCCACGGGCTTTCCTGTTTGACCTACGTGTTCACTATGAGGCCTCCATCCAAGATCAGAAACAGGTTTTGAACAAGCAGTGGCTGCTCCTAACACTTGAGCTAACTCCTCAATCATTCCCCAATTTTCAGGACCTTTTAAGCCCCTGCCTCCTGAAACTACTATATCGGCATCGGCAATACTTACTTTTCCAGAGTTTTTATTAAGTTCAACTGAGCTAACGCCTGTTTTAGGTAATGATGCTTCAAAGCTTTCAGTGCTTCCAGAAATTGGATTTTCATGAACTCCGTATGAATTTTTTGCAACACCAATAATTTTTTTGTCAGTATTTATTTCAGTATTGTTAAAGCCTTTATTTGAAAAGGCTTTGCGTTTAACTACAAATGGCGAAGTGCTTATCGGCAGTGCTACTACATTTGATGCGTATCCTGCCTCTAATTTTGCTGATACTAATGGAGCTGTAGTTAACCCGTTTATACTTGTATCAAATACTATTATTTTTATATCCTTTGCTTGAACAACTTGCTCAATAATACTAGCATAAGCCTTGGCGTTAAAAAAATCTAACTCATTAGTTACTGCAATTACTCTCTCTGCTCCGTAGGTGTACAATTCACAGGGATTTGTCGCATTTATGCTAAGGGCTGTTAGTTGGGTTTTTAATTGTTCTGCTACTTTTTTTGCATACGATACAGCCTCAAAAGCTGTTTTTTTAAATTTTCCTTCCGATGAATCGGCAAAAACTAATACAGACATAAACTTATTTTTTGTGTTAATTATCAATATTTGATTGTTAAAATAGTTTTGTTTAATATATTACAAAACTTTAGCTTCGCTGTGCAATAAGTCGATTAATTGATCAATAGAATCGGCTAGCTTTACTGCTCCTTTGGGTTTGGGCTTTTCAAAAAACTGGGTTGTAGTAGCAACTTTAGTACCAATAGGCTCAACAACTTTAAGGGGTTTTTTACGAGCCATCATAATGCCTCTCATATTAGGAATGCGCAAGTCCTTTTCTTCTACTATTCCTTTTTGTCCAGCAACCACCAAGGGCAAGGCTGAAATTAATTTTTCTTCTCCTCCGTCTATTTCGCGTTCAATATTTGCTTCAGTTCCATTAATTTCAATTCCTACGCATCCATTGACAAAATTATAGTTGAGCAAAGAAGCCAACATACCTGGTACCATTTGTCCGTTGTAATCTGCCGATTCTTTGCCTGCCAAAACCAAGTCGTAAGCACCGTTTTTTACAACTTCTGCTAATTCTTTAGCAACCATTAAACCGTCGGCAGGTACAGCGTTTACGCGTATAGCACTATCAGCCCCAATAGCAAGTGCTTTTCTCAAAGTTGACTCGGTAGAAAAATCTCCTACATTTACAACCGTTACTACAGCTCCTTGCTTTTCTTTAAACCACATGGCTCGAGTTAAGGTAAATTCGTCGTAAGGATTTATAACAAATTGAACACCATTAGTGTCAAACTTAGTATTATTGTCGGTAAAATTAATTTTTGAAGTAGTATCAGGCACATGGCTAATACAAGCTAAAATTTTCATGTATATTTATTTATATTTTAATTTAACTACTAGATGATTTGCCAAACTTAATCTTAGACCGCGAAGTTATGTATTTTTTTTAAAAAATACTATGCGTGCATAATATTTTTTTCTGTTATTGACTTTTTTACCGTAAATTTTATTATACTTCAGCTTATTGTACAATTTTATTCTAAATATTGCGCAAAATTATTTAAAGGCTTTATGTTACTTATTATCAGTCATGAAACTCTATTTTTTAAAGAATAATCACGTGTTAATACCTCTTAAATAAAGTAAATTTTTAATTTAAATTAATTTGAACTAATTAACAGATTTACAGAATTATCTTACACAAATAGGATTCTAAACGGCTGTAGCTAAAAATAGTGAACAAAAGGCTAAAAGTACTGTGCAAGGCACAAGGTGTGAAAGTCTGAAAATGACAGCGGTGCGTGAGCAATTTCATATCTACAGACTTGATTAAAAAAAAACAAAGTATTACATACCTCTTTTTTTAAGGCGTTGCACAAGGATTAAAAAATCGTTCCGACCAACCTAACGGATTAGTTTCATCACTCGAATTGTTTGCATATAATCTGAAAAAAATTAACAACTTCTAAAATTAAGACCAATACAATTAATACTTTAAAAGTTAAAGATCATTAATTTAAACAACAAAGAATAAGCACAGTATATTCAGTTCTTTTTTTAAGCTTAATATATTGATTAGCTGTGTTTTATAAGTTTTAATGCAAGTGTTAGCTATCATTATTTTAAGATATTATAAAAATATACTAAGATGATTATCAGTTGCTCATCTATATTATAAACACTAACTTTGAGGACTGTTAATTTAGATTTATCGCAATTTATCCACAGAATACAAAAACAACTTGTTTTTAACAATTAATAAAATTGTAAATACGTGAATTTAAGCATATTATTGATATTTATCTCACTATTGTTAACAAGTGCAAAGCACAAGCAAGTACTATGTAGCTTTAACAGAAATTGAACACAGCCAAAAAAACAAAAGCATTCAAATGATAATGAATGTTTTTATGGATGATATTGAGTTATCACTTAACAAAGAATACGGAATAAACTTACAGCTAGCTTCAAAGAACGAAAATAAAAACACCGATAATTATTTTTACAAATATTTAATTGAGCATTTTAAAATAAAGGTTAACCAGCAAGCAAAGTTTTATAATTATATAAGTAAAGAGTACTATGGCAATATAGTTTACTTTTATTTAGAAATTGAAAATATTACAACAATTAAATCAATCGCTACTGAAAACACAGTTTTGGTAAAGCATTTTCCAGAACAGCAAAATTTAGTAAAAGTAATAGTTCAAAAAAAACAAAAAAGCTTGATTTTAAATAAAGCAAATCACAAAGGGTTATTAAAATTTTGATTTGTCTATATTGCTATTTATTAATTTACTGCTGCTTAGCTTGTCAAAGTGGCTGAAAAGATAACAATCTCAACCAAAAATAAAAATCGGAAAGTTTTAAAACGCTAAATTCAATCATCAAAATAGTAAAAATTAATATTTTTAATATTGAGTTTCTTTTATTAATTTTACAGTTTATTAATTATTTTTTTTATTAAAATAAAAGTCTCTGTTAGATGCTTAACAAAGTCGGCTTTAATATCAAGTTCACAAGTATTTTAACAGTCAGGCATACAAAAATTTAATATAGATGCATTTTTGTAAAAACAATATTTGACAGTTGATAAAAATAAAATCTTATATACTTATGAAACAATATTTAACACTGCTGTTTTCAGTTTTATTTTTTTATACATTTTCATTTGCACAACAAGCAAGTAAGCATGTACCTGTAAAAGGTCATACGGATTTAAGTAAATTTCGTCAATTAAAAGATCTACTAGCAACCCCCAACGAGCAGCGTACAGCATCGGGTGCTCCGGGGCATGGTTACAGCCAGCAAAAAGTAGATTACGACATGGATATACTTTTAGATGAGCAGTCAAATAAAATTTACGGAGATCAAACCATTACCTATCACAACAATTCAAAAGATCAATTAGAATACCTTTGGGTGCAACTCGACCAAAATATGCGTGCTCCCGATTCTAAAACTCCTTTAGCAAGTTCACAACCCATAAAACCTTATCAAACCCCCGATGAGTTTATAAAAAACACCATGGCTATACCTAAAAAATTTGGATTTAATATCGAATCGGTAAAATACGCCAATGGTACAGATCTGTCTTACACTATTAACAGAACCATGATGAGGATAAACCTGCCTAAACCCTTAGAATCAGGAAGTGTGTTTAAATTTAAAATTAAATGGAATTACTTGATAAACAACTCAGTAAAGGATGGAGGTCGTTCAGGATTTGAGATATTCCCCGATGGCAATAAAAGCTATACAATTGCGCAATTTTTTCCTCGTTTAGCTGTGTATAACAATGTAGAGGGCTGGCAAAACATGCAGTTTTGGGGACGCAGCGAATGGGCACTAGAGTTTGGAGATTACAACGTTAGGCTAACTGTGCCTGCCGATCATATTTTGGATGCCACAGGAGTACTTCAAAATGAAAAAGAGGTTTTAACCAAAAAACAGCGCGACAGATGGCATGAGGCGAGAGAATCGTTTAAAAATCCTATTTTTATAGTAACACAAAAAGAAGCTGAGGCTAACGAAAAGAAAATGTCAAAAAACACCAAAACTTGGCATTTTAAAGCAAATACAGTTAGAGACTTTGCTTTTGCATCTTCCAGAAAATACATTTGGGATGCTATGGCAGTTAATATTAACGGCAAAACAGTAATGGCAGTTTCGCTGTATCCAAAAGAAGGAAACCCTTTGTGGGAAGAGCATTCAACAAGAGTAGTTGCCAACACCTTAGAGGAGTATTCAAAACTGACTTTTGACTACCCTTATCCAAAGGCTGTTTCGGTGCATGCAAAAAAACAAGGTATGGAGTATCCTATGATTTGTTTTAACTACGGACGGCCTAACCCTGACGGCAGTTATTCTGATAGAGTTAAAAACGGCATGATAGGAGTAATTACTCATGAAATTGGTCATAACTTTTTCCCTATGATAGTGAGCTCTGACGAGCGCCAATGGACTTGGATGGATGAGGGTCTAAACTCCTTTGTTGAAACCCTAGCCGAATTAGATTACGATCCAAATTTTGATACAAAAAACTTACCTAAAGATATAGTTCGCTATATGAGTTTAGATCAAAATCTTTTATCTCCAATTATGTCTCAAGGCGATTATGTTCAAAACTTTGGCTCTAATGCCTATGCAAAGCCCGCCGCAGGGCTTTACATGCTTCGCCACACTATAATGAGCCCCGAATTGTTTGACTATGCCTTTAGTACTTATGCAAAAAGGTGGATGTTTAAGCACCCCACTCCAGCCGATTTCTTTAGAACCATGGAAGATGCATCGGGCATGGACCTAGACTGGTTTTGGAGAGGATGGTTCTACACTACCGATTACAATGATATAGGCATTAAAGAAGTAAAGCTATTGTATGTAAGCGATAAACCCGATAAAGAAACAAAAAAGCTACAAGAGCGATACCCAAGCTATTTTGCCAAACTAGAAAAGCAAATATACCTAACTACCGATAAAGAAAAGGCAAACAACCAAGAACTCAATGCTTATATAAGTAATTTATCTGCTGATAAAAAAGCTAACTTAAAAGAGTTTCCAAAATATATTTATCAAGTCGAATTTGAAAAACCGGGAGGTTTAGTTATGCCTATTATAGTTGAATTAACCTTTGCAGATCAAACCAAAGAACGGCATAAATTCCCTGCTCAGATATGGCAAAAAAACGACCATCAAGCATTTAGGCTTTTCACTTCCGATAAAGAAATAAAAAATATAGTAATTGACCCCGATCTAGAAACAGCTGATATAAACACCTCAAATAATCACTGGCCTAAAAAAACCAGCCCCAGCAAGTTTAAAAGTAAAATGCAATAGCAGCGAATAAATAAAATTTTTGAGGTCAGTTTTTAATTTCATATATACAGCCTTGATTAAAAAAACAAAGTATTGCATACCTCTTTTTTTAAGGCGTTTCACAAGGATTAAAAAGTCGTTCCGACCAACCTAACGGATGGGTTTCGTTGCTCGAATCGTTTACGCATAATCTAATCTGAAAAAATTAAAATAGTTTCTGAAATAAGGTAAATATAATACAATTAATACGTTAAATATTTAATTTAAATATTAAAATATACTCAATTACTTTTTAAATGTAATATATTGATTAATAGTGCTTTATAAGCTTTAATGCAAAGCTTAAATAGAAACTTATAGAATGTAATTCCTTACAAACTTAAGGCACTCACAAAACACTTTTTAAAATAAATAATAGTTATTTATTTTTTATAACTTAGCCTGTAAATAAAACTGTTATCTTAATAGAACAAAATCACAAAAAAATGAGGTCAAAAAAAAATCTTTTTACAGCTTTATTTGTACTTTTTGCGTTATTTTCTTATAATAAAACACCTCCCCCACCAAATATATATGTGGCGGGTTATGAGGAAAACGCCGCTGGAAAGAAAGTTGCCACAGTATGGAAAAATGGAAACCCTATAAGGTTTACCAATAGTACGCAGCATGCCGAAGCCTATTCAGTTTTTGTTAAGGATGATAATATATATGTGGCAGGCTTTGAGAAAAACGCCGCTGGAAAGGAAGTTGCCACAGTATGGAAAAATGGAAAACCTATAAGGCTTACCAATAGTACGCAGGATTCCAGAGCCATTTCAGTTTTTGTTAAGGATGATAATGTATATGTGGCAGGCTTTGAGAAAAATGCCACTGAAAAGGAAGTTGCCACAGTATGGAAAAATGGAAAACCTATAAGGCTCTCCGATGGTATGCAGCATGCCGCAGCCATTTCAGTTTTTGTTAAGGATAATGATGTATATGTGGCAGGCTTTGAGTTAAGCGCCGCTGGAAAGGAAGTTGCCACAGTATGGAAAAATGGAAAGCCTATAAGGCTTACCAATGGTATGCAGCATGCCATAGTCTCTTCAGTTTTTGTTAAGGATGATAATGTATATGTGGCGGGCTTTGAAGAAAACGCCACTGAAAAGGAAGTTGCCACAGTATGGAAAAACGGAAAGCCTATAAGGTTCTCCGATGGTACGCAGGATGCCATAGCCTATTCAGTTTTTGTTAAGGATAATGATGTATATGTGGCGGGCAAGGATGGAAACACCGCCATGGTATGTAAAAATGGGTTTGTTGAATTTAAGCACAAAAATGCCGTTGCACATTCAATATTTATAGATTAGCTTGTACAAATTGCCAAGGCATAAATATATAAACTTCAAATAGCTGGCAAGGGTTTGTCTTTATACTTGTTGTAAAAGCAGGGTTTTACGGCTCAACATTGTTTTTATGCCAACAAAAATTGATTAATTATATTTTATACGCTTTGGTGCAAGGACCAAATAGTTGTTTGCTTTTTAAACTTCAAAAAACACTAACTTTGCGCACTATATATATCTGATAAGATAAAAATTAAATGTTTAATTGAGTTAAAAAAGCTGCTTTAGAACACGTTGAAAATAGCTTAAGAAATTAATATTTGAGAAATTATCGCGCAAAACCTCAGGGAGTGCTTTACAAAATAAAAATATCTACATGAAAATTGATTTTTCGGCTGTAAATCAAAAGGAAAACATTTTAATAAAGGGGGCAAAACTTCATAACTTAAAAGATATTGATGTAGTTATACCAAGAAATAAATTAGTAGTTATTACAGGGCTTTCGGGCTCAGGAAAATCGAGTTTAGCTTTTGACACCTTATACGCAGAAGGACAACGGCGTTATGTAGAGAGTCTATCTTCTTACGCACGTCAGTTTTTAGGAAAACTAGACAAGCCTAAGGTAGACTATATCAAGGGAATTTCTCCTGCAATTGCAATTGAACAAAAGGTAAATTCCAGCAACCCTCGTTCAACAGTAGGAACCTCGACAGAAATATACGACTACTTAAAATTGCTATTTGCACGTATTGGCAAAACCTACTCTCCTATTTCTGGGAATCAAGTAAAAAAACACAGCGTTACCGATGTGGTTAATTTTGTAAAAAAGTACAAAGAACAAAGCAAGCTGCTGTTACTTACTCCAATTAGTTTTGACAAAAACAAAAAAATTGAAACAACTTTGCAAATGCTAACTCAGCAAGGCTATGCACGTTTAAAATACCAAGACACTGTTTATAAAATTGACGAGTTTCCTATAAAAAATATAAGCGATAATAACTTATATTTAGTAGTTGACAGAATTGTAGTAAAGCGCGAAGAAGATTTTTACAATCGATTAGCCGATGCAGTACAAACTGCCTTTTTTGAGGGCAAAGGACTTTGCCTTATTGAAGACCTAGCCAGCAATACAAGTGTAAAATTTAGCAATAAATTTGAATTAGATGGAATTAACTTTTTAGAGCCCAACATTCATTTATTCAGTTTTAACAATCCTTACGGTGCTTGCACACTGTGCCAAGGTTACGGAAAAACAGTGGGTATAGATAGAGAATTGGTAATCCCCAATACAGGACTATCTATATATCAAGATGCTATTTTACCCTTTAAAGTAGAAAGCTGTAAGGAATACAAAAACAACCTAATACTATATGCTGAAAACTTTGGCATATCTATTCACAAGCCTTGGTTTAAACTTACTAAAAAACAAAAAGAGTTGGTTTGGAACGGAACAGATAAGTTTAAAGGCATTGATCAACTGTTTAAAAATCTTGAAAAAAACAGCTACAAAATTCAAAACAGAATTATGCTGTCTCGTTACCGAGGCAAGGCAACCTGCCCTGAATGTAACGGAAAACGCTTGCGTAAAGAAACTAATTATGTACAAGTTAGCGGCAAAACCATATCGGAATTAGTGAGTATTCCTCTTGATGAACTAAGCGATTTTTTTAGAAATATTAAATTATCTGAAAGTGATAAAAAAATAGCAAAGCGCTTGTTAAAAGAAATAAACAACAGGCTTCAATTTTTACAAGATGTAGGCTTGCAGTACCTAAACTTAAACAGAGCTTCTAACAGCCTTTCGGGAGGTGAAAGCCAGCGTATTAACCTAGCAACCTCTTTAGGGAGTAGCCTAGTAGGCTCTATGTATATTTTAGATGAACCAAGCATAGGTTTGCATCCAAAAGATACGCAACGCTTAATAAGTGTGCTTAAAAACTTACGAAATTTAGGCAATACTGTAATTGTAGTTGAACACGATGAAGATATTATGAAACAAGCCGACTATATTATAGATATGGGACCACAGGCAGGTTTTTATGGAGGAGAGATAGTAGTAGTGGGCACTTATCAAGAAATGCTAAAGTCAAACTCACTAACCAGCCAATATCTGTCAGAAAAACTAAGCATTGAAATCCCTAAAAAGAGAAGAACACACAGTAGTAAAATTCAAATTATAGGAGCTCGAGAAAACAATTTAAAAAATATTGACGTTTCCTTCCCGTTAAATAATCTAACTGTTGTCACTGGAGTTTCGGGAAGTGGGAAAAGCACCTTGCTAAGAAAAATCTTATATCCCTTTATGCAAAAACAACTAATTGGATATGGAAGTAAGTTGGGTCAGCATACAAGTGTAAGCGGCAATTATGAATTTTTAAAACACGTTGAGTTTATAGACCAAAATCCTATAGGTCGTTCTTCGAGATCGAACCCTGTAACCTATATCAAAGCTTATGACGATATTAGGAAGCTGTTTTCAGAGCAAAAATTAGCAAAAATTAACAACTTACAACCCAAGCACTTTTCGTTTAACGTCGATGGCGGTCGCTGTGAAATTTGCAAAGGCGAAGGCGAGGTTACTGTAGAAATGCAATTTATGGCAGATGTACATCTGCCCTGCGATACTTGTAAAGGCAAGCGCTTTAAAAAGGAAGTTTTAGAAGTTAGCTTTAACAAAAAAAACATAGATCAAATACTCAATTTAAGTATAGACCAAGCTATACATTTTTTTAAGCAGCACAAGCAAACAAAAATAGCCACTAAGCTAAAACCTTTGCAAGATGTAGGTTTAGGTTATATTCAGTTAGGGCAATCTTCCTCTACCCTTTCAGGAGGCGAGGCACAACGCATAAAGCTAGCCTCATTTTTAATTAAAGGAAGCACCGCTGACAAAACCTTATTTATTTTTGACGAACCAACCACTGGACTGCATTTTCACGATATAAAAAAACTTTTAGACTCGTTTAATGCCTTAATTGAGAAAGGACATTCCATCATCGTAATTGAACACAACATTGAACTTATTAAATGTGCCGATTATATAATTGATCTCGGGCTTGAAGGAGGCAAAAAAGGAGGCTCTTTAATTTTTTCAGGAACACCCGAAGAACTCATTAAAAACAAAGAATCCTATACCGCCAAATACTTGGCAAAAAAACTGCAAAAACAAAACAGTGGTAATTATAAATAAAAATTAAGAGTTTTTGCAACTAATATCAGCCATAAAACTATGTTTTTCAAAATAACTTTAAGATTGAGTTACAACTCCATTTCACCCTTTACTACAGCGACAAAAGCACAAGCAATTTTTATATCTATTGGTGTTATATCTATTGTATTAAACTTCACTTAAACAGGAAGATAAACCAATTTTTTGGTATCGAAAAAAGGCTCGCTATAGTAGTCCGATAGTTCGTAAACAAAAGCATTGTTAAAGTTTGATAATTCTTGTGTTAAATTACCACCCTTTAAATATAAAATACCATTTTTTAAACTGTGATTTTGTTTTTTGTGTATCTTATTTTTAACCCATCTGTAAAAAGTTTCCATTTGAGCAACGGCTCTGCCCACAACAAAATCACAACTATCTTCAAGCTGTTCAATTCTGCTGTAGCTAGTTTTTACATTTAACAAACCTAATACGTCAACAATTTCATCAACTACTTTTACTTTTTTGCCTATCGAATCAACTAAGTGAAACTGAGTTTGGGGAAACAAAATAGCCAAAGGAATCCCTGGAAAACCACCGCCAGTACCCACGTCAATAACTTTAGCCTTGGGTTTAAACTCCAACACTTTAGCTATAACTAAAGAGTGCAAAATATGACGCAAATACAACTCATTTATATCCTTGCGCGATACTAGATTAATTTTCAAATTCCAATCCTTGTACAAACTCTGCAATTTTGCATATCGCCTTTGTTGCTCTTCCGTAATATGGGCAAAGTATTTATTAATAATATCCATCTGTATAATTTACTATGCAAAAATAATATCGAAATTAAAACCACAGCTAAATGATACACAAATATTAAATTTTAATAAAAACACACTATTTTACTTAAAAAACACAACCTTGTATTTAACAGCTTAACAAAAAAGTTAATTGTGTTGGCATATTTCAGTAAAATTGACAATGACAAGAAAAAGGTATGGGATATTTTATTGGTAAATAACTGAAAAAAAAATATTTTTGTATGCTTTTCAATAAAACTAACTAAATTTATTGCAATTATATTTTATAGATACGCTAAAACATGAACAAAATTAACCATAACGACCCTTTAAGTAAAAGCACAGACATGGTTTTGAATAATATACAGCAGCTACAACAATTATTTCCAGAGGTTTTTAAAGAAGGAAAAATTGACTGGCAAGAGCTAAGAGCAACCCTCGGAGAGCATATCGATACCGAAAACGAACGCTTTAGCTTTACGTGGAATGGTAAGTCAAATGCTCGTAAAGAAGCCCAAAAACCAAGTACAGGAACCTTGCGTCCTGCTCCAGAAGAAAGTGTAGACTGGGATACCACTCAAAACCTTTATATTGAAGGCGACAACCTCGAGGTGTTAAAACTACTTCAAAAGAGTTACCACCAAAAAGTAAAAATGATCTACATAGACCCGCCATATAACACAGGCAAGGACTTTGTATATAAAGACAACTACAAAGACAATTTAAGTAATTACCTAAAACTAACAGCTCAAACAGATGAAAATGGCAAAAAGCTAAGCACCAATAGCGATACCAGCGGTCGTTACCACTCAAACTGGCTCAATATGATGTATCCTCGTTTAAAATTAGCTCGTAATTTATTAAAAGATGATGGAGTGATTTTTATATCTATTGACGACAACGAGGTAGCCAACCTAAGACGACTTTGTGATGAAATATTTGGGGA
>JBKDZU010000063.1:0-14159 GCA_047971505.1 Tenacibaculum sp.
AAAAGCTTTTTCTATTGAGTTAAATTCTTTTACAATAAGTTTTACCTTTACTACAAAACGCATATCATCCATTTTTTTAATTGGTATCAAGTGCACGTGTACATGGGGCACTTCTAAACCAATAACACTCATCCCAATTCTATCACAAGGGATAGTTTTTTTTAATGCCTTAGCCACTCTGTAGGCAAAAGCCATTAAGCCGAGGTATTCTGCCTGTGGCAGATCAAAAATTTTGTTTACTTCTTTTTTCGGAATTACTAAGCAGTGCCCTTTTGCATTTGGATATATATCTAAAAATGCAAAAAAATCAGCATCTTCAGCAATTTTATAACAAGGCAATTCTCCTTTAATTATTTTTGTAAAAATACTTGCCATATTTTTTTGGTTTTGTTGTAAAAGTAAAAAGAATTTGGCTATTTAGCTAATCCTAAACACCTAGTTTTATTTGTTAGTGTAATTTTTTATAGCTCTTAGAGTATAGGGCAAAATAATAACTATCGAGATATGTTGGTAATTTCAAACTTCATTATGCCATTTGGCACTTCAATTTCAGCTATATCGCCCACCTTTTTGCCCAACAAGCCTTTTCCTATAGGAGAGTTTATTGACAGTTTTCCTTTCTTTAGATCGCTTTCACTATCAGCCACCAATGTATAACTAAACTCTTTGTTATTGGTAGCATTTCTAATTTTTACTATTGAATGAATCAAAACCTTAGAAGTATCTAACCTGCTTTTATCTATTAAACGAGCATTTGCTACCAAGTTTTTAAGCTTAGCAATTTTAGTTTCTAAAATTGATTGTTCTTCTTTTGCTGCATGATATTCTGCATTTTCACTTAAATCTCCTTTATCGCGAGCATCTGCAATTTCTTGAGAAACTCGCGGTCTTTCAACTTGTTCTAAATGAGCTAATTCATCTTTTAATTTTTTTAATCCTTGTTCTGTATAATACGATACGTTGCCCATAACTCCCTTAAATTTAAAAAATCTCAAACCATTTGGGATGAGATAACAAAACAAATGTACAAAATTTTTGTAAATTCGCAAATTGATTTGTCAATATACACATTGATATATAATAAAATAATGTTCTATTGCTAAGCTTAACTCATAAAGGTGAAATTAATGTTGACACAAACTGTTTTTAACTGCACTGTAAAAATTAAGGGTAAACACCTAAAATTATACAGGATTAATAGATGCACTAAATTCATAGTATATAACAATTATATACAGCTAAAATATTAAAAAACAATAAATAATATGATAAAGTTTTTTTTTATATTATCTTTAATTTATTTAGTTTCATGTAAAAATGAAGTCACTGTAAACAGTTGTTTTCAAAACAGTATACAACCTATTACAGTAAGTTTAAACAGCCCTCAGTTAAACGGTTTGCTAACTCCCAACGGAACGGCTGAGATTAATGGTGGCATAAGTGGAATAGTTTTATTTAACAGAGGCAGTCAGGGCTCCTTTAGTTCTTATGTAGCTTTAGATAGAAAGTGCCCCAACAGTGATTGTGCAGAGCCCATGATTTTAAACCCTCCAATTTTAGAATGTCCTTGCGATAAAAACAGATATAATATGCTCAACGGCAGTTTAATTTCTGGTCAAAACAACTGCGAGGGCGGAGCCAGATTATATACAGTTACACAAAGCGGCAGCACCTTGCAAATAAGCAACTGATTTTCAGTAAACAATAAAACATTTATTTAAAATGCAATTATTTTAAAGGATGAGTTTTATTTCGTTTTATAAAGTAATAACAAGCGTAGTGTATAACTCTTAAACTTATTTATGTGAATTACCTTTCTTTAAATTTTAGATTAGGGATATTAGGCGGTGGTCAATTGGGAAAAATGTTGCTTTTTGAAGCCCAAAAACTAGCTATCTCTACTGCAGTTTTAGATGCAGACTCTGAATCGCCATGCGCACAGATATGCAAGGAATTTTATCAAGGTGATTTGCTAGATTTTAATACAATTTACCAGTTTGGCAAAAAGGTTAATCTGCTAACCGTTGAAATTGAAAATGTCAATATTGATGCATTAATAAAGTTACAAGCCGAGGGGATAACAATTTTACCTAAACCCGAAAATTTAAGAATTATTCAAAACAAAGCACTTCAAAAAAATTTTTATCACAACAATAATATTCCGACTGCCAATTTTACAAGTTATGAGTCATTACAGCAGCTAAAGCAAGCTACTTATAACAAAACACTTAATTTTCCGTTTGTTTGGAAAGCAGCAAAATTTGGATACGATGGTAATGGGGTAAAAATAGTTAATACTTATGATGACATAAATAGCTTACCATCAGTAGCTTGTATTGCCGAAAAATTAATTTCTCTCAAAAGTGAACTAGCCGTTATAGTAGCTAGAAACAAAAACCGAGAAGTTAAAACTTATCCAGTGGTTGAGATGAAATTTCACTCAGAAGCCAATCAACTTGAATATATTATCTGCCCGGCGAGAATTGATGATAACATAGCCCTAAAGGCAAAAAAAATTGCCCTAAAAGTTGTTGAATCGTTTAATTTTGTAGGTTTATTGGCAGTTGAAATGTTTCAAACACAAAGCGATGAAATATTAGTTAATGAGGTAGCTCCTAGAACTCATAATTCTGGGCACTACACTGTTGAGGCAAGCTATACAAATCAGTTTGAACAACATTTGCGCAGTATTTTAAATCTTCCTTTAGGAAGCACAAACACCAAGCAAACTGGAGTTATGCTAAACCTAGTGGGCGCTGAAGGTTATACTGGCAGGGCACTTTATCAAAATATAGAAGAAGCATTTAAAGCAGAAGGCGCTACGGTGCATATTTACGGTAAAAAAACAACCAAGCCTTTTCGCAAAATGGGACATATAACGTTGATAAACAGCAGTATTGATAAGGCTTTAAAAATAGCCCAACACATAAAAGCAAAGGTTAAAATAATAGCAGAATAAAATTATGGTAGGAATTATTATGGGAAGTGATTCTGATTTCCCAATCATGCAAGAGGCAGTTGATATTTTAAGAAGTTTCGATATTGAGTTTGAAATTGATATAGTATCGGCACATCGCAGTCCAGAAAAGCTGTACAACTATGCAAAAGAAGCTCATAAGCACGGAATTAAGGTAATTATTGCAGGTGCAGGTGGAGCCGCTCATCTTCCGGGTATGGTAGCAAGCTTAAGCCCTTTACCTGTTATTGGCGTTCCTATAAAGAGTGCTAATTCAATACAAGGTTGGGATTCTGTTTTATCAATCTTACAAATGCCCAGCGGAGTACCTGTAGCAAGTGTGGCTCTAAATGGATCTAAAAATGCAGGCATTTTAGCAGCGCAAATAATGGCTGTTTCTGACAAAGGTATTTTAGATAAAATTAAAAGCTATAAAGAAAACCTAAAGCTAAAAGTTAAAAAAGCCTCTGAAAAACTTAAGCAACAACTAACCTAAAGTACGTTTAATTACTTTTTTAAACCTAAACAAAAGGTCTAAGAAAAAGCAGAGCAAGCTAACAAAATTAACTTGTTATATATTTCTGAGAACTCAAAGTTGAATTTATAAATCTTTCTTTATTACATATTTTAAAACACAAGTATATACCATAATAAACTTAAACATATTAGTGTTCGGTAAAAAGACTAAAATTATTTTTATCTTTTTGTATAGTTAACCTACTTTGCTGCAAAAGTATTAACAACGGCTAAATAATAACTATTTTATAGGACAGTTGATATTCAATAAAAACTAAACTCAAATTAAAAAACTGAACTTAATTAGTTGAATTTGATAAACCTAAAATAATGAATCCACTTTTAAGAGATTTTGACGCAGTACCCTTTTCTGAAATTAAACTAGAAAACTACAAGCCTGCAATAAAAAAAGCTATTGAAATAGCAAAAAATGAGGTAAATGCACTAGTTGAAAACAACCAAAGCCCAAGCTTTGAAAACACAGTAGCAGCCCTTGATAATACGGGCAAAAAACTAGATAGGATAAGTGTGATTTTTTTTAACTTAAATGCGGCAGAAACAAATGATGAAATACAAAAAATTGCTCAAGAAATTACACCTTGGCTCACGGAGTTTAAAAATGATATAATTCTAAATCAAAAATTGTTTAAACGCATAAAAACTGTTTATCAACAAAAAGACAAATTGAATTTAAGCCCTGAACAAAACATGCTACTGTACAAACAATACGAGGATTTTGTGCGCAATGGTGCTAATTTAAACGAAAGCGAAAAAACCAAGCTACGCAACTTAGATGCTACAATAGCTAAATTGTCGCTACAGTTTGGCGAACGTGTATTGGCAGAAACTAATGCCTTTGAAATGCTGATTAGCTGCGAACAAGACTTAGCAGGTTTGCCCAACAGCGCTATAGAGAGGGCTAAAATTTTGGCAAAACAACGCAAGCGAGAAGGCTGGCTTTTTACTCTCGATTACCCTAGCTATAAAGCCTTTATAACTTATGCAGAAAACCGAAAGTTACGCAAAAAACTAGCCCTTGCCTTTGGTAAAAAAGCTTTTCAAAAAAACAAATACAACAATGAACAAATTGTTTTACAACTTGTAAAATTACGTCATGAGCGAGCTAAGCTATTGGGTTATAAAACGCATGCTGCTTTTGTTTTAGAACAACGCATGGCAGAAACTCCTAAAAAAGTTTATGACTTTTTGCACAAGCTACTCAAAAAGGCTCGACCTGTTGCTGAACATGAGTTTAACAAGCTTGAAAATTATGCTAAAAAATTAGACAATATAGATCGACTTGAAAAATGGGACTCTGCCTACTACGCTGAGAAGCTAAAAAAAGAACTGTTTAACTTAGACCAAGAGCTGCTAAAACCCTACTTTGAATTAAGCTATGCTGTTGAAGGACTGTTTACAATTGCGCATCGTTTGTACGATTTGAACTTTAAAGAAATAAGTTATATTGATACCTATCACAAAGATGTAAAAGCTTATAGTGTTAGCGATAATAATGGCAAATTTATTTCATATTTTTATACCGATTTTTATACCCGATCTGGAAAACGCAGTGGTGCGTGGATGACTTTATACAAAGCTCAACAAATTTTAAATGGAGTTAACGAAAGACCTCATATTTCAATTGTTTGCAACTTTAATAAGACAACCAAAACTAAGCCTTGCTTGTTGACATTTAACGAACTGACTACCTTATTTCACGAGTTTGGTCATGCCTTACACGGCATGCTTGCCAACACTACTTACAAAAGCCTATCGGGGACCTCAGTTTCTTGGGATTTTGTTGAATTACCTAGTCAGCTCTTTGAAAATTGGTGCTATGAAAAACAAGCTCTTGAGCTTTTTGCCAAACACTATCAAACAGGAGAAATTATCCCTATGGAGTATATTAAAAAGATAAAAGAATCGGCAAATTTTCACCAAGGGATGCAAACACTGCGTCAAATTGGTTTTGCACTGTTAGACCTGCACTGGCACAATACTGAAAATTTAGAAGATATTACATCAGTTAAAGATTTTGAAAACAAAGCTTTGGCAAGCACCCAATTATATCCTGCTATTGATCAAAATTGCATGAGCACCTCTTTTTCGCATATTTTCCAAGGAGGTTACTCTGCAGGTTATTACTCGTATAAATGGGCTGAAGTATTAGATGCTGATGCCTTTGAATACTTTACACAAAAGGGTGTTTTTAATAAAGAAGTTGCCAATAAGTTTAAAGAACATATACTTTCAAAAGGAGGTACCGAAAAACCTATGAAGCTATACAAGCGCTTTAGAGGTAAAGAACCTAAAACTAATGCACTTTTAAAACGCGCTGGTTTGATTAACTAGCTGTCATTTTGTTATTTTTAAGGTGTTTTGTTAATTGTAAAAACAACTCTACGGCTGGCATACACACCAATAAAGATAAATTCTTTATTAAAGTAAATAATCTATGAATTTCAATTATTTTTTATCAAATTTTACAACAAATTATATGTAACTAAGCCATTAGATCAGAGATGTTTTATGATCAGCTTTTCAAGTACCGATAAAATTATATACAACAAAATTATCAAGGGGATACCCACTATTTTAAAAAGCACTATCAAAGCAATACTCAGCACTAAAAAAATGTATTTTACTGAATTTTCTTTTAGTGAAAATGTTTTAAACTTTAATGAAAACAAATGTAATCTAGCATTCATTAAGCAAGCCAATGCAATTGTTACAATTAATAAAAAGTGTTGATCTTGAATAAGTTTTTTAAAAAAATCCACTTCGGTATACTGATTTGCCAAAGGCAGAAAAACTACAAATAAACTCATAGCTGGGGCGGGTAAGCCTATGAAATTATCTGATTGCTCTGCATTAGCAGTAAATTTTGCCAATCTATAGCCAGCAGCTAAGCTAAGTAACAAGCCAGCATAAGGAATAAGGCTTCCTGTTTTGTTAAACTGTTCAATACCAAAATAACCAACTGCTTTATTGTCAATAGCATTTGCTAGTAATTGCAACATTACTATTCCAGGCACTACGCCACTGGTAACCATATCTGCTAAAGAATCTAAGTGTTTCCCCAATTCACTATGCACTTTTAAAATTCTAGCTATAAAGCCATCTGCAAAGTCTAAGCCTATTCCAATAAGCACCATAAGGGCAGTTTTGTAAAAATCCTCATCAACAGCAAACAAAGTAGCCATAGTGCCACACAACATATTTCCTAAGGTAATGATATTGGGAAGGTGTTTTTTAATGCTCATAAGTGTTTTTTGATATATTGTAAACAAAAATAATAAAGATTTTATAGTGTATAACTTTACAATTTATTTATTAAATTAGATACATAGTTACGCAGTACAATCTGAGTCTAAAATTAAGCTGTATTAATTGAGCAAATAATCAATTATAATTTACATAAAAAACAAGGTGTTAAATAATTAAACATATAGTGCTTGCCCTTTATAGATATTTGCACTAAATTTTATATGCAATTTGCTTTAGTATATTGCGGTTTATAGCTTACATTTGAGTTGTGGTAATTAAAAAATATTAATCAATATTAACTAACAGTTTTACAATATATAAAAACTATGCGGGATAAATACTTAATAATATCATTTTTTGTGTTCTTTTTTTTAGTTTCAAGTAATGCCCAAAGCTTGCGATTGTCTAACTTTTCTAAAATAAGTATTATCACCTACGGTCCTGGAGATAAATTATACGAAAAATTTGGACATACAGCAATTAGGATAAAAGATCCAATGTATCGCTTAGACTTGGTTTATAACTACGGTGTTTTTGATTCTTCAGAAGCTAACTTTTACACAAATTTTATCAAGGGAAATATGACGTACCGTTTAGTGCGCTATCCTTTTGCTGCCTCGTTAAGGTTGTATAAAAATGATAAAAGATGGGTTAAAGAGCAGCAGTTGAACCTTAACTCCAAACAGAAAAATACTTTTTTTTATTATTTAGAAAACAATGCAATACCTAAAAATGCCAGCTATTTTTACGATCCTTTTTTTAATAATTGTTCTAGCAAACCTAGGGATATTATCAAAAAAAATCTGGGCGATTTAGTGTCTTTTAAAAGCAGTTTTATAACCAAAAAACAAAGTATCAGACAATTGATGAATAAGGAAATTGGAATTAATACCTGGGGTAGTTTGGGTATTAATTTAGCTTTAGGAAATATCTTAGATAAAACAGCTTCAGCCTATCAGTATATGTTTTTACCCGATTATGTTTTTGCAGCTTTGGCAGTTTCTAAAATCAAAAAAAATACTGAGGAAGAAAACTTGGTTTTTAGAACAAATACACTATTAGACTATCCTGAAAAAAGAGTGAAATCCGATACTGTAAACCCTTTGCTAGTGTTTTTGGTTATTTTAGTCTTTGGATTGTATTTGACCTTTAAAGATAATAAACGCAAAACGAGAACACTTTGGTTTGACAGCTTTTTACTCAGCACTACTGGACTTTTTGGAATTTTTATTATTTTTTTGTGGTTCTTTACCAATCACCTAACAGCTTCAAATAATTTTAATTTTTTATGGGCATTTGCCCCTAATTTATTTATCGCTTATTTTATCCACAAAAAAAAGCCATTAAAATGGACGTATAAATATGTACAACTTATGCTTTTATTTTTAGCTTTAATGCTTGTTGTGCAAATTTTTAAAATACAGCAGTTCCCCTATGTACTTTTACCTTTTTATGTATTGTTAATTATTCGCTATAGCTATATTTTAAAAACTATAAAAAACTCTGAATAGCCAACTCATAACCCTTTAAGCCGAAACCCGATATACTACCTTTTGCATATGGCGCTAAATAGCTTTTATGCCTAAAAGACTCTCTGGCGTAAATATTTGAAATATGCAATTCTACAACAGGAGTTTTAATGGCCTTTACGGCATCTGCCAAAGCTATTGAAGTATGTGTATACGCTCCAGCATTTAACACTATTCCGCTGTAGCTAAAGCCCATTTGGTGTATTTTGTTTATTAACTCTCCTTCTATATTTGATTGATAATAATTCAAATCAACCTCTGCAAATTTGTTTTTTAAGTTTTTAAAATAACTTTCAAAACTATTGTTGCCATATACCTCTGGCTCTCTCTTCCCTAGCAAATTTAAGTTAGGGCCATTTATAATTAGTAATTTAAGCATAGAGTAAATTTGAGTTAAATTTTTGATTTTTAATACCTCACTAAAATAAAGCTAATAAAAAAAACCTAACACAACTGCAAAGCTTTTTAGCTAAAATATTGGTGTTATTTTTTTAATATTTGATTTATACCTTAAATTTAACTGGTTAAAGCATATAGTAAAAGTAGTAAAAAAAGCAAGCCAAGCTCAAAATGTATTGGCTGTAAACCACCTCTAAGTTTTAGATATTAATCAGAGTTTTTACGAATTTCATTTAATACAACCTCTACCTGTTCAACACTGCCTCCAATGGGAGGGTTTATTTTAGCTACGCTTACTTGTACCTTATCTACTAAAGATATTTCTTTTAATATCCTGTCTACTATACGCTTGGCAACATGTTCAAGCAATTTTGAACGCACCGCCATTTCTTGCTCTACAATAGTGTTTAGGTAAACATAATTTACTGTATCAGCTAATTGGTCAGTTTGTGCAGATTTGCTCAAATTAGCCATTACTTCTATATCTACCTTGTACTCAGAGCCTATTTCGCTCTCTTCCACCAAACAACCGTGATTGGTATATAGACGTATGTTGTTTAGCCGTATAATTCCCAAAATAAAAACTTTGCGACAAAAATAATTTTTTTATCCTAATTGTAAAGCCAATACTCTATTCAGTTTTTATATTTATAAAAATATATCACTTTAAATAACTTGTAATCAATATGCTAATAAAATATCTATATATTTAAGACCGTTGCACAATCCTAATTAGGTTTTAATATTTCGTTTTTTACCTCGAATTTTTGGTTCTCATTCAGGAGAAATTAGGTCTATATGAATACTTTTTGCTTGATGTTTTATTCGTTTTTGTTCTTTTTTGCCGATTAATTTGTCAAACTTTTTCTCCCAATTTGTCAATGACTTGCCTTTGTGTGCTTTCCTTAGAATATAGTTCTTCAATTTGCGTTTTTTTTATAAGCAGTTCAGCATTTTTCTTTGACTGATAAACCTTTATTTGCCTTTAATGGAATATTCTCTGGTAAGTCTGCTGCATCTAAAACTTATTCTAAATTTGATATTTCATTGGTACTCGCTTTGGTAGTTGCCGCACCGACAACCAAACTTCCTTGATCTGTAACATGGTGCTCTTTGTAACCATGAGGCATCTTTATCTACACTATTTGGATACTCTTTCCTCTGTCACGGGCTTATCCTTATCACAATCTTCTATTACTTTATAATTGGTTTTGTCTTTTGGCTTTAGCGGGATATTTATCACACTGACATCTACTATGGCTCCACTTTTAACGATGATCTTATGAACTTCAAGTTGCCTGTTGATCTCTTTAAACAAAGGTTCAAAGGCGCTAGCTTTGGTCATGGCTGTTGTGAATCTACTAAAGGTACTGTGGTCTGGGGATACTTGGTCAATGTTCAATCCGCAGAAGTAGCCAAAAGAAATGCTGTTATTTACGCGGTCTTCAACCTCATAGTCGCTAAGACCATACCATGTTTGAAGTAAACACATTTTAAATAATAACAGACCGTCATAACTGGGTTGCCCAACAATACTTTTGCCTCTATTGTGTTTGCTGATGACTTTTCTTAAGGGTTTCCAATTAAGTTTATTGATTTGATTGAAGAAGGTCGTTTTTATTTTTCTGGCTCGTATATCGCAAATACTATCTGCCAATGTAGGGTTTTTGTGTGAAATAATGTCTAAATATACAAAATAATATGCTGATAAATAGTTTTTTAAATGATCTTTTTATCTTTTTTTTGTCAGCTTTACCGTGCAAGGATCTTGTATTGTTAAATTGCTAAAAATCAATTGTTTGTAAAAAATTAATTATATTGTTGTATCGATTAAACTAACAAATAGGAGGGATAAAAGTATTACTTAAAATATCCTTAATATTAAAAATTAAATGATAGTTGAACCCAAACAGGCTCTTTCTTTTGCGTGCTTAAATTACTGATAGATATGCCCAATAGCCTAACCGATTCGGGAAGTCTAGATTGATATAAAAGTTCTTTTACCACTGGCATAAATTCTTTTTTACAAGCTATGTATCGCTCTAGGGTTTTGCTTCTGGTTTGCAGGCTAAAATTGCTGTACTTAATTTTAAGGCTAATAGTTTTCCCTTTAGCATTCAAATAAAGCATTCTTTTTTCCAGTTGATCGGCAATTTTATTTAAGCGCTCTAACATGTATATTTCAGACGAAATATTTTCTGAAAAAGTTCTTTCTGTAGCTATTGATTTTCTAATTCTGTTGGGTTTTACAGGGCTGTTTTGAATGCCTCTTACCACATTGTAATAAAAAGTTCCAGCTTTGCCAAAAACAGCACTTAATTCACTTAGTGATTTTTGCTTTAGGTCCAAACCTGTGAATATTCCTAATTTGTACATCTTTGCCGAGGTAACCTTGCCAACTCCGTAAAACTTATTTACGGGTAATTGCTCTAAAAAACTGATTACCTCGGCAGGATTTATTGTTTTTTGTCCGTTAGGCTTGTTGATATCAGAAGCAATTTTAGCTAAAAATTTATTGATGGAAATTCCGGCTGAAGCAGTTAATTGTAATTCATCCCAAATAATCTGTCTAATTTCGCTTGCTATTAAACTTGCCGAAGGATTCCCCTTTTTGTTTTCGGTTACATCTAAATAAGCCTCATCTAATGACAGAGGTTCTACCAAGTTAGTATAGCGATAAAAAACACTTCTCAGTTTGTTTGAAATTTCTTTATATCTATCAAATCTAGGCTTGACAAAAATAATATGCGGACACTTTAGCTTTGCCAAAGCCCCGCTCATTGCTGATTTTACACCAAACCTTCGAGCCTCGTAACTTGCAGCGGCAACAACTCCTCTTGCCTCGCTACTGCCAACAGCAATAGGTATACCTCTAAGCTTTGCATTGTCTAACTGTTCAATTGAACTGTAAAAAGCATCCATATCAATATGGATAATTTTTTTAAAAGGCCTCTGCAATTCCATTTACCAATATAAAAAGCTATTTTAATACTCTGACAATATCATTGCCATTTGCAAATATCAACAAGGAAATAAGCAAAATAAAACCAGCTATTTGGGCGTATTCTAAAAATTTATCACTTGGTTTTTTACCTGTAATTATTTCCCATAGTGTAAACACTACATGACCGCCATCTAGGGCAGGGATGGGCAATAAGTTCATAAAACCTAACATTATTGAAAGCAGAGCAGTTATGTTCCAAAAAGCATACCAACTCCACTGCGATGGGAAAATACTGCCAATGGTAATAAACCCTCCTAGACCTTTGTAAGCTCCAGTATTAGGATTTACAATTTTTTTTAATTGCTTAACATAACCCGTTAGGGTAGTCCAAGCCTTGTCAATTCCTACAAAAACAGCCTCAAATAAAGAATAAGAATTGTTGGCCAGTTTGTAGTATCCTAATTTTTCTAAGTCATCTAAAGACAGACTTCCTAGAATAACTCCTAGAGTTGCGTTGTTCGAAACCTGTACGTTAATTTTGAGCTGCTCAATTCCTCTTTTTACGCCAAGTTGTATTTTTTGACCCTTGTATTTTTCTAACAAAACTTTAGCTTGATCAAAATATTTGATCGGATTTCCGTTTATATCTATCACTATATCCTTTGGTTGTAAGCCACTGTTAATATTTGGAGAATCCTTTGAAATTTCAGCAATAACAAAAGGGTATCTCAAAAAAATAAAAGCTCCAGCTTTTTTACCTCTGTCAATTAGTTTTGAAATTAAATCGGTAGGTATTTGCTTTTCGATAATCTTGCCATTTCTTTCAATGACAAATGTATTACCGTTTATAAATTCTAAAGAAAGCTGACCAAAACGCTTAACTTTTTTGCCGTCTATACTTAAAACCTTATCGCCTGTTTGCAATCCTAAGCTAAGGGCAATAGAGTCTTGCACCCATATGCCGTCTTTTACATTGTTGTTGGGCAAAAACTTTTCACCGTATGACCACATTAATCCTATGTATATTAAAATACCTAAAGCAAAGTTAACACTTACTCCGCCCAACATAATAATTAAGCGTTGCCAAGCAGGTTTTGATCTAAACTCCCAAGGCTTTGGCTCTTGTTTCATTTGCTTAGTATCCATACTTTCATCGATCATACCAGCAATTTTAACATAACCCCCTAGAGGTATCCAACCCAAACCGTAAACGGTTTCGCCTATTTTTTTTTTAAATAAAGAAAACTTGTAGTCAAAAAATAGATAAAATTTTTCAACCTTGGTTTTAAATAGTTTAGCAGGAATAAAATGACCTAATTCATGAAGTATGATCAGTAGAGATAAACTTAAGATGAATTGTGATGCTTTAATTAAAATTTCCATAAACGGTTTTGAATCTAAAAAAATTTAAAGTTTAAAAAACCTGACAAAGATATGGTTTTAAAAAGAGTTCTAAAAGCAAGTTTAGCAGCCAATCTTTTTTTTAACAAACTTTTTTATTACAAGCCTATAGCAGGGAGGTATTTCGTTGTATTTTTGTATAAAATAATTAAAGAATGAGTTTTAAATTCTTCAAAAAATCAAAAAGCACCTTTGTGTTTTTGCTTGTTTTTACTGCTGTTGGTATTCCGGTTTACTATCATTTGGTAAAAAAGGACGATAAATTACCTGTTTATAATCCTAAAGATATCAACCCTAAGCTGGTAGATGTTTCAATAAGAAATAAAACAAAAAATCACAGGGTGGGAAATTTTTATTTAGTAAATCAAAATGGAGATACTATAAGCCACAAGGATTACGAAAATAAAATTTACATAGCCGATTTCTTTTTTACGCGCTGTCAATCAATTTGTATTAGCATGGCTAATAACATGGTTGAATTGCAAAAATACTATAAAAATGACGATGAAGTAATGTTTTTGTCGCATTCAGTAACTCCTGTAATTGACAGCATTTCAGTTTTGAGAGCCTATGCAGATAAATATGGTATTATTGATGGTAAGTGGAATGTAACAACTGGAGATAAAAAGCATATTTACAACCTTGCTCGAAAGAATTATTTTGCAGTTTTAGATGAGGGTAATGGCGATGAAAATGATTTTATACATACAGAAAATTTTGTGTTGATCGATAAACAGCGCCGTATCAGAGGTATTTACGATGGTACTAAAAAAGAAAAAATGCAAAATATTATTGAGGATATTAACATGTTAAAAAAAGAACAAACCAAGTAAAACTTTAGTTTGTTTAAATAAATATTTTAAAATAAGTAACTCACCTTACGCAAAAAAACAGGGACAAAATCGATTAAGCGACTCTATTTGTTGATAACTTTTTCAACTCAAGGTAAGCCGCTTTTTGTGCAGCTAAATATATTTGAGTCTTCATTGCAAAATGATTTTTCTTTGTTCTCTGTTTGAGCCATTCCAATTTTATATACGCTAGTATGGACAACATATAATGGTTCATTTGAGTTTTTACTGTTTTAGTAGGGCTCTTGGCAAATACAGTATTGCTCTTTATTGATTTATGAAACTCTTCTACGCCC
>JBKDZU010000064.1:0-1909 GCA_047971505.1 Tenacibaculum sp.
AAAGTTCAATCTTTATTAGACATTTACGATTGGGATAAGAAAAAGCTATTGGAAAAGATTCCGATAGAACCCTCTGGAATTAATAGGGTTACTAATTTTCAAGGTTTTTATTTTCCCATTACCAAAGATTCTTTATTATTTCCTGTAACCATAGGCAGAATATATATAATGAAAAATAGAGAAGTGGTATTAAAGAAATATTTTAACAACTATAATCAAGGTTTTGTTTTTTATGTTACAAATTCTAATCCAATAATAAAGCATAAAAACGATGCTATTTTATACGCAATTACTAGCAAGCATACCCGCTCAACTCCAGAGGTTTTTTTAAATCGCGATTTGACTAAATACTCTTTAAAAAAAGACACCCTAGTTCATTTAAATATAGATTATCCTGATTTTTTTACAGATAAGTGTTGGAGTTCAGATCAATACAAGCCAATATTTACCAAAAAGAACAACTATTTATATGTTCTATTTGGTGCAGGCGGCAAAGTTATACAGTATAATTTAGATAGCGATAAAATAATTAACCGCATACCACTGCCCAAGAGCAAATTTGTAGATTGGAGCACTCCCAAGCCTCTTAACAAATGCGGCGAATACGCCATGCCTACATCTTGGGTACAAGATGCACAAAAACCCATTCACTACGCGTTAAAATACGATAAGTATAAAGATATATTTTACAAGATTACACATTTGCCAGTAAAAGATATAGACATTGAAAGAAAAGGTATAATTAGAGGTCAGAAAAACGCTAATATTAAACCGATATCCTTGATGGTTTTAGATAATAAGCTCAGGGTAATTGACGAGATAAAGCTCCCTGCCAAAACCTACGACGCCAGAGATTTTTTTGTATCTAAACAAGGGCTTTATATTTCTGTTAACAATGAACTTAGTCCTAAATTTAACGAAGATGCATTGCGATTTGATTTATTTGAATTGCAATGAAAACAGTATTTTTTATGAGTTTGTACATAGTCTCTGCACGAAAATTTATATAGCACTTTTAATAAATATTTTGCGCTTAAAAAAGTAGTTAAATGTATTATACTTATTTTTTCAGATTACGTGCAAACGATCCGAGTGACGAAACCCACCTGTTAGGTGGTCGGAACGGCTTTTTATCTCTTATATAACACCCTAAAAAAGAGGTTTATAAAGCTCTGTTTTTCTCCTTAATCAAGGCTGCAGCTAGGAAATTGCTTACGCACCACTCGCTACAGCCGTTTTAGAATCCTGCTTATTCAAAGTAATTCTATAAAATTGTTAATTAGCTTAAATTAACTTAAAGTAAAAATTGACTTGTAAATGCTATTAAAGGGTACGTAACAAGTGATAAATAATCTTAAAAAATAGAGTTTTATAGCAAGTACTATAAAATATAAATTAAAGTACTATAAAATATAAATTAAGTTTTGATAAAAATTGTATATATTTGTAAAGTTGCTTTTAAATAAAAGCATATGGAGAACTGGTGAAAATCCATAAAAGAGTAGCCGTTAATTTCTAAAATTTTTAAACAATGAAAAAGTTTTTCGCATTTTGTGCTGTTGCTATTGGGGTAATAGCTTTTAGTAAAGTTAAAACTGCCGATACGGTAGTAGCACAACAAGTAGAAACAGTAGGACCAGATATCGATACCTGTGAAGGAAAAGGCGATTGGTGTGGCAAGTTAGATACAGTAGTTCTCAAACCTAGCAGTCCTAAGTAACTATTTTAAAAGAAGATATAGAGCAATTCTTTATGTCTTCTTTTATTTTTTAAACTAATATATTATGAGAAACGCATTGCTTTTGTTTTTAAAAATACTACTTCTTTTTTCTTGTAAAAAGGAAGTAAGTGTCTCTGCTGAAAAATCGCCAATAGACAAAAAAATAGTTAAAACAGATACTATTTCAAT
>JBKDZU010000065.1:0-21779 GCA_047971505.1 Tenacibaculum sp.
CCACAAAAATAACTGAATGATATACTATCATTAACTCGGTCTTCAACCTCATAGTCACTTAATCCGTACCATGTTTGTAATAAACTCATCTTAAAAAGTAATAAACCGCTATAGCTGGGTTTACCTGTTGCACTTGTCCCTTTGGTGTAATACTGGTTTATCAATCCTGTAATTGGTTGCCAATCTATAAGTGTATTGATTTGATTGAAAAATGTTCGCTTTATCTTTCGTAAACGTAAATCGCAAATGCTATCCGCTAATGTGGGATGATGTATTAATTCCATAAAATAAAGATACAAAAAAATACAAAATTATACTAACCTTGCAACGGTCTTATAACTATCATTTCCATCTCCAAGACCAATATATTGAAAAGGGAATCCATCATTTTCATATCGAAAGCCAAATTTTCCAGAGGTAAAATCTAAACCACCAACGCGCTGACCGCCTATATTATCATTAAATTTAGTTGTATATAATCTCAAGCCCGTATTTCCGTCATTCCATCCTAATGAATACGATAATCTTGACTCATGAGATACTGTTCGATGTCCTTGATCTACGTTAAATTTACCGTAATTGATAAATCCATATCCCGACACTACCTTGAAAATTACCATAATTTACATTAACACTGGCATTTAATCCCCAACCACCAAAATTTGAGCCATAGCTATAAGTTGGGTTAAATGATACTGAAAAGCCATCTTCGTTAGAATTACCAGTGGCTGTACTATTAAATTGAGAGTAGGCAGCAGCATACGCAGCGTTTAATGGATCGTCATATCCACCCAATGCTGTTTGTGCAGCCCCTTGTCCAAAAGATTCAAAAAAAATCTCCCCAATTGTTAATATTACCTTGAGCAGCATCATAAGCTGTATAAACAAATGCGCCAATTAATATAGCAAGAAAAGAAAATTCCCCATCCGGATCTACCATCATAACAGGGTTGTTCCCCATAGCTAAATACGGGCTACTAAATTGCCCTTGAGGGTCAATAGCAAACCATCTCCCCAATGAAGCATCGTACATCCGTGATCCAAAATCATATTGATTAAAACTATTCTCTTCTTGCAATTCTTTTCCTTGAAATTTGTACTTATAATTATTTGCTATTGATGTTTGTAATTCTCCTGAATGTGTTAATCCAAATGGATAGTAATCAGTATTAGATATAATTTCATTGGTTTCTATAGTATTATTTTCATTCAAATCCGAATAAGACAATCTGTTGTTTCCAATATGATCAGTATATATATAAACATATTTATAAGAACTTCCAACATTATAAACAAAACCTTCTGCTTGCCCAAAAAATTGTAATTGCGAGTTTGTGTATTGAAAACCACCTAAATACTCTGTTTCGATAGTGCCTGAAGGTGTAGTGTAGGTTTTAGATAACTTTGCACCAGTAGAGTTGTAAGTGACATCTATAACTTATCCACTATCAAAGGTAATTTGGCTAGGTAGATTAAGATAATTATAAGTAATACTCATTTTTTTATGATTATCTCTTATCAAATTACCATTTTCATCATACTCATAATCTACAGCATCCGTAGTATTACTATCTTTAAAACCATACTGATTATTTCCAGCATCTGTAACTTTAGTCAATTTATTACCTTCATATTTGTATGTTAGATTGTCCATATTTGTATATGACGAACTATTTTGCCAACCATTTCTAGAAAGTGAAGTAATATTTCCATTTAAGTCATAATTTAAATTAGAAACATTAAACCAGTCATTTTCACTAACCGTATTACTAGAAAACTTAGCGTTAGAAAGCCTTCCTAATTTATCATATTGATAATCGTATGTTTTTAGGTTGTTATTATTTATTGACGATTTCCAATTAACACCTGTAATAGCACCTGTATATAATGGAGTACCTCCAGAATTAGGATTGTTATATTTTGCCTCAAAAGCAAATAGGTCATTCCCTAAACTTTGGTTTGGATTATTTACCTTTTCTAACCAACCTCTTATATTTCTTGTATATTCAATATCTTGTAATGGATTAGAAATATTGGATTTACCTCCAACTTTTTTATTAGTTAACTCACCTAATTCGTTATACACATAACCTAAAATTCTTTCTTCTTGTTGGTTATTGATTTGTTGATATTGATTTGTTAACCTGCCAACATGGTCATATTCAAATCTATCTGTAATTTGAATGCTCGTAGAAGATGATTCTCTTTTATGATTGGTGATTACTCTTTTTACTTTTCCAGTAAAATCTACTTCTGTTTCAACAATAGTAGAACCAGAGAGATGGTTTTTTCCTACTACTTTTAGTTCTTGAGTCTTATGATCGTAAAAAGGGTACGATTTAGTCCAAGTATTCGCTCCAATAGTTTTTGACCAGCTAGCTGTTGGTAACCCTTTTGTTTTAGTGGTAACATTTTGCCCTAATACATTTGTTAGAATAGTTGGCTTGTCTGAATCAGTGAAATTATAATCATCGTAATAATTTACAGAAGTAACTTCTAAAATATTTGTATTAGGAAAGGCATTATTTGAATAGTTAATTGAAATTCCTCCTATACTATTAGTGGTTTGGGCTCTACTTTCTATATTTGATTTATTACTAGAATTATCAATGAAGCTATCTACTTGTTCTTGTAATTCTTCTTGTGTTAAGTTACTAGTATATTTTCCTGAATAAACAACTCTACCAAAAACATCATATTTAGTAAACATCCATTGGTTTAAATTCCTTAGCTGGAAATCTTGAGTTAATATGAGTTTGTCTAATTGGTCGAATACTGTATATTGCCATGCTTTCCCAGGCATTTTTTGAGCAATTTGTCTATTATATTTGTCATATTTATATTGATAAGCTAGATTATTTAGATCTTCTTGAGGTATTTGTGAATTTGATAATACTTTAGAAATATTGATTCCAGCACTGACAAAACCTTTCCCATTTCCTACCACTACCATATTTGTGTTTTCAATTTTTATTTCACCAACAACTTCATAGATCCAACCTTGCCATATATCAAATCTTGTTGCTCCAATAATAAAACCTAAAAACATGTCAGGAATATTAGGATTAGTAGCAATATTTTTTGTAGTTAAAGAGTTTAACCTACCACCTGTACTTATAGAGCCATTAATTGTAATGATATCACTTGTAATTTCAAAACTTAAGGAGTTTGAAGTTACTCCTTCTTGTAAAAAATCACTGAGAGGCCAACTAGTAGAATAATTATCATAAATTATATTTAAAAACGTATCGGTCAAGCTTGGGGGTAAGACAAATCGTAAGTTTCCAACATTATCATAAACATAATAAGTAACCATCTTTTTTGTGGTTCCACTATGTTCAACATAACTAAACTCGGCTACTCTTTTTCCGCTTTTATCAGTAAATACATCTCTAGTGTTCAATAATCCGTCTCCTGTAGACCAATTTTCGTTTTTTGATGTATTTTTTATTAGTTCCCCTTTATTATAATAACTAGAATAAGTTAATAAATCATTCTCTACTATAAAAAGCTTTACTTCATTATCTTCATTTATTCCATATTCTAATTTCAAGGTATGATCACTATCGCTTGAACTAGATAACACCCAATCGTCCCCTGGTTGAGCCGATTCAATTACCCTGCTCAATGGGGAATTATCAAACCTTTGTTGAGAGTATGGATTTGTATCCCCATAGGTTGTTTGATAATGCGAGTTAATTTGAGATACAGGATTAGAAATAAAATTACCTGTACTTTGATTTGAAGGTAAAGGTAAATAGGATTTTTCCGATCTCCCAAATTGATCATATTCAAAATGATTAACAATATCTTTACCATCAGGGCTTTGTCCAATAGATATACTTTGTATGGGTCTACCTAAACCGTCAAAATATTTAATATTAGATAGAAAAGATTCATTTATCAATTCCATTTTTCCAATTTTTAAACTAACATCAGCTATTAAATGTGCTCCAGATAAAAGTGTAATAGATTCACCAGCTATAAAATTTTCATTGCTTTTAGTTGTATTAATAACAATGTTTGATTGTGGAGTAATAGAGCCAACAATAGAATTTAATTGACTAATACTCATAGCATGTTTTGGAACAATTTCAATAGTAAAATTCTTGTCGACAGATTAAGCCTTTATTATAAAGGGTATAAAACAAAAGAATATAATTTTTTTCATAGAATTTATTTTTGTTAAACTGCAAATATTACCAGTACTTATTACTATTTTTCTGTAATCTAATACGGAGAAAAATTCCGGTACAAAATTTAAGGCTAAATTTACCAATTATTTTCTAAAACCAAAAAAGGATTACAAATTTTTATTCGCTATAAATATCTCAGCAAGTATGCAACTAATGCCCACCTAAATACCCATCGTAAAAAACGCTGAGTCATTCTAAACGGAAGGTCAACATAGTTGTAACTTGATTAGGGAGTACCCTAATAACCCCTAGAGCGGATTTTGTTTTTTGATTTATACACTTCTTGTAGAAGTTGTAGTGCTTAAGATGTGTAAGGATGTGTAAACACCTGATGGAGGTGGTTTTCTTTAAAAAATGCTTGAATCATATTGGCAGAAAACCGTTTGTCGTTAAAGAGATCTGAATAACTGTATTTTGAGTTTTTTGCTCTGCTTGCCAAACAATTATCAATCAACTGTGCAAACTTTTTTGATCTTAACCTTTTATGTATAAGGTGTAATCCGCCGAAAGGTGTTACCTTTGAATTTAATGTTTTAAACATTCACCTAAAAATAAGTGAAAAAAATCGAACCTTGCAAATATTTGTAAGGCTTTATTTTAGTAAGTTTTCAACATGTTTTTTAAAATATACTTGCGAAATTGAGGTACTAATTTTTTTTAAAATGAAAAACAAGTTTAGATTAAAGCTAGATGACAAATCAATTGATTTAAAGGCTTTCAAAAACGATGCATTAAAAAAAGGAGTTGAAGATTCTTTAAAAGGAGTAAAACGTTCTTGGACTGATGTATGGAGAGACGCTTGGTCAGAAATGTGGGGTGAATCTTCTGCTGTTTTGACGCAAGCATAAAAATTAATTAAAACATGAAATATCCATGTTTAATTTTTATGCACACAGCGGGATGATTATAAATTCACAAATTACTGTTTTTTTAAGCAGTTGTAAGTTATAAACATATGAATCAAATAATTAAAGTTATTATTCCTGCATATAACGAGCAAGCCTCAGTAGCTAAAGTAATAAAAGCTTTGCCTACAGAACTAGTTAACGAGGTTATTGTAGTTAACAACAATTCAACTGACAATACTGAAATAAATGCAAAAAAAGCAGGAGCCACTGTACTAAATGAAAAAAAAAAAGGTTATGGTTATGCCTGTTTAAGAGCCATGAAATACCTTGACAAACAGCATATAAAACCAAGTATAGTTGTTTTTATAGATGCAGATTACTCTGATTATCCGGAAGAACTCAGCAAAATAGTTAAACCCATACTGCAACACAATATTGATTTTGTAATTGGTTCTCGTGTAAAACGACTACGTGAAAGAGGTGCAATGACCCCACAACAAATCTTTGGGAATTGGCTAGCTACGTTTTTAATGAGGCTTTTTTTTAAGTCAACCTTTACAGATTTAGGTCCTTTTAGAGCCATTAAATACTCTAAACTATTCAAATTAAACATGGAAGACAAAACCTATGGATGGACTGTTGAAATGCAATTAAAGGCATTAAAGCAAAAACTAACTTATGTTGAAGTGCCTGTAAAATACCGCAACAGAATTGGAGTGTCAAAAGTTTCTGGAACCCTTAAAGGTACTATATTTGCTGGCGTAAAAATTTTAGGATGGATATTTAAATACAGTTTTAAATAATGTTTTTAGAATACACTGTAATTTCACTATACACAATATCGTTAATTATTATTTTAATATATGCCTTGGCACAGCTAAATTTACTTTTTAATTATTTAAAGGCACGTAATAAAAACGACAACTCACCTAAATTTAACCTATCTAACCCTGATGAGGTTCCTTATATCACTATACAGCTACCTGTATACAATGAGTTGTATGTTATGGAGCGTTTGTTAAACAATATTGCTAAAATAAAATATCCTCGCGAGAGACTTGAAATTCAAGTTTTAGATGATTCAACTGACGAATCGGTTAGCTTTACAGCCAATAAAATAGAGGAGTTACAAAAAACGGGGCTAGATATACAGCATATCAGAAGAAAAAAGAGATATGCCTTTAAGGCAGGTGCTTTAAAAGAAGGCTTAAAAATTGCCAAAGGAGAATTTATTGCTGTTTTTGATGCTGATTTCTTACCCAAATCTTGCTGGCTTGAAAAAACAGTGCCTTTTTTTAAAAATCCTGAAATTGGATTAGTACAAACACGGTGGGGACATTTAAACCGAAACTACTCAGCCCTGACAAAAGTACAGGCTTTTGCCTTAGATATACATTTTACACTAGAGCAGGTAGGAAGGAACAGCCGAGGTTATTTTATAAACTTTAACGGTACGGCAGGCATTTGGCGTAAAAAATGCATTTACGATTCAGGAAATTGGGAGGGCGATACACTAACTGAAGATTTAGACCTAAGCTACAGAGCTCAGCTAAAAAAGTGGAAGTTTAAATATTTGGAGAATGTAGAAACTCCTGCTGAATTGCCCGTTATTATAAGCGCTGCCCGTTCGCAGCAGTTTAGGTGGAACAAAGGCGGAGCTGAGAACTTTCAAAAAATGCTAAAAAGAGTTATTTTAAATAAAAATCTTTCTTTTAAAACTAAGATTCACGGAATTTTACATCTTTTAAACAGTTCTATGTTTAGTTTTATCTTAATGGTTGCTGTATTGAGTATTCCTGTATTGTATATTAAAAACCAAAATCCTGAATTAAAAATTTACTTTTTTGCTATGAGCTTTTTTGTATCGAGTACTTTGCTATTTTTTATTTGCTACTGGTTTATGTACAAAAAAGTTTACGGCAAAGGACTTTTGAGTTTTGTTAAGTACATTGGTGCTTTTTTTAGCTTTTTTTCTATAGCTATGGGCTTTTCACTACACAATAGCATTGCCGTTTTGGAAGGACATTTTGGGAAAAAAAGTGAATTTATTAGAACTCCAAAATTTAACATAAAGCGCCTTGATGACAGCTGGAAAAACAATAAGTACATTAAAAATAAACTATCTGCACATGTAATTGTTGAAGGTTTACTAACTTTGTATTTTGCCTTTGGTTTGTACAGTGCTTTTATTGTAGGCAATCAAGGGGGCGATTTTGGTTTATTTCCCTTTCATTTAATGCTATTTGTAGGGTTTGGATATGTTTTTTTAAAGTCAGTATTTTCGAGAACATAAATGTTTTATCTCAAAAAAAAGAACCTATTTTTAGTGCTTATTTCCCTAACTCTGTATTTCTTTTTTGCATATTTTGTTGCGAGAACTTCTTTTTATACACTTATTTGGGTTTGGATAGCTTTATTTATCTGTGCTTACTTTTTGTACCAGCAAAACAGAGAGTATTTTAACTTTTTGGCAACCATATCTGTGCTCTTTAGGTTGGTATTTATTTTTGCCATTCCTAATTTATCGCAGGATTTTTATCGTTTCATATGGGATGGTCGTATGCTCTTTGAAGGATTAAATCCCTATTTGTCAACTCCCGAAAAGTTTATCGAACAAAAAAACTACCCTATATCTCAAGCTCTAGAAATTTACCAAGGCATGGGAACTATGAACGGAAGCCATTTTACTAATTACCCACCAGTAAATCAATTTTGCTTTTATTTGGCTGCCCTTTTTGCTAATAAAAGTTTAATTGGAACTGTAGTGATTTTGCGCTTACAAATAATATTAGCCGACTTGGGTATTATGTTTTACGGAAAAAAAATGCTAGAAAAACTCAAGCTCCCTGTTAATAATATTTTTTTATATCTGCTAAATCCATTTGTAATCATTGAACTAACAGGAAACCTTCACTTTGAACCTGTAATGCTGTTTTTTTTAGTGCTTGCTATTTACCAAATACACGAAAAAAGATATGCTTGGGCGGGTATTTCAATGGCATGCTCTATTGCTGTTAAGCTAATCCCTATTTTGTTTTTACCTCTTTTTCTGACTTATATTGTCGATAAAAAAACTAATATATTTAAAAATCTAAAGAACTTAATAGTTTTTTATTTAGTGTGTTTTATTACTTTAGCATTGTTTTTTGCTAGTTTTTTATCAAAAGATTTTTTTGCAAATTACAGCAATTCTATTGGCTTGTGGTTTAGAAAGTTTGAGTTTAATGCCAGTCTGTATTATTTGCTCAGAGAAGTTGGATACTGGTTTAGAGGCTATAACGAAATTGCAATTATTGGAAAGATTTTACCTGTACTTAGCTTGCTTTTTGTAGTTTTTATAACTCTTTTTAAAAAAAGTAAAAATACAGCTCAGCTAATTTTAGCCATGTTGTGGGTAGTATCGTTTTATTATTTGGCAAGTACTACTGTGCATCCTTGGTATTTAGCTACCTTGCTAATGCTATCGGTTTTTACAAAATATCGATATGCACTTATTTGGACTTTGGTTGTAGTTTTAAGCTATCAAGCCTATGCTAGCTCCCCTTGGACAGAAAACTTGTATATTGTACTACTCGAATACTGCCTTGTATTTGTATTTATTATTTACGAAAGTAACTTAGGTTTTTTAAGGACAAAGAAAAAGGGTTAAATTCCCTGTTAAAGAACCATATAACTATTTTTTTATCACTTGAATAGTGTACTGTTTTTATTCTTATTTATTTTTTACAGATAAAAAACAGAACAAAAAGTCGAGACCTAAGATGCCTTAAATTGCTAAAGTGTTTTTCGCTATGGTCAGAAGGCTAGATGTGGAATTATAGTAGATTATAGCTTAAATATCGTCGGAATTTCAATTTATATAGATAAAAAAGAATTATGTGCAACGCCTTGTTTTTGTTGTTTACTTACAAATATTTGTAAAGCTTTATTTTATTAGTTTTAAAAAAATATTAATTAACTAGTGCTCAATTAATTTTCATAGATTTTGCAATAGCTTCTAACTCAAAAATAAAGTCTCTTTTGTTTACAGATGGAGCATAAGTGAATCCTTCAAAAATTATTAACCTATTATTTTTCTTGTCAATTATAGTGTAATTTAAAAAAGGTCCCGCCATAAAATCGTCTTTTACTTCCCATTTACCTCTAGTTTCATAGGCTTGCTTTCCATCAAAGTCTATACTATAGGTATGGGGAGCATAAGCTTGCTCGGTTATCATATACATACCTTCTTTGCTGCCTGGTATGTATTTTTTTCCGATAGTATCTCTAATTGCAGTAATATTGTCAGCTATGTTTGATTCGTTTTCTAGCGCAACACTGTATATTAAAATATTATTAGTGCCGTCTCCTCTAGCAATTCCGCTCTTTAAGTGTTGACGCAACCATAAAAAACTTCCTGTATCATCAACCTTATTATATCTTTTAGGAATATCAATTGTAATATTGAGGTTTTTTAAAGTTTTTAACTTAGTATGGTCTAGGCGCTCCTTTTTAAAGATACGTTGTATAAATTTTATATCTTCATCTTTAAAAATTTTGATAATTTCTCTTCCTCTTCTTCTAATTAAATTAATAATACCCTGTTCATTCTCAGCTGTTGCATATACCAATATTTGAGGCTCGGCATATTTATTTTTTTCAATTGATATACTTTCTTTTTTGCCCTTACCAACAAATAAAATGGCTTTTCCGTTTTTCATAAAACTTTTAAACCCCGATGGATCTATTTGACTGACACTAAGCAAAGTTTCAGGTTGAGGCAAACCAACTTGATGTTGACCAAAAACTGTGCATATTTCATCGCCAATCTTACCTTCCCATTCATTGCCTTTTATAACCACAAGTATTTTATTTGTGTTTCCAGAAGATTTAGGCAGGATTATATCTTTAGCAGTATAACTATTTTTGCAATATGTAAGTGATAATATAAGCAAGGAAAATAATAGTTTTGTCATACCTTTAGCTTTTATATTAATTTAACTTTTGTATTTGATTAAGGCTAATACCAAAAATTGTTCCATTTTTTATTTTGTTGATAAAAATTTTATGCAAATTTTACAAGTTATATACTTTATTTTTATATGTTTTGTAAAAATAATTGATTTGTTTTTGCATAGGGTAATTTAATAAGGTTGTAATTTGTATTGTTGAGCTTTGTTTTGTTATAGGTTTATATCTAAAGCTATTGGACAGTGGTCAGAGTGCTTTACTTGGGTTAAAATTGAAGCTTTTGTTATTTTATTTTTTAAGTTGTTAGCAACCATACAGTAATCTATGCGCCATCCTTTGTTATTATTGCGTGAGTTTGCTCGATAACTCCACCAACTATATTGTTGTAGTTCTTTATTCATATATCTAAAACTATCAGTAAAGCCACTTTCAATAAACTTGCTTAACCACTGACGTTCTTCAGGTAAAAAGCCCGATACTCCTTTCATTTTAGGATTGTGAATATCAATTTCTCGATGACAAATATTGTAATCACCACATATAATAAGATTGGGAGTTTTCTTTTTAAGCTGGTTTATGTACTCCTGAAATTCGTCCATATATTTAAACTTAAATTGCAACCTATTGCTATTAGTCCCTGAGGGTAAATACAGACTCATTATAGAAAATCCATCGTAGTCTATTCTCAAGTTACGTCCTTCAAAATCCATGTTTTCTATTCCTGTTCCGTAGGCTATGTGTTTGGGCTTTTTTTTACAAAATATAGCCACTCCGGAATAACCTTTTTTTTGAGCGGAAAACCAGTATTGAAATGGAAATTTTGTATTTTTAAATATTTCTGTATTTAATTGATTTTCTTGAGTTCTTGTTTCTTGTATACATATTACGTCAGGATTGGCTTGTTGTAACCATTCTATAAAACCTTTTTTTAAAGCGGACCTTATTCCGTTAACATTGTATGAAATGATTTTCACTGAGATAAAATATTTATATATAAATGCATAACTGCTAATAACACAAAGTTTTGGCTATTGTTTTTATATTTCAATTTTTTTTTATATATGAACTTATAGCTTCATCTCGGGAGTGTTTTCTGAAATTATCAAGTTACCTTCAGTGGCTTGCTTAATTTGTTTAACAGATACGCCTGGTGCTCTTTCTAACAAGTAAAAAGCATTGTTTTTCACTTCTAAAACAGCTAGGTTGGTAACAATTTTATTAACACAACCAACCCCTGTTAGTGGGAGTGTGCATTTTTTAAGTAATTTTGATTTTCCAGCTTTATTAGTATGCATCATAGCCACAATTATATTGTCAGCACTTGCTACTAAATCCATTGCTCCTCCCATTCCTTTTACCATTTTACCAGGTATTTTCCAATTAGCGATATTGCCGTTTTCGGATACTTCCATCGCCCCTAAAATAGTTAAATGTACATGCTTGCCTCTAATCATTGAAAAACTGGTTGCCGAATCAAAAAAACTAGCACCGGGTAAGGTGGTTATGGTTTGTTTTCCTGCGTTGATTATGTCTGCATCTTCATCCCCTTCAAAAGGAAAAGGTCCCATACCTAAAACTCCATTTTCGCTTTGAAAATCAACCTCTATATCATTTTGAACAAAATTAGCTACCAAGGTAGGTATTCCAATACCTAAGTTTACGTAATAACCATTTTTTACTTCCTTTGCTATTCGTTTAGCAATGCCATTTTTATCTAATGCCATAATTAATCTCTTTGTATAACAGTTCGTTGTTCTATTCTTTTTTCATATTTTTCTCCTTGAAAAATACGCTGCACAAAAATACCTGGTACGTGAATTTGATTGGGATCTAATTGCCCAACAGCAACTAAATTTTCTACCTCGGCTACTGTTATTTTTGCTGCCCCACACATATTGGGATTAAAGTTTCGAGAAGTTCCTTTAAAAATTAAATTACCTGCTCGATCGCCTTTCCAAGCTTTTACAAAAGCAAAGTCAGCTTTAAACGCAGGTTCTAATACGTACATCTTTCCATCAAACTCCCTTGTTTCTTTTCCAATTGCTACTTCAGTTCCGTAGCCCGCAGGAGTATAAAACGCAGGAAAACCAGCTTGAGCAGCTCTGCATTTTTCTGCCAAGGTTCCTTGAGGTGTTAATTCTACTTCTAGTTCGCCCGATAGCATTTGTCTTTCAAATTCGTCATTTTCACCTACATAAGAAGCTATCATTTTTTTTATCTGATGTTTTTGTAGCAACAAGCCCAATCCAAAATCATCAACACCAGCATTGTTAGAAATACAGGTTAAATTGCTCACTCCTAAGCTAACCAATTCTGCTATAGCGTTTTCTGGAATTCCGCATAAGCCAAAACCACCCAGCATAAGGGTCATTCCGTCTTTTACTCCAGCTAGAGCTTGTTGAATGTTTTTTACTTTTTTACAAATCATAAAGTTGTGTTTTTATCTTTGTTTTGTTTAAAAGTCTATGTCTTTTTCATTTTGTTGTTGTTTATTTTTCTCAACTTCTTCATCAGTTAATTTATCTGTACAATCAATATTTATACTTAATTTATAAGGAGGCTTTTCAAAGTCGTCTTGACTTATATTGAGAGTTTTATCTTTATAACATTTTTTGATAAATAAGCCCCAAGTTGGCAAGGACATAGTAGCTCCTTGACCCATCCCGATACCGTAAAAATGCGTAGCCCTATCTTCGCCGCCTGTCCACACTCCCACTGCTAAATTAGGGACAATTCCAATAAACCAACCATCGGATTGATTTTGGGTTGTTCCTGTTTTTCCAGCTATAGGATTAGTGAGTTTATAAGGAAAGCCTGTATTTGCTTTTTTTCGGCTTGTATACTCCGAACGCAAACGAACTCCTGAACCTGATTGTGTAACTCCTTTTAATAGGTTTAAAATTACATAGGCTGTTTCTTCGCTTAGCACTTCTTTAGTTTGCGGTATAAATTCGGTTAGTAAAGTGCCGTTTTTGTCTTCTATTCGAGTAATCATCATTGGGCTTACTTGCAGCCCTTTATTTGCAAAGGTTGCATAGGAGCTAACCATTTCAATAAGCGATAGATCAACGGCTCCTAGAGCAATTGCAGGATTGGCTTCAATTTTTGATTTAATACCTGCAGATTCTGCCAATCGAACCACGTTAATGGGCGATACCATATCGATTAACCTTGCTGTAAGCACATTGGTTGATTTTGCTAAACCCTCTTTTAAACTAAGCTGTCCGCCGTACTTATTGTCAGAGTTTTTAGGCGTCCAGTCTTTTGACATACCGTATTTTTCTTTGGGTATAGTATAAGGTGTATTAGATAGCTTAAAGCAAGGAGACAGCTTTAACTGATTAATTGCAGTTGCGTAAATAAAGGGTTTGAAGGTTGAGCCTACCTGACGTTTTTGTTGCTCAACTGCATCGTATTTAAAATGCTTGTTATTAATTCCTCCTACCCATGCTTTAATATGTCCTGTTTGAGGTTCAATTGCAACTAACCCTGAGCGCAAAAATTGCTTGTAATATCTGATAGAGTCGTAAGGAGTCATAACTGTGTCTCGTTCGCCCTTCCACGAAAAAACACGCATTTCTGCTTCGGTGTTAAAGGCTTTTTCTATTTCCTTGACAGATGCTCCTCTGGCTTTCATTTTTTTGTAACGTTCGGAGTTTTGCTTGGCTCTTCTAATAATAGTTGCTATCTCTTGTTTTTCTAGGTTGTAAAACGGAGCTGTTTTGTTGTTTTTTTGTTCTTTATTAAAAAAATCTTGCAGGTTTGCCATATGACTTTTCATTGCTTGTTCGGCATATTTTTGCATACGCGAATCTATTGTTACATATACCTTTAATCCGTCTTTATATATATCATAGGGCTTGCCATTAGGTTTTAAATTTTTTTTTGTCCATTGCTTTAGTGTTTTTTTTAGGCTTTCTCTAAAATAAGTAGCCAAACCATCGCTGTGGCTTTCAGGGGTAAAATTAATTTTTAAGGCTAGCTTTTGTAGAGAGTCTTTTTCCTTTTTACTTATATAATTATTTTTAGCCATTTGAGAGAATACTATATTTCGTCTTATCAAAGACTTTTTCTTTGAAATTTCTCTAAATGGGTTAAACTGTCTGGGATTTTTAAGCATAGCTACAATAATGGCAGATTCTTGTAGATCTAAGTCTTTGGGTTCTTTCCCAAAGTAAATTCTAGTTGCTGAGCGTATACCTACTGCATTAAAAATAAAATCTTGTGTATTTAAGTACATAGTAATTATTTCCTCTTTAGTGTACTGACGTTCTAATTTAACGGCAACTACCCACTCTTTTAGTTTTTGAGTAACTCTCTTTATTTTGTTTGGCGATGCTTTTTTAGTAAATAAATTTTTTGCTAATTGCTGAGTAAGGGTGCTAGCCCCGCCACTTGTCCCTAACTTTACAATAGCTCGAGCTGTGGCGTAAAAATCTATACCTGAGTGCTGGTAAAATCGTTCATCTTCAGTAGCAATTAAAGCTTGAATTAAATTTTTAGGCAAGTCTTTATATTGTATAGGGGTTCTATTGGCTTTTAAATAGTATTTGCCGAGCGTTTTACCGTCGGCAGAAATAAGTTCAGTGGCTAAATCGTTTTTTGGATTTTCTAGCTCTTCAAAGGTTGGCAAAGCCCCAAAAAAACCCCATAGCACAAATAAGAAAAGCAAACAAATAATAAAAACTATTCCTGTAATGCTTATCCAAAACCACTTGATGTACTTGCCAAAGCTAACTTTTTTACCTGCTTTCATCTCTTTGTTTTTTCAATTCTGAATCCTATATCGGTAAGCCCTTGTAAGTTTTCAATTCCGTTTATTTCACCGTTTTTTCTCATAGATTGACGAACCTTAAAAGTGTAAGCCCCCTTTAAAGGGAATACTATGTTTTCTTTGTAAAACAGCTTGTTTTCTTTTATGTCAAAAAAACCTTTTCCTAAAAATTTACCGCTTGCATCTGCCATATCGTATTCTAAAGTGTCGGTTATGCTGTTTCCATCAGGAAAATCCATTTTTGTTATTACAAATAAATTGCTAAACAAATATTCTTTATTATTGCGAAGAGTTAAAAACAAATTGTGTTTTTTTACAGTATCGTTTATTGAGAAAACAAAATTGAGTTGATTGTTTTTATTCCACTTTTGATTGGGCAAGGTTATGTATTGATCAAAAACTCTTTTTTTATCACATGATATAAAAAAAAACGTCAAAGCAAAAAATACTGTGTATAACTTGTTTTTGTTTGTTGTTTTCTGCATTTTATTACTTGTATTGTTTCCTTGAGTATTTTGTTGTTGATTTTTGTTGTTAATTTTAATATTGGCTTTAGTGTTAAAATTGCTTTTACCTGACTTTTTTATATTTCTTCTTGGCTTTTTTGGCTTGTCAAACCTAGTTATACTATCTTGTCCTACTACGTTTTCAAAATCAAAATTTAAAGTTTTTGATAATTGTTGTTTTTGTTCTTCAATTTCTGATTCATATTCCTCAAGTGGCGATGCCTGCTCACCTAGTGTATTTAATTCAATAATTTCTAATACTTGTTCAAGCGAAAGTTTATACCATATATGACTTTTTTCTTTATAAGTGTACCAAATCAACTTTTTAAAAATATCCATTTTCACAAAAACAGCATCTCCTTTTTCTGTTTTGAGCACTTCTTCTTGATTGGGAAATTCTTTTAGAGCATCAATATACAAATCTAGCTCAAAATTTAAACAGCACTTTAGTTTGCCACACTGACCTGCAAGCTTTAAGGGGTTTAAGGACAATTGCTGATATTTGGCGGCAATGGTATTTACCTTTCTAAAATCGGTAAGCCAGGTTGAACAACAAAGCTCTCTGCCACAAGAGCCAACCCCTCCTAAGCGAGTGGCTTCTTGCCTCATACCTACTTGCTTCATCTCAATTCGTATTAAAAAGGCACTAGCCAAACTGCGAATGAGTTGTCTGAAATCTACTCTTTCATCGGCTGTATAATAAAATATTGCCTTAGTGTTATCCCCTTGATATTCAACATCAGACAGCTTCATTTTTAACCCAAGTTGATTGATAATTTCTCTTGCTCTTCTCTGAGTTTCTATTTCTTTCTGTCGTGCTTTTTGCCAAATATCTATATCTTTTTGAGTGGCTTTTCTGTATATTTTATTTACAACAAGGTTGTTGTAATCAATTTTCCTCTTCCGCATTTGAACCTTAACCAATTCGCCTGTTAAAGAAACAATACCCACACCATAACCATATGTTTCTTGAACTACAACAATGTCTCCAATTGAACTGTTTAAATTTTCTTTGTTTTTGTAAAAGTGCTTTCTTCCATTTTTAAAGCTAATTTCATAAATGTCAAAAGGGGTCTGACCCGTTGGCAGGGTCATATTAGATAGCCAGTCAAAAACGGCTAGTTTACTGCCAATTCCACAACTTTTTGCAGTACAGCCTCCATTGTTTTTACAGCCTTTCGGAACTTGTTTTTTACTGGTTGAACAGTTGCTACAAACCATAATTTTCACATATTTGTTTAAAATTATCTTCTAAACCCGAATTGTATCGGAATTAAAAAACAATTGTATTTTAATTATTTTTTAGCTTATAATCAAGGTAAATTGCTTGATTTAATTAAAGCTAAGCTAAATTTATCAATTACCTTAGTAATATTTTAAGCAGATAAAGGTACATATTATATGTATATGTAAAAAATATTACTATATTAATTAATTTAATAGTAAAATCCTTTGTAAAAGAGTTCAAAATTCTGGGTTATAAATTCAGATTAGAGTTATTGATAAAACAAAAAGCAAAACTGAATTTTACAAAAAATTAATAATAATTAATAATTTGTATATCGGAATAAAACTTTATGTTTAGTTAAAGTTTGCAAAACCAATGTTGTTGTAGTGGCGGTGCACCTAATCGCAATTTGCTTATAAAAGCTAAAATATTGTTTTTACAGCACCTTTATAACTTTAGCTGCCCAAAAAAACTAAAAAATTGAGCTAATAACCATATTGAACTTTCAGTACTTTGCTGGGACAGATTATACAAACACTTTAAAATTAAGTCAGTTTCAATAGATTTGTTAAAATATCTCAACACAAAAAAATCAATAGTTTTTAGCGGATAATTTTAACTGAATAATGATAATACAAGCTACACTATCCCTTGATCAATCATCGCGTCGGCTACCTTAACAAAACCAGCAATATTTGCTCCTTTTACATAATTGGTATACCCGTTTTCTTGTATACCGTGTGTAACGCAGGCTTGATGGATATTATCCATAATATCGTGTAACTTGTTGTCAACTTCCTTTCGCGTCCATGATAGACGCAGTGAGTTTTGAGACATTTCTAAACCCGATGTAGCAACCCCGCCTGCATTTGAAGCCTTACCAGGTGCAAATAGTATTTTAGCTTTTTGAAAAACCTCAACAGCTTGAGGTGTGGAAGGCATATTAGCTCCTTCAGAAACACAAAAACACCCATTTGCAACTAAAATTTCTGCTTCTTGTTCATTTAATTCGTTTTGAGTTGCGCAAGGCAGCGCTACCTCGCATTTATTTCCCCAAGGTTTTTCGCCTTTAAAGAATTTTGCCGATGGATATTTATTTATATATTCACTAATTCTGCCTCGTTTTACATTTTTAAGTTGCATAACAAATGCTAACTTATCGGTATCTATTCCATCTTTATCGTATATATATCCTGAAGAATCAGATAAGGTAACTACTTTAGCTCCCAATTGCACAGCTTTTTCAGTTGCATACTGAGCTACATTTCCTGAGCCAGATACAAGTACAGTTTTACCTTTAAAAGACTCTCCTTTAGTTTTGAGCATATTTTCAGCAAAATAAACATTGCCATAGCCAGTTGCCTCAGGACGTATTAAAGACCCTCCCCAAGCAATTCCTTTACCTGTAAGAACACCAGTAAACTCATTGCGTAATCGCTTATACTGACCAAACATATAACCTATCTCTCGAGCTCCAACGCCTATATCTCCAGCAGGCACGTCAGTGTTAGGACCTATATGACGAGCTAGCTCTGACATAAAAGATTGACAGAAAGCCATTACTTCTCGATTTGATTTTCCTTTCGGATTAAAATCAGACCCGCCTTTACCTCCTCCTAATGGCAAACTTGTTAAAGAATTTTTAAATACCTGTTCAAATCCTAAAAACTTTAAAATTGACAGATTTACTGAAGGATGAAAACGCAAACCTCCTTTGTAAGGACCAATTGCAGAGTTAAATTCAATTCTATATCCTTTATTTACTTGAGTTACACCTTTGTCGTCAACCCAACAAACCCTAAATACTATAACTCGCTCTGGCTCTACCATGCGCTCTAATAATTTTTTATCTTGATATTTAGGTTTTTTTTCTATAAAAGGAATAACAGTTTCTGCAACCTCGTGTACTGCTTGCAAAAACTCTGTTTCGTGTGGGTTACGCTGTTTTACGTAATCCATAAAAGCATTTATTTTAGACTCCATAAATCTAAATTGTTGGTTTTTTTTAAAAATTTGTTTGGCAAATATAAGTAATTTGCATTTTGCTAAATTCGTTTTTAGTTTTATTTTATAGCTTTTAACCATTTTTTTTGTTTTTAATTGATATAACTATTTTTTAAGCGAAAAAGCATAATTTTACATTTTAATTTTTGAAATGCCATCATGCTTAACAGAATAAAAGAATTAATAGAACAGGTTAAAACCTTTAAAGCGTCATCAAAAGAAGAAGTAGAAGCTTTTAGAGTTAAATTTTTAGGAAGTAAAGGTTTGCTAAAAGGCTTTTTTGTCGATTTTAAAAGTGTTGACAAGGAACTGCGTAAAGATATAGGAACTACATTAAATAAATTAAAACAATTAGCCCAAGATAAGGTTGTTGAATTAAATAAAATTGTTGCAAATACTACTGTTGATAAAGCTGTGTATGGTGATTTAACACGCCCAGGAGAAACTGTTGAATTGGGTTCTCGCCATCCAATTTCGCTGGTTAAAAATCAAATTATTGAAGTGTTTAACAGGATTGGGTTTACAGTTTCGGAAGGACCTGAAATTGAAGATGACTGGCATAACTTTACTGCATTGAATTTACCCAAGTATCATCCTGCTAGAGATATGCAGGATACTTTCTTTGTTGATAAAGACCCTGACTTTTTGCTCAGAACCCATACTTCATCGGTTCAAATTAGGTATATGGAAAACAACAAACCGCCTATGAGAATACTATCGCCAGGCAAGGTGTTTCGCAATGAAGATATTTCAGCGCGTTCGCATTGTGTTTTTCATCAAATTGAAGGCTTGTATATCGATACAATTGTTTCTTTTGCCGATTTAAAACAAACCCTATTGTATTTTACCAAAGAAATGTTTGGCAAATCCAAAATTCGCTTGCGTCCCTCCTATTTTCCTTTTACCGAACCCAGTGCAGAACTCGATATTTATTGGGGCTTGAAAAGCGAAACGGATTACAGAATTACCAAAGGAACAGGTTGGCTTGAAATTATGGGTTGTGGTATGGTTGACCCTACTGTTTTAAAAAATTGCAATATTGACCCAAAAAAATTTTCAGGCTATGCCTTCGGCATGGGTATAGAGCGTATTGCTATGCTTTTATACCAAATTCCAGATATCAGAATGTTTTACGAAAATGACAAGCGATTTTTACAGCAATTTAAATCTGTATTTTAATTCTGACAAAATTTCCTAGCTGCAACCTTGATTTGAAGAAAAACAGAGTGTTACACACCTTTTTTTTAAGTGTAACATTTTTACTAACTGCACTTTGTGAGTTTTAGTAACCATAACACTAACACCGCACAAATTGTATTTATTTATACGTTTTTATTATATTTTTTTTACCTTTGTGTTAAATATTATTTTTATTAAAAATAAATTTTTCTTGCAGCACTAAAAAACAAAAACTATAATATTGTAAATTTCTCCCTATGAAACTTAAACCCTTTACTTTTTTTATTGTAATAACATTGTTAAATGCCTTAATTACAACAGATACAAAAACATCTTCAGAAGCTAACTACTTTAACTACGCTTCTCTTCCAAAACAAACCCCTTTAACCCATAACAACACACAAGTTCCTGTAAAAACAAATATTATTTGGGAACAACATAAGCCAAACTATACTAACAATACAACAGCACAACCATTGGATTTTTTAAATAACAATGGAATAACTTATGGTTCTAGCTATAAAACTTCAACCTTTAATACTACCCCCCCCACACCACACACAACATACAATAGTCTAAGCTTTCAAAATACAACTAAAGAGTTTAAAATACAAAACCATGTCCAAGCAATAAACAATTGTGAAGTTGAAACAGGAGATTTTGATGGAAGTTTTGAGTATTTAAAATCAAAAACATATTTAAAATTAGAAACAAATCCAGATAAACCTAATAAAAAAGTTTATAAAGAAAACTCGATTAATGATAGCATAACTCCTAACCCTTGGAGCACCCCTGTATCAATTGATATCACTCCCTCAAAAACTTACAAAAACACTGCAGAGCTAGAAGCTCAAATAGGTGTTGATAAACCTAATGAGCCCATATATACAAATCTTATAAAAACTCAATTACTTTGTTTTAAATCGCAGCAAATCATTTCAACCGAAGCTAACGGAGCACAAGATGTTTATGTTGCCGATTTGGATGGAGATGGAAATGTCGACGTGCTTTCAGCCTCTCTGTATGACCACAAAATAGCTTGGTATAAAAACGACGGCTCGGGAAATTTCGGTAAGCAGCAAATCATTTCAATCGAAGCTAAAGGAGGAGTAAGTGTTTATGCCGCTGATCTAGATGCAGACGGAGATATCGACGTGCTTTCAGCTTCTTTTCATGATGACAGAATTACCTGGTATAAAAACGATGGCTCGGGAAGTTTTGGTACAGGGCAAATCATTTCAACTGAAGTTGACGGAGCGCAAGATGTTTATGTTGCCGATTTAGATGCAGACGGAGATATCGACGTGCTTTCAGCCTCTCTGTATGACGACAAAATAGCCTGGTATAAAAACGACGGCAAAGGAAATTTCGGTAAGCAGCAAATCATTTCAACCGCAGCTGACAGAGCACAATTTGTTTATGCCGCTGATCTAGATGCAGACGGAGATATCGACGTGCTTTCAGCTTCTTGGAATGACAACAAAATAGCCTGGTATAAAAACGATGGTAAAGGAAATTTTGGACCAGAGCAAATCATTTCAACCGCAGCTAACGGAGCACACAGTGTCTACACTGCTGATCTAGATGCAGACGGAGATATCGATGTGCTTTCAGCTTCTTGGAATGACCACAAAATAGCCTGGTATAAAAACGATGGTAAAGGAAATTTTGGTAAGCAGCAAATCATTTCAATTAAATCTAAAGGAGCATACAGTGTTTACGCCACTGATCTAGATAAGGACGGAAATATCGACGTGCTTTCAGCTTCTGGTATTGATAACAAAATTGCTTGGTATAAAAATGACGACGGCTTGGGAAATTTTGGACCAGAGCAAATCATTTCAACCGCAGCTAACAGAGCACACAGTGTATACGCTGCTGATCTAGATAAGGACGGAAATATCGACGTGCTTTCAGCTTCTGAATTTGACCACAAAATAGCCTGGTATAAGAATAGTATAAACGACAGTACAAGCCCCACAGGCGATCAAACTCAGCAGTTCTGTAAGGTAAACAGTCCAACTTTAGACAACCTACAAGTCAACGGCACAGACATAAAGTGGTATGCATCAGTGACAGCGACAACCCCTTTAG
>JBKDZU010000066.1:0-3518 GCA_047971505.1 Tenacibaculum sp.
CAATATATTTTTGTTAACCACATAAGTAGGCAAGCAAAAGTTACTACCGATAAGTGGAGAGGCTATAGACCTATTGCAAAGATGTATGACATCACTCAAATAGAAAGCGCTAGTGGTTTAAACTTTAAGGCTTTACATACGATGATACACCAAGTAAAATCTTGGATTAGGACAACCTATTTGGGTAAGTGACCGTAATTTGAATCGATATTTTAATGAATTTTGTTTTAGGATAAACCGCTCTCAGAGTAAAAATACAATATTCAATAACCTAATAATAAAAATGGTCAATAGTGATAAAATATATCAATCAAAATTAATAAGTAACTAAATTGTGAGCTCTAAATAGTCTTTTCTTATTGGAGTTATTTCAGTACTTTTTAATAGCTATAGATCAATTTTACACAAAAAGAAAGATGCCATATGGCATCTTTCTAGCTTTTAAGTCTACTTAGATTGTTTTATTTAATTAGGCTTTTAACAGCACCGACGATAATCAACAACAAAATACCGCCTAATAAACCACCAATAATAATTCCTAAATAACCATTGCTAATGTTTATTTTTAAAATTTCCAGTAAGCGCGACCAAAGGTGATTGCCAACGAGATAACCGCCAATAACCCCAGCAACTGAGTTCCAAAGTATTCCTAAAGAGAGTTTTTTAAGTAAAAAACCTGCTAAGTTTCCACCTACAACTCCTGCGAGCAAAATAATAATTAAATTTAAATCCATGTTTTTTATTTTTTAGTTTATTGCCATAAATTAAATGAATTTTGATTAAAGAAACAAAAAAAATTAATAAAAGAAATTTTTATTAATTAGCACCAAAATTTGCTTAGTTGGAGGGGCTTAAAAACTAAAGATTTTGACGATAAATTGCGCTTTAATTTTGGTGTTAAAAAACAATTAAAACTGATTGTTTTAATGTAAGTTTGTCTTTTTTAAATCATTAAAGCTTTATGACAACTTTATTTACTAATATTAAAGAATTAATACAGGTAAGGGATAAGAATACAATAAAGGTGTCGGGCAGAGAAATGAAAGAGCTGCCCAGTATTAAAAATGCCTTTTTGTTAATTGACAATAAGTTGATTAAAAGTTATGGAAAAATGTCAAATGCACCGGCTAGCACTGACAAAATCGTTGATTGTTCAGGAAAAATAATTTTGCCTACTTGGTGCGATTCACACACACATTTAGTTTACGCTGGAAGCAGGGAGCAGGAATTTGTAAACCGCATAAACGGATTAACGTATGAAGAAATTGCCAATAAGGGTGGTGGTATATTAAATTCGGCAAAAAAGCTGCAAGACACCTCCGAACAAGAACTGTATATAGAATCATCTAAGCGTTTAGAAGAGCTTATATCGCTAGGCACGGGAGCTGTAGAAATAAAATCAGGCTATGGTTTAACGGTTGAAGCTGAGTTAAAAATGCTTCGCGTAATTAAAAGGTTAAAGCAAAATTACAAGCTGCCTATTAAAGCTACATTTTTGGGTGCCCATGCATATCCATCTAAATATAAAAACGACAAAGAAGGTTATTTGAATTTGATTATCAAAGAAATGTTACCTAGGGTTGCCTGCGAAAATTTGGCAGAATTTGTAGATGTTTTTTGTGAAAAAGGATATTTTTCAGTGAGTGATACTGATAAAATACTAACCGCTGCTAAAAATTATGGATTAACACCTAAGGTTCACGTAAATCAGTTTACAGCCCTTGGAGGTGTAAAGCTTTGTGTAAAACACAAGGCCTTATCGGTTGACCATTTAGAACTTATAAATTCAGAAGATGTAGAATATCTTATAAATTCAGCAACTATGCCTGTTGCCCTTCCTTGCTGCTCTTTCTTTTTAGAAATTCCGTTTACACCTGCCAAAGAACTGATCAATGCGGGTTTACCTTTGGCGCTAGCCTCAGATTTTAACCCAGGTTCAAGCCCTTCGGGCAATATGAATTTTGTAGTGTCTGTTGCCTGTATTAAAATGAACATGACTCCTGAAGAGGCTATCAATGCAGCCACTTTGAATGGAGCTTATGCTATGAATTTATCAAATGAGGTGGGTAGTATTAGCCTAGGAAAAAAAGCAAATTTTATCTTGACAAAAAAGATATCTTCTTACCAATTTATCCCTTATAGCTTTGGCTCAAATTTAATAGAGACCGTTTATATAGATGGAGAAAAATTTTGCTCATTTCAGCAATAAAAACAAATAATTATGCTAACTGTTTTTAGTAAAAAAAACCTTGAGGAATTTACCTGTATTAGAATGGGTGAAAAAAAAATAGGGCAAGTTGTGGCTAGTCTTAGTCCTGACAAGCCTATGAAAGAAATACTTAAAAAATCACCTGCAAAATTTGTTGTTTTTGGGATACAGGAAGATATCGGAGTACGCCTAAATGGCGGTAAAGGCGGTGCTCATACTAGCTTTATGCCTGCCGTAAAAGCCTTTTTAAACAATCAACAAAATCAGTTTATTCAAGCCGACAAAATTTTGATATTAGGTTATTTAAACTGTAATGATGAATTGCTTAATTTTAATATTTCAGATGAGAATAAAGGTCATTTGCTGGTAAAAAAAATTGACGAGGAAGTTGCTAAACTGGTACAACTCATTGTCGAGTTACGCAAAATCCCGATTATTATAGGCGGAGGTCACAATAATGCTTATGGAAACTTGAAAGGCTTGTCAAGGGCCAAAAATAAGCCTGTTAATGCAGTAAACCTAGATGCACATTCCGATTTACGTGCCTTAGAGGGACGTCACAGCGGAAACGGCTTTTCGTATGCCTTACAAGAGGGCTATTTAGATAAATATTTTATATTCGGCTTGCACGAAAGCTATACACCACAATATATTTTTGAACAAATATACAACAACAAAAATTTAGCATACACTACTTTTGAAGCACTAGAAATATACCGCACAGCTAATTTTAAAGATGAATTGCAAAGAGCCAAAAATTTTGCTTGCAAAAAAACCTTTGGTATTGAACTCGACCTAGATTGCGTACAATATTTTCCGAGTAGTGCGATGACCCCTAGTGGCTTTACTCCCCAACAAGCTCGCAGATTTGTGTATCACTTTGCCAAAGTTACTGAGTCGGCATACCTGCATATATGCGAAGCTGCCCCTAGCCTGTTAAGTGAACCCAGCACAAATGCACAAGTGGGTAAGTTTATTGCGTATTTAATTTCCGATTTTGTAAAAGCCAAAGGGTTTTAAAAAAATGGTAAAAAAACACAATACTTTGCATAAGCAGATTACATGTAACCAAATTATAATTTAAATAAAGCAAATTTTTTGTTTTCCTCTTTTAAATTATTTTGAGTGCTTTTGCTTTTTTTGTTACAAGAAATAAAAAACGTGGCTTAGCCCCCTATTAATCGGACTTTATGATTTTAGATTTTCAGAGTTAGTAATGGTTGTGTGTAGATTTGCAGAGCGAGGAACAACGGAGGGTGATGTTTTATTCCGTGAGTTGGTTGAGATCTTGGCACCAGTGAGAACTGCC
>JBKDZU010000067.1:0-15649 GCA_047971505.1 Tenacibaculum sp.
ATATTTTTACGGTTTTTTCGTTTGTATCGCCAAACCCTTGTATTTTAATTTTGTTGTCAAATACGGATGTTCTTGCTTCTGCCTCTTTTCCTGCTGAATTGGTATAAACTGCTTTTACATATAATAAATCACTGTCATTTGGTAAATCATAGCTTATATCAAACCCTCCATTTATTGGAGTAATCTCTACATTACTTACTACGGGGGGGGGGGGGGTGAACTATTTGAAACAAGGGGCTTGTGCTTGTACTCCTCGCATGCAAATAATACCAATGCTAGTGATATTTTAATTAAAGGTTTCATTGTATTGTATTTAATAAATTAGTTAATAAATAATGGTTACCATCCCGGATTTTGAATTAAATCAGGATTCTTAATTTTTTCACTCTCCGGTATTGGCCATAAATAGTCTTTTTCAGAATAAGTTGGATTGTACAAAGTGATAATTGTATAATAATCATCAGCTTTATTTTCAAGAACATTCCAACCTTTTATCGGCTTATTCATATAGTTTCTCGCTAGTTTCCAACGTCTTAAATCCCAAAAACGAGATCCTTCAAAAGACATTTCTATCATTCTTTCTTGTTGTATAATTTGTCTCATACCAGTTTTAGTGGTTGGTTTAGCAGGGTTATTTGAAAAGTTTGTCCAAGCTTCTAAAACAGGTTTTAGTCCTGCTCTTTCCCTGACCAAATCTATATATTGGTACACCTCTGCGTCTGGCACGGCTTTTGACTCATTTAAAGCCTCTGCATAGTACAAATACAGGTCTGCCAAACGTATAATAGGGAAAGTATATCTAGTAGTACTCAATGTGGTTCCGTTAGTGACTTGTGTCAGTAAAGCAATAAGCTTTTTTGGCCAATATCCCGTAACAGAATATTGAGATATTTCAAAAACAGAAGCAAATTCACCCCCTCTTGCATGTACATACCAAGGGTCGTTTTCACTATTTGTTCCGTTGCCAAACCAAACACCTCTATCAAAAGCAAGATCTGCATAAAAGCGTGTTTCTCTGTCAAAATTTAATACAGCTGTTTCCTGTCCTTCTTGTACATGGTATTTGTCAGCCTCTTTAGCAGTTTTAAGGTTGTATCTGTTATTGAAGTCAAATGTTATATCTTCATTTATCGGTACACCGTTTTTGGAGTAGTACATCTCTGCAATTCGAATAGGCGGACAGTGCCTCGAAATTACTGGATTAGTTGTATAACCGTACAAACGCGGCATTGATTCATATTGAATTCCATAAGTTGGAGCAGTGTGTGCCCAAATTATTTCAAAATTCCATTTTTCAGTCATCCTGCTTCTTAAAGTTGCTTTTAGCAGAGTTATATCAGAAATTTCTGTTCCAAATTTATTTAAGAAATCTTCTTTTTGAAATAAATTAAAACCTGCTTCATGGCATAAGTCTATTGCCTCCTTACATGCAGCTGCTGCTTTAGTCCATTTCTCCTCTGAATAGGTTGTTGGAAAAAATGGAGTGCCCTCTGCATTAGTAAATCCGCTATACACCGTGTTGCCGTTAAATAGCGGACTTGCATAAGTAATTAAAACACGTGCTTTTATAGCGGCAGCTATTGGCTTTGTAATTCTGCCTAAGTCTTCACCCGGATTTTGCAATGTCAATGGAAGATCTTCAATAGCCTGGTCCATTAGATCTATCACATAATTAAAGCCTTCTTCAACAGTGTTTCTAATTGACGGAATGTTGGCTATAGACTCTGAAACAGGGATAAGCTCATCGTTAATAACAACAGGACCGTACATTTTTAATAAATAAAAATAAAAATAAGCCTTTAAAAATTTAACTTCTGCTTTCCATATTGTTTTTTCGAATTCTTGAATATCAGCAACGGCATTAACTCTGCTCAAAAATATACTACAACTTCTTATGGCTTCATATAAATTATGACCACCACGACTCCATAAATTGTAAATAGGATTAGTAGAATTTTGAAAGCCTTTAGCTATTTTGACTCCAGCTCTGTCACTCACTGCATCTGGATACCAAATTTCATCACCTCCGTTTAATGCGGGGTGATTAATACTGCCTGGGTCTGGAATACCTGAATAAACGGTAAACAAAAACTTTCGTGTATTAAATCTGTTAGAAAAAGCATTGTCTAAGGTTGCTACATTATCTGGTATAACGTCCAAATAATCTTCACAGGAAGAAAATATGCTGGCAATTGAATATAGTATTATTATATATATACTTTTTTTCATGGTTTTTTTTTAAATATTAACACTTATTCCTAAATTAAATACTTGCTGAATTGGGTAGCCTAAGCCACTCCATGCCAATTCAGGATCCCACAACTTAAATTTGCTTATCACAAGTAAATTTGTTCCGCTAAAATAAAATCTCATTTTTTTCATCTTAATCTTTGAAGCCAACCTCTTAGGGAAATTATACCCGATTTCAGCTTTTTTTAATCTCACAAAACTTCCATCCTGCATAAACCACGTACTGGTTTGACTATTATTTCCAATAAGTCTACTTGAAAGCCTTGGCCATTTGGCATAAATATTTCGGTTGGTTTCAGACCAGTGATCGTCTGCCCAAGCTTTTAGCAATTGTTGCTGGTTAACAAAAGGGGCAGTATTTGCTACATTTACCCAAAAAGATGAATTGCCCGACCCTTGAAGAAAACAAGATAGATCGAAACCTTTATAACCTGCAGAAAAGCCTAAGCCGTAAGTTATTTCTGGTATATTTGGATTGCCAATAGGTACTTTGTCTAATGTTGAAATTTTACCATCTCCGTTTATATCTCTATATTTAATGTCTCCTCCTGAGTATTCACCAAATTGTCTGGGAGAATTAAAAACCTCTACCTCATCTACAAATAGGCGTTCTGCTACATAGCCCCAAACCTGATTTATAGGTCTCCCTATTCTCGACAACCAGGGTGTATCAGTATAGTCAGGCTCTTCTAATTTAGTTATTTTGTTAGCCGCATAAGTAAAATTACCTCTAACTTGAATCCAACCTTTAGCTCTTGCAAAATTACTGGTAAACACTAAAGAGCCGTCAATACCTTGGCTTCTTGCTTCACCTACATTAGCTCTAACCTTAGCCTGCAAACCTAAAGTAGCGGGAAGTATTCTGTTAGTCAATATATTTTCTCTAACTTCTCTAAATATATTAGCCTCCAAATTCAATTTATTAAATAAGTTCATTTCAAAACCGATATTTATTTTTCTGCCGGTTTCCCATGTTATTTTGTTATTTGCATACCTTTCTATTTTAATTCCATTCAGAGTGTTAGAAAAATTTTCTCCAGTTGTATATTTATCAGATCCCGAATTCAAATTGACTTGAGATAAGTAAAAGAATCTATCATCTCTCCCACCTATTTGATCGTTGCCTACTAAACCATAAGAGCCTTTTAATTTAAATTTAGGAACAATATGGGTTATTGCTTTAAAGAATTTTTCATCCGAAACCATCCATCCGAGAGCTAGTGAAGGGAAAAATCCCCAGCGTTCATTTTTAGCAAAACGCTCTGAACCATTGTAGCCAAAATTAAACTCTGCAAAATATTTTTGTGCTCTGGCATAAGTAAAACGCCCCGAAATCCCCATATTTCTAAATGCTAAAGATTTTTGTAATTGCTGAGCTTCCGAAGAATTTAAATCACCATCCGACAGTGTTGACAAACGGTTGTTCATTGTAAGTACTAATAAGCCGCTTACTTCATTTTTTTCGTCAATCTCTTTGGCGTAAGACATATTTGACTCTAAATAAGTTGAAGATGAGATAAACCTACCTCCTTGGGAAAACTTCAGTGTTTCAGTTCCTTTTTCTGGATTTAACGGAGTTAAAATAACTTCTCCTGTAAAGGTGCTTAATCTGGGTGAATAATAATAGGGGTTATAGGATCTTACTACGTCATAACTAGATTGTCGTGTGCCGTTAAAAATAAATCTAAAATTTAATCCTTCAATTATTGCATCTAAGTTTTGATTGTATTGCAATTGGGCAATTAACCTCGTTCTGTCTCTTTCTCTATAACCTTTTACCATTTGTGCGTAAGGGTTTAAATAATTACCATTGCCAAAATTTCCAAATAGTATATGCTTAGTAAACTTATTAGCTTCGTCTTTCTCATAAAATGGTTTAAACAATACAGGATTAGCTCTCATTACTTGATTGTAAACGCTGCGACCTCCACTAATAGGTCCTATATAATCTTCAAAACTAGCGTTAAAATTCATCTTTAACTTTGAGGTTTTTGTCAAGTTTATATTTGTGCTAGAGCGCATATTATACTGCCTAAAATCAATATTATTATTAAAATTGCTCACTTTAGGAACTGATAGCACTCCATTGTCCTGATTGCCTGCAATTGACAAATAATATCTCGCTACTTTACCGCCTCCGCTTAAGCTAAAGTTTATACGTTTATTTATAGTGTAGTCTTTAAATAACTCGTCATACCAATTTGTAGTAGGATAAAGCAAAGGATCTGTGCCAGCTATTGTATTTTCGATTTTCTCTAAAGAGTATGGCAACAAACCCAGCGGATCCCTTGTTCTGACGGCTTCATTGCCCAATCTCATGTAGGTTATAGGATCGGCTAATTGTATTTCGCTTGTTGGTTGAGACAGTGAAGCTTCTATTCTCACTGCAACTCTTACAGGTCCTTGCTGACCTTCTTTAGTTGTTACAAAGATAACACCATTAGCACCTCTGGCTCCATATAAAGCTGTGGCAGAAGCATCTTTCATTATTGAAAACTCAGCAATATCATCTGGATGTAGCCTGCGAAGGTCATCAATTGACAACTCTACACCATCAATTAAGATTAGCGGTCTTGAAGTGAACCCAAAAGTTGTTATCCCTCTTACAAAAAATGCGGCATTATCGCTTCCTGGTTCGCCACTTCTTTGATAAGAAATCAACCCGGGAACTCTCCCTGCTAATGCAGTTGTCAGGTTACTTGAAGGTAATTTAAGCTCAGATGGCTTAACCGTAGTTATAGCAGAAATTACATTCTTTTTCTTTTGTGTCCCGAAACTGACCAAAACAACTTCATCTAGCTTTGATACATCTTCAGTTAATGTTACGTTAATTAATTCTTTACCAGCAACAGATATTTCTTTTGACAAGTACCCGATATACGATATAATTAAAATATCGTTTTCTTTTACTTTAATAGAGTATTTACCATCGAGGTCTGTCGCTACACCTTTGAGTTCCTCACCTTTAATAGTTACAGAAGCACCCGGCAGAGGAGCTCCTTCGCCATCAATAACAGTGCCTTTAACTGTTTTTTGCTGTGACTGTATTGTGTAAAGATTAATAAAAAAAAGTGTGATGAAAAGCGGTATTGCTGTACATGCTTTTTTCATAATATTAATATTTAGTTAGTTAATGTAATTTTATTTTAACCTAAGTTATAATTAGAATTAAACATTAATTAATAGTTTTTTAATGACTGCAATATACAACTATTTTTAAGTTCTCAACCACTCCCTACTCGTTTTTTAGACGAATGAATTAATTTTTTAGACGAACGCATTAAAAAAATATGTTGTTTGTCATGATATTGATATTTTTTAACTTAAAATTATTTATAAAATATAATTTACAAAGCAAATTGTAACATTTTTAAGAGTAGGTTGCAACAAACACACCTTAAAACAAGGCTTTTGTTGTGGTATTTTAACTTTTATAAAGGGTTGCATAATTATGCTTAAAAACTAAGTAAAAATTCAAGGCTGTAGATGTGAAATTGCTTACTTGCTACTCGATATCAAACTTTTATGCTTTATGCTTTGCACAACACTTACAGCCTTTTGCTAGCTATTTCTAGCTACTGCAATTTAAAACCATAGCCTTACAAAGTAATTCTGTATGCTTATTAATTGAGCTAGGTTAATTTAAAATAAAAGTTTACTTTGTTAAAAGGTGTTAACACGTGATACACACTTTAAAAAATAGAGTTTTTAGAGATCTCCTAATACACAAAACTTGTTCTTATCGGTTGTAATGTACTTACGGCAAAATTGACTAGTTGCTTTTGCGGATAAACAAAAAATAACTTAAAGCAGAAGCCACTAAAGATTGCAGGGCAGGCACTCCGAACGAAAAAACATATTGTGTAAAATAACCTACAAATACTCCTGCAATTAGGGCTATGCTAGCGTTAATATTCCAGTGTTCACAGTTTCTAATATTACCTTTAACAGTTTTAAAATAATGTGTAATTACTACTCCCGTTATTGCGGGCACTAGCAGTGCTAATAAGTACAGAAAATTAGTGAAATAATGCATAATGCCTATTATTGCCAGTAGCATACCTAGTAAAGAAAATACTATTGTAAATTTTTTGCGAGCCCGTTCACTTGAGGTGCTAAAAATATTGCTAAGTGCCAATCCGCCAGTAAAATTGTTAACCATTTGGCTTGTCCATGTTGCCATCCACAAAACGACAAATCCCCAAGCAGGGAAGCCTAGGTTTTTCATAATATATACAATATCAGAGCTTCCTATGCCTATATTCATAATTGCTCCTACTAAAAAAAGAGGAAAACCAATAGCTACAATACCTAGGGGTATTAAAATATTATCTCTCCAAGTTGGTTTGGCATATTTAGTGTAATCGGGCACAAATAGCCATTGTGCTACATTGATGCTAATTACTAAATTAACGCCTGACAAAAAAGTCATGTTAGCTTCTGGTTTCCAGTATATTATTTTTTGAAATCCTGTATTTTGAAATGATAAATAAATGGCTGTTAAAACTAAAATAACACCTGCGGGAATTGCTATATAGTCAACCCATTTAATTGATGATAAGCCTATTACTGAGGGTAAAGAGAATAAAAATCCCACAAAAATAACAGCGAGAGAATAGATCGATAAATGAGTTTTTTTAGTAATTCCTAAAAGACTGAGCAATGCATCAGTAGTGAGTGCTGTTTGTATTGCCCACCATCCTAAGGATATAATTAGCAAAGTTGTGCTGACAATAAATTTGCTTTGTTTTTTGCCAAAACTTTTAGATGCTAAAGATGAAGCATTTAAGCCAGTTTTTGCTCCAATATAACCAATTACGGCATTGCCAAGCCACTGTATAATTACTAAGCCTATAGTTAATATGCACAGTATTTTAAATATTGAAAAATGAGTTGCCAAGATGCCTCCAACAATTATAACGGGAATACTAAATTCTAATCCCCCAAAAATTATTGCAGGTATATGCCAGGCTTGTCTTTTATTGATTAATTTTTTTTTATCGCTATTCATAAAGTTTCTCAGTTGTTAGTCTTTAGAAAATAAAAATACAGGAACTTAGCTGTAGTGTAATTGATTAAGAGTTTAAAAAAGATAGTCCTATTTTAATTGTAATTATAAATTTTTTGGGCTTGGGCTTTTGTTATATATCCATTTTTAATATCTTCTAAAATTCTATTTTTTGTTCTGTTTTCAGGGTTCCCATATCCTCCTCCTGTGGCGGTTACACATCTTACTATATCGCCTTTTTCTAAACGCAAATTAGTAATTAGGCTGTATTTTTCTATTGTTTGGTTTTTTCTTATAACTTTAACATAATTATTTGTTCCGTCCTTTCCTCCGTAAACGCCCCATGTTTTTATCTTTGCTCCTAAAAATGCAGCTGTCAAGTATGCCTCGTCGGAGAGTATTTTAAAGTCTAGTATTTGTCCGTTACCTCCTTGAAATTCTCCATAGCCGCCTGCTTGATGGTGAAAAGTTAATTGTTCAACCATAAGTCCGTATTTCATTTCTCTAATTTCAATGGGAATATTATAGCTTTCTCCACTTCCACAAGACAGTTGTCCTCGGTTTCCATCGCCGTTAAACCTCGCACCCCAACCTCCTGCTAAGGGTTCTGCTTGTATATAGTATTCGCCAGTTTTCGGATGCACTCCTGATATGAATGTTGCACAGACAGATCTAAAATGCCCCGCAGGTAAAAAGTTTGGAATAGCTTCTGAAAGTACTCTCCATACAAGGTCTATGCTAGTAATCATGGTTTCATAATAAATTGAGCAAGCAGCAGGAGTTTTTGCACTAACCATAGTTCCTGTTTTACAAATAACATTTAATGCGCGAAAATTGCCGCCATTTACAGGTGTATTTGAAGTGGTAACAGCTTTAAATAAACTTCTTATACCCGATACTAATCCTGAGTGGGATAAATTTAAGGGTCCTTGCAATTGTTTATGTGAATCTGAAAAGTCTATAATTACCTTATCTGTATTTGTTTTTATTTTTACCCTTAGTGGAAAGGGACCGTTTCCCGACCCGTCATCTTCAATAACAGATTCTCCGCTTAAGTTTAGCTTTGGGAATGCTTTTAACGCATTTAAGGTCATTTTTTCGCCGTAGTTTAAAAGACTTTCTTTTGCTTTTAAAAATGTTTCTAATCCATATTTTTCAATAATATCAATTATTCGCAATGCGCCAACTTTAGCAGCTGCGATGCCTGCGTATAAATCGCCAATAGTGCTTTCGGGCAAGCGCACGTTTGCCTTTATCATTTCAATAAGGGCTTGGTTTAAAACGCCCTCTTTTTTAATTTTTACAAACGGAAAGTGCAAGCCTTCTTGATATACTTCTGTTGCAATGGTTGAAACAGACCCCGGATAGCTTCCTCCCAATTCAGTCCAATGGGCTTTATTGACAGTAAATGCTACTAATTTTCCCTTGTAAAAAACGGGTAAAACAACCGATACATCCGATAGATGAGTACCTCCACCCGCAAAGGGAGTATTGGCAATGATTATATCGCCTTCTTTTATGTTTTCTATTTTATATTTTTCAATAGTACTTTGTACCACAGCATCTAAACAGGCTAAAAAAATAGTAACTCCATTTCCTTGAGCCAGTAATACTCCTTTGTTGTCCGTTAGCCCAACTGCATAGTCTAACGATTCGTATATAATTGGACTCATGCTTGTTTTTTGTAAGGCAACAAACATTTCATCGCCTATAGCTGCTAAAGTGTTTTGTATAATTTCTAGTGTGAATTTGTCCATTATTTTTTATTGATTATTAAATTTCCCCAATTGTCAACAAATAACTTAAAACCTGGTGGTAAAACAGTTGTTGTAGATAGCTCTGCTATAATTGCAGGTTTTGTTATTACTGTGCCCTTGCCTAATAATTCTCTTTTATAGATGGTAGCCTTAGAGATGCCGTACTGACCAAAATCAACTTCTTGTTCTGCGTAAGCTGCCAATGCAGCATTTGAATACTCGTTGTCGAGTTTTGGGAAGTTGGGCTTATTGACTAATACTTTGGCTGCTATATGAAAATTTACCCATTCTATTTGCGCGTTTAGCTTGTAGGTGTATTTTTTATGATGTGTTTTGTGAAATTTATTGATTATATTTTCTAGATCAAATGTATTTAACGGTATAGATTTTATATTAACCTTAACATAATGCTCTTGTCCGCAATATCTCATATCGGCAAAATATTCAAAAATTATATCTTCTTTTTTAAAGCCATCTTTAATATAACTTTGTACAGCTTCATTTTCCATTTGCTTGTAAATAGCTGAAAAGTGTTTTAGGTTTTGCACACTAACTACTTTGACGTATGTTCTAACATAATCTTTTCTTAAATCGCTCATCAGCATACCAAAAGCAGAAAAAACTCCAGCATTTTGAGGCACAATTATCTCCGGAATTTTTAACTCATCTACTAAAAAAGCAGCATGCATAGGTCCGCCTCCTCCTGTTACCATTAGTGAAAAATCTCTTGGATCGTAGCCCTTATTAATTGAAATTAGCTTTAGAGCATTTACCATATTTGCATTGGCAACGCTGAGGACTCCTTTAGCTACCTCTAAAGATGTTAGCCCTAGTTTTGATGATAATCGGGAAAATGCCTCATTCATTTTTTGGATATCTGGCTTAACTTTACCTCCTAGGAAAAAGTCTGGATGAATTCTTCCACAAAGCAAATTAGCATCGGTTGTAGTTACATCTTTACCTCCCTTTCCATAGGAAGCTGGTCCCGGTAAAGCTCCTGCACTTTGAGGACCTACATGTATTTTATTGCCTTGATCTACCCATGCAATGCTTCCTCCTCCATTTCCTATTTCTACAATATCAATTACTGGAGTTTGAATAGGATATCCAGTATTTGTTTCACTTTGTTCTATTTTATAATTAGTTGTAATGCTTATCTCTCCATTTTCTACTAAAGAGCATTTAGCGGTTGTTCCGCCAATATCTAAAATTAATAAGTTTTTCTTGTTTATGGTTTTGCCTAATGAAACGCCACCAATTACGCCGCTTGCCGGACCCGACTCAACAATAGTAATGGGGTTTTGCTTTACTGCATCTACAGTGGTAATACCGCCATTTGACTGCATTATAAAAGGTGGAGTTTTAAGTCCTTTTTCTTTTAATTTAGCATTTAAACTATCTAGGTATCGCCGAGTAATTGGACAAACATACGCAGAAAGCACGGTAGAAGAAGTGCGTTCGTATTCTCGCCATTCTCTATTTACTGTATGGGAGCATATTACGGGTATAGCAGGAAGTAATTCTTTAATTTTCTCAGCAGTAGCTTTTTCATGCTCTGGGTTTTGATACGAGTGAAGCAGGCATATTGCTATTGCTTCTACTTGCTCTTGTTTACATGTTTTAACAATGTGATCAATATTTGCTAAGTTTAAGGGATGAATTACATCGCCAGTATATGACATGCGCTCTTTTACCTCTAATCTTAAATGCCTCGGAACAAAAGGAGCTTGTTTTATGAAGTTAAAATTAAATAAATCGGGTCTGTTACTTCTGGCTATTTCAAGTACATCTCTAAAGCCTTTAGTTGTAATTAAACAGGTTTTAGCACCTTTGCGCTCAGTTAATGCATTTATTACAACTGTTGTTCCGTGAGCTAAATACTCAATATCTTCAAGTTTTACGCACTTTGATTCTAGGGCGTTTATTATGCCTTGCTCTAAGTTTAACGGAGTAGTATCCGATTTTGCAATTGTAATTTTTAAAGGTTTCTGTTTTTTTTTGTCGTACTCCAAACTCACTAAGTCTGTAAAAGTACCTCCGATATCTGTTGCTACGCGCATAGTTGTTTTATGAATTATTTTTTTTAGATACTTTGTTGTGTTTGCTCATCCTTGTTTATTGATCTTTAATATTAAAGTAAGTTTAAAACTTATACGAAAGCTCAGTGCCAAAAATTGCTGGAGCTGCTGGAAATCTTAAATCTTGTGGTGCTGTTGAAAATTCTTTTGAAAAATATTCGCTGTTGTAATTAGTGTTAAAAATATTGTTTCCAAAAATAGCTAGGTCAAATTTACCGATTGAATAACTCAATTTAGTGTTTACCTTACTATAACTGTTTTGAACATCAAAATTATCAGGATGCCAAAAAAACTTTCCTAGCAAGTTTACATCGAAATAAAAGTTTAGGTTGTCTCGGTGGTAATCCCCAAAAAAAGTAAAGGTGTTTTTGCTGACAAAAGGAGCAGCATTGCCTTCCCAATTTCCGCCTTTAACTCCACTTGGCTGGATAAAAAATTTTGCTATACTTGCTTTTTTAATTTCAGAATCGATAAACCCATAACTGGCTCCAACGTCGAAAGAATTAGTAGCCCTAAATTTTGCTTCTATTTCTACGCCCTGATTTAACACTTTTTCAATATTAAAGATACCTGGGGTTACAGTTGTTAGATCTACAACATAAACCTGCTCGTTGTCAAAATATGTTCTAAAATAGGCTACATTTACCATAAAGCGGTTATCGATAAAAGTGTTTTTAATGCCCACCTCAATATTATTGGTTGTTTCTTTTTCGTAATCTTCTAAAAACTGATCCGGATTAGCAACCGTTACATCTGTACTTCGCGGGGCATTAAAGCCTCCGCTTCTGTAACCTACAGCATAGTTGCTATAAAGCAGTGTGCTTTTTGATAGTTTAAAAGAAATGCCTATTTTGGGTTGTATTTGTGTAAAGATTTTTTGTCTTTTTACATCATTAGTAAGGTCGTTTTGAATTCGTTTATCGTTGTCATAACGCAAACCTGTTGTTAGCTCTATTGATTTTGATAAATTTAAATTGGCTTGCCCAAATAAGGCAAAGGTGTTGTTGGTATTTTCAGAAATAGAAGCAGGGAAAGCCATTCCGTTAAAGCCTTGTCTACCATCAATACCTGCTTGGAAAAGTGGTTTGGTTTGTTTATTTTGGTAAAATAAGCCTGATACAAAATTAAAATTTTTATATTCTTTTGAAACCCATCTTATTTCTTGGTTAATGGCGTTAAAGTCTCTCGAAGCTAGTTGATAAAGTAATTCTTCAGAAGTGTGATCTAAGTCTCCGCGAACCGAATATTTACCATCGCCGTACGACAGTATTGACAAAAGCCTACCTGCATTTGTTCTCAATTCGGCTTTTAGATTAAGATCTGTTGTTTTAAGTTCTGATTCTCCCAACAAATTTGCCCGAGGACGCCCCTTAAAGAAGTTTGCACCGTTTTCGTTTTCAGGAGTTTGAATATATTGCATAGCACCTCCTTCTAAGTTAGAATGTCGACCTTTAAGTGTTAATCGTAAATTAGAAAAAATTTTAGCAATTAATTGACCTTTAAATGATATTTCATTTGAGTTATTGGTAAATTCATCTAAAAAAACGTTTTTTTGATTCTCATAACCTCTAAAGCTTCTGTACGAGGTGGCAAATGATCCGTAGAGCTTATCGGCAATTAAGCCGCCAGACAAGGCTGCAACTAATTTATAATCAATGCCTGTTGCAAATGAGGTTTTGATCTTTCCCCTTAAAGTGTTAGTAGGCTGCTTTGTTGTGTAGTTAATTGCGCCTGCTATTGCATTTTTGCCATAAAGGGTTCCTTGAGGTCCTTTAAGTACTTCAATTTGTTCAATGTCGTAAAAATCAGTAATTAACTGTTCTGTATTTGGTAATTGTATATCATCAACCACTATACTGACGGGGGCTTCTCCATTTCTTATAGAGGTAATTCCTCTTATGTTAATGGCAAAATTCCCTGCATCTTGGTAATTGTTATAGGATATGTTGGGTATTTTACTCAATACACCTTCTATATTATTAACTCCTTGGTTTTGTAGTTCTTTTGCGCTAATAGCAGTTACTGTTTCTGAAATATTTTGTATGTTTTCGCGCCTTTTACGTGCCCTGCCAGCTACGGTAGGAAAGCCTCTGACAACTATTTTATCTAATTTTACAGATGATTCTTCTAAGATAACTTCAATATTTATTGTATTAGACTCAACGGTAATAATCTTAGTTTTAAAGCCTAGATATATAAATTCTAATTTATTGTAGCTTTCTTGAAGTGTTATTTCAAATCTGCCGCTTACATCTGTTACAGTACCTCTTGTGCCGTCTTTTACAAGTATCGATACTCCTGCTAGAGGCTCTTTGTGTTGATCTAGAACAATTCCTTCAACAGTTTGTTGACCTAATAATAGGACGTTGTATAAATTACATAACAAAAATATATAAAGTATTCTTTTCATATGAGTAAGTTTTTTAGGTTAAAATCTAATTTAAAACTTTGGCTCAGTAAAAATTACTAAGCCTTACTGTTTGCTGTTTTGTCAATCTTCTTTTGTAAAGGCAATTAAATTTTATTAAATTTCTTTATAAGGGCTTTATTCTTTTAGTTTACAAAAAATTTACAATACAAATTTTGAGGTTTCCTGTTTATTAAAAAAAACTTCCCAATTTTATTTTTTTTTTGGGAATTATTAATTTAGTTTTGGGAATTATTAAAATTTTCGGCTCATAATAATTTGAGATGATTTTGAACCAAACCTTAAACTATTTAAGAGAACCGCAAAATTGCCTTGCTTATAAAATAAATTGCATGAAAAAAAATGTACTTTTTTATTTATTTTTTGTTTTAATTTTAGCTAAAATTTATTATTCTTTTTTTGTTTTTCCCAATCCTGATGAAGCCTATTATTGGTTATGGGGTCAGTTTCCTGCATTGTCATATCACGACCACCCTGCACTACAGGCTTTAATTCAAAATATATTTAGCTGTATTTTTGGAACTTCAATAATTTCACTCCGCTCACCTGTTTTAATTAGCAATATCGTTATTGTATATGTTTTATCACTAATTTTTAAAAAATTAGCCTTTTCTAATCATTATTTATATGTGGTGCTTTTTTTCTCAAGCCCTCTTTTCTTTTTGTTTACTACCTTTGCTTGGAATGACTATTTATTGTTGTCTAATTGCATTTTGTCAGGATTTTTTTTTCTTAACTATTTTCACGATATTTGGTTAGGCTTAAAAGGAAAGTTTAAGGATGTTTTGTTTGCTTGTCTTTTTTTTGGACTTGCAATCCTGTCTAAATACAATGCTGTTTTTTTGGGCTTAGGTATATTGTCAATGATAGTTTCAAACAAAAAATTTCATAAGATTTTTAAAGATTATAAGTTCTATATAGGTGTTTTAATAATTTTTTTGCTTAGTTTACCTATACTAGTTTGGAATAGCAATAACTCCTTTGGTTCTTTTGAGTTTAATTTAAAACAAAGAACCATTGAACCTTTGTTAAACAATAACTTATTTAAAGGGAATTATTTAGGGTTTATATTTGGAAGTGTATTAATACTATCGCCTTTTATTTGGTGGGGTATATTTTGTGTTTTTAAAAAAACCAATGCTTTAAAATCAAAAACTAATGCCTACACTGAAGTATACCTTAAATTTTCAAAACATATTTTTTTTATTTCAACCGCAAGCTTTTTGTTTTTGTCATTATTTTCAAATGTGCTTTATTATTGGAATATTATAGGCTTGTTGTTTATAACACCTTTAGCACTGTATTTTATAATTAAAAATAATAAGATAAACTACTTATTAGTATATTCAAGTGTTCTTATTACTGGAATGCTTATTCATTTTGGAATAATTCCTCTTACTCTCATCTTTGGAGGAAATGATAAAGATGGAGTTTATCACTACGGATGGGAAACTGTAAAAAAACATGTTTTAAAATACCGACAAATTGAAAATAAACCTATTGTTACATCATCATACAGAAGTGCTTCTTTGTTAGCCTTTGCTTTAAATGAACCTGAAATTTTTGCCTATTCACCTAGATTTGATCAATTTGATTACTGGGCAAAAAACTATAAATACAAATCAAAAGATGCACTTATTTTAACAGATGATAGAAGTCCTATAAACAAGGAGTTAATTTTACTTTTTAAAGATATTAAAATTCTGGATACCATAGTGATTACTAAGTACAACTACACTGTAAAAACTTATTATCTGCACAAAGGCTATTTTAAATAGGGCTTACTAAAAAATCTAAAAATCATATAATTGTATTGACTAGATTATTTGGTATTTTTTGATGTTTTAGAGGGGTTTAATTTCCAATATGATTGCTAAAATCATTTTAAAAAATGATTTTATATGGGTAAAATGAGGCTGAAACGGAATTAAAGTATATCGCCAAAGAAAATCCCTTAGGATTTTCCATAGATTCAATGCTAGAGCAATCAAGCCTATCTTGCATAAGCTACTTTGGTAGTTTCTAGTGCGTATTCTATTCATACCGAAGCGCTTTTTTGCTTGGCCAAACTTGCTTTCAATTTCAGAGCGCTTGTTTTGTTTTTCTTTCCTTTGCCTTTTCTCTTGCG
>JBKDZU010000068.1:0-13601 GCA_047971505.1 Tenacibaculum sp.
AACGGTGGGGCGTAGAAGAGTTTCATAAATCAATAAAGAGCAATACTGTATTTGCCAAGAGCCCTACTAAAACAGTAAAAACTCAAATGAACCATTATATGTTGTCCATACTAGCGTATATAAAATTGGAATGGCTCAAACAGAGAACAAAGAAAAATCATTTTGCAATGAAGACTCAAATATATTTAGCTGCACAAAAAGCGGCTTACCTTGAGTTGAAAAAGTTATCAACAAATAGAGTCGCTTAATCAATTTTGACCCTGTTTTTTTGCGTAAGGTGAGTAATTAATTATATGCATATTCTTCAACTAGCAAGTGCTAGAGGTTTTAGTTTTTTAGTTACAGTACTAGTGTAAAATTAATTTTAAGCACTGCAAAACAGAATCGAATAAGCAAACCAGTGTTTTATTATGCTTAGTTTAATTATTCTAATTCTTTTAAGTTGTTTTTAATTGTTTTGATTTTTGCCAAGGCATCCGACTCTTTTTTCCTCTCAATTTCCACTACTTGTTTAGGTGCTTTACTTACAAAAGCTCGATTTGATAATTTGCTTTGAACTGATTTTAAAAATCCTTCGGTGTAATTTAATTCTTCCATTAGCTCTTTAATATCTTCTTGTGTACACAGCTCATTTGCATCAATAGGAATAAAGTATTCATTTAATTTTACACGAAAAGTTATTACTCCTTTTATTTTTTTTTCAGTATAATTTATTTGTGTTATATTGCCTAGTTTTTTAATTAGTTCGTCAAATTTTTTTGAAACTCTTTCATTGTTGATAACTGTTAAATTTAGAGAGTCTTTAAATGAAATATTTTTTTCTTTTCTCAAGTTTCTGATTTTAGAAATCACCTCAGTTGCAAAGTCAAAATCGGCTATTAAACCTGCATTGTACTGCGAAAGTTGTGGGTATTTTGCTATTATTAGGGCTTCTTTTGGTGTTCTTATCTGAATTGATTGCCATATTTCTTCGCTGATAAAGGGCATAAAGGGATGTAGTATTTTTAAGTTGTCTTCAAAAAGAACAATAATTTGTCGATATGTTTTTGCGTCGATAGGTTGCGAGTACTCAGGTTTAACAATTTCTAGTAGCCAGCCACAAAAATCGTCGTAAATTAATTTATAAATAGCCATGACAACTTGGCTTAAACGATATTTACTGTAATTATCTTCTATCTCTGCTAAGGTTTTTTGAAATTTTGCTTCGTACCAGCTTAGGGCTAATTTACACAGTTGGGGTTGGCTTGAGCTTTCGGAAACTTTTAAAAGTTTAGTTAGAGTAAAGGCACTCCAAATTTTATTGCCAAACTTTCTTCCTTGGTTGCACAAGGCTTCGTCAAACAACAAGTCGTTACCTGCTGCTGAACTCAGCAATAAACCAACACGAACCCCGTCAGCACTGTAATTTTTAATTAGTTTTAAGGCATCGGGCGAGTTTCCTAATGACTTTGACATTTTTCTGCCCTGTTTGTCGCGAACCAATCCTGTTAGATAAACGTTTTTAAACGGAACCTCGCCCTTGAATTGATATCCTGCAACTATCATACGCGCTACCCAAAAAAATAAAATATCAGGACCTGTTACCAAATCATTGCTAGGATAGTAATAATTAATTTCGTTGTTTTGGGGGTTTAAAATACCATCAAAAACACTTATTGGCCATAGCCATGACGAAAACCAAGTGTCGAGCGTATCGGGATCCTGCCTGAGGTCTTGTGTACTGAGGTTTGGGTTTTTTGTTTTCTTTTTAGCTATTTCAAGAGCTATTTCAATGTTTTGTGCTACTACAAAATCATCTTTAGTATCGCCGTAATAATAAGCAGGAATTTGATGACCCCACCATAACTGACGAGAAATATTCCAATCCCGAATGTTCTCCATCCAGTGGCGATAAGTGTTTTCAAATTTTTTAGGAAATAGTTTTACCTCTTTCTTATTGCCCAAAACAGCCTCTATGGCAGGCTTTGCTATTTTTTTCATCTTTAAAAACCATTGTTGAGACAATCGAGGCTCGATAACTGCTTGGGTTCTTTCAGAAATACCCAATTTATTAGTGTGTTTTTCAATTTTTATCAAAACCCCTTTTTCTTTTAGCTCTTTAACTATTTCTTTGCGAACCACAAATCGGTCTTTGCCTCGGTAGTGCAAACCAAAGTCATTTAAAGTGGCATCTTCATTAAATATATCTATTATATCTAAATGATGCTTGTCGGCTAAGATTTTATCATTTTCATCATGTGCAGGAGTTATCTTCAAGCAACCTGTGCCAAAGTCCATATCGACGTAAGTATCTTCAATAATAGGTATTTTTCTGTTACATATAGGCACTAGGGCTTGCTGTCCTTTTAAGTGTTTAAAACGATGGTCATTAGGGTTTATGCATATGGCTGTATCTCCTAAAATGGTTTCTGGGCGAGTGGTTGCTACTGTAACTTTTTTGTCAGAGTTTACTAGCTTGTATTGCAAGTAATACAATTGGGTTTGGCTTTCTTTATAGATTACTTCTTCGTTGGATACAGTGGTTTTTGCTTCGGGATCCCAATTGACCATGCGATAGGCTCTGTAAATATATCCTTTGTTGTATAAATCGACAAAAACCTTAATAACTGACCTGTAAAAAGAAGGGTCCATAGTAAAGGTTGTTCTTTGCCAATCGCAAGAAGCTCCGAGTTTTTTTAGTTGTTCTAAAATAATTTTGCCGTACTGATTTTTCCACTGCCAAGCGTGCTTTAAAAACTCTTTACGAGTTAGCTTGTCTTTACTTATTCCTTGTTTTTTTAGAAGAGCAACTACTTTAGCTTCAGTTGCAATAGAGGCGTGGTCTATGCCAGGAATCCAGCAGGTATTTTTGCCTTGCATGCGTGCTTTTCTCACCAAAACATCTTGTACAGTATTGTTTAGCATATGCCCCATGTGCAGTACTCCTGTTATGTTTGGCGGAGGAATTACAATGGTAAAAGGCTCTCTGTTATCAACCTCAGAATGAAAATAATTGTGCTTCATCCAGTATTTATACCATTTGCTTTCTGCCTCTGCTGCCTTGTATTTTGATTGAGTGTCCATGTGTTATTTAAATGCTTTTTGGCATTATTTTTGTCGTAAGTTTAAGCAAAAATACAATTATCTGTTAGTTGCAAAAAAATAGTTATCGTTTTTTAGTAAGTAAAATTACAATAAATTTGTATTGATTTTTGTAAATAATACCAAATAAGTTACAATAAAATTGACCGTTGTATTGTTATATAAATAATCTTATTGTAATTATTTTAATTGATTAAGATAGCGTATATATACGCAACTCGATGAGTTATAACTAACGTTTTAAAACTCAGCAAGGTTAAATTATGGCGAATTTTACACAACCTGAATATTTAATAAAATAAGAATTACACATGAATAAATCGATTTTTTTATTTGCAGCACTTTTATTTATTAGCTTAACAATTAGTGCTCAGGAATTTAAGTTTGAAACAGAGGTCTATGACTACGGGAAAGTAGCACAGGGTTCTGATGGTAAACGAGTTTTTAAGTTTACCAATATAGGTGAAGCTCCTTTAATTATAGAGGATATAAAATCTACTTGTGGGTGTACGGTTCCTAAAAAACCCGAAAAACCTATTATGCCGGGAGAAAAAGGCGAAATTGAAATTTCGTATGACACTAATAGAATTGGAGGTTTTTCTAAGGCTATTACTGTAAAATCAAATGCAAAAAATAAAATAAAGGTGTTAAAAATAAAAGGCTTTATAAACAAGGGTGTTGCGCTTGCTAATTAGCACGAATTATAAGAGTATAGTTTTAAAAACTGAGGGCTAAAATTGCTCTCAGTTTTTTTTCAATATTTATAAATTAAACTTTATTTTAATTGTAGTTATATTATTTTTTGCAGTTTTGCAGTAGAGTTTTGTTTATTCAATCCAACATTTAAAGTCTTTTACGCGTTCCCTGCTCACAATAATTTGAATGTCGCTGTAGTTGTTTAGCTTTAGTTGTAGCCTTGAGTTGCTATGAGAAAAAATGGCTTTAATAGCACTAATGTTAACTATAAAACTGCGGTTTACACGAAAAAATTGGGCTGTATTGAGTTGGTCATACCAGTAATCTAAAGATTTATCTATCAGATAATTTCTTTTGTTTTTGGAATAAATATAACTAGCTTTATTTTCAGAGTAAAAGCACTCAATTTCATCGGTCTGTACTATTTTTATATACTGACCTACTTTAACGGAAAATCTTTTTTTGAACTTTCTTTCAACTGAATTAGTTAGTAGTTTGCGTATATCGTCAATATTAACTCGCAAGTCAGTGCGATTTGGATAACAATGTTGAAATTTGGTTACTGCAACTTTTAATTCGTCTTTATCGATGGGCTTTAAAAGATAATCAACAGAGTTTAGCTTAAAGGCTTTTAGTGCATATTGGTGGTAAGCTGTGGTAAAAATAACGGCTGATTTTACCAAAACTTTTTCAAAAATTTCAAAACACAAACCATCCGATAGCTGAATGTCTAAAAACAGCAAGTCAGGATGCTTATTTTGACTAAACCAATTTGTTGCCTCCCCTACCGAATGTAGCATTTGACTTGGTTCTATTTTAAGGTTAACCAGCATTCTCTTTAACCTTCTTGCTGCAGGCTTTTCATCTTCTATAATTACTGCTTTCATATGTTTATAATTTACAACTGCTTAAAAAAAGTAATTTGTGAATTTACAATCATCCCGCTGTATGGCCTAAAAATTAGGTGTGGATGTTTTATTTTAATTTTTTAAAAACCATTTAGTTTAAGCTACTTTTGTTTATAATCTCTTTAATCTTTCTTTTTTCCCAAGTCTTGCTAAAAAATATCTTTGTTCCATATACTTTTAGGAAGTGAAAAAACAAACCTATCCCCCAAAAAAACCAAAATGAATATACTTTAAAATTTAAGATTACTTCAATAAATGCTTTTTTGTTTTCTATTATCAAATCAAAAGCCATTGCTAGGCTGATAATAGTATTGGCAAAAATATAAATTAGCAAGTGCCAATAAAAGCCTTTTATTTTTTCTACTCTTTTTTTTGCTAACAAATAGTGTTGATTATTTGTGTTTTCCCTTTTCATTTTAATTTAGTTTATGCTTGTCCATCAATTCTTTTATTTTGCGTTCTTCCCATTTTTTTCCAAGAAATAAATTGTAATTTTTAACATCTAAATAATGAAAAATTAAACCTATACCCCAGAATATCATCGGAAACCAAAACCACTGAAATCTTGAATATGTTTTAAGGTTAATAAAAATTAATACAGGAATAACTATACAGAACGAAAATAGGTTTTGATAAAATTCCTTTAAACGTTCAACCTTTTCTACTGCCTTTATATATTTGTCTTTAGTGTTTTGTGTATTTGTTATCATGCTTTTTGCTTTTGTTAACAGAGGTAAACTCACTGTGAATATTGTATTTTCCTTTGTTATTTTTAAACTCTTATCGCTTATTAAGGCATACCTTTCTGCTATGTTTTTAAGTCCTATTTTTGTGCTTTTTTTAACAATTTCTTTAGGGTTGATATAATTTTGAATATGCAAATAGTCTTGTTCCTCAAAAATATTAATTTTAAGAGGTTTATTAGGTAAAGCTATATTGTGCTTTACTGCATTTTCAAGTAATAACTGCAAGGACAGAGGAATTACTTTTAGAGTTTTATTTTTAAGTTTTGCAGGAATAGAAAATTGAATGGCATCTTCAAAACGCATTTGCAGTAGTTCCATATACGTTTTAGCAAAATTCAATTCGTCTTCAATAAGAACTAATTCTTTGTTTTTTTGTTCTAAAACATAGCGATATATAGCCGAAAGCTTAATTGTAAATTTTTCAGCCTTAACAGGGTTTTCACTGATAAGAGAGGTTAAAACGTTTAAGCTGTTGAATAAAAAGTGTGGATCAATTTGATTTTTTAAGGTTTCAAATTTTGCTGTTTCAGTTTTAGCTACTAGTTTTTGCTGTGTATTTTCTTTTGAAACTTCCTCTTTCCACGCAAAAATAAAACCACGTGCGTGAAGAAAAGCCGAAACTCCCAATGCTAAAACTATGGCAAATAGGTGTATCCAAATAAATTTTTTTAAAAAAAGATCGTTATAATCAAAGCCTAAAATTACTGCGTAAATTAGATAATGAATAAGCAATACAGCAATTGTATTGTAAAGTATGGTAGCTATAATCCCCCTGCTTAAGCGCTTATTGAATTGAGTGGTCCAACTCCATTGCTGGCTTAAATAATGGTTAATAGCAAAGTTTCCTAAGGATAAAATAAAAGAGTAAATAGCTGAAAATAAGTATGTGAAGCCAATTGCCTTATAAGAAAAATTTTGATTTACAAGATTGAAAATAGTGCCAAATAACAGAGTTAACAATAGGCTTATCCACAGGCTTCTTTTGAGTTTTTTGATACTATCGCTGCTTTGTTTGTCCATCTTTGATTGTGTAATTGATATAACTAGGTTTAAAAATTCAAATATCTGCGAACTGTTTTATTTTTTAAATTAATAGTTGCCAAATTGTATGCTTTTATTACTCAGCAGCATTTTTTTTATTACAAATTGATATGCTTGTACAAAAAAATGTTGTTCTAACTGCTGTTAGCTATTAAATTTGAAATTATAAAAATTACAAAATAAAGTGCTGTAATATTTATTGCTTTTTGCTGTAACTGTATAGGTTGCGCTTTTGATTTGTTAACTTCATTTCTTTTTATGAACTTAACCTATGCGATATTGACAATTATTGTGTTTTAAGTGCTACTAATTTAATGAACCCTTTACTTATTGAATCCACTCAGAAGGATTTAAGCGTGTAGTATTTTTGAATAAAACGAAAACCAATTTAGTTTTACCAGTAATTTTATTGGTAAATATTTTTCCTAGCATATCACCAGTTTTAACAGGGTCTCCTTTTTTAACATAAACCTTTTCTAAATTAGTATAGGCAGATATATAACTGCCGTGTTGTACAAAAACTGATTTTTTGCCATCTGTGTGTTTTTGAATAACAAAAACCTTTCCGTTAAAAATACTTTTTGCATTTGAGTCTTTAGTTGCCACAATGTGTAAACCTGTACTATTTATACTTATACCTTTAAAATTAGGATGTGGTTGTGTGCCGTAACGACGAGTTATAACTCCATCTACTGGCCAGGGTAAATTACCTTTATTTTGTTCAAAATTAGCAAGTAAGGTTTTCTCTTCAGTATTTAAACTCAATTCTGCAGGCTTTTTAGTGCTTTTTCCCCTGTTTGATTTAGCTATGGCTTCTTTAATAAGCTTATCTATTTCAGCAGCAACCTTTTTTTGTTCTCTTTGCTTGTTTAAGAGTATTCTTTTGAACTTGCCTTCTTGTTTTTTAAGGTCGATCAATAAATTTTCCTGTTGTTTTTTATCTTGTTCAACTTCTCTTTGTTGGGTTTTGTTTTCATCAACTAATTGTTGCTTATTTTTTTTTTGAGCTAACAAAATTTTGTTTAAATTTTCAGTTTCTTTTGTTTTAGCTATAATTTCCTCACCTTTTTTTTTTCTGAAATTATTGTATTGCTGCATGTACTTTACGCGTTTAAACGCCTGATAAAAACTATCTGATGAAAGCAAAAACATAGCCTTGCTTTGCAATGACTTGCTTTTGTGTGCCTTAACCACCATATCTGCATAGCTCTTCTTTAATTGTAATAGCTCCGTTTTATAGTTATTTAATTTTGTCTTGTTTTTTTTAATTTCTTTTTCCAAAATGTTTTTTTCAAGTGTAATAGTTCTAATTAACTGTTTTCTCACTCTTATTTTTTGGTTTAAATCACTTAGATCATCTAGTGTATTGCTTTTATTTTTTTGAGTTTTAACAACTAGCTTATTAAGTTGTTCAATTTCTTTTTTAAGTGTGGTGCGCTTTTTTTCAAGCTCTATTTTACTTTGTGAAAAGGCGCAAAAACTAAAAGAAAATAGAGCTGCGCAAATTAAGTAATAAAAAAATATTTTCATCTGTTTGTCCTTGTTTACATACATGTTAACAAAGCTTTTACAACTAATTAATCAAATGACAATTAGCGTTTAAATGCATGTTTAATTAAAGGCAGGTTTTATCTACAAAAAAACTGCTATAGCTTACTGTTTAGTCAGTTAGTTGCTTTGATCGATATTAATAATTCGTATATCAAAAGAGCTTGATATTTTAAATTATAATCTGTCAATTGCGCTTGTAGTCTTAGATAAAAAAATCCAGACTTAAAAAGGCTTATTACATACTCAAATATTTTCTTAAATATCTGTCTTGGTTTTTTAGTTCCTTTAAATAAAAATCATCTTCGTGTTGGCTTAAAACCACATAGTCGTATCTGCGAAATGTTTGAATGATTCTATTTAGTGAATCTGTAGAAACTTTTAAGCATATCTGAACTTTTTCTTCATTTGAGCAAGCTATGTACATGCCTAAAAGTTTTCCTTTGTTACTTTCGACAATTTGAGAAATTTGACTCATCGAATAAGCTGTTTGGGGTTTTTCAACTATAATTGTTTCGCTGTTTGAATGAAGAAAAGGGCTATTAGCAAAAACATTTAAAATATCGCCAAGCTCAAAGTAACCTAGATAATTTAACTCCTTATCTAAAACTGGTATTAAGTTGCAATCGTTATCTGCAAAAAGAGAAATCAAATCGAGCAGAGTTGCTCTTTCGTTAGTGTAAAAATAATTAAATAAATAATTGTAATCTTTTAAAAATCCATCTTTATTGCCAATTGTTTGTATATCGCTTTCGGGCAAGCAACCCAGTAATTTTTTATTTTTAACTATAGGTATATGGCTTATAGTTAAATTTTTACATATTTCTTGAGCACAAGCAATGGTATGTTCTGGGCTTAGCTCTTTAATTTGATTGAGTATAAAATCTTGTATATTCATAAACTCTAATATAATTTAGGTAAAATAGTTTAGTTTTGCTAAGTTTATACTCTGAGAGTATTTTAAATAATTTTAAAATGACAAAACTAAGTGTAAATATAAATAAAATAGCTACATTGCGTAATTCTAGAGGAAATAATGTTCCCGATTTACTTCAAGTAGCTAAAGATGTTCAGAGCTATGGTGCACAAGGAATTACAATTCACCCAAGACCCGACCAAAGACATATAAAATACGAAGATGCTTATAATTTAAAGCCTCTTATAACTACCGAGTTCAATATAGAAGGAAAACCTATTTCAAAGTTTATGGACTTAGTGCTAGGCATTAAGCCAACACAGGTTACCTTAGTGCCAGATGCCGATGAGGTATTAACCTCAAATGCGGGTTGGGATACGATTACTCATAAACTGTATTTAAAAGATATAATTGGGAGCTTAAAAGAGGCAGGAATAAGAACTTCTATTTTTATAGATACCAACTTAAAATATATTGAGGCGGCAGCCAAAACTGGTACAGATAGAATTGAACTTTACACTGAAAAATATGCATCCAATTTTCAAAAAGACAATAAAAAAGCTATAAAACCCTATATTAAAGCTGCTGTATTAGCGCATGAATTAGGGTTGGGAATCAATGCCGGACATGATTTGAACTTACAAAATATCGGTTTTTTTAAGCAAAACATACCCAACTTGGCAGAAGTGTCAATTGGACATGCACTTATATCGGAAAGTATTTATCTGGGTATACAAAATGTAATTAATATGTATTTGAACAAATTAAACCCTTAATATAAGTGCAGTGCTCAGTTGTGAGCACTTTGTTAAAACAATAATTATTAGTTTACGAGTAAATGTGTTTAAGTTACAAAATAAAGATAATTGTATAAACCCCTAATGTGGGGGTTTGGTAAAATGGACTAACCATCTTCATAACTTAATGATTTTTTTTACTAATATTATTGAGTTTTTAAAGTAAAGTACTTAATTAAATTTATTATTTGTGTGAATATATTATATGCAAACATAATTGGGCAGGGAAAGCCTTTATTGGTGCTTCACGGTTATTTTGGGATGGGCGATAACTGGAAGTCGTTAGCTAGAAGATTTGCCATGCAAGGCTTTGAGGTTCATTTAATTGATCAAAGAAACCACGGACGCAGCTTTCACTCCGATGATTTTGATTACAACTTAATGACCGATGATCTCAAAAATTATATCTTTAGCAAGGCTCTTAAAAAACCATGTATTTTAGGGCATTCTATGGGAGGTAAAACAGCAATGTTTTTTGCCGTTAAATACCCAAATTTAGTTAACAAATTAATTATTGCCGATATATCTCCTAAAAATTATCCACTGCAGCACAACAATATATTAAGGGCATTAAATTCAGTTGATTTTAGGTTGCAAAATACCAGAAAACTAGTTGATAGCAAATTGAGCGAATTTATTCCTGAGCTAGGTTTAAGGCAGTTTTTATTAAAAAATTTGTATTGGAAAGAAAAAACAAAATTGAAATTTAGGTTTAATTTAAAATCATTGACAAAGAATAAGAAGAAAATTGGAGAGGCTTTGCCCGTATCTTCAGTTTTTGAAGGAGGTGCCTTATTTTTAGCAGCAGAAAAGTCAAACTATATAGGTCGAGAAGACTTAGAGCTTATAAAAGTACATTTTCCTAATGCTGAAATACAGAGCATAGCCAATGCTGGACATTGGTTACACGCCGAAAACCCTAATGATTTTTTTAAAAAAGTAATTGATTTTATATAAAGTATTATAATGTTAATTTAACAAAGCATAAAACTTGTGCTTGCCAACTAAAAATAAGTTGCTGTAAATTAGAGTTTTATGATTTTGATTTTTTAACCCTTTTTAAGCTCAACATATCAATTGGGTTTATACCTAATCCGCTAACATTTTTTTGCACAAATCTAATTACTTGATCGTAATACAGTGGTACCACTGGCGCTTGTTCAATAATAATGCTATCCATTTTTTGATAAAGCAACTGTCGTTTCTTTATATCAATTTCCTTAATTGCTAGTTCGTACAAGCGATCAAATTCGACATTTCTAAAATGAGTGTAGTTGGGACCTTGAGGCGCAAAGTTTTTGCTGTAAAATAAAGACAAGTAATTTTCAGCATCGGGATAATCAGCTATCCAACTCGCCCTAAAAATAGGCAATATCCCCGTTGCTTTTCCTTGTCGCAGTATTGCAGGTGGCATTAGTTCAATTTTAGTTGTAATACCTATTTTTTCAAGTTCTCTCTGTATGTACTCACATATATCTAAGTAATTGCTGTTAGTTGCTATGCTTATTTGTACAACTTGTTTTTTGCTGCTTTGTTTATATGTAGCAATGAGTTTTTTTGCTTTTTCAGGATGATATGTATATCCTTTTAGCTGTGCAAATGAGGGCAGCCCTTTAGGTATAAAACCACTTGTTGCTGGAGTACCAATTCCATTTCTTAGGTAAGTAATCATTTTTTTTCTGTCAAAACCATAATTAATAGCTTGTCTGATGAGTTTAGAATGAGTAGGCGAGGTATTTTTCTCATCTAGATAAAATCCCAAATACTCTGTATTTAAATAAGCACTTGTCAACATATTGATACGAGTCTTATATTTTTCTTTTAAGCTGCCATTAATGTTTATTATATCATCTTTATAAGAAGCATCTAAGCCCTTGATAAAATCAATATCCCCCTGAATAAATTGCAAAAATTCACTTTGCTTATCGGGCAAAAAATTGATAGCTACCGCTTGTAAATAGGGCAGGCTATTACCCTTATCATCTTTTTCAAAGTACAGGGGATTTTTTCTCAGTACCAATTTAGTGTTTTCAATCCATAATTTACAGTAAAACGGACCTGTGCCAATGGGGTTTGACCTAAAAGTATCTTTAAAATAGTTAACAGCTTCTTTAGGAACAACCGAACAGTACTTCGTGCTAAGCAAACCTAAAAATGGCGGAAATGCTTGTTTTAACTCAATGGTAAGCACGGTGTCAGTAACAGCTTTAAAGGAGGCAACCTTTTGCAATATCCAACCTCCTGGAGATGCTACTTTGGCATTTAAAAGCCTTTTAAAAGAGTACACAAAGTCGCTTGCTTTTACAGCTCGGGTTTTGGTTGGTCCAAACAATTTATGTTGATGAAAAAACACATCTTTTCTCAAGTGGAATTTATAAGTTTTACCATCTTTTGAAATTATCCACTTTTTAGCTATATCGGGTTGCACTTGTAGGCGCTCATCTAGTTGCACTAATCCATTAAATATCTGATTTACAGCCCAAATATCGGATTGATCTTTGGCAAAAGCCGGATCGAGAGAGCTTATATTTGTGTGTTCATTATACTTAAAAACATCCTCGTCCGAAAAGTGGTTGATTTTTTTCTTACAAGTTAATACAAGCAACAAAAAGACAAAAAACAAAAAAATCTTAGCTTTTTTTGCGTTTGTTTTTATAATACATTTTATCGGCAATATAAATAGTTTTAATAACTTCAACAAAAATCAAGGAAGCATCTTTGTCAGTAATTTTTACTTCTTTTACCAGATTAATTTCTTGGTTTTGAGCTACATTTTCTTTAATTTGAACTATTTCTTGCTGAGTAAAAATAAAATGTGCATAAGCGTTTTGGTAAACAGGTCGCTTAAACTTAATCTGTGTTTCTTTGTCCCAAACCACATATTTGCTTCCTAAAACATTGATAAGCTGAATCATAAAAATAGGATCGGTAGCTCCAAACAAACTGCCTCCAAAAATTGACCCTACATAGTTTTTATTCTTATAACTAAGGGGAATTTTGACTTTAACTTGTAGCAAATCTTCAGAAACATAGCTTATCCGCCCTGTGGTTCTGCTGTACATAGGAGAAATATTAAATCCATATTTAAAAATAATATGTTTTTTAAAATATTTTTGTAGAAATTTTATTATATTGACATACATAATTGTTTTTTATTTTGAATAGCAACTTAACTATTTTCTAAAACTTGCACTTAATAAACTGAATAACATGTTTAAGGATTCAAAAGTATATTGTTATTTAACTTTTAAAATTTATTTCAATACACAAAAATACTGCCTTATTTATCTATAAAATTAGTAGTTAAATGACTATGTTGACAAAAATATTGTAAAAATTGCATTTAACACTTGAATTTAACACCATTATAATATATAAATAAAAATATAGAGCTCACCATTTAGTTACTTATTAATTTTGATTGATATATTTTATCACTATTGACCATTTTTATTATTAGGTTATTGAATATTGTATTTTTGCTCTGAGAGCGGTTTATCCTAAAACAAAATTCATTAAAGTATCGATTCAAATTACGGTCACTTACCCAAATAGGTTGTCCTAATCCAAAATTTTATCTGATGTATCATCGTATGTAAAGCCTTAAAGTTTAAACCGCTAGCGCTTTTCATTTGCTCTATGTTGTACTGTTTTGAAATAGGTCTATAGCCTCTCCACTTATCGGTAGTAACTTTTGTTTGCCTACTTATGTGGTTAACAAAAATATATTGAAGTGATGTTGCTGAGAAGTCATCTATTTTCATAGCATACATTCTTTTCACCTTACCATCTTGTGTAAGCTGAACTGCTGTAACTGCTTTCTTTTTCTTTGTATCATAGCTTCTTTCAACCTTAGAATCTTCTTTAC
>JBKDZU010000069.1:0-14781 GCA_047971505.1 Tenacibaculum sp.
AGCTCCTATCAATGCTCCTTGCACTCCTGCTTTAAAGCCGTTGGATAAGCCGTCGGTAAAATTGCCTCCACTTGTCCAGGTTGTAAGGGCTGCGTTGGTAAAGCCTGCAGCAAAGCCGCCGGAAGCTCCTGTAATAGCTCCATTCCAAAAACCGACTACGCTAAGTGCTTGTGTTCCAAAAAATGCTCCTCCCGCAACTAAGTTAGCAACACCTGCACCAATGCCTGCGGCAAAACCTCCTATAAATGCTCCTAATAATATGTCACCAAAGTTTCCTCCTTTAATAGCTGCTGTTGTTCCTCCAATAATTGCACCTATAATTACAGCTATCCAAAAAAACTCTCCGCTAGGGTCAGTAAACTTAAGGGGGTTGTTAAGTACATAACTGTAGCGGTTAAAGCTTTGGGTGCTAAAAGGCTCTTGTATATAGTTGTCGGGGCTTAAAAAGCGTGCTAGCTCGGCGCTGTACATGCGTCCGTTCATATGTATCAAACCTACTTCAACAAAATGCTCGTGTCCTGTATAGCCTCTGTTTAGCAGGGTTCTGCTGGGCACAAAATCAATTTCGCTGTTTTGGCTTTTGTAGCGGTCTACCTCTCCCCAAGCACCAAACTGCCTTTGTTCTTGCAACTCTCCTTCGCTGTTGCTGATGGCTAAGATACTGCCCAAATAGTCTCTGTGCAAATAGTGATATCCGCTAGCACTACCCGCGGCACTTTGCTTAATATGCACCAAAGGAGCAGTATAGGCATCGCCGCCAATATAGGTAATTATTTTGGTATTTCCCAAATTATCTTGTTCTATTTCTACTGGACTTAAGGCAGCATAGTGCTTTTGATAACGCCTATCAAGCTTATCATCTTGGTTACCACCGTAATAGGCATGGCTTCTGTTTTGTAGTATTCCATAGTCAAAGTTTACCTGAGCTTGTTTTTCAACACTTATATGCACGGGCTTTTTATAGGCGTTATAAGTTATTTTTTGTAAAGGTCGGTTTTGGTAGTAAAGGTCGCCTTGGGTGTTTAGGTCTATATCCTGTAAGCGATACATATTGGCTTCGGCATAGTTGTAAGAGCCTAACCCTGAGTTAGTGCTTATACGCCCTCTCTCGTCGTACTGCTGACTTCTATTTACTGAACCCGATATGTTGGTCAGGCGGTCTAAATTGTCGTACGCAAAGCTTTCGTTCCAGTTAAAGTTATTGTTCTTTCTGTTTTCTAAGTTCCCTCTAAGTGTGTTAAAGCTGTATTCTATATCGAGGGCAACTAAAGAGGCATCGGTATTTTGATCTTTAATTTGGGTTAAAAAACCATAGGAGTCATAGGTTCTGCTTTTTACCATTGTATTGCCTAGGTGCACTTCTTTTGCTTGTCCGCGTTCGTTTACCTCTTTTAGCTTCCAAAGAGTATTACCGGTGTTAAAGTCTTGTATCTCGGTTAAGATACCCGATTCAGCATTGTATACATTTCTGACTTTTACGGTGCTGCTAACTCCATTTGACAGGTTTTTACTGCTGTAGGTTTCTGCACTTATTCTTCCATAAGTATCTCGGCTTAGTTGATGTTCAAAATGAGCCTTGCCGTTTTGCTCTCTAGTGCCCGAGGGTCTGTTATGACTGTCGTAATTATAGGTATAGCTGTAGCTTTCTCCGGTGCGTCCGTTGCTGCCTTGAATAGAACCGAGCAGCTTAGTACTAGGATGATAGCTGTAGCTAAGGCTTAGGTTGGTTTGGTCTCCACTTAGTTTTTTAGTGCTGAGTTTGCCAAAGGCATCGTAGGTGTATTTGGTGGAGCCTTTGGGGCTGTTTTCCTCTAGCAACTCGCCTATATTGTTGTACTTATAAGTATAATTGCCTGCCGATGGGTCGTTTAGCTTGCTTTTTCTGCCCCAGCCATCAATTTCGGTGCTCACTATATGGCTGCCGTAGTTTGCCGATTTCATAACTCCATTGCCGTGATAGGTGTAGTTTATGGTGCCGCCAGGGTCTTCTATTCTAATGATATTACCTGCACCATCTTTGGTGGTCTTTACAGTTTTTGTGCCATCGTCAACCGTGCTTGTAAAACCGCTGTAGCTAATATGGGCAACCAATCCGTTAAAGGTGGTTTTTGATATTATCCTGCCATACTGGTCATAAGATGTGGTATTCCACTGGCTAGAACTGAAACTAAATGACGGCTCGCTTACTTTTACTTTTCTGCCTGCTACATCGTATTCTGTACTTTGATAAGTCCACTTGTTGTTAATGCCTAAAATCCCGCTCTTAACTAACCAGCCTAAGGCATTGTACTCCTCTAGCTTGTCTGTTCCTTCGGGATAGTTGGTAATTATCTTAATGCCTCCACCACTTAAAGCGGCATAGGAAAAAACGGTGGTGTTCTTCAAGTAGTCCTTTTCGGATATCAGCCTGTTCCAAGGGTCATAGCTAAAGGTAGTAGTTTGATTGTAAGGGTTGGTGCTGCTAAGAGGGTTTCCAAAGTCATCGTAGCTAAATTGGGTTTTTAGACCCTCGATATCTGTAGATTCTATTAAGAAACGACCCTCGGTATCGTACTTAAAACTTTCTGTTCGGGCTGTCATGCCACCGGGGGTTAGTGTCTTTTCAACGATATTGCCAAAGGCATCATAGCTAAAATGCTCGGTATTCCAAGGGGTGCTGTTACCTTTTACTTTTTGTTCGGTAAGCAAGTTGTTGCTGTAGCTGTAATGCTCTTCTGTACTAAAGGAGTTGCCGCCAATAGTATTGGTTTGTATCTTTTTAGTAATCCTGCCTATGTGGTAGTACTCGCTGTTTGCCGAATTGTTATTGCTGTAGGTATAGCTAGTGCTTTTACTGCCTCCGCTGTAAACCACTTGCTCTGTTAGGGGGTTGTTATAAGTGTCGTAAGTAAGGGTTTTGGTGGTGGTTGCTCCCGTTAAAGCATCGTGCTGTACTGTTTGTGTGGGAAGATTGGTAAAAACCTTGCTTTCAGAAGTATTGGCGATATAGGTATAGCTGGTTTTTTGCATATAGTCAACACCCTCATAGGAGCTTGTAGATATCCACTGTTCGGTAACAGCTCCTTTTTTTGTAGGGTCGTGAACAGAACTGGTCCACAAGGTACCTACATCATCGCCATACCAGTTGCTGCGTTTGGCTTTTAAAAAGCCTTGAAAACCTAAATGAATATTAGATACTGCTCCCTCGTACTTAAAATCTTGATAGCGCTCTACACCTGCTCCTTGTTCTGTTAGTTTACTTACCAGAAAAAATGAATTTGCTCTGTTGATATTTATATATGGATAACTTTGACTAAAATCCTGCTCGTATACAAAATTGTCGTACATAGAGTAGTCGTCGTATTGAGGGGGTCTTAAATGCTGGTAGTCTATACTTGTTTGTACACCGTTGTTGCTTATGCTTTTTAGGGTTACATCCTGCCTGTGGTCTTTGGCAAACTCATACATAAATATGCTGTTTGAACTTATATAGCCGTATTCTAAGTTGCTGTTGGTGCGGTTGGACTCTAAATATATAGGATTTCCAAGTTTACCTACCTTACCGCCGCTGTTTTTATAGCCTGTTTCGTAGTAAAAACTGGGCGCATAGCTAGAGTTGCTTTGCATATTTTTGTATACGCTTATATATTCAACTGACCTGTCATAAGCCGAGTAAGGGGTAATGACATTGTGCATCAGCAAATCGGTTTTGCCATCGCCGTTTACATCTTGGGCGGTATATCGGTACTCGTAATAAGGATTGTATATATACACTCCCTCTCTTGTTATAGACCCTAAAATAAGCTCATCCTTGTAATAGGCAAAAGGAAGTCCTGTGGTTCGCTTAGTAAAGTTTTTGCCTTTTGAGATAAAAAAAAGCCAATTGGAAGACTTATTGCCCATTGCCACTACAAAGTCAGTTTTGCCATCGCCGTTGTAATCGCCCAAAAGCAGAGGGTAGTCTAGTTTAATGCCCGAGTGGCTTTCATGGTGTAACAATTCCAAATTATTGGCATCGTTTAGGGTATATATGTATAACTCCCCTTGTTTAAAGTGATAGATATCTTGCCTCCCGTCTCCATTGTGGTCGGCAACCAGTATCTTGTCTTTATGGCTAATACTGTCGTCAAAAAAACCAGCAACCTTAGAAAAGTCAGTTGTTAGGTTTCTGTTTAGGTCGATAAAATGAGTCTTTGCGTTGTAGCTGTTGTTTGTATAAGAGTAGCATTCGCAGCAATAAGGTTTTGAGGGATTATAAATGTCTTTTTCAGAAACTTTTGCTTCTTTTTCTTTGCTGTAGTAATCGGGATAATAATTATCGTAACAATCTAAGTTACCCTCATCAGGGCTAAAAGTATTACAATATTCAATTTTATAAGGCTTTTCTATTGCAATTACATCGGTTAAACCATCGCCGTTAAAATCGCCTGATATATATTGTTTAGGGATTTTACTATAACTAAAACTAAAATCAGAATTAGGATTAAAACAATAATTATTTACAGAGTTGTAAGCTTTCCACACCTTGTCGTATTGGTGCACAGGCCCGTCCGCTGCCTGAGCAAAGGTTCTGAAGCGAACCTCAGTAGTGGCAGAATTTGAGGAGGTGCTCTCGCTTACAAGGGTCACTGCTTGCTGAGTTAAAACTTTATTGTTATATGAGAGTATGGTACTTGAAAAAACATCGGTAAACTTTCCTGTATTTATCTGGTAAGCGATATTGGTTCCGGCGTACAACTCAAGGAACATATGTATTTTATTCTTTTCGTTTTTGTTGTAAAATATTATGTCTGTTTTGCCGTTGCCGTCGTAATCGCCTGCTATAAGACTGCTGGTTTTGTAGTTAAAACCCGGATATACTGTTGATTCTATTCTATCTTTAATCCAAGAGGAAGTATTGTCATAGCTAAACACAACGGGCTCTAAGGCTTTGTTTTGACCGTTGTACTCTTTTACCGATCTCAAACGCTGATAACCTAAACCGGTGCTGTTATGCGATAATTCGTATTTTCGGTATAAGGCTTCGTTGGTGCTTGATTGTATGCTTTTTAATAAATGTGTTCTTTTAAAGGTGTAATTGCCTATATAGGCTATTTCAGGTCGGCCTCGGGTACTATAGCTAAAAGTAATTTTATTTACAGAGGCTGTGCTTGATGCTCTTCCTCCGTATTTTATAGTGCTGATACTAAGCAAACCATTGTCCGATAGGTAGTTGTATTCTACATAGTTGCCCTGTGGGTCTTGCCACTTGTAAATAGCCCATTCTAATCGGCTTCTCGAATTGCCTGCATTTCCATACCAAGCTCGGGTTCCGTTGGGGTAGTATACAATGAAATAGGAAGGACCATAAGCGCTGCCATAAGGAGAACTGCCATAGGCTACTACTTTTATATTTGAGTAGTTTTCGGTTTGGTATACCGAACCACTAGCTCCATAAGTGCCTGTTTTTAGAATTAGGCGCTGCCCGTCAATTGAAAAGCGGTCGTCTTTAAAGTCTATGCCGTCGTGCTTGCCGTCGTAATAGGAGGTGGCAGGCATCCTGCTGATGGTTGACAGACCCGAAATGTTCCATCCCCAGCCTGCTAAACCGTTGGCAGCCTGAGAACTGTAGCTAAGGGCTATATTTGGGGCTATGTTTTTTATTCCTGGAGGTATCATTATAGGTATAGAATAGTTGGCGGCTCCTGTTAAAGAAACCGACAAGCTGCCTGCGGTGCTTCCTGCCTCTCCGTAGATACTTGAACTGCCAGGAGTAGGCGTGGAAGTACTGGGATTGCCAGGGTCGATAATGGTTGATAAATCTAAACATTCTCCAGTAGCGGGGTCTATAATACATTCAGGATTAGGTGGCTTGCTTATGCACTTCCCTGTTATAGGATTTGTATAAGGGCATGATGGAGGGGGCGTTGGGCCATCGGCGCACTCTCCTGTTAAAGGGTTTATAGAAGTGCATTCGGGATGTAAAAGAAGCTTTGCCATGTTGTGATCATCTTCCTGACTAATTTCATTAGGGGTTTTAATGGTTTTGCCAGTTTTTTTGACAAAGTCTATATTAACAGTGCTTTTGCCTCCAACCACGTTGGGGTCTTGTGCCTTAGCAAAGTTGAGTACTGCAAATAGAAGTGGGATAAGTAATTTTGTTTTTATATGCTTATTCATATTGCTTTTAGGGGTTATATATAATTTGCTAATTGGTGGTTTTGTTGTGTTTAAAATTTTATCTATAGTCTATAGCTTGCTTTGCAAGGGTAACTTTTAGTATTTGATAATTTTTTTTGTAAAGCCTGTGCCTCCTTTTATATGAATGTGAACAAAGTAAACTCCGTAAGGTTTGTTAGACAGATCTAAGGCAATAGTGTTATCAGTAGCTTTTATATTTTGTAATAAAACCGAATTGGCGTTGTACAACTGTACAGTGTGTATCTCTTTTAGTAGCTTATCATCTAAATACAATACTACATAACCCGATGTTGGGTTAGGGCGTATGCTTAGGTAAGTGCTTAGATCTTTATGCTCTGTTTTTTGCTCCTTTGCTTTTTTGGCTGTGTTTTTGTCTTCTTCTTCAGATAGTGCAGTAACTGACTCATGATCTTCTTTTGGTTTTCGAATAGATGGCGAGCAATAGCTTGGGTTTTCGCAATAAAACTGCTGACTTTGGTTTGATGCTGTATCATAGGATACTATTAGTTTTGAGTTTGTATTTACCTCTAATAGTTCTTTAATAGTGGGTTCGCTGCCATTTATAGGGTCTATTCGAGGAGAGTAAAAGTACTGGCGGTCTGAGGTGTTGGTATCGTAGTATAAATAACTGCGATGCTTTAGGGCACTCACCGTATTTTTTAGTTTAAAGTCAGTTGTGCTTTTTACTTTTTTGCCAGTAGTGCCGTCGTAAATTCCTCCTGTATGACTAGTGCCTGTGTGGCTGCTCTTATGTACATAGCCAACAAGTAAATACCATCTGTTTAGCCTCGGCAAGTCGCCGTGCCAAAAATAAGGGTTTTTGTTAAAAGTGCCGCTGAGGGTTAAAGAACCACTGTTGTTGGCATAAAAACCAAAATAACTGTAGCCGTCATTAGAATTGGTTTTTTTAAGCCACACGCTAAAGCGATAGCTGCGATTGTGATCGGCATTGTGCCATTGGCTGTTCCAGCCTCCATCTGCATCTCTGTTGGCATCGGGTGTGGCTTTCCATAAAATTACTTGCGAGCCTAGGTGGTTTTTACCCCATTCTCTGCTGTTTTCTGAGGTTTTCCCATTTTGTTTAAAGCCCAAAACTGAATCCGAACCTACTGTCCAAGTGCTGGTGTCTAACAGGTTTTGTGCAGTTACCAAATAAGAAATTAGTATCAGGCTAAGGGTATGTAGTAGTTTTATTTTCATATAATAGGGGGTTGCTTCTGCAAAAATAAAAACAATTAACTATAAATAAGTTTAGGTAAATATAAATTTTGTGTTATGTTTATGTTAATAATTTGGTAAATTAAAATAACATACAATTAATATTATATGTTTGAGACAAATTTGTGTTTTTTAACAATTCAAAACTGCTAGTTGGTAGTATGTTATTTTATGTAGTAAAGTTTGATTTGAGAAAAGTGTTTTTATTTACTTTAAAATAAGTCATTACTATAATTTTTATACAGCATATTTGCAAAATAGTATATTAGCTTTGGCTGGTTTTATACAAAGTGTTAATCGACAAAGAAAAACACATTTAACGATTTGATAAAAAAATGGTAAAAACACTCAATATTTTGCATAAACAAATTATAGCTAACTAAATGTTTAGCTTTATTAGTTAAATTTGAAAACTTTTTAGATATAGTAAAATTATAACTATAGAAATGTAAAATGAACAAGCAGGAAAGTATAATAATTATAGGAGCAGGACTATGCGGAAGTTTGCTTGCCTTGCGCTTAGCTCAGAGAGGTTATAAGGTAAGGCTGTACGAAAGTAGGTCAGATTTGAGAAAAGTTGATATCTCGTCAGGGCGCTCTATTAATTTAGCCTTATCTGCACGTGGTTTCAAAGCCTTACAACTAGCAAGGATAAAGGAAAAGGTAATAAAAATATGTGTTCCGATGTACGGGCGTATGGTTCACGATGTTCAAGGAAGTAGCTTTGCCTCTAATTATTCGGGCAGAGAGGGAGAGTATATCAACTCCGTTTCGAGAGGTAAGTTAAACGAAGTGCTGTTAAATGAGGTTGAAAAGCATAAAAATGTAAGTATTTATTTTAATGCTGAATGCATATCGGTTGATATAGAAAAAGGGATAGTTTATTTAAAAGACAATAAAAATTACAGAGAGTTTTCGGCAAGTGCCGATGTAATTTTTGGTGCAGATGGCGCTGGTTCAGTATTGCGCAAAAGTTATTTTTTAAGCAAAAAGTTTTTGTTTAATTTAAACCAAGCATATCTAACACATGGCTATAAAGAACTGGAAATACCAAGCGATACTGAGGGTAAATACAAAATAAGTAAAAACTACCTACACATTTGGCCACAAGATAATTATATGCTAATAGCCTTGCCAAATTTAAACGGCAGTTTTACAGTTACTTTGTTTTTAGGACTTAAAACAGGTAAGTACAGTTTTAAAAACCTAATAAGTCAAAAAAAAATAAGCTATTTTTTTAAAACCCAATTTAATAGTGTTTTTGGGTTAATTTCGGATATAGCTTCACAGTTTGTCAACAACCCAACGGGAGTATTGGGTACGGTAAAATGCTCTCCTTGGCACTACAAAGGAAAAACATTACTCATTGGTGATGCTGCACATGCAGTGGTTCCTTTTTACGGTCAAGGGATGAATGCTTCATTTGAAGATATTACTGTATTAGATAAGGTGCTTGACAAGTGGCAAGGCAATTGGGAAAAGGTTTTTAAAGCCTATCAACAAGCCCGAAAACAAGATACGGATGCCATAGCAGATTTAGCTATAGAAAATTATCGCGAAATGCGAAATCACGTATCTAAACCTTTATTTAAACAAAAGCGCAAAATTGAAATGAATTTAGAGAAAACTTTTCCTACGCAGTATTTTTCAAAATATTCTATGGTGAGTTTTAACGAAAATACAGGATACCATCAGGCAATGATAAAAGGAAGAGCTCAGGATAAGGCTCTGCTAAGCATCATTTCAAGTAATACATTTTCAGCGACTGACAAATTTACAAAAAAGCAGCTGATTAGTCTTTTAGAGAAAGTGCAAAATAAAACAAACCAAATTTTAGAGAAAACTAAAACAGCAGATACTCATTATATTTAACTTATTTCTTGTTGGAAACACAGCATATTACCTATCTTTCATTAGGGAGCAATATAGGGGATAAATTTAAAAATCTCAAAAGTGCCCTTAGCCTAATTTCAGTTAAAATAGGCTCGATACTTAAAGTTGCCTCTGTGTATAAAAGTCCTTCATGGGGTTTTAAAAGTAAAAGCTTTTACAATACCTGTATTAAAGTGCAAACTGAACTATCGGTGTATAAATTAATGGAAAAATTGCTCGATATAGAAAGCGAACTAGGTAGGCTTAGGGATAATAAAAAAGACTATTCTGACCGAATAATTGATATTGATATTCTTCTTTTTAACGATAAAGTTATTTTTTCAAATAATTTAATTATACCTCACCCTAAAATGTTAGAACGAAAATTTGTGTTAGTGCCTTTGGCAGAAATTGCCGCAAAGGTTGTGCATCCTACAGAAAAGCTCTTAGTTTCTGCTTGCTTAGCTAAATGTAAAGATAACTCTGATGTAAAAATAATTGACAAAAAATTAATTGCTCCTATTTCAATTAGCCAAAAGTATCCATTTATAGCTGTTGAAGGCAATATTGGAGTAGGGAAAACCTCCTTAGTTAAAATTTTGAGCCAAGAGTTTAACGGGAAAAAGGTTCTGGAGCGATTTGCTGATAATCCTTTTTTACCTAAGTTTTACAAAAACAAACAACGATATGCCCTTGCTCTAGAAATGAGTTTTTTGGCAGATCGCTACCAACAGCTAACACAGAGTTTAACACAGTATAATTTAAACAAATTTTTTGTCGTTTCTGACTATTACATTTTTAAATCGCTGATATTTGCCCAAATAACTTTAAAAAAAAATGAACTTAACTTGTACAAAAGGATATTTAATATTATGTACAAAGAAATTACAAAACCTAGTTTATACTTGTATCTCTATAGAAATACCGATAGCTTATTGCGCAGCATTAAAAATAGAGGCAGAGTTTATGAGCAAAATATCAAATCTGAATACCTAAAAAAAATTGAAAAGTCTTACAGGCATTTTATCGATAATGAGCAGCGAAACTTAAATGTTTTAGTTATTGATGTTACAAATATGGATTTTGTAAACAAACAAGAGGATTATCAAACAATATTAAACCAAATAAAAAATCACTAAAGTGTTTTTTTTGCTTATTATTTAGTGTAAGTCATAAAACTCTATTTTTTAAGATGTTGTAAAAAAAAAGCTTTTGAAATAAAACCAATTATAATAGGTTAACACATTAGTATAAGAATCTAATTTAAATATCAAAAAATAAACGCAGTGTATTTAACTCCTTTTTTAAAAGCAATATATTTATTAGCTGTGTTTTATTAGTTTTTGTGTAAATACTATTTACTTATCAAGTTTAGTTTATCGGCAAAATAGTCACAAAAGTCGCGCATAGCCGCACTCATCTTTTCATCATTGGTTGCTCTTTCAAAAGTGTTGGTCATAGATACTAGGTTTTGATGAAAAAACTGCTTCATCTGATCAACAGGCATGTCTTTTGTCCACAAATCTACCTTTAAGGTATCTTTTTTATTGTGATCCCAAACTGCTAGCATTATAGCTTTTGAAGCTTGGTCTTTTACGCCTCCATCTTCAGCACTCCACGATATTTCTTCTGGGATTCGATTTTCATCCAATCCAACGTAAATGCTTATTTTCGATTTATGGACTACACTCATTATTTTATATCAATTTAAAATTCATTACAAGTTGTTTATCAAAAAATTAAATACTCTTCTTTAAAGTTTTTTGGGTCTGTATTTTGATTTTTTATAAACTTCCTCTTGGTCAGCACTTAATAGCTTATGCAAAGATACGTTATTGTTTTTCATATACGATCTTACAATTTGCCACCCTATCCATACTCCTACTCTGCCTGGCGACAAATTATCGTAATCAGTGTAAAACTTAGAAAATGGAGCTAGATCTAAAAAACGCCTATCTAAGCTATTAGCTGTGCTAAACAGCAATTCTTTTTCTACAAAATAGCGCCAAATAAACTCTTCATGATCAAGTATCCACTGATTTTTTTCTATGCTATAGCCCATCTTCTCGCTGTCTGATACTTCAGGAAGATACTTGTCTAACAGATACATTTTTTTGCCTTCACAAATTATCTTATCGATAAAAGTTCTATTGTTTTTGGCTACAACCTGCTGGTTAATAATCTGTAAGGCAACATCTACCTTTATGTGTTCACTTCTGCTATTTTGCTTTATATAATTGGGATAATCATCGTAAAATTTATGCTTGCTTCCCAAATAAGCATCTAGCGAAATAAAGAGCAAGCTATCGGCATAAATCACCCTGTTGTCGTAATCAATATTAGTTAATAGGGTAATTACCATAGGGCTTTTAAATGTAGCTTTATAATGCTTTATGTGTTTAAATAAATTACTTAGCTCGGCTTTTAAATTAGCTGTACTTTTGTACAGTTTTTGAGTTTCGCTAAAAAGCTCAAGTTCATATTTGTCACTTCTTTTATTTTGCCAAACAGAGTCTGGAATTTCCTTTGGAAATAAAAAAGGGAATTGCCTTTTGAGTTGACTTAATTTTTTATCTGGGCGATAAAACTCGCGGTCAAACCTCATTAGCTTAAACTCAATTTTTACATCCGATACATCAACTGCATTTAGCTTCTCCTTTTTGCAGGATAACAAAAAAAACACTAAAAAATACCCTAAAAATTTTTGCATTAGCTTTGCTGTATTTACATAATAATATTTACGTCGAAATTACTAAAATAATTTTGCCGATAAAAAACATATTAAAAACACCTACAAATGAATACACCTAAAGTTGTTAATCATATAGTAAACTGGCTAAAAGAATACGCTTTAAACGCCAAAGTTGATGGCTTTGTAATTGGAATATCGGGAGGAATTGACAGTGCAGTAAGTTCGGTTTTATGCGCCAAAACAGCCTTGCCAGTTTTAGCTGTTAAACTACCTATTTATCAGTGTAAAAACCAGCTAAACTTAGCCGATAAGCACTGCGAGCAATTAAAGGCAAGTTTTAGCAATGTAAAAGATATTGAGCTTAGCCTAAACAGCACCTTTGATGCCTTTAAAAAGGTGCTGCCTAAAATCAAACCTTCGGCAAAAAAAAGTTTGGCTCTAGCAAATACCCGAGCCCGATTGCGCATGACAGCTTTGTACTATTTTGCTGGCTTGCACAATTTTTTAGTAGTAGGAACGGGTAATAAGGTTGAAGATTTTGGCGTTGGTTTTTTTACTAAATACGGCGATGGAGGAGTTGATTTAAGTCCTATTGCTGATTTGCTTAAATCTGAAGTATATCAATTGGCCGACTATTTGCATATTTCTGAATCTATACAAAGAGCACTGCCTACCGATGGCTTATTTGGTGACAATAGAACGGATGAGGAGCAAATTGGCGCCTCGTACAACGAACTAGAATGGGCAATGCAAATGCAGCAAAGCGGCAAAAATGTTGATAACTTTATTGGAAGAGAACAACAAGTATACAAAATTTATACACATTTAAATAGTGTAAACCAACACAAAATGCTACCTATACCTGTTTGTAAAATTCCAAAAAAATTTAAAATAAAATAGATTAACCAATATTGTTTATGATTAATAAAATATTGTTGCTGTCAAAAAAAAATCGGCAACCTCTTGTTGTAAAACCTTACATTTATACGAGCTTTTTTGGTATAGACTCTTTAATGTATCGCCCTTAAAATTGTTCAGCAATTAAGGAACTTAAAAAATTTGATGTTTTTAAAAGCACAATCTTTCATAATAAAGTTAAGATATTGAGTATTTGTAAATATTTGTCTCAAGCTCATAGTCAATTGCTAAACCTTTCGGCGCATTAAGTTTTCACTAAAAATACGTAAGGCATCCTTGGCTTGCTTTGATATCGAAAGTAACTCTAAATACCCGATGGCCTTGTCAGTATAGTCTTCGATAAGTTGCTGAGTGTAAAACGGTATGCGATTTTTTTTAAAAATAGAGATAACATTGCTTAACTTATGGTCTGTATTTACTTGTTGCTTATCGTTGTAAAGGGTCGACAAAGTTTGTTTATCACTTTGTTTTGAAACCTCTAAAGCCTTTAAATAAAGGTAGGTTTTTTTGTTGGCTGCTATATCGCCCCCTATTTGTTTTCCAAAAGTATCGGACTTCCCAAAGGTATCTAAATAGTCGTCTTGCAACTGAAAAGCCATCCCAAGATTAAAACCGTACTTATACAAATATTCGGCCTCTTGCATATCGGCCTCGGCAACTACAGCTCCCATTTTTAAAGCTGTAGCAATAAGCACCGAAGTTTTTAAGCCAATCATTTTAAGATATTGCTCAACACTTATATTGCTTTGAGTTTCAAAATCTATATCCCATTGCTGACCTTGGCAAATTTTAATTGCCGCGTTACTCATTAAGCACACCAAGTTTTTAAATACTGTAGGATTGTAGCTTTCAAAATAACGATATGCCAAAATTAACATAGCATCTCCCGATAAGATAGCAGTATTAATATTCCATTTATTGTGAACTGTTTTAGCCTTTCTTCTCAAAAAAGCCTTATCCATAATATCATCGTGAATTAAGGTAAAGTTGTGAAATACCTCAATAGCTAAAGCTGCAGGTAGTGCTTGCTTATAATTGCCAGAAATAATATCGGAAGCCATTAGTGTTAAAACTGGTCTAATTCTTTTTCCTCCCAAATGCATGACATATTCAATAGGCTTGTACAAGTTATAAGGCTGTAAATTAAAGTTTTGCCTATTTAGATAGGCTAAAAAATCAGATTGATATTTTAATAGGTTCAAAATTCTAAATTTTCGTTAAAAATAGCAGAAAAATAACAATCATAGATATTGACGATTAAAAAAAATTAAAACTAAAGAAACTTTTTTTGTTTCTTCAGTTTCCTTATTTATATTTGCGCTTTCCATGAAGAGCAAAATTTTAGAAAAATCGGCTAAAATGTTTTTAAGCTATGGCTTTAAAAGTATTACTATGGATGATATTGCCAATGCAATGGGGATGTCAAAAAAAACCCTATACAAACACTTTCCCAACAAAGCAAATTTGATTGATGCAACCACCCTTTCAGTACAAGAAAAAATAGAAAGTGCTATTTTAAATATTAAATCTAAAAACTACAATGCTATTGAAGAGGAGTTTGAAGTAAAGGCCATATTTAAGGAGATGTTTAAAAACACCAAAACCTCTCCCATGTTACAGCTTAGTAAATACTACCCTGAAACTTATGCAAAGCTCATAGAAAGAGAGCTCAGCATATTTAAGCAATGCAATACTGAAAACCTTACAAAAGGCATAAAACAAGGTTTGTACAGAAAAGATATAGATAAGAGCTTAACTGGCAATTTTTATTTTGCCCTAATTATTGGGATTTTTGAAAATGAAATTTACGGGCATCAAATGCACGAGTTACTCGAATTAGAATATAAGGTATTAGAATACCACATTAGAGCCATTGCTACCAAAAAAGGATTAACTGAATTAGAAAAACAATTAGAGTTACT
>JBKDZU010000070.1:0-8820 GCA_047971505.1 Tenacibaculum sp.
ACAGGATTAATCAATTAGGTATTAGTGATGAGCAACTCAAGGAACTTTTAGATAGGCGCATACAAGGTCGAATTTTTACTGATCAGCAATAAGCATATCGAGTATGAAATTGACTAAAGCCATAACATAAGGGTATGGCACACAAGTTTAAGCACCCACCGCTGTTACCACTTTCAAGAATAGCTTGAAACGGAGTACGAAGATGAAAATTTAATCTCTTAAACTTGTTTTTGATAAAAACGTAAATAACTGTACGTGAATAGCGTGCGTAAATTATATATAGATGAAATACTATATGTTAGCAGGAGAAGCCTCGGGCGATTTACACGGAGCCAATCTTATAAAAGCCTTGCTAAAATTAGATTCTGATGCTAAGTTTCGCTTTTGGGGAGGCGATTTAATGCAAAGAGCTGCCAATAATTTAGTTGTTCACTACAAAGAAAGAGCTTTTATGGGCTTTGCTGAAGTTTTGTTTAACTTAAAAAAAATTGTAAAGCTCATTTCGCTTTGCAAAAAAGATATCGCACAATATCATCCCGATGTAATTGTCCTTATCGACAACTCAGGCTTTAACCTGCGAATAGCCAAATGGGCAAAAAAACAAGGCTTTAAAACCAATTATTATATTTCACCTCAAGTATGGGCCAGCAGAGCTAGTAGGATAAAAGTCGTAAAAAATATATTGATCAGATGTTTGTTATACTGCCCTTTGAAAAGAGTTTTTACAAAAAGCACAATTGTAAAGTAACCTTTGTAGGACACCCTTTAATCGATGCTATACAAGATAGAGAAAACACCGACGAGCAAAAGTTTAGAGCAGCATTTAATATAACAAATAAAAATATAATTGCCTTGCTTCCAGGTAGCAGGAAACAAGAAATTTCTAAAATTTTACCTGTAATGCTATCCCTAGTTGATAATTTTTGTGAATATCAATTTGTATTAGCAGGAGCCCCTGGTCAATCCTACAGTTTTTATAAGCCTTTTATCAAAAACAAAAACATAGTGTTTATCCCCAATAAAACGCACGATTTATTAAGTGTATCACACGCTGCTTTAGTCGCCTCAGGAACTGCTACTTTAGAAACTGCTCTTTTTAAGGTTCCTCAAGTGGTTTGTTACAAAACAAGTAAGCTATCGTATATTATTGCCAAAAGATTAATCAAACTCAAATACATATCGTTAGTTAATTTAATTATGAACAAAAAGGTAGTTACTGAATTGATACAAAATTATTTTAACAGTAAAAACTTAAACCACGAGCTAAAGGCTATTCTAAACCCAGTTTGCAGAGAACAACTTTTTTTAGATTATTTTACCCTTGAAACTAAGCTTGGCGGTAAAGGAGCATCTGAAAAAACTGCAAAACTCATAATCAAAGGCTTAAATCAAGCCTAATTATTTATTTAAACTTAAAATATGATAAGAAATATATTGTTTTTATCAAGCATCTTGTATTTGATGTACTTTTGTAGTCCTTATTCAAAGATATCTCAAAACGAGCAAAAACCAAAAAAGCAACCTATAAACATAGAAAAATTACCCACCTTAGCAGATAAAGTTATTTGGACAGCAGTATCTTATAAAGGCACTCCGTATAAGTTTGGCGGATTAAACAAAAAAGGAATGGATTGCTCTGGTTTGGTCTATACTTCTTTTAAGCAACGCAATATTGATCTGCCTCGAACCTCTAAACTTATGTATAATAGAGGGTTTGCTGTATCTATTGACAAAGTTAAGCGAGGCGATTTGCTTTTTTTTAAAACAGCAAAAAAAAACAGGGGCGTTAATCATGTAGGCTTGGTTACCTCGGTTAACAAGGAAGATATAAAATTTATACATGCTACTGTATCGAAAGGTGTGCTGGTTAGCTCGCTACAACAAAAATACTGGAAAAAATCATTTGTAAAAGCAAAGCGCATTGTCGAATAGTTTTTTGCCTAAGTCTTTTTAAAAGGTTATTACAAAGTACTATAAATATTGGGAATGCTCGACAAATTGATAATGATACACAATTAAGAATATGAAAAGCATAAAAGTCAGTAACTTATTCAAATAAAAAAAGCAAGCTAACCTGCTTGAAAAAGGTAGCGTCTTTGTATAAGACGCAATGCAAGAACAAAAGCACAAATAAAATGCCGACTTTGAAAAACTGATAAAAAAAGATGATCGATAAAGGTTGTACGCAAAGCATCAATAGTCTATGATAAGCAATTTGTAAAGCAAATTCCAATACAAACGTTTATCACAACTAGCCTAAAAATGCCATACTCGTATATAAGTTGTTTTTTAATGATAAAAATTGTTAAATACAAATATCAATTTTTCTTATTTTGATATAAAAAAATACTTTAGTTTTTTGGTCATCAAGTAAGTTTAAATAAAATACCTTTGCCTGCGAATTAAAAATATTTATTAAATAACAAAAAACAAAAATATGGCTACATTAGTTGGTAAAAATTTTCCCGATTTAAATGTTGATGTAATCGATGAATTGGGAGATACATTCAAATTAAATGTTTTAGAAGAGGCAGTGAAGAACAAAAGAAAAGTGGTGCTATTTTGGTATCCAAAAGATTTTACTTTTGTTTGCCCTACTGAACTCCACGCCTTTCAGACTGCTTTAGCAGAGTTTGAAAAGAGAAATACTACTGTAATTGGAGCTTCGTGCGACACTCCAGAAGTGCACTTTGCTTGGTTGAGTCAGGCAAAAGACAAGGGAGGTATTAAAGGAGTTACATATCCATTACTAGCCGATAGTAACCGCAATTTATCTTCACTATTAGGTATTTTAGATATTACTAACGAAACCTATGATGAAACCACAGGCATCATTCAGGTTGAAGGAGATAATGTAACCTACCGAGCCACTTATTTAATTGATGAAAAGGGTGTGGTTTTCCACGAAGGGATTAGTCATATGCCACTAGGAAGAAATGTAAGTGAGTATTTGCGCTTAATTGACGCCTATACCCATGTTCAAGAAAAAGGAGAGGTTTGCCCTGCAAATTGGGAGGAAGGAAAACAAGCTATGCAGCCTAATGTTAAGTCAACTGCTGAATATTTAGCAACTTACTAATTAAAACACAAGTTCGTGCTTACTTTTATTCTGTATGTAAGTGCGGACTTTTTTTATTAACAAAATGCTAACTGTTATTTAAAAGGCTTACTCAAAAAAACTAAAAAATATAAAATTAAAGTCATGGTTCAAGAATTAGATCAAGATAACTTAACTCAAATTATATCAGACAACAAAACGGTAATGGTTCAATTTTCTGCATCATGGTGTGGAAATTGTAGAATTATGAAACCGAAGTTTAAAAAACTATCTGCTGAAAATAACAATATAGCTTTTGTGATTGCAGATGCTGAGAAATATCCCGAAAGCAGAAAACTAGCCAAAGTAAACAACCTGCCAACCTTTGCTAAATTTAACGAGGGTAAACTTGTAGATCAAGTGCAAACCAATAAGTTTGAAGTTCTAAAAGAGCTACTTAATAAAACTGTTTAATAATATAGATAAAGCCCTTTTCTTTAATAAGGGGGAAGCTAAATTTTAGTGTTTAAAGGGTATTACTTTAACTATTGCTAGCAACTTTTAATTAACAAAACTGAGCTAGCTGTTTTTATTTACTATATAAAAATTACAACTAGTTAACTATAAAAAAATACAAGTATATGAAGTTGCCAATTATAAAGCATTTAACTTCTTTTATAGAAGATAACGATCAGGATTATTTATTAGAAGCCATAGAAACCCTAGAGTTTTTAACCGAACTACCATCATTAAAAGATGAAGAATTGAATCTTATAGCAGAATTAATATCAAATATGTATGGTGCTATTGAAGTTCATAAAATGACAAAGGATGGAATACCTAAAAAAGAGGCTTTAAATAATTTTATGCAACGCGTTTTAGGTTCAATTGATAAGGCGTAAAAAACTTAGGTATTTAACCAAGTATTTTTGATAAACCATTTAGACAATTAAATTAATAATTAGAAAGACGCTAGTTTACAGCAATATTTTAAGTGTATTTATTAGTTTCTACTCAGTTTTATTGTCGTTAATTTATTCGCTTTAACACCTTTAACCTAACCCAGCTACTGAGTTTTTTATTCAGATAATTTATATTCAAGTTGTCAACATTTTAACAATTTATAAATTATCTATAAAGCTTCCAATTTTTTGCTGTAATTCGCAACTTGCCGAAACTAATGGCAAGCGAACCACATCCGAACTTATATCCAATTTTTTTAATACTGCCTTTATGCCTGCAGGATTGTTTTCTTCAAAAATATACTTAATGCCATCCATAAGTTTGTAATACAGAGCAAAAGCGTCTTTATTTTTTCCTTTTAAACCTAAGTGAATCATGGTTGAGAAATCTTTTGGAAAAGCTTGCCCTATTACAGAAATAACCCCTGCACCACCTGCTAGCACTACGCCTAGGGCTAGATCGTCATCACCTGAAATCACCAAAAAGTCTTTAGCCTTGTTTTTTAGCAACTCGTAGTATTGCTGCTGATTATTACCTGCCTCCTTTATACCAATTATATTGGGGAAGTCTGCAGCTAATTGCAAACTGGTTTTCGGGAGTATATTTTTGGCAGTTCTGCCAGGAACATTGTATAAAATAACTGGCTTAGGGCTGGCTTGAGCTACCGATCTAAAATGCTGATAAAAGCCCTCCTGCGTGGGTTTATTATAATATGGTGCAACCGATAAAACAGCGTCAATATCATTCAAATTTAACCTTTGTAACTCATCAACTACTTGCAAGGTATTATTCGCTCCAACTCCTAAAACAACAGGTAAGCGCCCTTGGTTAGTTTTGACAATTAATTCTATAATTTCGAGCTTTTCTTCCCAACTTATAGTTGCACTTTCAGCTGTAGTGCCATTAATTACCAAGTAGTCAGTGCCATTTTCTATATTGTAAATAACAAGTTTTTTAAGTGCGTCAAAGTCTATACTTAGATCCTCTTTAAACGGAGTTACCAAGGCAACTCCCATTCCTACAAATTTTTGCATTATATTTTGTTTAGTATTACTAAATATTTTTTTAGCTCTTGATTTAAGATCGCCTCATTAAAAGTAGAATCATAAACCACAATATCAAACAATCTATCGTCAATTTGAGCAAAACCAGCTTTTAGTTTTGCTTGCGACTGCAAAGTTATTATATTGATAAAAATATTTGACTCTTTAGTGTAGTTTATCAGCAAATCAAAACTGTATTTAACAAACTTGTTTAAATTGTGTGATTTTAAACTTGCCTTAAAACCAATGTCCTTTTCACTAAAAACTATAGTTGAACAGGTTTGACTGATAAAAAATTTGCTATAAACCAAAAAAGTAAAGGCTTCTTTTTTTAGCGGGAAGTTATTTAATAGGTTTGATGCAATAACGTTTATCAATGCTTCATTATCTAAAATAACTGCCACCGAAGTTATTTTTTCGAGCTCACTGTATTTTACAGACTGCTTGTTTATCAAGTATTTGTATTGTTTTAGTATAGATTTTATTTTTAAATCAGCTATCATATAGTATTTTTTAACAAACCCAAAGGTATTATGACTTCTCAATACAATATTATAAAATATTTTGTAGGCTGTGTTATTTTGTTCAATTTGGGCAGATTCAACCAACAAAAAGTATAGTATATAGCAGTTATTTTATTTAAGTAGGGTTTAATTCATAAAAAAGATAACATTATAATAATATAAATAATTTTGCAATTCTTGTTTTGTTATACTATTTTTGTTCAAACTTTAAAAATTAATAATGAAACGAATCCTAAACAAAAATTTAACTTGGTATAACGCTACTATTATACCTTTTAAAAACAATTTTAAACTCATCAAAAAAACATTTATTTTAGCTTTAAGCCTATGCCTTGGCTTGTTTTTTGTGTCTTGTAGCGATGATGAAAATGAAGAGGGACAATCTGAAAGTATAGCAGGAGTTTGGCAGTTGTATAAAGAAGGTAATTTAGAAGGTGAAACAGAAGTTTCCGATTGCGAAAAGAAAACTACACTTAAGTTCAATTCAGATGGTACTTTTGAAAGCATTACATATGTAGAGGTTGAAATAAATGATGAAATTATTTGTGATGGTGGTGATGGTGGTAGTGGAGTTACTTGGAAAGATATAGGGAATAACACCATATCATTAAGTACGGATGAAATTACTGATGAAATCCAATATTCTTTTGTTAATGGAAATTTAAAACTGCCAGATTTTAGAGAAGTTGAACAAGTTAAGGATGCATATCTGATATTTAAAAGGCAATAAAGCGATAAAAGCACAAAATATCTTAGTTCAAAATACTTTTCATTTGCGCAAACAATAAATAGAATATTGATAAGGTAAAATATATTTAAGTTTTATAATATTTATTGTTTTGTTATACTATATTTTGTTTAGCTTTTAAAAAATATTCAGCAAGTAATTTTATATAAATTATATTACAAAAGCAGGGTTCTAAACCGGGTGCAGTAGCTAAAAACGCGCTTTAGCAATTTATTAGCTATTAGGCTTTTTGTTCAATTTTTTGCCTACGCAAAAATAAAAAACAGAGCGTTATTGTACTTCTTTTTTATAAGACGCTCTATTTCAAGGAGTGAAATATTATTGCAAATTCCTAAATAGGACGGGGTTCGTTGCTCAGATCGTTTGAGTATAGATTCTAAAAAAAAATAAAAAACTTATGAAATAATATAATAAATTGCGATTAACGCCTTGTTTTTAAATATCAAAAAATAAGTGTATTATTATTCAACTCTTTTTTTAAGTGTAACATATTTACTAGCTGCGGTACTTTATTAACTTTCTTGCAGATACACTACAGGTTTTGCTTTTAGTTTAAGTAATATTACTATTTTTTATTTGTGAAATTTTAAATGAGAAGCATGTTGATGTACAGTGCTTTGTGTATTTTATATTAAAATTTAACACAGCAAGGTAATTTTACAAGTTACGCTTTTTATAAATTTGCTGTATGCAGCTTCCAAAAAACAACCAAACTATCATCTATAAATTAATGAAGCAGATAAAACAGTCTGACCATAAGGCTTTTCAAAAACTTTACAATATACTTAGCAATCGATTATTTACAAGGGCTCAGGCTATAACAGGAGACAGGGCTTTAGCTGAATATATTGTGCAAGAAGTATGGGTTGATCTATGGAATAGAAAAAAAGAAATTGTCAACCACAACATTGAAAACTTTTTATTGCAAGCCACGAGATTCAAATCATATAATGAATACAGAAATAAACATAAGAGGCAAAAAATACTCAACTCTCTTTTATCTGTACATATGAGCTATTGCCAGCCTGAGGTTGAAAAGACCATGTGCTTCAACGAAATGTGGCATAGGCTACAAAAAGCAATTGACAATCTTCCTGAAAAAAGAAAACAAGTTTTTACATTGAGCAGACTTAAAGAGCTTAAAAACAATGAAATTTCCCAACAACTTGGAATATCAAAACGCACTGTAGAAAACCATATTTCAAATGCTTTAAAAAGTTTAAAAAACGAATTATTTAAATTATTGTCTTAGTTTTTTAAATTACAAATACAATTAAACTTCTTTAGTAAATTTTCAACAATACAAAAAATCTTTTTATTTTAGGTGCAAAAGCCTTTAATGGGTATCTATAATTATAGTAGTTAGTAACTGGGTAGTCATATGAATCAACAAGAATTAAAAAAAATAATTGAAAAATATCTCGAAGGAAATATTACCGAAAAAGAAAAACAATGTTTGGAGTTACTCGAGCTAAAAGTTGAAAAAATAAATGCAGTTTGTGCATTTAATAATGATAAATCAAGAATGGATAAGGTATTTAAAAAAATATCTTATCAAACTAGGTCAAAAAAATCAAATTACACTTGGTATGCTATTGCTACTTTAGTTTTTGTGATTAGCCTAGGTTTGTATTTTAACATTCGAGATGCATCTAAAGAAATCACAGTAACTAACAATGCTGCAAATGCCATGACTATTGAGTTGAAAGATGGATCGCAAATAACACACTTAACAAGGTAGCTGTATTAGCATATAAAACTAACTTTAACAAAGAAAAACGAAAAGTTTCACTAAAAGGAGAGGCTTATTTTAAAATTGTTCAGAGCAAAGAAAAACCTTTTATAGTCAAAACAGGGAATTTAAGCACAAGGGTAACAGGCACAGCTTTTAATATTGATTCGGAAGATTTTTCTGTAGTAGTTACAGTAGTTAAGGGGTCTGTAAATATACAGTAAGAAAGATACGCTAAACCTCTTACCTAACCATCAAGCTATTTTTACACCCAAAGGCGATAAGCTTACCCATAAAAAGGTTAAGGCAATATTTTACAGTTCATGGACTCAAGATAATATTGTTATAAACAATGCAAGCCTAGAGGAACTCAGCATAGTATTTGAATCTGTTTTTGATAAAAAAATAGTTTTTAGCAATAATTATTTAAAAAATATTAGATTATCCATAACATTTAATCAAAGAGAAAATATAGAAAAAATCATTGAAAGAATAAATTATATAAATGAAGTTCAGCTTATTATCAAAAATACATATAAAATAGAAGCCATTTCTAAATAGCTTTGTTATAGAGAATTTTTTCAGAAAAAAAATGAATATACACAAAAAAGAGTCTGCTGCAACAGACTCTTAAAAAATATTGAAGTCAAACCAAAAACAACAATAATAATTATGAAGGTTTTAAAAATTACAAGATGTATTATTTTGTTTTTATTGCTATTCAATTTAGTTATTGCCCATGCCAATTGGCAAAGTAAAGAAACAAGCGCAAA
>JBKDZU010000071.1:0-9975 GCA_047971505.1 Tenacibaculum sp.
AGCTAATTGACTTTGATAATTAGCTTTTCCTTGTTTGAGTAATAATAATGCTTTTATACGACCTCGAACTCGCTCTGTGGTCGTTTTTGTTAAGAGTAAACGAAGTTCTTTTTCGTCTTCTATTACGGAAATTTGTATCTTTTTTGGCATAGGCAAAGATACAAAATATTAAAGTAATATCAAATAAGAAAAGGTATAACAACAACACTTGTTTACCTTTTTGTTTGTCGATGATGTTCCTCCAGATAACAACGCTTCTGAATGGGCTATACGCAATGTCAAAGTCAAACAAAAAATATCAGGACAGTTTAAAACAAATAAAGCAGCACAAAACTTTGCTAAAATACGTTCAGTCATTGATATCACAATCAAAAACAAAATGAATGTCTTGCAAGGACTTAATCTTATCGCTAAATTTGAGTTTCAGTTATAAACTGATTGGTTACAAATAATGTTTGTTTTCTACAATAGATTTTTTGGAGGGCACCTCAAAACGCTTGGAAAGATCTGACAAAGTGGATTGCTCCTTTAGGGCTTCAACAACTACCCTAGCCTTGAATGGCAAACTGAATTTTCTGCATTTTTGTCTCATATCCATTAGTTAAAATTAATACTCTTTTTTAACTCAATTACTGGTCCGAGTTTTGGGGAGTATTACAGAGATCAGTGGTGCCAAGATCTCAAACAACTTACGATATAAAAAATTACCCTCGGTTGTTCCTCGTGCTGTAAATGTAAATACAAAAATGACTAACTTTGAAAATTTAAAATGTTAAAGTCCGATTAATAGGGGGCTAAACCAGTGTGATACTGTTACTACAAAGGAAGTGAGATAAATTCAATTGCACTATTAGGGTATGTTAATGCTTTGAAAAATATAAATATATTTCTTTTGACTTAAATGAATAAGGAACTGAATACATGAAAATGTTTAATTTGAAAAAGCAAGGGAGTTTCTTAAAAGGAACAATATGGACAACATTATCATTTATTGTAGTTAGTGTTATTTACATCTTAAGAATTTCGGTATTAACGAGATATTTAGATAAATCTGATTTTGGTTTAGTGGCTATTGTGTTGTTTGTTTTAGGGTTTACAAATGTTTTTGCAGACCTTGGAGTGTCTGTTTCACTACTTTCCCAAGAGAAGATAGAAAAAAGAGAATACAGTAGTTTGTATTGGGGGGGAGTAGGCTTATCAATTATACTTTATTTTATGATAGTAGGTTTAACTCCTGTTTTTTCTTTTTTTTATAAACAAGAAATACTAAGAATCTTAATCCCTATTATGGGGGTAGATTTAATTATATCTTCTTTAGGTAGGCAATTTGCAGTTTTTAAGCAAAAAAAATTAAGATTCAAGCAACTGGCTATTATAAAAATTGTTAGTGAAACATTATCAATGGTTGTAGCTATTGTGTTAGCTGTATATGGTTTTGGTATATGGAGTTTAATATTATCTTTACTTACTACCTCAACAATTAATAGTTTACTGAATATTATTTTAGGATATAAGTCTTACCCATTAATGTGGTACTTTAATTATAAAGAAACTAAACATTTATATAAAATCGGTTTTTACCAAACGGGTTCACAAGTGTTGGATTATCTTTCTTCACAAATTGATATACTTATTTTAGGGAAATTGCTTCCAATGACAGAAATGGGAGTGTATTCTATTATTAAAAGTTTGGTTTTGAGAGTTTATATTTCAATAAATAAGATTATTACCAAAGTAGCAATTCCTGTATTTGCTAAATTATATAGTGATTTGAAGTTGTTTAAAAGTAGATATCTAAACGTTGTTAGTACGGTAACTATGATAAATACCTTCATTTATTTTAATATTTCTTTTTGTTCAAGAGAAGTTTTAGAGATTTTTTATGGGGAAGATTATGTACAATATGATTACATATTAATGATACTTTGCGTGTGGGGACTATTTTCATCTATTATAAACTGCAGTGCTTCTATAGTAGTTATATCTACAGGTCGTACAGATTTAGGTTTTAAGTGGACACAGTTTAGATTATTACTGAACCCAATTTTTATTATAACAGGTGCTTTAGCAGGAGGAGTATTTGGGGTTGCCATTTCTCAAGCAGTTTATGCAATAATAGGAGTATTTTTTTATAGGAGTATAGTAATTAAAAAGGTTGTAGAAAGTTTAACGTCGTTAAAACTCTTGCAAAGTATTTATAAACCTTTAATAGCTTCTCTTATAAATTTTCCTTTTTTGTTTTTTATTGATAAATGGCTGGCTTTTATAAATAATTCATATTTAAGTATTGCTTTAAATACTATTTTTGCAGCATTTATATTTTGTTTTTTTTTAAGAAAAGAAATTAAAACATTAATTAAGGTTTTAAAATAAAAGAGTAAGTTAAATGATAAAAATGAATATTATTTCTTAAGTATTTTTTATATGAGTAAAATATTAAAACTTAAAGTTTCTATATTAACAGCATTAATAATACTAATTTCCAATCCTGTATGGTTTTTGTGGGATATTAGATTTCATATAGTTATTTTTCTTGTTTTTTTGTTAGCTTTATGTTTGTTTCCAAGAATAAAGAAAGGAAACAACTTATTATTAATGATAAAAAAAACTCCTGTTACAGGAGTTTTTTTTATGTATTTCGTAGTTATTTCATCTATAATAGGAGGTTTTCAGACCTATTTGCTAATTAGTGCTATAATAATATTTCTCCATCCATTATTAACAGAAAAGGAAAAAAATAAAGCTTTAAAAATTGTAACCAAAATTTTATCATTCATTATTATTGTCTCTCTAATTCCTTGGATTATTCATACATTTATTTACAAGCTTCCTATGATAGGTGGCTATATAGAATATTATGATACTAAAGGGATGAATAGTGTTATTGAAAATTATATATTATTTATTCAAGTAGAGCATGATTTTCTAATCAGGTTTTACTCTGTTTTTGACGAACCAGGAACTTTAGGGACCTTAAGTGCTTTTGTTTTATTCGGGAATAATTATAATTTTAAGAATAAAAATAATATTATTATTTTGTTAGGGACACTTCCTACTTTTTCCATAGCATTTTATATTTTATTTATATTGGGGCTTTTTATATATAGTTTTAATCGGCTAAAAAGAATTATTATTGCCGTATTATCTACGGTAACTTTATCTATAATATTTTATTTTTTGTTTAATGAAACAGAAACATTTAAAGTTTCTGTTATAGAAAAAATACAGAATATTGGTGCTTCGATTCAAAACAGAGATTCTTATTACTTAGATAGTTACTATGATTTCTTTATAAATACACCTCAAGCTTTGTTTGGAAAAGGGAGATCATTCCTCTTGTCTGAGGCACCTATATTTACAGGACAAAGCTATAAGTTTTTTATTATTGAGTTTGGGTTTGTCGGGTTGTTATTAGTCTTTATGGTATATTTAAATTTAACAAAAAAAAAGGGGATAGTGCATATAGGGTGCTTAGTCTTATTTTTCGCTTCATTTATTCAAAGACCATTCATATTACAACCTTGGCAGTTTCTTTTATTTATAATAATAGGTACTTCTGTATTAACTAGAAAAAAAAACATTGAAAATGCTTGATTTTTTAGATAGTTTATATTCTTCTTTAAAAAAAAGAAATAAACTGCAGTCTATTAGTAGGCTTCTAATTAGAAACCTAAGTAACATACTATTGCCTATTTATTTTAAATATTCAAAGTCTAATAAAAAAAATAAAAAGAGAGTATATTTAGAGAATACAAAAGTTATCGTTTCAATAACAACATTTCCACAACGCATATCAAAAATATGGTTAGTTATTGAATGTGTTTTAAGACAAACAGTTTTACCTGATATGATTATTTTATGGCTTTCAAAAGAACAGTTCCCAAATTGTTTTGATGATTTGCCACAAAGAGTTTTAAATTATTATGTCAAGGGATTACTTCATATAGAGTTTGTTGAAGATGATATACGTTCTCATAAAAAATATTATTATGCTTTGAAAGAATACCCAGAAGACATGATAATAACTTTAGATGATGACTTGTACTATAGTAGCAATACGATAAAAGATTTACTACTTCTTAATAAAAATTACCCAAATGCTTTGTGTTGCTTAAGAGGGTTTAAAGTTTTAAGATCTAAAGGAGCTATATTACCATATGTTAAATGGCAAAAGTTAACGAATGAGTATGGCCCAGCATTTGATATTTTTCATACTAGTGGCGGTGGCACATTATATAAAAAGTCAATGTTTTCTAATGAAGTTTTTAATAAAGAAGTTTTTAAAAAAATGTCTTTTTATGCAGATGATGTTTGGTTAAATATGATGTTGCAGTTAAATAAAACTCCAACAGTAAAAAGTGAATTTTATTCCCATTTAATCCCAATTATTAATAATTCAGTTAAATTAAGTAGACAGAATGTTACTCAAGGAGGAAATGATAAGCAAATTAAAGCATTAATCGATCACTACAAAATTAGAGAAGATGAAGTTTTTAATTAAAATATTACTTTTTTCAGTGGCTTAGCCCCTATTAATCGGACTTTAACATTTTAGATTTTCAAAGTTAGTAATTTTTGTGTTTAGATTTGCAGAGCGAGGAACAACCGAGGGTGATTTTTTATACCGTAAGTTGTTTGAGATCTTGGCACCACTGAGAACTGCCCTCGGGCTCATTATTACCCGTATATTGTTGTATTTCAAATCGGGGGATGGTAAGTGTGAATCGGCTTTTTCTTTGTTTTATGTTTGAATATTGGGTTATAAATCCTTGTTTTTAGAGCATTTCAAAATCATTGGGACAGAGGTGGGCAATGCTACCATGTAGGTGGACATTATTGTACTTTTCTTGAAAAATCAGAAGATTTTGTTCTAATTATTGTAAACAAGTTCTTTTTCTGCCACCAGTTCTTTAAGCTTTTGATTCTCTTTTTCTAGTTCCCGAATCCGTTTTAAATGAGCAGTTGTCATCTCGTGAGATAATCTTTCCTCACCCATTTTGTTAAACTTTTTTCGCCAACTGTAGTAAGTGGCAGGGTAAATACCGTGTTTATCTAGTGTAGGTTTTACTCCATTTTCTGATGCCTCTCGCAATATCGAGAGCTTTTCTTCTGTGCTAAAGGTGCGTTTTGTTTTCATAATTGACAAAATTAGTATAGATTTCTATATATAATCTTGTCCGACTAATTAGGGGGCTGAAACAATCTATAGCAACAAAAATAATTATTTGAACTACAGCAACTAAAATACTATATTTTAAGAGAAGAATAGCAAAAGTGTGATTGGTAAAATCCTAGGAATCCTGACTTTTCATCGATCTTTTGATTCTATAACCATAAAAAAAGTTAATTTTTGATGGAGGTACAATAAAAAAAAATAACGGAATAAAAACAATGCAGAATAAAAGAAATAAATTAGAAATTAACAACATTATACAAATTACTTTAATTAATTATTTTAATTTAAATGAAATGTGATTTTCTTTAGGAACAAAATAAATTATTAAAGTCCTAAAATTGAAAAGAAAAAGCTAAATAAACCGAATAATAGAAGTATAAAAAAATGAAACAATGTAATACTCCCCAAAAAATTCGGACCAGCAATTAAGTTAAAAAAAGTGTTAATTTTAACTAATGGATATGACACAAAAACGCAGAAAATTCAGTTCGGCATTCAAGGCTAAAGTAGTTCTTTAAGCCCTAAAGGAGCAATTTTCTTTATCAGATCTTTCCAAGCGCTTTGAGGTGCACTCCAATCAGATTGCCAAATGGAAGCGAGAATTTTTTGACAATGCCTTCAATTAAAAAGAAACTAGTGAAAGACCGGACTATAAAACAAAGTAAACAATTAGCTGATAAGCAGTATAAGAAGCTAAGTTTTCGCATACAAAGCGAACTGTTATAGATATTAACCTAAGTAGCTTGTATTATGCTCCCAAAGGGGAATATGTTTATAGTATATTATATTTTATCCTGTAAAGCAAAAACACTGCGTAGCAAAGCAGTATTTCGCAAACCTACTTTGTTGCGTATGCCCTTTTCTTCAACAGCAATCATAGTGAATACGCCTTTTAAAGCTTCTTTGGTAACATAATCTGTTAAATTGGGGTTTACTTTCTTTACAAAAGGAATATTATTGTATTTGTTTATTAGCTTAGTCCATATTTTGTCGGCCTGAACTTTTGAAAAGGACTGCTCAATTACAGGTTGAAACTTATTGTATAACGCCGAGTTAGTTTTTTCTTGCAAATACAAGGTGGCCGCATTTTGATTTCCCAGAAGAATATTTTTTGCGTCGGCAAAACTTATTTTTTTAACCGCATCGACAAAGATAGGAGTTGCTGTTTTAACGGCATCCTCTGCAGTTCTGTTAATTGCCCTTAGCCCTTGGTCGGCAAGTGAACTTAATCCTATTTTTCGCAAACCTTTATCGATTACTTGTAAATCTTTAGGCAAAAGTATTTTAACTAATTCGTTTTTGTAAAAACCATCTTTGGCTGTTAGCTTTGAAACCTGATTTTGAATTCCATTATTTAGGGCTTGGCGCAGTCCGTCGCCAATTTGTTGCTGACTTAGTTTTTCTTTAACAGGCAATTGGTTCACTACTTTTTGTAATTCAACACAAGCTAGCAATTGAAAGGTTGCCAGTATTATTAAGGTTTTTTTCATGTTATTATTTTTATTTTTAGTCAACATATAATTTGCTAATTGACCTTATGCTAGATTGTAAAATAAAGTACAGCATATTACGGCATATCACAACTCATTGTAATGTAGGTTTTTAATAAAGCTGCCATAAAGAGTTTGTTATTACAGTTGTTTCTAGTTATAAAAAATCAATTAGCTTTAGGTATGCTCTTTTTTAAGGCAAATTCGTTTTTTGCAATAATCATAAGGACAATGCTTGCAAGTGTTTTTACAACAATAGCCTCTTTTTAAATGGTAACTTTCGGTAAAAACTTTATAGCCTTGTTCGGTTGTATAAAATCATTTTTTTCTAAGGATTTAGCTTGCTTATGCATATTGCAAATGTACAAATCAATTTATAAAAAAAATCAAAACTTTTACTAATAGTTGAATTTAGTTTATCGTATTTTACAGAGTGTTATTTTGTAATTCCTCAAGTCGTTTTAGTATTGATAAGGTGTCTATTTTACAAAGTTTTTGCAGTTCCTCAACTGTGCCATGTTGTATAAATTTATCAGGAATGCCGAGTAATTCTATTTTGCCTTTATAGTTAAAGTAAGCTGCACTTTCAAGTACTGCACTACCAAAACCACCTGATATACAAGCATCTTCAAGGGTTATAATGTAATTAAATTCAGTGAAAATTAACTGGAGGAGTTCACTGTCAATAGGTTTTGCAAATCGCATATCATAATGGGCTATATCGCTGCTGTTTTGCATTAATTGCAATGCCTGTGTAACATTATCAGCTATAGTCCCAATGGTTAGAATGGCTATTTTGTTGCCTTTTTTTAAAAGCAGACCTTTTCCTAGGCTAATTTCTTTAAACGGAAGCTGCCATTTGGCTATTTTGCCTTTACCTCTTGGGTATCTGATGGCTATGGGATTTTTTAAGCCTAATTGTGCTGTGTATAAAATATTTCGCAATTCTATTTCGTTTCTCGGCGCAAAAACAATTAAATTGGGAATACAGCGCAAATAAGCAATATCAAAAACACCGTGATGTGTAGCCCCGTCCTGACCTACTAAACCGGCTCTATCTAAGCAAAAAATAACAGGTAGTTTTTGCAAGGCTGTATCGTGTATTACCTGATCGTAGGCTCGTTGAAAAAAGGTAGAGTAAATATTACAAAACGGTATTAAACCTTGAGTAGCCATGCCTGCTGCTAGGGTTACAGCGTGTTGTTCGGCAATGCCAACGTCAAAGGTTCGGTTGGGGTAAGTGCTTAACATTAGGTTTAAAGAACTTCCTGTTAGCATGGCGGGGGTAATGGCAACAATTTTTTTGTTTTTTTGAGCTAGTTCAACTACAGTTTTTCCAAAAACGTCTTGGTATTTTGAAAACTTGCTTTTTCCTTTAGGTAAAACAGCACCCGAGGTTTTGTCAAATTTGCCTGGCGCGTGATATTTTACTTGGTTTTCTTCTGCCTGACGCAAGCCTTTGCCCTTGGTAGTAATAAGATGTAAAAATTTTGGACCTTTAATTTTTTGCAATCGCTTTAATTCGACTAATAGCTCATCAAAATTATGTCCATCTATAGGTCCGTTGTAATTAAAGTTCAGAGCTTTAAAGATATTGAATTTCTCTTCAGTTTTGTTTTTTGATAATTTTATATCTGTCAAATAATGCTTTAAGGCTCCTACAGAAGGGTCTATAGCTATGGCATTATCGTTTAAAATAACTAGCAAATTAGCTTGGGTGCTGCCTGCGTGATTTAAGGCTTCAAAAGCCATTCCGCTAGCTATTGAGGCATCGCCAATTACAGCTATGTGCTGTTTTTGATTTCCCTTTAGTTTAGAGGCTATTGCCATGCCTAAAGCAGCAGAAATTGAGGTTGATGAATGACCAACGCCAAAGTTGTCAAATAAACTCTCGCTTCTTTTTGGAAAGCCTGAAATGCCATCAAGCTGTCTGTTGGTGTAAAATATGTCTTTTCTTCCAGTTAGTATCTTATGACCATATGCTTGATGCCCAACATCCCACACTAGCAAATCATCTGGAGTATTAAAAGTGTAGTGCAGGGCAATACTTAGCTCAACTACTCCTAGGCTAGCTCCTAAATGCCCTTCCTTGGTGGCCACTATATCAATTATAAATTCGCGCAATTCTCGTGCTAGCTTTGGTAAACTTCTTGTTGGCAATTTGCGCAAATCAGAAGGAAACTCAATACTTTTTAATAAACTTGTTGTCATAATAACAAAAGTACAAAAAGCTCTAAAACTATATTGTAAACCTAAATTTGTAGTTTTGCTCTATGAGTAAGCTATACCTTGTGCCTACACCTATTGGGAATTTGGACGATATGACTTTTAGGGCTGTTAAAGTGCTAAAGCAGGTTGATTTAATTTTAGCAGAGGATACTCGAACTAGTTCTAAATTACTAAAGCACTTTGAAATTAACACTCCTTTACAGTCGCATCACATATACAATGAACACAGAACGCTTAACAGTATTATAAGACGCTTAAAAGATGGTGAAACTTTCGCCTTGATTAGCGATGCGGGCACACCTGCAATTTCCGATCCAGGGTTTTTGCTGACAAGAACCTGTATTGCAAATCAGATAAATGTAGAGACCTTGCCTGGTGCTACGGCTTTTGTTCCAGCACTTGTAAATTCGGGCTTGCCAAGCGACAAATTTGTTTTTGAAGGCTTTTTGCCTACTAAAAAGGGCAGACAAATAAGGTTGAGCATTCTTGTAGATGAAAGCAGGACTATGATTTTTTATGAAAGCCCACACAGATTAATAAAAACACTTAACGATTTTTTAGTTTGCTTTGGCAGTAATCGTCAAGTATCAGTTTCAAGAGAGTTAAGTAAATTAAACGAGCAAACTGTTAGAGGAAAGCTAGAAGATGTACTGTCGCATTTTGTAAATAAGGGAGTTAAAGGCGAAATTGTTATTGTCATTCAAGGAAAAAAATAATCGCATTTGGCTTTTATAAGTTAAAACTGTAAATAGTGCCTGCCAGAAAACTCTATTTTTTAAGATTATTTATCACTTGTTACATACTCTTTGAGAGCACTTATAAATTAATGTTTTTGAGCTCAGTCTTTAATTTCATATATTTGTAGTCACTAAAATAATCAATATGAGATCTATACTTAGCTACACATAATTTCCTTATGTAAAATATTAGGCGTTTTTACCATTCTTTTTATTAAGATTATCAAATATATTTTTTTGCTCTGTGATCGAGATTAACTCGATAACAAAATTCATTAAAATATCGTTGTATATGTTTTTTAGACACCCATGAATAAATAGTTCTAATCCAAGATTTTACTTG
>JBKDZU010000072.1:0-6623 GCA_047971505.1 Tenacibaculum sp.
AATATCTAGCTATAATACTTTATGGGATAGCGTCTTTGATATACTGTTTGTTGTATAATTCTGTATACAACAAATTAAAAGACTGATGATTTTAAACAATTAAGTTTTGGTAAGTTTTGATTTTATACAAGTATGTTTAATCCTATAAACATATATAAATTCATATAAGACCATCAAAAGTTTACTAATTATTTCCAAATAAAAAAGACTTGAAAGATGTAATATCTTTTAAGTCTTGATTTTAAAAGTGGTCCCACATGGGCTCGAACCATGGACCCCCTGATTATGAGTCAGGTGCTCTAACCAGCTGAGCTATAGGACCCGTTGTTTTGGGCTTGCAAATATAAAAGTTTTTTTAAAACAACAAGTATTAATTTTAGGTTTTTATAATAAAGCAACTGTAGTATAACAAAAGTAATTATTTAGTGCCTGCCAAAAAACTCTATTTTTTAAGATGTATTTAGCATTAGCTTAGCATAAGTTGAAATATACTTTTAAAAAAATAGCAAAAATAATCACTTATGAAAAATAAAGAGTTTTTAGAGATACCCTTAAAAATTAGAATACCACAGCAAAAATTTGATTGTTTGTTGTTTTATTTCCATTTGTTTTCTGCTGCGATATTTCCACCCCAAATCAACGTGGCTAAATAAGGATTGTCTATAAATGGATTTCTATTACCTTGTGCATCTTCGATAACATTATTTCTTTGTAACTCAAAGCTTGAAACAGGGTCTTCTACATTCCATTTTAAAAATAATTCAAGTGAGCCAACTTTTTTAAAAGATTGTCCGTAACGTATGTTTAAATAAAGTATCATTCTAGCAACGTCACCTTTCCACCTATCGCCTGGATACCACTTATTGTTGAGCAAGATATAGGTGCCACTTCCGTCGACAAAGGGATAGTTAGACCTACTGGTATTAACATCTTTTTTGCAGGTCCTTAAATGATGTAGATCTGCCTCGGATACTTTTTTGTCAATCAAAAGCGACCTAGGATAAACGTGCTCTGTATTAAATGTTTGTGGAAAATATGTGTTATTACTTGACTCATATTCTTTCCAATAACTACTTTCGCCATTGTAAATTAAGATTACATTATTTTGGTTAGTTTCATCTCTGTCGGCAACGTATAAGTATTTATGCCTTTGGCTATATTTTAAAATAGTAGTGTGTTTGTTTACACTGAGTTCTTCGAGTAACTTTTTTAAGTCATTATCAGAATTTAAGCTAATACTTTGATAGTACTTTTGCAATTCAACAGGTATGACAAATGCAGCAGTATTAAATATATTAATTGTAACACTGGCAGTTGAGCAACTTTTGGGGTTGTCGTCGTCGCAAATGGTATAATTAAAACTGTCTGTTCCAATAAAGCTTTCTGCAGCTGTATAGATAAGAGCTTTATCTTTACCTAAAACTAGCTTTCCTATAGTACTTGCAGTGTTAATTTCAGTAATTTTAGCATTGTCAATAAGTATATCGTTTTTTAAAACTTTGGCACTTAATTCAATGTTTTGTTCTATCTTATTTATTGATAATACATCGTCAACGGCAAGCGGATTTCCTTGGTCAACTACAGTTATGTTAACCTTTGCTGTTGAGCAATTTGGATTAGGACTTAAATTACATATAGTATAGCTAAAACTGTCTTGACCTGCAAAGTTTTTAGCAGGCTTATAAATATAATTGCCATCGCTAATTTTCGTAATTATGCCTTTTTCTTTGCTGCTTTTATCAATCGAACTAATTTTAATATCGCTCTCTGCTTTATCATTGTTGAGTAAGGTTTTTAAAACGACTTCTTCATCTTCATTCACAGTATAAAAATCGTTTACTGCAATTACTTCTGTTGTTGTCGGTTCAAATTCCTCATTTCTATTTGTGCTATTTTCACAAGCTATTAGAAAGAACAGACCTTGTAATATGTACAATTTTGTTTTCATTCGATATATATTTATTTAATGGGTGTTTTGTTTGCTAATAAGCCTTGCTTTGCCTTTTATATCGGTACTTCCTTTTAAGTAATACAAAATTTATACTTAATCAGTAAAAGCTTAATTTACAAATATACTAGATTAGGGTGTTAAACAAAGGGGGAGTAATATTATGTTAACGTTAACAAATTTTTTAATTTAAAAAGAATCTTTCGCCAAAGAGCTGTTTGCTTGTGTTATATTCAAAATAGATTTTTTTGTATATTTTTAACTATATCGATAAATTTGGCGAATCACTCTGTGTATATTTAAAAATTGAGCATAGGTATTTCATAACGCCTATAATTTACAACTACTTAAAAAACAGTAATTTATGAACTTAAAATTATCCCGCTGTGTGTTTAAAATTAATTGTGGAGGTTTCATTTCTTAATTTTGAAAGAAGATTTTAATAATTATAAAATTTTAACAAATTATTACAAATACAAACAAGTGGTTTAATATCTGCAAAAAATAAACTATACCCATAAAATTATTGAGCCTACATTTTAATTACTCTTTTAATTCGTTGAGAAATAGCTGTTAATATCTCATAAGGTATGGTTTCGCACTTTTGCGAAATTTGTTCTATATGTTGTTGGTGCTTAAATATGATTACTTGATCTCCTTCCTCACAATTTATATCAGTAACATCAGCCATAATCATATCCATGCAAACATTACCAATAATAGGAGCCCATTGTCCGTCAATTAAAACAAAACCATTTTTATTGCCTAATTTTCTCGATATTCCATCTGCATGTCCGATAGGTATTGTTGCGCTTTTGGTAGGTCTGTTAGCAGTAAAGGCACGGTTATAGCCAATAGTTTCGCCAGCCTTTACAAAGTGAATTTGTGAAATTATCGACTTTAAAGTATGAGTATTTTTTAATTTTTCTGTTTGTTCAGGATGATTGCCAAAACCGTACAAGCCTATACCTATGCGCACCATATCAAACTGAGCTTTATTGTAATTTATTACTCCAGAAGTGTTTAAAATATGAACCAAGGGTCTGTACTTTAGCAATCTTATTAGTTGCTTAGCTATGCTTACAAAGCTACCTATTTGATTATTGCTAAACTCTAATTCATTTAAATCTTCGCTAGCTGCTAAGTGCGAAAAAACCGATTTCACTTTTATGTTATTAGATTTTTTTAACAAGGCAACTAAAGCAGGAATAGCCAAATGAGTAAAGCCCAATCTATTTAAGCCAGTATTAAATTTAATATGTATAGGGTAGTTTAACAAATATTTTTGATCTGCTAATTTTAAAAAGGCGTCAAAAATTTTAAAGTTGTAAAGAGCAGGCTCTAAATAATAATCGGTTATAAGCTCAATATTTTGCAGCTGCGGATGCAAAATCAAAATAGGAGTTTTTATCCCTGCATTTCTTAAAGTAATGGCTTCATGCGTGTAAGCAGTAGCAAAATAATCAACCCTATTGTGCAGTATTTTTGCTATTTCAACAGATTCGCTGCCGTAACCAAAGGCTTTAACCACGGCAAGTATTTTAGTGTTTGCATTTAGCTTCCGTTTAAAATAATCTAAATTATGCAAAACTGCTTGTGCATTTATTTCTAAAACAGTAACATGTTCACTCATCCTCAGGCTAAATTAATTATTTAAGCCTTGCATAGCTTTATAATAAGCGGCTCTGCTCAGTGCTTCGTACTCTTGGGTTTCTCCCAATAGCACTAATTCATCACTTTGTTTTTTTCTAAAGCTATAATGCGCTAAATTTCCAGTTCGCGTGCACACGGCGTGTACTTTAGTAACATACTCTGCTATTGCCATCAGGGCGGGCATAGGTCCAAAGGGCTTGCCTTTAAAGTCCATATCTAAACCAGCAATAACAACACGTATTCCTCTGTTTGCCATATCATTACATGCATCAACAATTCCATTATCAAAAAACTGAGCCTCATCTATACCAACCACATCTACATTATTTGCCAAAATGCTTATGTCAGATGAGCAAAGTACAGGAGTAGATATTATTTTATTTTGATCGTGTGAAACTACCTCTTTATCGTCATACCTAGTATCTATTATAGGTTTAAAAATTTCCACTTTTTGTTCAGCAAACTGCGCCCTTCTTAAGCGCCTTATCAACTCTTCTGTTTTACCCGAAAACATAGAGCCACAGATTACCTCAATCCAGCCAAACTTCTCTGTGGGATTCACTGTATTTTCAAGAAACATTTTGTAATTTTAATCACGGTTGTATTAATATTTGTTATACTTTCGTATAATGACTGACAAATTTATAAAATATAAGCACAAAACTGTAACAAGTACTATAAGTTATGCACAAAAAACTAGCTACTGATTTGATGAGCTTGGCTCATAGCATTTTAAAAATGAAGCGCAAGGAAGAGGTGCTTGAGCTAAAGGAAAAAGCTTATCAACTTTATGAAAAACTCTGTATTTTAGCTTATGTTGACCAATATATTAGCACGACCCCAAATGCAGAGTTGAGCAAAGAGGAATTGCTTGGTAAAATTGCAAAAGCCGAAGAGCAAAAACAAGATGAATTAAACTCTATTAGTGTGCAAAGTCAAAAAGAAGGAGCACAAAAAAAAGAAGATTCAAAAATTATACCCCCAAAAAAAACTAACCCTATGATTATTAAAACTACCTCTGATACGTTAAAAACTGCTGGTAAAACCAAACATGAAGATAGTGAAAATACTAGCCAAAACAATCAAACTGAAAATACATATGAGTTAAACAATGAATCAAATGATAAAGATAAAGAAGAAACAAATACAAAAGCTGAGCTAAAGGATAAACAATATATTGCTAAAAATAAGGCTAATAGTGCTGAGTTTAGTTCAAAAGCAGAGTTTTTAACTACAAACAAAAAAGACAGCGAGCAAAACGCTAAAGTGGTTGATAAAGACAAGGAAGTTAGCATAGAGCAAGAGCTTGAGAACACCTTGCCCGTTGATGCGATGCTCGATCTCTTTAAAGAAACAACAAGCAAAAAATCGCTTAACGACTACTTTCAAAACAGCATTCAAATAGGGTTAAACGATCGAATTGCATTTGTTGAACATCTATTTAACGGTAAATTATCGGATTATAAACGAGTTGTTTCGCAACTAAACAGCTATAAAACAGCAATAGAGGCTAAGAAGTTTATCGAAAACTATGTTGAGCCCGATTACAATTGGAATAACAAAGAAGAATACGTAACTCGCTTATTTGAAATTATCGATAGGCGTTTTGCTTAATTTTTTAAACACAAGCAGATTATATAAAGTTCACTGTGATTATGTTTACAGAAAAAGCCAATAAGATATTTAAACAAGCCATTGAAGACTATCATATTAAAGATAATGTAAACCAAAATTTTTGTAATAAATACGATGAAAAAGATAATTTAATGGCGTTTTTACTGTATAAAAAGTGCTGGATTGATACAGTTCAATGGCATTATGAAGATATAATAAGAAATCCACAAATAAGTCCTGTTCGTGCTTTGGAAATTAAAAGGAAGATAGATGCATCCAATCAAGATAGAACTGATATGGTTGAGTATATCGATGCTTATTTTTTAGAGAAATTTAAAACCACAAAACCTAAACAAACAGCCACTATCAATACCGAAAGCCCCGCTTGGGGTATAGACCGATTGTCGATTCTCGCTCTAAAAATATACCATATGAGTCAGGAGGCAAACAGGACTGATGCCACTGCCCAGCATATAAAGGCTTGTCAAAAAAAACTTGCTGTGCTTTTAGAGCAACAAGCAGATTTATCATTAGCCATTGATACTCTGCTGTATGACATTGAACAAGGAAACAAATACATGAAAGTGTATAAGCAGATGAAAATGTATAATGACAGTGAATTAAATCCGATTCTTCGCTCCAAAAAGCACAATTATTGAACTCAAAGCCAATCCATATTTTAGTTATACGCCTCTCAGCTATGGGCGATGTAGCTATGACAATACCCGTTATCAGGTGCTTGCTAAAACAATATCCCTCAGTAAGGATAAGCATTTTAACACGTCCTTTTTTTGCACCTTTTTTTAGGGAATTTAAAGCCATAAATACTTACTGTACTGAATTAGAAGGCAAGCATAAAGGGTTTATTGGTCTGTACAAATTGCACAAAGATCTGTTAAACCTTAAATTTGATGCAGTGGCAGACCTACACAAGGTATTGCGTTCAAATATTCTAGTAACCCTATTTAGATTACGTGGCATTAAGTGCATTCAAATTGACAAAGGCAGAAAAGAAAAAAAACAATTAACCGCTGCTAAAATTGACAAGGCACTATACCCCTTAAAGAGTACACATAAAAGATATGCTGATGTGTTTAAAAAATTAGGTTATGCTGTTAACTTAAACAAGCCCTATAGCTTAGATAAGCCAAAACTAACAAATAATTTTGTAAATAAATTTAAAAAAAACCGAATAGGCATAGCGCCTTTTGCATCCTATAAAAGCAAGTCCTTGCCTGTTTTATTAATTAAAAAGCTAATAAGTCAGTTGAGTTTAAACCCTAAAAATTCTATTTTACTCTTTGGAGGAGGCAAAGGCGAAAGAGTTATTCTTGAAAAGCTTTCAAAAGACTATTCTAATGTACATTCATTAGTACAAAAGTTTAGTTTTGAAGAAGAATTAGATATA
>JBKDZU010000073.1:0-6587 GCA_047971505.1 Tenacibaculum sp.
ATCTTTCGTGAACGTAAATCGCAAATGCTATCCGCTAATGTGGGATGATGTATTAATTCCATAAAATAAAGATACAAAAAAATACAAAATTATACTAACCTTGCAACGGTATTTAGTTACTAATAAATCATATCTAAAGTTTTATGTCAATGGAAGATTAGCGGAATTTCAAGGATATGAAAAAAAATTAATTCGCTAAATCCTAAAAAAGCACAAATAGGGTTGTATAATTTTGAAAATGAGAAACTTATTGTGCAATTTTATTTTAGTAGTCCTCAAGGAGGAGGCTTTGTAACACAGAGCTTTTTTATTGAAATTAACGATATATTATGATGATGTAGAATTATAATTTGTTTTTGTTTTTTATCATCCTAAAGATTTATTTGTTAGTTTTTGTTAATTTTTAAAACGTCCTTGCTCGATGGGTTTTCAAATATTTCAAGTTTAAAATAATAGTTAATTAACTGTAGCCAAACAAATTGTTGTTGTATTATTATTTAATCAAGTGTTTTTGGTGTTTTTAATACAGCACCTGTTATTGCCGATGTGATAAAGCCCAATACAGCAAAAGAAATTATTCCAAAAGCAACTGATAAATAAGGTGAAACAAACTTTTTAGTCATTTTCATTGTCATTTCAATCTGCTCATCTGTCAGTCCTTTGTCTATCATTTTTTCACTTTGTAATTCAATAAGTTGCTCGTAAAAATTAGGTTCAATATAGGAAGTAAAAACTATAAAATAAACGGAGTAAATAAAGGCTGAAAAAACAGCTATTCCTACACCTACTTTTAGAGATTGTCCCCAAGTGAGGGTATAGTTATTTTGTTGTTTGTATTTCTTTATTCCGTAAATGATAAACAAAACTACCAAAACTACTGAAAGTAAGTTAGATGACCAATGAGGGTCGATATGCTGACCAAGCGCATATTGTATCAAATGTAGTAATATACTTAAAGTTCCAAGTATTAAGCCGTAATTTAGGATAAGGTTTTTTATGCTGATTTCATTTTTCATGCGAAAAAGTTTAGATAAAAAATTATTAATACTCTACAAATATATTTAAAAAAACTTGTGTTGACAAGCTTTTATATAGATCCTAAATTAATTTTGAGTAAAACTTTATTGCTCTTTATAAAAAAAAGGCTTTATATTTGCCCCGGCAAGTCCTACACAACTAGCTCCCTTTGAATCCCCCAGGGCGGGAACGCAGCAAGGGTATTAGGTTGTAGCAGTGTGATGTAGGCAACTTGCCTTTTTTTATATCTTTTAATTAAGCTATTTTACATATAGTTTACTATATCTTAAAGATTAAAAATACATTATTATATATTATTTATCTTCTAAAGAAGAATCCTTTTTAATCTTATTTAGATTCTTTAACTCGCTTTTGCTTCTTGGATGATACTGAAAAACGGTTTGTTTTAGCTGTTCTTGGTCTGTGTGAATGTAAATTTCAGTAGTAGTAATGCTTTTATGACCCAACAATTGTTGTATAATGCGCAAATCGGCTCCGTTTTGCAAAAGATAACTAGCAAAGGAATGGCGCAGAGTATGAGGGCCAATTTTCTTTTTTAGATTTATTTTTTTTGCCGAATTGTTTAAAATAATATATACCATTTGACGAGTTAGTCGCTTTCCTCTCCTGTTTAAAAAAAGTATATCGGCACCTTGATTGTTTACAACATCTAAGGATCGGGCTTTATTTATGTACAAATTGATACTTTTTACAGTTGTACTGTGAACTGGAACTAAGCGGTACTTATTCCCTTTTGACAATATTTTGATAAACCCTTCATCAAAAAACAAATCCGAAAGTTTTATATTTATCAATTCACTAACCCTTAATCCACAACTGTAAAGGGTTTCAACAATAGCTCTGTTGCGCTGACCTTGTGGATGCTCGAGGTTTATGCTCAAAAGCAGTTGATCTACCTCTTGTTTTAGCAGTGTAATGGGTATTTTTCTGCCTATTCTTGGACTTTCAATTAAAGCTACTGGGTTGTCTTGTCTGTAATTTTCAAAAACCAAATAATCAAAAAAACTTTTTAAAGCTGATACCAATCGCGATTGGCTTCTTGCCGATAAAACTTTAGCCGTATTGTAAATAAAATCTTTAATGATATCAGATGAAATATCTGCAGGCAGTGCTGGAGTAACCAACAATTCGATATAACTTACTAGTTTGTTTATATCACTCAAATAACTTTTAATTGAGTTTAATGACAACCCTCTTTCAATTTTCAAATAATTAGAATAATTACTTATTGCTTGTTTCCAATCCATCGATATTTTGTACTAATTTCTTTTACAAAGCTACACTTTTTGACGTATATATTTTTATTTTAGAAATCTAGCTGCTTTTACAAGACACTTATCAATGATGCCTAGCTTTAAAGAGCCTGCTGTAAAAGCTGATTTTTATTTTTTATTTTTGCCAATATTTAACTTAAAGATGAATCTAACAAAAATTCCAAATATAAAACACAGCAATTCTGAAAATTTTTTTCTAATAGCAGGACCTTGCGCCATTGAAGGTGAGGCTATGGCTTTTAAAATAGCAGAAAAGATTATCCAACTAACAAATAAACTCAAAATCCCCTTTGTGTTTAAAGGAAGTTTTAAAAAGGCAAATAGAAGTAGGCTAGATAGCTTTACTGGTATTGGAGACGAAAAAGCATTAAAAATTTTGCGCAAAATATCCGAAACGCTTAAAGTACCCGTTTTAACAGATATTCACAGAGAATCAGACGCTGTAAAGGTTGCTCAATATGTAGATGTATTGCAAATACCTGCTTTTCTTGTACGCCAAACCGATTTGCTTGTAGCTGCTGCTAAAACAAACAAGTTTATAAATTTGAAGAAAGGGCAATTTATGAGCCCTGAAGCTATGGAATACGCCGTAAAAAAGGTTTGCGATTCTGGAAATAAAAAAGTTTGGATAACTGACAGAGGCACTATGTTTGGCTATAGTGATTTGATTGTAGATTTTAGAGGAATCCCTACTATGCGGCAATTTGCTCCAACAATACTTGACGTTACACATTCTTTACAGCAGCCTAATCAGCCCCATGGAGTTACAGGAGGCAGACCCGATATGATTGAAATCATAGCTCGGGCTGGAGTTGTAAATCAAGTTGATGGACTTTTTATTGAAACTCATTTTGACCCAAAAAATGCCAAGAGTGACGGAGCCAATATGCTAAACCTAAAGCACCTTGAAAAACTACTAGTTAACTTAACAGCAATTAGGAAAACAATAAAAAATTTACATATTTAATTAGTTCTTAATCAATATATTCACAAAAAACAAAACTTGTATTTATCAATTGAGTTTGCGATTAAAATTTTTAACATGACTCACTTTACCGTTCTTTACAAAGTACCTATCTTTAGCAACTGTTAACAGCAACTGTTTTTTATGGAGTTATACAAACAAAATCAGCTCAAAATTTACAATTCACTATCAAAAAGCAAGGAGGTTTTTAAGCCTATAACTCAAGGCAGGGTTGGTATGTATGTGTGTGGACCTACAGTTTACAGCAATGTACATTTAGGTAATATCAGAACTTTTATGTCGTTTGATATGGTTTTTCGCTACCTTTTACACTTGGGTTACAAGGTCAGATATGTTCGCAATATCACCGATGCAGGTCATCTAGAAAACGATGCCGATCAGGGCGAAGACAGAATTGCAAAAAGAGCGCGCTTGGAGGAAATAGAACCTATGGAAGTGGTACAGCGTTATACGGTAGATTTTCATAAAGTAGCCTTAAAATACAATTTCCTACCGCCCAGCATTGAGCCCACAGCTACAGGGCATATTGTAGAGCAAATTGAAATGATTAAAAAAATTATAGCTAAGGGCTTTGCATATCATATAAATGGATCAGTTTATTTTGACGTATTAAAATACAATAAAACACATAGTTACGGAATTTTATCTGGGCGCAGTATTGATCAAGCCATACACAATACCAGGGCTTTAGACGGGCAGTCGGACAAAAGAAATCCACAGGACTTTGCTCTTTGGAAAAAAGCTGACGACAAACATATTATGCGTTGGCCTTCACCTTGGAGCGACGGCTTTCCAGGGTGGCATTTAGAATGCTCTGCAATGAGCACCAAATATTTAGGCGAACAATTTGACATACACGGCGGAGGCATGGATTTAAAATTTCCGCACCATGATTGCGAAATAGCCCAATCGCACACTTGCTCGGGCAAAACACCAGTTAATTATTGGATGCACACAAATATGTTGTTGTTAAACAGCCAAAAAATGGCAAAATCAACAGGAAATTTTATTTTACCCAACGAAATATTAACAGGCAAAAACAGTATTTTGCCCAAGCCCTTTAGTGCTGGAGTGGTTCGTTTTTTTATTATGCAGGCTCACTACCGCAGTATTTTAGATTTTTCGGAAGAAGCTCTTTTAGCATCCGAGAAAGGTTATAACAAATTAATGGAAGCTATTAGGGTATTAAATACAATCGACGCTTTAGAAGTAGAAGGGACTTGTAGCCTTAGTGTTTTGAAATGGAAACAAAAGTGCTATAATGCTATGAATGATGATTTTAACACGCCAGTATTAATATCTCATCTATTTGATGCTGTTAAGCTTATAAACTTATTAAAAGAAAAAAAGACAGGCATATCGCCTAAAGATTTAAAAATATTAAAAGAAACCCTCTGTGTATTTGTGTTTGATGTTTTAGGTTTGTCTGATAATAATAAACAGCGTGGCACAGACAAATTACAAGCTACCGTTGAACTACTGATTAAATTGCGCAAAGAAGCCCGAGAAAATAAAGATTGGATATTATCTGATCAAATCCGCAGTGAATTACAAATTTTAGGAATTCAATTAAACGACAGCAGGGAAGGAACAAGTTTTACATTTAACTAAGCGAGTATTTAACAGTGACAAATAAGCTAAGAGTAAATTATCAGTTCAATAACTAAACAAAATGAATTACAAATATATAAAACGAGTACTTGTATTTCCGCTAATACTGTTAGTTCGGCTTTATCAAAGTGCTGTATCACCTTTACTACCTGCAAGTTGCCGGTATACACCAAGTTGCTCACAATACACAATTGAAGCCTTAGAAAAGCACGGACTTTTTTACGGAGGTTGGCTGGCTGTAAAGCGGATCTTTAGCTGTAATCCTTGGGGAGGCAGTGGCTCTGACCCTGTCCCTAAAAAATAAGTTTTACAATTGAACTATTTTTTTTCAATTTAGCAGGCTTTTACTTAAAAATAACATTAATCATTGTAAAAGAAAATATTTAAATAATTAACACTTAAAAACAAATTATAAATGACTTTTTTATCTATCGTTTGGAACTGGAATCCTGAAATTTTTAAAATAGGTAGCCTTGCTATTCGCTGGTATAGCCTGATGTTTGTAATAACTTTTATGTTAGGTTTATATTTGATGAAAAAAATATTTATTCAAGATAATATACCTGTTCAAAAGTTAGACCCTTTATTTGTTTACGTAGCTATTTCTATGCTTATTGGCATGCGTTTAGGAGAAGTTTTTTTCTATAGTTGGAGCTATTATAAAAATCATTTATTAGAAATATTTTTGCCAATTGAAAAGCAACAAGGAGCCACTGCTTTTTTTGGTTTGCTCAAAGGTTGGAAATTCACAGGCTTTAGTGGGCTTGCTAGTCACGGTGCTGCAATTAGCATACCTATAGCCTTGTATTTTTTTGCCAAAAAGCACATTGATAAACCAAAACCCTGGTTGTTTATTTTAGACAGATTAGGAATTGTGGTTGCCTTATCGGGGTTTTTTATTAGGCTTGGAAATTTTTTTAATTCTGAAATATACGGGAAACTCACAGGTAGTAGCTTTGGAGTTATTTTTAAAAGAGCAGGTGAGGTAGAACCGAGATATCCTACACAATTATTTGAAGCCTTTAGCTACCTACTGCTGTTTTTTATACTGTGGTATTTTTACTGGAAAACCGATAAGAAAAAGCAAACAGGTTTTTTATTTGGAGTATTTATGGTAGCCCTTTGGTCGTTGAGGTTTTTTATTGAGTTTTTAAAAGAACCTCAAGTAGAAAGTAGAGAAGATTGGGTATTTAATCTACTAAACACGGGTCAGGTATTGAGCATCCCTTTGGTTTTAATAGGCTTGTGGCTTGTTTTTAAAAAAAGTGAGCAGAATCCTAAAGCCGATTAAATTAAGACCATTGCAAAACCCAACCTTATTTTTGTTTAGGGTTCTACCTTGATGCTTTTGAGCTAAATTTTATTCTACTTTACTATTTTTTGTTGATTTTTGGATGGATAATCGCACTTATTAGGCTTATTATCTCTTAATTTTCACAATTAAACGCAATTATCCCTGGACTTCTATATAAATTGTAGCACATTGCTTCCAATAGGTTTTGTGTGTGCATTTTTCTAATACCTCTATATCTTGCAGTACCTCCATTAAACCATCTTTTTATGCCACCAAATGTGCGCTCTACTTTAAATCGTGTTTTTCCTATAAGTTTGTTAAATCGCTGTTCCCATTTTGTTAAAGGCTTGTTCTTGTAGGCTTTTTTTAGAATGTGATTCTTTAG
>JBKDZU010000074.1:0-1835 GCA_047971505.1 Tenacibaculum sp.
CAAACAAGAAAATGACAAAGACCCCACCACGTGGCGTATTGTACCTGTAGAGATAAAAAGAGTATTGGATAAGGCAGTAAACCCAAACGGAATTTATACCTATTATATACGAGCTACTTTAACCAATGGAGGGTTTTCACAAGTGAAAAAAATAAAAATTAAATTTTAAAATATGAAAAAATTAATAATACTTATTTTATTTTTTTTAATTAAAAATAATTTATTTTCTCAAATAAGTTTAACGGGAGAGGCAAAATATAAATTAACAATAAGTGGTTATGTTGGTATAGACCCAATTGCTTGTGGAAATACTTTTGGTTTAAGGAGCATTACGGCTAAGTACAACAATGGAAAAATAGTGGTATGGGAAGGAAGAGTTTATAGTACTACATTTAACCATACTGTTGAATATAATAAAAATAGGCTAATTACAGAAGTGGCTTTTCATGAAATCAATCAGTGGGAAACGGTTCTTTTTTGTAACGGTGGTCCAGATGATATATACTCAAAAACTTTAATTAAAAATGCTTGCCATAATAGTAATGAGAATAGAAAAGGACAGCAACTTAGTAATGTAAGAATAAAATCAGAGCCTGTAGTATCGATAAATAAGAAAAACACTCCGCTGTATTTAGATGATATTAGTTTTCTTACAATTAACCTGCCTAATAATTTAAAAAAAACACATTATAATTGGAAATATAAAGTGGGCAATGGCATAACAAAAACCATACCCTATCCTTATAATTACACTAACCGTTTAAATATAAAAGGGAAAGATTTCTTAAAAGATTCTGATTTTGGAAGAGTTGTATCAGTTTGGCTTGATGCTGATTGTAAAAAGTCTAATGCAATTCAATTTACTTATCTAAAAAGAGCACCGAATATAAATTCTGTTGAGTCTACTACACTTTTACAGTGTTATGACAATGAAGACGGAAGCGCAAAGGTAAATTTTGACAGAGCCTTAGTTGACCGAGAATTGTTAAGCATATCATTAAAAAACAATACTAATGGGTTAGACTATTCGGAGTCTAACATAAGTGCATTAAATGCCGACAATTCATATACTTTCACTAATTTACCATCGGGCAAGTACACCTTAAAGCTAATAGGCTCAGCGCCAGGGTATAATAATGGAATGTATAACACTTACACAGGAGGAGTTAAACATGAGGCAAGTTTTACTATCAGCCGTCCAAAGCCTGTAGAATTTACAATTACCCATAGCACCCCTGTTTTGTGCCATGGAGGTAGTGACGGAAGCATTACTCTAGAAATACAAGGAGGTCAAATACTTAAAACAAACAAGTATTTATTGCGAAAAAAAGGCGACACAAGCCCTGTTTTAGAAAACGACTGGAAAGAGCTTACAAATTCAACGATAAGTTCTTCATTTTTTAATTTTATCAAAACAGGAGTTATAACAGACATACCTGCAGGTAATTATACTATAAAGGTAAAAGACATTAATGATTGTATTGCCAAAAGAATTGTTAAAGACGGGGCAGGAAATATAATAGGCTTAGCCGAGGAGGTAGCAGAAAATATTGAAATAAGCGAGCCTAAAAACCCAGTAAAGATATATTTTATATATGAAATCCCATAAATAAGCAAATATACCCACCGCCATGAATATCTTTGCTGCTATGGCAGCAATAGAATACACACAGGTAATAAAAGTGGGCTGTGGCATAGATGTTCACAAGGACATTATAGTAGCGACAGTTCGTAGTAGCAATAGCGAGTATAAGACTCGTGAGTTTGGATTCTACACAAGTTCATTGACAGATTTAAGAGATTGGTGCAAGAGCCAAAAAGTAACCCACGTTGCG
>JBKDZU010000075.1:0-9422 GCA_047971505.1 Tenacibaculum sp.
AATATTTTTTATTTCACCTATGGTGGGCAGTTGTTTTTTTTGGCGCTCTATTAAAACTTGTGCTTCGCTTGAATGGCTAATAACTATCGAAAAAGCTTCTTTTCCATCTCTACCTGCTCTACCTGCTTCTTGAGTAAAGTTTTCAATTGACCCAGGTATGTATAAATGAACTACTAGCCTTACGTTAGGCTTGTCAATACCCATTCCAAACGCATTAGTGGCAACTATAATTAGAGTTTTTTCAGACATCCAATTATCAAAAGCAATTTTTTTCTCAACTGCTGTAAGTCCGCCGTGGTAAAAACCACTTTTAAATCCGCATACATTTAAAAACTTACTGAGTTCTTTAGTTTTTTTTCTAGTATCGACATACACTATAGTAGGGGCTTTAGTTTTGTCAATTATTTGCATAAGCTTTTCTATTTTATCCTCAGTATAAACTATGCGATAAGTTAAATTTTTTCTTAAAAAAGAAGTTTTAAAAACTTTAGGATGCCTTAATTCTAAAATGCTAGCTATGCTTTGAATTACTTTTTTAGTAGCCGTGGCAGTTAAGGCTAAAATAGGAATTTGTGGATGAATTTGTTTTAAAACTAGAAGTTTTAAGTATGAAGGTCGAAAATCGTGCCCCCATTCTGAGATGCAGTGTGCTTCGTCAATCGCTAATAAATTAACAGTTAAGTGCTTTAATTTTTCTTGGATAAATTTTGACTGAAGTCGCTCAGGCGAAAGATATAAAAACTTGTAATTGTCAAAGCGAAGATTGTCAAATAGCCTAATTATTTCATCTGAATTACTCCCCGAAGGGATGGTCATAGCTTTGATGCCTCTTGCTTTGAGGTTTTCTAACTGATCTTGTATTAGAGCGAGCAAAGGAGATACAACTATGCAAATTCCGTTTTTTAACATAGCTGGCACCTGATAGCAAATAGACTTACCTGCTGCTGTTGGAAGTAGTGCTATAGTATCGCTACCGCTTAAAACTGAATTGATGATTTCTGATTGAGGTTCTCTAAATGAATTATAACCCCAATAAGTTTTTAGTATTTGTAAAGCCTTATAAGTCATTATTGTATTATATCTTATTTTAAAGACTAAACTAAGCACTTGCATAGTTGCCTGTTTGCAAAAATATATCTTTAAAAAAATAATATGATAATATAGTGTAACTTTGTGCGTTATTAAACTTAATAGCTACTGTAGAAACCTATGGTAAACAAAGAAGCATTTTATAATAAACTAAGGCTACAACTAGAAAATACCACCAGTTTCCCTACTAAATATCTGTACAAATTTATAGTTCCAACCACTGAAAATCAAGTGCAGGAAGTTCGAAATTTATTTGACAAGGATAATGCAGTTATTAGCACAAAAAAATCAAAAACAGGTAAGTACATCAGTTTATCTGTTCAAATATTTGTAAATAGCCCAGACGAGATAATTTTGTACTACAAAAAAGCCGAAGCTATTAAGGGTATTATATCCTTGTAAATAAATTTGTTAGCTAATATTTTAATTAGCACAATAATTAAGTTTATTGCTAAAAGGTTAAACGAGCTTTTGCCATTACTGAAAAATCTGAATACTGTTGCTTTGAGTATTTTAAATATCCAGTAATGGCTATCATGGCTGCGTTGTCGGTGGTGTATTCAATCTTTGGGATGTAAGTATGCCAACCCCATTGTTTTTGAGCCAACTGCAATTGCTTTCTAATTTCCGAATTAGCCGAAACTCCTCCAGCTATGGCAATATGTTTAATTTGGGTTTGCTCTACAGCGTTTTTAATTTTATCCATTAAAATTTCAACAATAACACTTTGAATTGAAGCACATATATCAAAGAGGTTCTGTTTTATAAATTCAGGGTTTTTTTTTAGGTTTCTTTTGATAAAGTACAGAAAGGCTGTTTTTAATCCGCTAAAACTAAAATTGAGATCTGCAACTTTGGGTTTGCTAAACTTAAACGCTTTGGCATTGCCAAATTGCGCGTATTTATCTATTAAGGCACCTCCTGGATAAGGCAAGCCCAGTATTTTAGCCGATTTGTCAAAAGCCTCTCCAACAGCATCGTCAAGGGTTTGACCTAAAACTTTCATCTCAAAGTAGTCAGAAACCTTAACTATTTGAGTATGACCACCACTGATGGTTAAGCATATAAAAGGGAAATTGGGCGTTTTACTTCCTTGCTCTTTGATAAAGTGAGCCAAAATATGCCCTTGCATATGATTAACCGCAATAAGAGGTATATTTAAACCTAAAGCCAAAGATTTGGCAAAAGAAGCTCCAACTAATAGTGATCCCATTAGCCCTGGTCCTTTGGTAAAGGCAACAGCACTGAGGCTATTTTTCGATATCCTTGCGTGTTTGATAGCTTGCCATACAACGGGCACTATATTTTGCTGATGAGCTCTTGAGGCTAATTCAGGTACTACTCCTCCGTATTTTGCGTGTACTTCTTGGTTTGCTATTATATTGCTTAAAACTTCTCCGTTGCAAATAACCGCCGCACTTGTATCATCACATGAACTCTCTATGCCTAAAATATAAGTTTTTTTTTCTTTCATCATCAATGCATTTAAAGTATTTTTTAATAGTAAAGCAGCAACTCTGTTTGAGCTCTTAATTTATCCGACAAAGTTAGTTTAAAAAAACTAGGACTAGTTTTGTAAATTTTAAGGTTAAAAAGCCTTAGTCAACAATTTTATATTGTAAATTTCGTTCTATAATATGTTAAAATATTTATATTTATTTCTAAATAGTATAATTATAGGTATATTTACAGCGTTAGTTATTATATATTATTATTGTAACCCTTAAATTAAAAAGATTATGGTAAGATTACTCATATTGGTTTTAGCAATGTTTACTACATTGGCAACCACAGCTCAAGAGCAATGCGATACACCTGATGAGAGTGTGGCAGACCCAAACAGCATAACAAAATGTGCCGTTGAAGAAATAAAAAATGCTGATGGCACAGCAAATAAACAAGTTACTATTCAGGTTTCTACCAGAAGACGAGTGGTTCGCAAAAACAGTTCAGCAGTTGCCTTAGATGTTTCTGACAGTTCTCATAAAATAGCTGATATTAAGAAAAACTCTCTGCAAATTGGCAAGCTAGAGTTAGAAAATGCTAACAGTATGGTTGAAAAAATCCCTTTTAATCTAGTAGAAGAGATACCTCTATTCCCAAAATGCGAAAAAGAGCCCTTGATTAAACAAGCTAAGTGTTTTGACGAGCAAATGTCTAAACATATACTAAATCAATTCAATTATCCTGAAGAAGCAATTGAAAAAGGTATAGAAGGCAGAGTGCTAGTTCAGTTTACTATAAATAAGTTGGGTGCTATTGAGGATATTAAAATGCGAAGTCCTCAAGGAGGCGAAATATTAGAAAAAGAAACTCTTAGGTTAATTAAAAAATTGCCAAAATTTATTCCGGGAAAGCACAATGGAGAAGTGGTTAAGGTAAAATACGGTTTGCCCGTAACCTTTAGAATGCCTTATACAGCTAAAAATAAAGTAGCTAGAAGATCAAATAAAACAAAGGCTAATGAACAAAAAACTGTAACTAAGCTAACACCTTCTGTTCCTAAAATTAAAGAAGAAAACATTAATGGAGCAATAAAGTTTACAAAAGTACAGTCTATACCTCAGTTTAAAGCTTGTTCTTCAGTACCTGATATAAAGAAATTAAACTGTTTTAACGAAAGAATGATTAGTCATATTCAACGAAACTTTAATTATCCGTCTGCTGCGGTAATAAAAAATATTGAAGGTAAGGTTTGGGTTACTTTTATCATCAATTCTAAAGGAAAAGTTAGAAATATAAGAATGAGAGGCCCTGAAAATGGAGAAATTTTAGAATTAGAAGCTAAAAGAATGGTTTCAAGGTTGCCTAACTTTATACCTGGTAAGCACGATGGCAAATATGTAAATGTTGAATACACTATACCTATTAATTTTAAATTAGACGATTAAACTAAGATCAAATACTGGCGCATAATACTTTTAATTTTATTTTTTTTAAGCTAAGCACCCTATTTGCATATAACTTTACTTGTGTAAAATACAATAAATACGATATGTAATGGGTGTTTTGTTTTATAGGCTCTTTATTCTTTATTGTTAAAATCAAATTACAATACAATTACTTAGCCTTGCTATAAGCTGTTTAAACAGATATATTTTTTTGGTTTTAGTAAATATCCACTTTCAAAGCGTAGTCAATTAATTTTAAAAATTGTATAATTATTTAACTAAAATTTTATTAAACACGTTTATTTCAATAAATTGAATATTAAAAATCAGATCGCAACTAGACATGCTAGTCGATATAGTTAAATTATTTTTTTTGCTTATGTATTAATACATCGCTTTTTATGTATTTTTGAATCTTAAAAACTAGTGTTAAATTTATTTTTACTGTACAGTTTTATTTAGTATTAGTTAGGGCTAAGCCTTAAATACAATTAACACTAATTAAAAGAGTTGCGTTTACAATACTAATACTCACAGTATTAATTGACAAGCAAAGTATTATTGTTTTATTATATAAACTATAATAAATAGAAACCTTAAAAATAGTGAATAAAACAATAAATTAAGGCTTAGTAATTTTTTGCTAGTTCTTTATTAAAGTTTTAAAAATTAAACATTTAAGCTTATTTATGTGAAAACAATTGCAATGATACCAGCAAGATATGCAGCGAGTAGATTTCCGGGCAAGTTGATGCAAAACCTAAGTGGCAAACCTGTAATTGTTAAAACCTATGAGGCAACTCTTAATTCTGAGCTTTTTGATAGCGTTTATGTGGTTACAGATTCAGATATTATTAAAAAAGCTATTGAGGATATTGGCGGAAATGTAATTGTGAGTCAAAAAAAGCACAGTTGCGGATCTGACAGAATTGCAGAGGCAGTTGAAAACATGCAGGTTGATATAGTAGTAAATGTGCAGGGAGATGAACCTTTTATAGATAAGTTATCGCTAAAAAAATTAATCGAGGTTTTTAAACAAGACAGAAAACAGCGTATAGACTTAGCCTCATTAAGGGTAAAGATAACAGATAGTGCAGAGATCAGCAATCCTAACAATGTTAAAGTAGTTGCCGATTCAAATGGCTTTGCCTTGTATTTTTCGAGAAGTGTTATACCGTATAAAAGAGAAGTTAATGGCAATACAATTTATTACAAACACAAGGGAGTTTATGCATTTAGAAAAACTGCTTTGATGGACTTTTACAACTCAGCAAAAACTAATTTAGAATTGAGCGAAAAAATTGAGTGTATACGCTATTTAGAAATGGGCAAAAAAATTAAAATGATAGAATCCGACCTAGATAGCATAGGCATTGACACAAATCAAGACTTGGAAAAAGCCATCAAATATATTCAAAAACAAAGCTAATTGCAATTCAAAAATTAGCACAAGTTGCGTTTTATAGAAAAATTTACCTGACTTAATTCTTTACTATTGAATAATCATCCTTTATTTTAAGTTCGCTCAGCACCTTTAGTGCTTCGTCAATATATATATCTTTTTTAAGGTCTTTGTGCCATGCTACTCTCTTATCTCTAAGAATGGTATCTTTGCTAAACAAGCTACTTTCGTATTTAGGTGAAGTAAAGTTTAGCTTTGATTCAAACTTAAATACTTCTCTAAATTTTTTCCCTTGATTTTCTTTTTCTATATTTTCAGTTTTAAACTTTTTGTAATTCAAATTAATTACGTGATTATTTTGAATGTACTTAAGCCACTTTGCGTATTCGTTTATTTTTTTAAACTTTTCATTTTCAGCTACTCTTAATTTGCTGTTATAAATTACGTTATCAAAATTACTATACGGATTTTTTACCTTGTAATTTGCTCGCTTTACCTTATCCCAAGGCAGAGCTCCATTTAGGTTTCTTTCTCCAAACTCCATATAACTATATCTGGAAGGCAGCTCTATATCCGAATAAACCCCTTCCTTTTGAGTAGAACCGCCATTTATTCTATAAAACTTTTGAATTGTCATTTTTAGAGAACCTAAATTATTTGGGTACCTATTAAAAAATTTGTTTATAGGTAATATGTTCTGAACCGTACCTTTACCATAGGTTTGTTTACCTCCAAGTATAATTCCTCTTTTGTAGTCTTGCATAGCTGCGGCAAAAATTTCAGAAGCAGATGCTGAAAATTCATTTACCATCACAACCAAAGGTCCTGCCCATTGTATTTTTTTATCTAAATCCTTTTTAATCTCAGGCTCTTCCGTTCTGTATTTTACCTGTACCATAGGTCCATTATCGATACACAAGCCTCCAATTTCAAGAGCAGTTTTTAAAGAACCCCCTCCGTTATATCTTAAATCTACAATTAATCCGCTTATTCCTTCAATTTTCAATCTTTCAATTTCCTTTTCCATATCCTTAGCTGCATCCCTGTTATTTAGATTTTCAAAATCAATATAAAACTTGGGCAAATTTAAAATACCATATTTTTTGCCGTCTTTTTCTACTACACTCGATTTTACAAAGGTTTCCTCTAATTCAACCACATCTCTTATAATTGAAATAATTGCTATTGACCCATCAATTTTCTTAACCGTTAAGCGAACCTCTGTTCCTTTTTTTCCTTTGATAAATTTAATGGCATCATCTAAGCGCATGCCAACAATATCTAAAGGCTCATTATCTGCCTGTGCTACTTTTAAAATTATATCTCCTGGTTCCAACTCTCCTTGTTTCCAAGCAGGTCCTCCTGATATCAATTCCGATATACTTATATATAAGCCTTTTTTTTCCAATCTGGCTCCTATACCTTCTATTTTACCCGACATATCTTGATCAAATTTACTCTTTGCATCGGCAGACAGATAAACCGTATGAGGGTCAAAGCCACTAACTATGCTGTTTAAAAAGGTTGAATACCAATCCGAATTTTCCAATTCGCTAATTCGAGCATATAATTCATCCATATTTTCAAGAACCTTTTTACGTGCTTGCTTTTCTAGTTCAACAAAACTTTTTTTCTCAAATGTTTTGTCATCGTTGTATTTTTCATTTTGAAAGCTTTCAGCCTGTTCAATTTTATTCATAATCGAGAGCTTGAGTTGTTTTCTCCAAAACTCAATAAGCTCGTCGTTGTTTTTGACAAAAGGTATGTTTTCGTAATCTATATTAACCTCTTCCTCAACATAATAGTTAAAGGGCTGCGCTAATAAAGTGCGGTAAATAGTTTTAGCATTGTTCAGTTTTTCTAAAAACCTTCCGTAAACTAATTTGTAGAAATCTATATTAATGTTTTTAAGCTGATTGTCAATTAGATATTTATATTCTGAAAAAACTTCTATATCTTTTTGAGTAAAATATTTTTTCCCGGGATCTAATCCGTCAATAAAAGTATTGTAAACGTGTTCTGAAAAGTTATCGTCTAATTTTTTTTGCACATAATGATATCTGCTTAAAATATTATTGAGCACATAAATAATTATTTTATCCTTTTCAGGGTTTTGTTTGTGACTTTGGGAAAAAGCACTTACTGTATTAGTAAATAAAATTGTAACAGTAAAAAAATGAATTAAAAATTTAACTTTCATAGACTGTTTGTCGTTTAAATATGAATTGATTTACATTTAGTTGCTAAGCTACTAAAATTATACCATTTTTGCTAAAATACTTTTTTTGTAGAACTTTTGTTGTATTTTTTGCTTTCTAATACATTTAGTAAAATTATAAATTTATTAAAAATTATAACCCAATGTTGGTTTTATATGAGCTAAAGCTATCTGTATTTTACTTACATTTGTTGTTGCAAAACTATATTTTATATGGAGGATAAACCTTTAATTTTAGTTACCAATGACGATGGAATTACAGCCCCTGGTATTAGGACGCTTATTGAAATTATGAATAAGATAGGAGATGTTGTTGTGGTAGCTCCCGACAGTCCACAAAGCGGCATGGGACATGCAATTACAGTTAACAATGTACTGCACTGCAACCCTATTACTATTGACGATGGCTCACAGATAGAATACAGTTGCTCTGGCACTCCCGCCGATTGTGTTAAAATGGCTAAAAATGAAATACTTAACCGAGCACCTGACCTATGTGTTTCGGGGATTAATCACGGCTCTAACTCTTCGATAAACGTAATTTACTCTGGAACTATGAGTGCCGCAGTTGAAGCAGGAATTGAAGGAATACCCGCTATTGGATTTTCATTATTAGATTTTGATTGGCATGCCGATTTTAGAGCAGCTAAAAAATTTATTGAAAAAATTGCTTTAAATGTTCTTCTAAATGGTTTGCCCGAGGGTGTTATACTAAATGTAAACATTCCAAAATTAAAGGAGCAAGAAATTAAAGGAATAAGTATTTGCAGGCAAGCAAATGGATACTGGAAAGAAAATTTTGACAAGCGCAAAAGTCCCTACGGTAAAGAGTACTATTGGTTAACTGGCGAATTTATAAATAAAGACAAGGGCAAGGATACAGATATTTGGGCTTTAGAGAACGGTTTTATATCAGTTGTTCCTGTAAAATTTGATATGACAGCACATCACGCCATTCAAAAACTCAATTCATGGGATTTGTAAAAAAGGAAATGATTATAGGCTTTTTGATATCTCTCTTTGCCACTACTTGTGGCTTGTTTATTTACTTGCAATATGTTTCGCCATACGATTTTAGCACAAGCCTCAGCAAAGTAAAAGAAGCAGGCATATTGGGCACTGTTATTGCATTGGCAGCTATACCTAATCTTTTCGTTTTTTTTATCTTTTTAAAAAAGAAGCAAGACCACAGAGCAGCAGGAGTGTTAATTGCAGTAATAACAACAGCCTTACTAACTTTTGCCCTAAGGTTTTTTTAACAAAATTCACAACTTATACACCACAGTTTGTGTAATTACAATTAAAACACTTTAAAAACCAAAGTGTATTTTTTGCTGATACTTAATGATTGCTTAACTGTAAATAAATGTAAAATAGTTTTAATCAACAAAGGCAATTAAAGCAGTGAACTTAATATAAGTGCTTTATTAATATATAATAATAATTTAGCAAACTGAGTTTATAGCCTCCACAAAAGGAAGTGAATAAAATAACAAATAACGAGTTTGATGGTTTTTATTTATTTTATAAAATATTGAAAAACAAATGTTTAATTTAAATTTATTCGTGTGAAATCCCATAAATAAGCAAATATACCCACCGCCATGAATATCTTTGCTGCTATGGCAGCAATAGAATACACACAGGTAATAAAAGTGGGCTGTGGCATAGATGTTCACAAGGACATTATAGTAGCGACAGTTCGTAGTAGCAATAGCGAGTATAAGACTCGTGAGTTTGGATTCTACACAAGTTCATTGACAGATTTAAGAGATTGGTGCAAGAGCCAAAAAGTAACCCACGTTGCGATGGAAAGCACAGG
>JBKDZU010000076.1:0-38858 GCA_047971505.1 Tenacibaculum sp.
AGCATCAACAGCAACAATTATATTTTTAAATTTTTTAAAAAACTGCAAGGGCTCATCGCCAACTGCCGTTGCTGTATGTTTATTGTTTAAAATTTGAAAACCTTTGCTCTTTCGCTTATAACCTCTACTCAGCACAGCCACTTTATATCTATTGTTTAAAAGCCTTATTAAATACTCAACTTGAGGTGTTTTACCTGTGCCACCAACGCTGAGGTTTCCCACTGCTATAACAGGTAAATTAAAACTGTTTTGTTTAAAAACCCCCCAGTTGAACAACAAATTTCTAAAACTTGTAACCAAGCTGTAAACTAGGCTTAAAGGGAAAAGTAAAAAGCGAATTAGCTTCATAAATTAAAGATGACTTAAAGCTAAAAATATACACAATAGTTCAATAAACCGTAAATTTAGCTTATATCTTACAACTTTTAGGTATAAATTTTGTACGGGCTAAAATAGCTAAAAATCTTAACTTTGCTATTATTACAATATTAGTTTACTATGCAAATAAAAGATATTACTAATTGTATTGAACAATTAGCACCGCTTTCAAATGCTGAGGATTTTGACAATGTAGGCTTGTTAGTTGGCAGTTATACCGCACAAGTAACAGGGGTTTTGATTACCCTCGATACCTTGGAGGCTACAGTTGATGAGGCTATTGCCAAAAACTGCAATTTAATTGTGAGTTTTCATCCTATTATTTTTAGTGGTTTAAAAAAAATAACGGGCAGTAATTACACAGAAAGAGTGGTGTTAAAAGCTATTCAAAACCATATTGCTATCTATGCCACTCACACTGCCCTAGACAATGTAAAGGCTGGAGTTTCGGCAAAAATGTGTGAAGTGCTAGGGCTTAAACACACAAAGATTTTAATTCCTAAAAAAGGTTGTATAAAAAAACTAAATACTTACGTGCCGGTAAATTTTGCCAATGAGCTGAGAAGCGAACTCTTTAAAGCTGGTGCAGGAAATATTGGCAATTACAGTCATTGTTCTTTTAATACAGATGGAAAAGGAACATTTAAGGGCGGCGAAAATTCAAAACCCACTCTGGGGAATAAGGGAGAGCTAATGTGTGAAGATGAGGTTTGCATTAAGGTAATTTTTGAAGATTATTTAGAAAAAACGGTTTTACAAGCTCTTTTTGCAAATCATCCTTACCAAGAGGTAGCCTATGAACTAAGTACACTAAACAACAGCAATCCAGATATAGGCATGGGCATGCTAGGCGAATTGAGTTGTGATATGAGTGAAACAGATTTTATTCAAATGCTAAAAACTAAATTTAAAACAACTTGTATTCGTCACTCTGTATTGCTCGATAAGCCTATAAAAAAAATAGCTGTTTTAGGCGGAGCAGGTAGCTTTGCTATAAATAAAGCCATTAAAGCAAAGGCAGATGCTTATGTTAGCGCAGATTTTAAATACCACGACTTTTTTAAGGCCGAAAACAAATTGCTATTAGTCGATATTGGACATTATGAAAGTGAGCAATACACAAAAAATATATTGTTTGATTATCTTAGTGAAAAATTTAATACCTTTGCGTTTATTTTAAGTGAAACAAGCACAAACCCAATATATTATATGTAAATATATGCTGATGACAGATATTGTATAAAAAAATCCAATAATATTAATAACAAAAACCTGACTAGAGCAAATTTAAAAATTATATTAAAAAATGGCAAAAAAAGAAGTAACTGTAGAAGATAAATTAAGAGCCTTATACGACTTACAACTTATTGATTCAAGAATTGATGAAATTAAGAACATACGAGGCGAATTGCCCTTAGAGGTTGAAGATTTAGAAGATGAGGTTGCTGGTTTAAACACTAGACTTTCAAATTTATCTAAAGAAATAGAAAACTTAGAAAGCCATATAAACCTAAAAAACCAAGCCATAGCTGAGGCCAAAAATTTAATTGCAAAATACGAAGAACAACAAAATAAAGTCCGCAATAATCGAGAGTTTGACTCCTTGTCTAAAGAAATTGAATACCAGGGTTTAGAAATTGAATTATCGGGGAAAAGAATCAATGAATACAAGGTAAAAATTGCACAAAAAAACGAAATAGTTAGCAATACTAAAGCTAAGCTCTCTCAACAAAAAAGCGAACTGTCACATAAAAAAAGCGAACTGAATGTAATTTTAAAAGAAACCGAAAGAGAGGAACAAATACTAAAGCAAAAATCCGAAGAGTTTGCCGCTCCTGTTGACCAACATTTATTAAATGCCTATAAAAGAATTCGCAATAAGGTAAAAAATGGCTTAGCAGTAGTTTCTATTGAGCGGGGTGCTGCAGGAGGCTCTTTTTTTACCATTCCACCACAGGTTCAGTTAGAAATTGCTAATCGCAAAAAAATTACTATTGATCAACACAGCGGACGCATTTTAGTAGACGCCGTACTTGCAGCCGAAGAGAGAAAAAAAATTGACAACTTACTTTTAAAATTATAATGCGTCTAAAAAAAATCAATAGCAATTCACTGGTTTAGTCCAATTTATAATTTATTGTTTTTAAGGATGGGTTTATTAAATTGAATCTCCTAAATATTTTAATTTTGAACTGTTTTCGGCAAGTGTTAACTCGTCGATTATTTTTTGAATATCTCCATTTACAATATTTTGCAAATCGTACAAGGTTAGTCCAATGCGATGGTCGGTAACACGTCCTTGAGGATAATTATAGGTTCTTATTTTAGCCGAGCGATCACCAGAGGCAACCATAGTTCCTCTCTTAGCAGCATTCTCAGACTGTTTTTTAGCCAATTCTCTATCGTATAAGCGCGAACGCAAAACCCTAAAGGCCTTTTCCTTGTTTTTGTGCTGTGATTTCTGATCCTGACACTGTGCTACTAAACCCGTTGGGATATGAGTTAAGCGCACTGCCGAATAAGTGGTATTAACTGACTGCCCTCCTGGTCCTGAGGAACAAAAATAATCAATGCGAACGTCTTTCGGATTAATTTCAATATCAAACTCTTCTGCCTCTGGAAAAACCATGCAAGTGGCTGCCGAAGTATGCACACGACCTTGGGTTTCGGTTTGGGGCACACGTTGAACGCGGTGAACACCAGCTTCAAACTTCAATATTCCGTATACATCCTCTCCGTTTACCTCAAACTGTATTTCCTTAAAACCTCCATTAGAGCCTTCACTAAAATCGACTACCGAAACCTGCCAACCCTTGCTTTCGCAGTATTTGCTGTACATTCTGAATAAGTCGCCCGCAAAAATACTAGCCTCATCTCCACCAGTTCCTGCTCGCAGTTCAACTACAGCATTCTTGGCATCCTCAGGGTCTTTAGGTATCAATAAAATTTTAATATCCTCTTCTAAAGATAAAATATTATTGTTTGCTGTTTCCAATTCCAGCTTAGCCATAGCTGACATTTCTGCATCGCTTCCATCGGCAATAATTTCTTTAGCCTCTTCTATATTAGCTAATAAACTCTCGTATTCACGAGCTTTTACAACAATCTTTTCTAGATCTTTGTACTCTTTGTGCAACCTAGCATATCGCTTTTGATCAGAAATAATATCAGGCTGAATAATTAAATCCGATACCTCGTCAAAACGCTGCTTTACAAACTGTAATCTATCTAACATAGTATTCATTGTTAGACTGCGAATTTACAATTTTTCTTTAACTCTACACTATTCTATGCTAATTGTTAAAGTTTTACAAAGCTCTTTTCAATATGTCTTGATTATTTTGCTTGAAAACAAATATTTAAAATAAGTAAATAACTCTCTGCACTTTTCTTAAAAATATAGTTTTAGTTAGCCACACTGAGTTTGCAGTTAAAATTGGGCTTGTTAAAAAACGCTTTAAATTACCTCAAAAGTAATTTTTAAATTTACTCTAAACTCAGTTACTTCCTCATTAGTTACTACCACACTTTGCGATTGAACAAAGGCCGACTTAATATTTTTTACCGATTTAGAAGCCTGTTTAATGGCTTTTTTAGTTGCATCTTCCCAACTTTTATCAGAATTCGCCAATACTTCAATAACTTTTATTACTGCCATAATATTTGTTTTAAACAATTAATAATCAGTAAATATATTGAAAACAATAAAATATTACAAATATCTAATGTTAAGTTAATGTTATGAAATTGTTGTTTTTTTGTAATTTTTATTTTACCTTTGTAACCTTAATGTTAACTATTAAAAGTTTTAAGATATGAAAAAAATTATATTAACGGCTTGTGTATTTGCTTTTGCATCGGTACAAGCTCAGGTAAAACCAAAGTTTGAAAAAGCAGGCGAGTTAGTAAAAGTTAGTTATTTTTACGATAATGGGAAAATTAAAGAACGGGGTTTCTTTAAAGATAAAAAACTACACGGAACCTGGTTTAGCTTTGATAAAGAGGGAAATAAAATAGCTATAGCACATTTTAAAAATGGCAAAAAAGTTGGCAAGTGGCTTATGTGGTATAAAGATGGTTTAAGAGAAATTGATTACCAAAACAACTCTGTTGCTAGTGTGCAGGTTTGGAAAGAAAGCACCAAAATTGCATTGAAATAAGTTAAAACAAAGGTAAATATACCGAGTAAAATGCTTACTCGGTTTTTATTTTCTGCCAAAATCAGCAGGAATTTCCCCCCAAACCTTTGTTTCCCATTTTAATATAGTATTGTTAAACGTATTGTTTTTTAGCCATTCTTCAGCCCTTTTAATCAAAACTTTTAGTTCCTTATTTGAATTGTCAAAGCGCAAATTGGTGTAGCAATGTTTTTCCTTTATCCATTTTATCGCAATTTTTGAATCTGAATAAATAGGCACATCCTCTTTATTTTTGTTTTTTAGCAAAGCAATACAATGAGCTAAAGCGAGAAACTCACCTATATTATTTGTGCCATTTTTAAAGGGTCCTTCAATAAAAATTTGTTTTTTGCTTTGGGTTAAAACTCCTCTGTATTCCACAGTGCCGGGATTTCCAGAGCAAGCAGCGTCAACCGAAACGCTGTTTAAAATTGGCGTTCCGTATTTTTTAATTTCAGATTTAGACATTTTTCTAGCCTTAGTATCAACCCCCTTATAATCGTCAAAACTTCTGCTAAAAGCTATCTCAGCCTCTTGCCTATCTGCAAAAGACTTGTATTTAGCGCCTTTAAAACCATCGACCTGCTTTTTACAATCGACCCACGACAAAAATACTCCCGTATTTTTTCCTTTCCAAACCACATAGTATTTTTTCAAATTAATAAATTTAGATTAAACATTTAATTTTTAACATTTTATATAACTATTTTAACAAAGCATCAACAGTTTGTAATTTTAATTAACTCATCAACTGTGCTTACCCTTTTCCCAGCCGTTTTTTTGTAGGTATTTTTTAGCACTTTTAGTGGCATCATCTTCAATAGTAGTTCCCATAGAATCGTTCCAACGGTTTAAATAACCAAATAAAGATATTACCCCTAGCATTTCAACAATTTCACCTTCATCCCAATACTTGTATAATTCTTTTTTTAACTCATTATCAACCTTATTGGGAATTTGACTAGCTATTAGAGCAAAATCAAGTGCAACCCTCTCGGCATCGTTAAATGCAGGATGAGTTTTGTAATCCCAAATATTATTTAGCTGTTCCTGTTCTGCTCCATAGCGTTCAGCTGCTCGTATGGCATGCGCTTGGCAGTATCTGCATCCTGTAGCGTTGCTCGACACCCATGCAATCATTCTTTTAAGTGCAGAGCTTAATTTGCCGTGATTTTCCATAACCGCTATATTTAAGTTGATAAAAGCCTTAGAAATGGCAGGCCTGTACTGCATGGTCAATACTGAGTTTGGACAAAAACCTAAGGTTTCGTTAAAAAAATGAGCAAGCTCTTTTGTTTCAATATCGAAATTATCTGGCAAAGGATCTACTAAAGGCATAGTTATATGGTTTTTTTAATTAAAATTCTCGTATGTTTGTTTTAAAAAGTACTACAAATATAAGTAAACACGAGAATAAGCACTATAAATTATGGCACAACACACAGTAAACACTATTTGGAAAGGCAAAACACAGTTTGAAAGCGATAACCCATCAGGTAATAAAATACTAATTGATTCGCTTGAAGAAAAAGAAGCATCTAGTTCGGGTTTGACTCCAAAGGCAATGATGCTTTCCTCTTTGGCAGGATGTTCGGGCTTAGACATAGTATCACTATTAAATAAGATGAGAGTACAGGTCGATGAGTTTAAAATACAAATAAGAGCAGAACTCACCGAGGAGCACCCAAAACACTATTGTAGCGTATGGGTTGATTATCATTTTACGGGAACTGACTTAAATCGGGATAAAATACAAAAAGCTGTTAACTTATCGGTTGATAAATATTGCGGAGTTATGGAAATGTTCAGAAAATTTGCAAGTATAACAACAGCAGTCCACTATCATTAAATTGCCTATGCATTGGATTTTTAAACCAAAGCCTAACCCTAAAGAGGTTGAAAAAATTGCTAAAGAACTATCGATAAACAAGGCATTGGCAAGCCTGCTAGTTCAACGGGGAGTAAACACCTTTGCAAAAGCTAAAGAATTTTTTAGACCCTCACTGAGCAATTTGCACAATCCTTTTTTAATGAAAGATATGGACTTGGCAGTAGCTAGAATTGAGCTTGCACTGAACCGAAACGAAAACATATTAATTTATGGAGATTACGATGTTGACGGAACTACAGCAACTTCCTTAATGTATTGTTATCTGAAAGAGCAATATCCAAATGTAGCAACCTATATTCCTGACAGATATCAAGAAGGCTATGGCGTTTCCTTTCAAGGAGTAAATTTTGCTTACGAGAATAATTTTTCGTTAATCATCGCACTTGATTGCGGCATAAAGGCTGTAGATAAAGTAAATTATGCCAAGCAAAAAGGAATAGACTTTATTATATGCGATCACCACAAGCCTGGCATAGAAGTCCCCAAAGCCTTTGCAATTTTAAACCCAAAGCAAAAAGACTGTAACTATCCGTATACCGAATTATGCGGATGCGGTATTGGCTTTAAATTAGCACAGGCCCTCGAACAGCAAAAAAACTATTCAATTAAAAACCTGATACCCTACCTAGATTTGGTAGCCATAGCCATAGCTGCTGACATAGTTCCTATAACTGGAGAAAACAGAGTGTTGGCATATTACGGCTTACAGGTTATAAACTCAAGTCCGAGGAATGGTGTTAAAGCGCTTTTTTACGAGATGCAAAAAAATCAACTAAGCATAACCGATGTTGTATTTATAATAGCACCCCGAATTAATGCTGCTGGCAGAATTAAGCATGGAAATTTTGCGGTTAGCCTACTTATTGAAACAGATTTTAAAACTGCCTTACAAAAGGCCGAGCAAATTGAAAAGTTTAATTCCGATCGCAAAAAACTAGACAGTAGTATAACAAAAGATGCCTTATTGCAAATTGAACAAAACAATGAACAGCACAAATTTTCAACAGTTGTTTACAACAAAAATTGGCACAAGGGAGTAATAGGCATAGTAGCCTCTAGGTTAATTAAAAGTTATCACAGGCCTACCGTTGTTTTCACCAAAAGTTCTGAAAAGCTAGTAGGTTCGGCACGTTCAGTAAACGACTTTGATATTTATGCCGCCTTAGAAAAATGCTCAACTTTTATCGAACAATTTGGAGGGCATAAATATGCTGCAGGGTTGAGTGTTTCTTTTGAGCAATACGAAAGTTTTAAAAGCAAATTTGAACAAGTAGTAGCCCAATCGATAGATAAAGAGTATTTAATTCCCCAAGTTTTAATTGATTCAGAGCTCAACCTCGAAGATATCAATCCAAAATTCTACAGAATTTTAAAGCAAATGGCACCTTTTGGACCTCAAAATATGAACCCTGTTTTTTATACTAAAAATATTAAAGGTAATAACACAGGTAAAAAAGTTGGAGCAGATAGCAGCCATTTAAAATTAAACATTACCAGTCAGGACTGTAAAAAAGCATACGGAGCTATTGGCTTTGAATTAGGAAATAAAATAAAAAAAACTCACGAAAATTTTGATATAGTTTACAATATAAGCGAAAATACTTGGAACGGTATCACCTCAATTCAGTTAGTGCTAAAAGATTTAAAATAATTATTTATATATGTTCTAAATTAGAAGTATATTTGCTTATTAATTTTTTAATAGCAAATGGATAGCATATCTAACATTTACACAAACAATATAGGAGTTTCTTTTCGTTGGAAAGGAGTTTCCTCAAATTTAACTCAAATAATTTTTAAGGATACAGGGTTTTACTTAAGCACACAACAAATTGAGTTATTTATCGACAAAATACAACATGCTAAGCTACAAGAAACCTGTCCCTCATGTAAATCAATATTACTTTTAACCCCAATTAACAGTGTTAGTTTGGCAGTTTCAAAAGCAGAATTAGTTCAAATTGAAGATCTGCTAATAGGCACTCTGTTTCAAATTAAAATGAATGACTATCTCAATTATCTGTGCAAAAATTAAAAAAGTTTTAATCCTCTTTTATTAAATACAAATACACCGGGTAGTGATCGCTGTAACCTCCTGTGTATTTTCCATTTAAAAAACTCCTGAAAGGATACCCTTTATACCTACCTTTTTTTTGAGTTAAAAAACGCTTGTTAAAAATATTGCTTTTTAACATTTTATAAGAAGAAAAATCTTTAATTTTTTTTGTATTTAACAGCGGAGCACTAATCAATATTTGATCGAACAAATTAATATTATCTCGATAGCCCGAAGTGTTAAGCCCTTTGCGATACATGTTTTCATAGGGATTAAAAATATCACCTTTAGCAACATTTTTCTTTTTTGACTTAGTTTTTAACACTTTTTTAAAACTCGAATTTATAGGGTCATCATTAAAATCGCCCATAATTAAGATTTTAGGATCTTCATCGGTTTGCTTAATTTTTTCAATAATTTGAACTACCTTATAAGCTGCTTTTTCACGCTTAGGTCTGCTTTTAAACTCGCCTCCTCTGCGGGAAGGCCAGTGATTTACTATAATGTGGATTAGCTCGTCGTCTAGATAACCCGATACCCATAAAATATCACGGGTGTAAACCTTTCTGTTTTCACTGTAAATATTCGGGTTAAAAACCTCGTAGTGCACTGGTTTAAAATAGCGTTGTTGATATAGCAAGGCAACGTCAATTCCCCTTTTATCAGGCGAGTCAAAATGAATAATACTATAAGATGTATTTTTTAGTTTCTTATCTTGTATCAAATCTTCCAAAACCTTTTTATTTTCAATTTCGGCAACCCCTAAAAGCGACGGACTAGTTTTAGTCTTTTCTTTTCCCAACTGACTAATAACTGAGGCTAACTTGCTAATCTTATCGTTATATACCTGTTTTTTATTTGTTTTTAATTCCATTATTGGACTCGCTTCATCATTTTTTTCGATGTCGTTTATAGTGTCAAAAAGATTTTCTAAATTGTAAAAAGCCACTGTTCGTATTTTGTATTTTTTACTATCCTTTTGTCCGTAACAAAATGATAACATAAAAATTAACATTAAAAAAGAAATATTTTTTGTCATGTTGTATATTTTTGCTACAAAAATAAAACAAATACAACCCTAATTTACAACACTGTAAAATACATAACAATTGTTTAATATACAAGTAATGTTTTTGCAGATTATTTTATGATATGAAAAAGATTCAACTTATTTTTTATACATTAATTATACAATGTTTTAAAGTAGCCTTTCTAGTTGTGTTGCTTTTTATCGGCTCAATTGCAAATGGGCAAAACACAGTAAAAGGCGTTGTTTTAAGTGCTGATACTGAAAAACCTTTGCAAGGTGTTAATATTAGTTTACAAAACACAGAATTAAGCCAAACTACTTCTAGCGATGGTAGCTTTAATTTACAAAGCTTCCTCAGTGGTAAGCATTTTTTAGAAATTTCGCTAAAAGATTACGAAACCCAAATTTATCCTATTAATCTTTTAGGTGAAGTCCTTGATTTAGGTAATATTTTGCTGTACAAAGACTTGTCAGAAGATACGGACCTAAGCACAATTACACTTACTGACGACGAACTGAATGACGATACAGGTTCTGCCGATAATATATCGGGGCTATTATATGCTTCAAGAGATGTGTACTTGCGTACTGTAGCCTTTGAATGGAGTCCTTCATTTTACAGAATTAGAGGCTTGGATTCTGAAAATGGCAAAATTTTAATCAATGGAATTGAAATGAACAAGCTTTACAATGGAAGACCACAGTGGAATAATTGGGGAGGAATAAATGATGTTTTGAGGAATCAAGAGTTTTCTCATGCTTTATCTCCCTCTAACTACACCTTTGGAGGGGCTTTAGGTTCATTAAATATCAATACTAGAGCCTCTGAATACAGAAAAGGCTTAAAAATTTCCTATGCATCTTCTAACAGAAGCTATGTTCACCGCGCAATGGCAAGCTATACCACAGGCTTGCTAAAAAACGGCTGGGCCTTTGCCATATCGGGTAGCAGAAGAGCTGGAAATAAAGGTTTTGTAGATGGCACTTTTTACGATGCAAATTCATTTTTTGCATCAGCAGAAAAGCAACTTAACGATAAGCACAGTGTAAACCTAACCCTAATAGCGGCACAAAATAAAAGAGGAAAATACTCACCAAACACCCAAGAAGTATTCGATTTAAAAGGCATAAGATACAACCCTTATTGGGGATACCAAAATGGCAAGCCAAGAAATTCTCGTGTAAGAAACCTGCTAGAACCCATAGCTATACTCAGTCACTTTTATGATATAAACGAAAACACAAGTATAAATACCAATTTGGCATTTCAAACGGGTAAAATAGGCAACAGTCGTATAAGCTACACTGGGGCACGCTTAGTTAATAATTTTCCGATAGGCGGAGGAGCAAACCCCGATCCAAGCTACTATCAAAAATTGCCTAGCTATGCCCTGAGCAGAGGCACAGGCGATGAATATGGACTGTTGCAAAACTTTTTAAACAACGGACAACTAGATTGGGATGAAATGATTCGTCAAAATATTGAGGGAGACGAAAGTACAAACTCAAAATACATATTGTACGAAGATAGAAATGACGAACAACACTTAAGTGTAAACACTATTTTGTACACCGAGTTAAACAAGCACATCACGCTAAATGCTAAACTACAATTTAGGCAAATACGGTCAGAAAATTTTGCAAATGTACTCGATTTATTAGGAGGTCAAGGTTTTTTAGATGTAAATACCTTTGGCGATACCTTTAATCAAAAGCAAAGAGACCTATTGAATATAAATAGAATTGTTGGGGTAGGCGATCATTTTAACTATAATTATAAACTGCAATCGGCAATTTACAATGCTTTTTTACAAGCACAATTAAAATACAAAAACGCTGATTTTTTCTTGGCAGGCAACATTTCTAAAACCTCCCACCAAAGAGAGGGTTTGTATCAAAACGGCAATTTTCCTGATAACTCATTGGGCAATTCAAAAAAACTATCCTTTAACAATTTTTCTGCTAAGGGAGGGGGTACTTATAAAATAACAGGGCGGCACTTTTTAAACTTCAACGCAGGTTACATCAGTAAGGCACCATGGTTAAGAAACTCTTTTTCTAATTCAAGAGAAAATAACGATGTAATTATCGGTCTAAAAAGTGAAACTATTAGCTCCTTAGATGCGAGTTATATACTGCGCTCTCCAATTTTACAAGCAAAGCTCACAGGGTATTATGCAGAAATTAAAAATGCAACCGATATTTCCTTTTTCTTTTTTATAGGAGCCGATCAATCAGCTTTTGTTCAAGAAATACTAACAGGGGTTAACAAAAAACACTTTGGCACAGAGATAGGAATTGAAGCCAAAGTAAGCCCTACAATTAAATTAAAAGGAGCAGCCAATATAGGGCAATACACATACAGCAACAATCCGTTGGTGTATCTAACCTCCGAAACAGGTGTTATACTTCCTCAAACAAAATCCTACTTAAAAAATTACAAAATAGCCTCTGGACCTCAAAAAACCTATTCACTCGGTTTCGACTATCGCAACCCAGACTACTGGTGGGTTGGCACAAGTGTTAATTTTCTGGACGATATTTATGTAGATATAGCTCCTTTAAACAGAACAGATAGTTTTGTCTATGATTTAGACGGACTGCCCTTTTCGGACTACGACCCTGAAGTAGCCCGAAAAATATTAGCACAAGAGGCTTTTGATAGTTATATATTAGTAAATGCTGTTGGAGGCAAATCGTGGAAAATAGCAGATTACTACATAGGTTTCTTTGTCAGTATTAACAATCTTCTAAATCAAAAATACAAAACAGGAGGCTATGAACAAGGAAGACTAGGTAATTATAGATCTTCTAAAGAAGATGCAGACCTTTTAACACCTGTTTTTGGAAGCAAATATTGGTATGGCAGAGGCACTACCTATTTTATGAATATTTATTTCAGATTTTAATCCTAAAAAATCAAAAAAATGCAAACAATTAAATTATTAAAAACAATTTTGTGGCTATTCTTTTTAGCAAACTTAGTTTCTTGTGTTAAAAATAACGCCTACAGTTTACCCGAAATTACAATAGAAGAACCCGACGTAAAAGTAACCAACAGCATACAATCTATAAAAAAATTTTACAATGACGATATAGTAGATTTTAGCACTGTTAGTAAAGATGGGCAATTAGTAATTGAAGGCTACGTGATTTCGAGTGACGAGGCTGGAAACCTATTTAAACAACTGTACATACAAGACAAGCCCGAAAGCCCTAGTGCTGCTATCCGCTTAGCCATCGATGCCACTGATATGTATACGTACTACAATGTAGGTCGAAAGGTATATGTAAAACTTTCGGGACTAGGCTTACACAATGCAAGAGGAGTATTGGAAATTGGTAAAATTAAAGGCGCTTCTGTTGACAGAATTCCCGCCTCAAGCTACAAAGACTATGTTTTGCGCTCAAGCGAAGTAGCTGAAATTGCACCTCTACAAGCAACCACTATAAGTTCATTACAAGATTCTCATATAGGCATGCTGGTTAGTTTAAGTGATATGCAAACAGGAAGTAAAAACCAAACCTATGCAGATGTTAACAGTCTTAGCTCAGTAAACATACCCTTTAAGAGCTGTGCAGACGGGGGAAGCATTATAGTGAGAAATAGTGGCTTTGCCGATTTTAAGGCTGAGTCCATCCCAAATGCAAAAGGAATATTGACAGGAGTATTCAGTAAATTTGATGATGATTATCAGTTGTTTATTCGAGACACTAAAGATGTAAATTTTACAGAAAGCAGATGCGACTTTTTCTTTGAAGAAGACTTCTCATCAGAAAATCTAGATCTATTATGGACTCCTATTAGTGTTGAAGGAAGTCAAAAATGGAGAGTTGAAGAAAAATTTGGCAACCCTAAGCCTTGTGGAAGAATTTCAGGATTCTCATCGGGGGCAAAAAAAAATGAAGATTGGTTAATTAGTAAAGCTATTGATTTAACAGAGGCTACAGGAAAGGTGACACTTAGTTTTGACAATGTAAAAAGATTTGGCGGAAAGGATTTAGAGGTTTATTATTCAACAAATTACAATGGTGAAAACCCTAATGACTCAAACAATACTTGGATACAGCTAAAACCGAAAATTGATGACGATACAGGCAGTTGGTCTTCTTGGGTATCTTCAGGTGACTTAGACATATCTATGGCAGTTGGAGGAAATGTATTTATTGCATTTAAATATATGTCAACTAATTCACAGGCTCCTACTTATCAAATTGACAATATAATAATTAGGTAACTTTTAGTTAAACACTTAAATTCGTTATATTCAGTCTGCAAAGTACAAGTCAGTTAGTTTGTTGTAAGTTGTAAAGTGCAATTAAAATAAAAAAATTCATTAGCTCAAACTTGCTTGTAAATAATTTAAAAAAATTAAAAAAACCTTTTAAAATAAGGTAAATATAGTACAGTTAACACGCTAAGGATAAAAATTTAATTTAGATATCAAAAAAAATAATTGTAGTATATTCAGCTATTTTTTTAACCATAATATATTGATTAGTAGTGTTATATAGGTTTTGCGTAAGGGTTATATAGTTTAATATCCAGGGTTTTGACTCTGCTCAGGTTTTAGCCTAAGATCAGCCAATCTGCTTAAGGAAAAAGGCAAATAATAACGCTCTTCTCCAAATTCACGCATCTTAGGCTCTGCATTTTTCAGAGTTATAATATATTTATCAGTATCTAAATTGTATTTAAATACCAGTCCTTTGGTGCGTATATTGTTTAAATATTTATCTGCAATACGCCAGCGAATTAAGTCCCAAAAACGATGATCTTCAAAGCAAAGTTCTATTTGTCGTTCATGTCTTAGGTTTTCTTCTGTCACTTCAGTAAGAAGCGGCATGCCTGCTCGTTCTCTTATTTGGTTTAATGCATCTAAAGCCTGTCTAGTTTTTCCTAGATAAAAAGCTGCTTCTGCAAAGTTTAATAAGGTTTCCCCGTATCTGTAGATAATATAATCTTGCCCCGACCTTCCGCTTAATGGTTCTAGGTTAGATTCATCCACCCTTTTTCTGCGAAGCAAAGAAGTATTTCTTCTATTTCTTGGAAGAGAGGCCTCTGGCATTTGAGTGCCGTCCGTTCGGGTTCTTGTACTTCCAGTTTCATTGACCTTAATTTGCTCACCAGCTTCAGTTAACAGCATGCTTTCATGAAACCATACATTTTGCCCTTGAAATTCAGACTCGGGATAAAAAACAGAAGCTCTAAAACGGGGGTCTCTATTACCAAAAAAATCATCGATATCCCACTCGTTGCCTTCTATCAAATCACTGCGGTCAATACTAGTTCCTTTGCGACCGTCAACAAAATCAAAAAGTTCTACAAAGTCATATAATACTGGAAAATTAGAATTCCAAGTAGAGGCAAATCCTTGAGGAAAAGCATAATAATCTAAGCTATGACCTTTAATTACGGGCTCAAAAAGCTCTGCAAAAATGATCTCATTATTTCCTTCATCGGTAAATATAGAAGCATAGTTGGCTACTTTATCATCTCCTTTTAAAAGGCTAAACATACCAGAAGATATAACCTGCTGCGATGCATCATGACTCTTTTTATAATATGAATTAGTAGTACTGCTAGGTATGCCCACTTGTCCGTCTTTTTGTACCGTGCTATTTTTAGAAATACTCGCGGCATAAAGCATGGCTCTGCTTTGTAACATAAGGGTTGTGTATTTGTCTACTCTTCCCTGTGCTCCAGTTTTTAAATTATCAAAAAATGGTAAAATGGCTTGAGTTTCTTCATATATAAAATCGTAGATTTCTTGTTCTTTGCTACGACCAGGAAACAATTCACTTTCAGGATCATTTAAGCTTTGAACTTTGGTTATTAAAGGAACTCCGCCAAAACGCTTTACCATCTCGAAGTATTCAAAAGCTCTTAAAAAGCGCGCTTCAATTATTTTTTGCTTGATATATTCGGTTTCTAATGCCTTGCTGCTCGGTAAATTTTCTAATAAAAAATTGATATCACGAATAAGATCATAACCCCATCTATCGAGTATAAACGGACCGCTTGCCGCAGAATATTTACGCAAATACGCCTGATTGGGGTTTTGCCAGTCGGCAAAATTTATATGTTCGGCTCCTACTGCCGACCAAACACCCATATTTACATCTGTAGAATGCTGAAAATAAGACCTGATATATAAATTGGCCATATAGGCTTCTGTAAGACTTACCTCTTCAAAAACTAAATTTTCTGAGATGAAAGGAACTTCCTTGTTAAGACCGTTTTCACAACCTGCTAAAAGGCTTGCTATCGCATAAATAATAATATACTTTCTCATCCTTAATTGTTTTTAGGGTTTAAAATCTGATTCGAGTGCCAAAAGTAAAACTTCTCAACAAGGGCAAAGAAAACCCGCCGCTGTTATAAGCTTGCTCAGGGTCTATTACATCGTCAAAAATTCCCAATCTAGTAAAGACAAATAAGTTATCTCCTGTCAAATAAAATTTAATATTTGACAACCCTATTTTATCCAACACTTTTTTAGGAAGTTTATAAGTTAAAGTAGCCGTTTTTAAGCGCAAATAAGTTCCGTCTTTTAACCAAAAATCAGAAAAGTTATTGTTCCATATTCTTCCTCCGTCATTTTTAAAGGCAGGTAATTGGGCGTTTGGTTTGCTACCTATACCTGGGTTGTTGGGATTTTGAACCCAACTGTATTTATCGTGTAGTGCTAGGGGCACAACTTCATTGTCGAAAGGGGCGCGATACATGCCAGATATTATTACATTAAAAAGAGATGAACCCTGCCATAGCAAAGATAGGGTTAAGTTTTTTTTGTAAGTAAATTGAGTGCTCAATGAATAATTCATATCGGGTTGTGAGCCATAGCCTATTTCTCTTAAATCATATTCATTAATTACACCATCGGGCTTACCCTCAGGTCCGTTTACATCGACATATCTAATATCGCCAGGCTTGGGAGTACCGTTTAGTGTTTCAACAGTATGTAAGTTCAAATAATCATCAACTTCTTGTTGGGTATTAAAAAGCCCGTCACTTATATATCCAAATATCCTATTTACATAATTACCATTTAATGGATTTACTCTAACTTGATTAGGATCATTAGGATCTACATCTTGCTGTATTTTGCCGAAGCGCTCTCTGGCCAATCCAAAGGTGCTCGAAATATTTATTTTAAAATCCTTACCGATATTTCCTTTATAGCCGAGCAATATTTCAAAGCCGTGATCATTTCTCGAATTCAAATTGGCCTCAGGTAAATTAGCCCCAAAGGTAGACGGTATATTTACTGTGGGTTTTGCCAACAGCCCTTCCCTTAAGCGATAGAAAGTGTCAAAAGATCCATAAATTTTATTTTTAAACAAGCTAAAATCCAAGCCTGCATTATAGGCCGTCACTTCTTCCCAAGTCAACAATGGGTTTACCAAGCCAGTGGTTTGTATACTTGGGGTAGGCTTTCCGCTCTCAAAATAGTAAACACTACCTTTTTCAGAAAAGCCAGTTAAAAAATCAAATTGCGTGTTCTCAATATTATCGTCCTTTCCAGTTTCACTATAGGAAAATCTTGGTTTTAATTCATTAAAAGGAGTATTTGCCATAAATTTTTCTTTTGCTATGTTCCATCCCAATAGCACTGAAGGGAAATAACCCCAACGCACTTGTGGTGAGTGCTTGGAACTGGCATCAACTCTTAAAGTAGCCTCAAATAAGTAGCGCTTGTCATAAGAATAATTTAAACGACCTGCTGCACTTACCCTTGTGTATTCAATAGGTTTCCCATTACCTCCTGTTATGGTAAGAGCGTCGTCTCCGGCGCTTATGGTTGGCACTTCGGAAGATAAAAGATTTAAACGATTAGCACTTAATGAGTTTATCGTATTGTCTTCTTTTTCTAAAAAAGCTAATACCCCCAAATAATGTTTCCCAAAATTGTTCTTATAATTTAAGTACTCCCGTGATAATAATCTTTGGATGGTAGAATACGATTTTGAAAAATTGTTTTTCGCTACAGAACCTTGCAGCAAATACTCATCGGTTTTGGGTAGGTATTGCCATACTTTGTAGGAGCGATTTAAGCGCTCGTTATACAGTCTTCTATAACGTATATTGATTTTGGCTCCTATGGTCAAGCCAGGTAAAAAGCTTGGATTGTATTTTATTTCTAACGCTGTGATAATAGTTTCTAAGGTGTTGAGGTGATATCCTCCAAACTTTTTTTGAACTCGAGCCACAGGTGAACGCTCATTGAAACCTGAATAGGGTGCTCGGCTTGGATCAGGTAAAGAGGGAGGAAAAAAAGGTGATGAGCTCCTGAGATCGTTCCAAATTTCATCTATTCCGTAAGAGGCATAATCACGAGTTTCATTGATGTACGAGCCCGTCAATGCCATTGACAAACTATTTGTTACACGGGCATCTAAATTATTGGCGGCTGTAATTTTTTTGTAATCATAGTTTCCATTAAAAATTCCTGCTTGGTTTAACATACCTATAGAGGTGTAAAATCTAATTTTTTCACTTCCTCCTCTTGCGCTTATATTATGTGAAACTATTTGACCACCACTACTACGCAATAGGGCATCTACCCAACTATAACTGGGCAAGACTCCTGATTGATACTGATTGAGTAGTTCTTCAGTAAAATCGCCATAAGCAATAGGAGTCTCTGGATTCTTTGGGTCGTACTGAACATTAAAAGCTCCATTTCTTTTGGCTTGTACAAATTGGGCTGCATTTACTTGTTTGGGAAATTTGGTCGGATTTTGAACGCCTGTGTATCCGTGATAATTTAATTGAACTTTTCCTTTTTCCCCTCTTTTGGTGGTAACCAAAATTACGCCATCACCAGCACGTGCTCCGTAAATGGCCGCTGACGCATCTTTAAGAACAGTAATTGTTTCAATATCATTGGGTTCAACACGAGCTAAAAAAGATTCTATCCCATCTACAATTACCAATGGATTGCCATATCCGCGAATGCTTAAATTTACATTGTCCTGTCCTGGGAGACCCGGGTTTTGATTGGTAATAATTCCTGGAATTTTCCCTATCAATAATCTTGTGGTATTGGTAACAGGTGTTTGTACCACATCTTCAACTTTTAAACTACTTACTGCTCCAATTATATTTATTTTCTTTTGGGTTCCATAGCCTACCACTACTACTTCTTCTAAAGCATTTGCACCTTCTTTTAATGTAATATTAACATTAGTTTTATCGCCTACAGTAACTACTAAAGTTTTCATTCCTAAATAAGAAAAAGACAATTGCTCGCCTTTATTGGCATTTATAATATATTTGCCATCAAAATCGGTTTGTGTTCCTTGTTGGGTTCCCATTTTTATTATGTTGACTCCTGGAAGTGGAATCCCTGCTATATCTACAACACAACCTCTTATTTGTACTTGCTGTATTGTGCTTTGCGAATTGATGGTAAATGGTAGATGCTTAGTAATATAACTTAAAATAAAGTAATTGTTATTACTCGCAACATGGATGTTTTTGGATAATTTAAATTTAGATATAGGCTTAAATTTATTGAATAGCCTTTCTGTGCCAATTTGATCAAAATTGAAATAATTTTTTGTTTTTATATAGTAGGGTTTAGCTTGAATATTGAAAAACGAAATTATTAACAGTATTGCTGTTAATTTTATTTTTAAGTTAATACTAACAGTACATAAACACAATATTGTCTTTACAATTTTATTTTTCATATTTATTTTGTCTTTTAGTTAAATTAAACCATTTTATTATACTGAGAAATAAACTTAATATTTTTTAATTTTTTATAAAATGATATTTTGTCGATTAATTTTATTTATCTAATTTGACTTTTTTAAAGTGGAAAATAGTTTTACAAGAAATTATTGGAAACTCTTACAGACAATCATTATTTTATTTATATTATACATATTTCTTTAAATTTATTGTTCTGTTTTTATTGGTGTTTTTATGACTTAAACAGCAATTAAATTAGTAAAAAATTAACACTGCAATATACAGTGTTTTTTTAAATTAAACTATCCCCTACTAGTTTTTAAAGTGTTTTTAAAACTTGTTGATTTTAATTTTTTGTATAATTTATCTATTTCTATTATGTATAGGTATTTATTTCAAATGTTTACTAATTACATCATACTCACTGCATTTTTTTATTTGTTATACAGCTAACTTATTGTTTTGATAAGTTTATTATGCTAAAGTTATTATAGTGAGCGGTAAAAGTGAACAACTAGGATTTGTGATAGCTTAATAGTATGTTAATTTGCTTAAATTAACTTAAGGTCTTAATTTTTAATAAATTAAACATTGTACTTATACTGCAGTTTTAGAGTGTATGATTTGAAGTTTACAGTGATTAGAGCTAAAAGAGAATTTTATTAACCTTTATATCGTATCCACTTCCACAAGTCTTTATAGCTTGGTTTTTTGCCATATGATAAAATACCAACTCTGTAAATTTTGGCAGCCAACCACACTACAAGCAAAAAACTTGCTATCAGTAAAGTCATAGACAGGGCTATTCCCCACCAGGATACTCCAAAAGGAACACGCATTAACATTACTATGGGTGAGCTAAATGGAATGTATGAAAAAATTGTTGAAATAGGACCATGAGGATTTTTAATTACAGTAACAAAACCTACGTAAACGGCTAAGATTAAAGGCAGCATTATTGGTATCATAAACTGCTGTGTATCTGTTTCATTATCAACAGCTGCTCCAATTGCGGCAAATAAAGAACTGTACAGCATATACCCTGCTAAAAAATAAAAAATAAATAAAAAAAATAATTTTACAACAGGTAACTTAAGTATTTCTTGTGCAAATATTTCAGCCTTTCCTCCAGCTATCTGCTGCGCAGTTTCCACTTGCTCGGTTGCTAATTCTGCCGATTGCATATCGGTTAAATTTATTCCAAAAACTGTAGAAAATGCCAAGCTAAAAATAAAAAGCAATATGCCCCAAATAAAAAACTGCAACAATCCAGCTGAAGCATTCCCTATAATTTTACCCATCATTAATTGAAAGGGCTTTACTGAAGATACTATAATTTCAATTATTCTGCTGGTTTTTTCTTCAATTACACTCCTCATTACTGAGGTTCCATATATCATTACAAACATCATTAGCAAATAGCCTGCAATGGCTCCTACCCCTATTTTTAGTCCATTTTTAAGTTTTGATGATTTTTCGCCCAAAAAATTGTACATTTTAATTTCTGAAGAAATTTTAGAGGATTTAATTTTTTCTAAATCTATGCCAAAACGAGTGAGTTTCTCGTTTCTTATTTTCTTTTCCAATTTTGATTCTAGAGCAATAATGATTGGCATACTAGGCGATTCTTTCGAAAAAAATGTTATTGATTTTGCTAAAACCTCTAAGCTGTCGAGTTTAGGAATGTGCAAAACGCCATAAAAATCGCCGTTTTTTACTCTTTCCTTTGACTTTTCTATACCTAATTTTGTAAAGTCTTGGTATTTTACAAATTTAGTATCTTCAAAAACATGATTTGTAAATATTTTAGATTCATCTACAAAAACTATATTTTTTATTTTTTCATCGTTTTTTTTCATCAAAAAGACAACTAAAAAACCAATCCCAATTACTAAAATTGGACTTAAAAAAGTCATTACAATAAACGATTTGTTTCTCACCTTGGCAATAAACTCACGCTCAATAATCAATCGTAATTTTCTCATAGATTTAAATATTCATTAATCATTATTAATCAATTATTTAGTTATATCAATATAGTATTAAAATTTGTTTTAGCAAGTAAACTAGGGGTTTTTGTATTATAAGATTTTATTACAGCTACAACTAACTTATTATGAGTATAATGCGCTGTATTATAAACTTTTTATTGCGATGGTTTGTTTTGTGCATTTGTAAATTTTAAAAGGATATTAATAAAATTGTTAATTTGTTGTTTAATTATTTTTGTTTATTGCCTGAATAAATATATCCTTGGTACTCGGTATGCGTTCAACAAAATGATATACCTCTCCTTGTTGGGTTAAAAAAACTAGCAATTCGTTTGGCGAATCTTTAGCGCTTAGCTCTATATTTAAATTTAAACCTCCGTTTAAGCTAGCAAAATCGGCATCAGAAACTATAAACTTATCTTTTAATAAGGCTTTAACTTGATTGGGCTTATCGGTGTTTAAACCTATTTGAAAGATGTTGCTCCGGTATTGGCATTTAATGTCGGCTAATTTTCCGTCTAAAATTTTATGTGATTTATTAATCAGTGCTATATAATCGCACAATTCTTCAACGCTTTCCATTCGATGAGTAGAAAAGATAACAGTTGCTCCTTCATCTCTTAACTGCAAGATTTCTTTAGCTGTTAATGTAGCATTAATGGGATCAAAGCCCGAAAAAGGTTCATCGAAAATCAATAATTTAGGTTTGTGCATTACCGTAACTATAAACTGTACTTTTTGAGCCATCCCTTTTGATAACTCAGCTACTTTCTTTCCCCACCAAGCACTGATATCAAATTTTTCAAACCAGTATTTAAGTCGCTTTTTTGCTTCCGATTTTGACAAGCCTTTTAATTGAGCTAAGTACAAAGCCTGCTCACCTACTTTCATGCTCTTATACAAGCCACGTTCTTCGGGCAAATATCCTATTTGCTCTACGTGATAAGGAGCTAAGGCTTCCGAGTCTAAATAAACCGAACCGCTATCAGGCATATTTATTTGGTTGATTATCCTTATCAAGGATGTCTTCCCAGCGCCATTAGGTCCAAGCAACCCAAATACACTTCCTCTAGGGATATGCATTGAAACATTACTTAATGCTGTATGAGTTCCATAGCGTTTTACGATATTATTTATTTCTAGTAAATTTTTCATTGGTTTTTAAACCTAGTTTAAAGGATTTAATTTTTATCGATAACAAACATACATAATTTTTATGTTTTTTGAATGTGTTTTTTGCTATTGTTAATCAATAATGTTCCAATAAAGCTTTATTCTTTACAACTAATGGCTCTAAGTTCAATTTTGTTTGCCTAACATTTATTTGTACCTAAAATCCGCAAGTCTCTAGGAGTTTAGTCCATTAAAATAGAACTGCTCCTGAAAGCTTAATTTTTGTTTAAAAAGCTTGAGATTTTAAACCTTTAAAAATGTGGTATTTTAGATAATTGACATCCTCGATTGCTCTACCTCCACAAAAAACGGTATAAAGATGTGTTAAAAAGAGATCTGAATAACTGTATTTTGAGTTTTTTGATCTGCTTGTCAAATAATTATCAATCAACTGCACAAAACTTTTTTAATCTTAACCTTTTATGTATAAGGTGTAATCTGCCAAAATCTGCCAAAAGGTGTTACCTTTGAATTTAAGGTTTTAATTCACCTAAATAAGTGAAAAAAATCGAGCCTTGCAAATATTTGTAAGGCTTTATTTTACTAAGCTTTCAACATGTTTTTTAAAATATACTTGCGGAATTGAGTTTTTATATAAATCTCCATCTATTTTGGGGAAGTTATAAACTAACTTCACAACATAAGTATATAGCTGATTTTTAGCTTAAAAATTTTATTGTGCCAACAAAAAAAGGACGCCTCCTTAAAAGCGTCCCTTTTAACTATCAACTAATTTAAAACCTTTATAAATCTACGATATGTTTAGCTAGCTTAGACTTTAGGTTAGCTGCCTTGTTTTTGTGGATAATATTGTTTTTTGCCAATTTGTCAAGCATAGAAACTACCGACGGAAGCATAGCTTCTGCCTGCTTTTTATCAGTAGTATTTCTTAATTTTCTAACAGCATTACGCACAGTTTTGTGCTGATATCTATTTCTTAAACGCTTTGTTTGATTACTTCTTATTCTCTTTAAAGCTGACTTATGATTTGCCATTACTCTTAAAAATTTTAAATAAAATTGAGTAGTCCGTACGGGAATCGAACCCGTGTTACCAGGATGAAAACCTGGCGTCCTAACCCTAGACGAACGGACCGTAATTAGTAAAATTAACTGCGGGTGCAAATATAAAAACTATTTTAAATTGCAGCAAACTTTTTTTCTAAATAGATAAATTCTGTTCATTCATATGCTTATGATTTACAAACGTTTAAAAAACAGTTATTTGTGAATTTACAATCATCTCGTTGTGTGTCTAAAAAAATTAGGTGTGGATGTTTCATTGCTTTACAAAAGTGATAAGGATCTAAAATTAGTTAAACCGAAAAGATTCTTTTGGTAATTTAAAAACATATTATAATTTAGATTTTATTATAAGAGCTTCATCATTTTTTGAATATCTTTTAAATTCAGTTATGTTGTAACTAAAATTTTTATCTACCCTTAATGTAATATCATCGTTAAATAATATTGCTGAAACTGTAACCATATCTTAATTCTTAATTTTTCACAATTAATTTTTTGATAAAAAAAGATGCTTTATATTGAAATAAGAACAATACGGCTAAAAAAACGATGTTTGTCTCTGCAAATTTAAATGTGCGATCTAAATTATTAATGCTTAATTAAAGAGCTAAGATTATTAATTATATCCTGAAAGAAAAAATTGTTTTGATCTATAATCATGTAGATAAAAAGCAATGATATAATTAACTGTTTTTTTGAAGATAAATATTACCTAACATACTGATATTGTTTTATTATTTGTTAATTATAGTGTATATATTGTAACAATATAGCTATTAATCTATTTTAGATTTTAATACGCTTTGGCAAATAATACTCTGCCTATAGAAGATTTGCCAGAAAACACACATTTTCCCTGTTCTTTTAAAGCTTTATTGGGAATACAGCGTATACTGGCCTTTGTCAGTTCTTTTATTTTCCTTTCAGTATCTGCGCTGCCGTCCCAATGGGCCGATATAAAGCCTCCTTTATTTTTTATGAGTTCTTTAAACTCATCAAATGAATTGGCTTCAGTTGTATGGCTAATTCTATAATTAAGAGCCTTATTGTATAAGTTTTGTTGAATTTCACTGAGTAAGTCAGCAATATGAGTGCTTATTGAACTAAGTGTAATACTTTGTTTATCAAAAGTATCTCTTCTAGTAACTTCAACTGTGCCATTTGCTAACTCACGATTTCCAACAGCAACTCTCACGGGCACTCCTTTTAATTCGTATTCTGCAAATTTTGCCCCAGGTCTCAAAATATCCCTGTCATCATATTTAACCGATATACCTTTTGTTTTCAAGTCTTTAATTAATATATCTATCTTTTCAGAAATTGCATTTAGCTCTTGTTTACTTTTATAAATAGGCACAACAACAACCTGAATAGGAGCTAATTTAGGCGGAAGCACCAAGCCAGCATCATCAGAGTGAGTCATAATTAAACCGCCAATTAAACGAGTAGAAACCCCCCAAGAACTCGCCCAAACATAGCTTTGCTTGCCCTCTTTTGAGGTGTATTTAACATCGAAGGCTTTAGCAAAATTTTGCCCAAGGAAATGCGAAGTTCCAGCCTGTAAAGCTTTGCCATCTTGCATTAAAGCTTCAATGGTATAGGTTTGCTCGGCACCTGCAAAGCGTTCACTTTCCGACTTAATACCTTTCACAACAGGTATAGCCATAAAGTTTTCAGCAAAGCTTGCATACACTTGTTGCATTTGCTTTGCCTCAAAAATGGCTTCTTCTTTTGTAGCGTGTGCCGTATGCCCTTCCTGCCATAAAAACTCAGCTGTGCGCAAAAACAGTCGGGTTCGCATTTCCCATCTAACCACATTTGCCCACTGGTTTATCAACAAAGGCAAATCTCTGTGCGATTGAATCCAATTTCTGTAAGTATTCCAAATAATTGCTTCTGAAGTAGGGCGCACAACTAGCTCCTCCTCTAATTTTGCTTGAGGGTCCACACGTAGTTTTCCTTTTTTATTAGGGTCGCTTTGCAGTCGATAATGCGTAACTACTGCACATTCCTTAGCAAATCCTTCAGCATTTTTCTCTTCAGCCTCAAATAAACTTTTGGGCACAAAAATAGGGAAATAAGCATTTTGATGTCCTGTTTGCTTAAACATCTTGTCTAGCTCTGCTTGCATTTTTTCCCAAATTGCATAGCCATAAGGCTTTATTACCATACAGCCTCTAACTACCGAATTTTCTGCTAAGTCAGCCTTAACAATAAGTTCATTATACCATTTAGAATAATCTTCTGCTCTTTTAGTTAAGTGTTTACTCATGTTCAAAAGTTTGGCATAAAGTTTGTTATTTTTAAATGTGTAAATGCACTTGCAAAACTACATTAAAAAGGCAATTAGCCAAAAATTTTTTGCAACAGCATATAAAAAGAAATTAATTTGTTATAACTTAAATATGTTTGACATGAGACGAAATTTTGCATTACCACTCCCTTATACCCATATATTGTTATTTGTGTTATCTATCTTTTTTATTTCTTGCGGAACAATTCAAACTGTAAGTAATAACAATGCAGACGGCATATACAACGACGAATACGAAGCTATAGCGCAGACGACACCTCAAAGGAGAATTATTGTTACAGACGACGAAAATTATGACGATTATGAAGAAAATTATTTTACTAAGGAGTTAGAAAGATTAGAATCATTAAACAGTTCTGATGTTTTTACAGATATTGAAGGCTATCAATCGTTTACTGCAGAGGACGATGAAATAGGCGATAGTGATATTTTAAATGATAACTACGAGTCTAGAATTGAATACAACCCAAATGCGCCGTGGGGGTACAATACAAATAATAGCGACTTAGTTATCAATGTAAACACTTTACCTTGGGGGTACTACAACAACTATTGGAACTGGGGATGGGGCTGGAATGGCTACGGATATAACAATTTATGGTGGGGTTATTACAACCACTATCCTTGGGGTGTTGGCTTATGGTATAGTCCTTTTTACCGATACAATTGGGGTTGGGGATACAACAACTATTATTACTCACCTTATTACGGATATTCTTATTACAATCCATACAGCTTTTACAATCAACGCCACAGGCCCTATTACTACAAAAAGCGAGCAACCCCGTATAAAAGTAGGTCGAGAAAAAGTTACAGATCTAGAACTGATTCAAGGCATTCAAATGCATACAGAGGTAGAACTAATAAAAAATATGCTGGCAAAGCATCGAAAAGAGGTTATCAAGCAAATAAGTATGCGCCTAAAAGGTCCGCTAGAAAGCCAAAAACAAATCCTTACTCAACACGCAGATATAATAATTACTCTAATAAAAGCAAGGCAAACAAACAACAAAAGAGCTATAGCAGTTCTTCAAAAGGAAAGGGTAATATAAGAAGAAATTCAAACAAAAATTACACTCAACCGAGATCTAGAAGTGCTACTAGCAGAAGAAGTTACACTCCCTCAAGATCAAGAGCTTATACCTCGAGAAGTCATTCTTCAGGCAGTAGGAGTTCTAGAGGCAGAAGATAATTTTGTGCGCTAAGTTTAAATTTTTAACACTGTTTAGTAATTTTAAAATCATTTATTGTAATAGTATTGCCTTTTAATTGTCTAGAATGTCTTTTTTAACTGCAACAAAAATATAGTAATCATTAATTGCATATTTGTTAAATTAAATTCTAAATTAAAATAATACGCTTTGTTTATATTAAAATCATCAAAAATTAAATAAACACATATTTTGTTCTTTAACCAATTTGTTTTTTTAACCAATCGACTAGTTGATTATTTGTATGAACATAAAATTAAGATATCATATATAATTTTTACAAATAGCAAAAAATTAAAAGGTTTAATTATTTAATCGCAGTATAAAAACAAGATAGCAAGCAATACACTTAACTAGAGTTTAATTAATGCTGCGGAGCTATCTTGTTGCTAAGATTGAAAATTTATCTGCAGATAAAACAATTAAGACACTTATTTTAAACATATAATTAGGATTACCGACACATGAAGAAATTTTTTATTTTTGGATTATTATCAATACAATTTAATGTATTTTCACAAACCTTAAACTTTTATCGCGAGCTAGGATATAGCTTGTCAAGGGATAATAATTACGGCACAGCGCGGTTTGAGGCAATGAGCGGTGCCTTTAGTGCACTTGGTGGAGATATTTCGGCCTTTGGTGTTAATCCTGCAGGTAGTGCAATAGCAATAAAAAGTGTTGCATCGGCTTCATTAAGTAGTGATAATACAGATTATTCAGCGCAGTATTACGGAAACTCAGATGTTTCAAGATTTGATAACTTTAACTTTTCGCAAGCTGGAGGAATTCTTATTTTTGACACTAATTCAACCCAATGGAATAGATTTGCTGTAACTCTAAATTACAGACTAAAAAATGACTTCGGTTCTTTTTATCAAGTAAAAGGGAATAGTGAGTTTTTATATAATATTGATCATTTTAACGATACTTCTAATCCTAAAAATGAATTTGACGGTGCTATAGGACAGGAGTATTCAGTAGAAGAAATTGGGAAGTCGTCTGTTTTTAATGTAGGTATTTCAGCAGTTTATCAAGATAAACTCTTTGTTGGTTCATCGCTTAACTTTCACAATTTTAATTTAAATCGAATTGCCTTTTTAACTGAGGAAAACGACGATATAAGCGGGAATATATTACTTGCTGAAAATTTAGTAGATTCTTTTGTGCAAGGCAATGGTTTTTCATTGAGTTTGGGTTTTATTTACAAGTTTAATCAAAATATTCGCATTGCTTTGGCTTATGAAAGCCCAACTTGGTACAATGAAATTACTGAAGACTATCTAGATGAGCTTAGCCTTTCGGATGTTCCTAACCTAAATATACCCGAAGGGTTTGACGCATTTGAAGAAGGCTTACTTTATCAATTTAAATCGCACAGCAGGCTTACGGCAGGAGCTGCCTATATACTAGGCAAGCAGGGACTAATTAGTTTTGACTACACTTATAAGAATTATCCAAACATAAAATACACCGATAATTCAGCTTTTTTTATAGAAGATAATCAAAATTTTGCATCGCAATACAGGGCTGTGCAGTTATTTAATATAGGTGCTGAGTGGCGCTTTGACAATTTAAGTGTTAGAGGTGGTTATCACTACGAAAAAAATCCAAATCAACTTATAGCTTTAGGTGGTAGCACCAACAAGGATAATATAAGAGGTCTTTCAGCAGGGTTGGGTTATAATTTTGGAAATATGAAAGTAGATCTATCTTACAACAAGTTTGAAAATCAAGAATTTGAAAGTTTGTATAACAGTGGCGATATAATTTTAAACAACAATACTTCAAGGGTTTCTGGAACTGTAACCTTTAGCCTATAAGTAAAAAACACATTGACTTAAATTTGCACAAGGGCTTTGTTGTAATTTTATGTTTTAGCGACAATTATTTTTAATTAAAATACAATTTGTATCTTTACAAGCACTATAGAGGTTGAATAATTTTTAATCGCATAGTAAAATACTTGCTCAGTTGTATTTGTTTGAACCTTATTTAAAATAATATTGTTGTATTAAAAATAATTGTAAACAAATTGCAGTTTAGGGTATAATAATATTTTTAGGCGAGTTCTATCTGAACAGTTAAAATGCAATAATGAATCTCTCATAGAAGAGTTTAGCAAGTTTAATTAACTGCCTCTACAATAATAAAATAACAAATAACAGACTTAGTAATTTTTTACTGATCTTATTAAAATTTTAAACTTCGTGTGAAAACAATAAGCATTGATATACAGGAAACTAATAATAAAAGCATTTTAAAATTTGTAAGTAATATACTTTTAACTAAAGGCGAAAGCTATCAGTACAACAATGTAGAAGAAACTAGTAATTCTTATTTTGTAAATAAACTATTTCATCTGCCATTTATTAAAAAAGTATTTATAAGTGCAAATTTTATTGCAATTCAACGATATGATAATGTTCAATGGAGTGAGGTGGCTGAGCAGCTAAAACAACAAATTCAACAATTTCTTCAACAGGGCGAACCTATTGTCAAACAAAAAAAATCAAAAAAAATAGCAGTTGAGGTATATGCCGAAGCTACCCCTAATCCTCAGGTAATGAAATTTGGAACAAGCATATCTTTAACTCAATTTAACGCGAGGTATAAAAATGTAAAGCAAGCAAGCAAATCATCGCCCCTAGCTCGTGCTTTATTTCAGTTTCCTTTTGTAAAAGAGGTTTTTATTTCAGAAAATTATATCTCAATCGCTAAAAACAACTCCGTTGAATGGAATGATATTTATCAGGAAATAAGGACTTTTATACAAGAGTATATAAAAGAAAGCAAAATTATTATTTCTCAAAAGCCTAAACAAGAACGCAACAAAGACAAGCTACACAATAGAGTGTTTAGCGAAACGGAAACTAAAATTATTGAAATTTTAAACCAATATGTTAGGCCTGCTGTTGCATCAGACGGAGGCAATATAGCTTTTCAGTCATACAATGAAAATACCAAACAGGTAAGTGTTGTTTTAGAGGGTGCTTGTAGCGGATGTCCCTCATCGGTATTTACCTTAAAAAATGGAATTGAAACCCTATTAAAAGATATGTTGCCCAATAAAATAAGCGAAGTTGTAGCCATAAACCAATAAGTTTTACAGTTATTTATGACTAAGGAAATAAAGCCCTATGGTAATTCAAAATTAGGCAAAAAGGAACAAGTAGTTAAAATGTTCAATTCAATTTCTGATAATTACGACAAACTTAACAGGGTAATATCGCTGGGAATTGATATGAGTTGGAGAAAAAAAGTTGTAAAACTTGTAGGTCGAGAAAAGCCTAAGCAAATTTTAGATATAGCAACTGGAACAGGCGACCTAGCTCTTATGATGGCTAAGCTAAAACCCGACAGAATTGTTGGCTTAGATATTTCTTCAGGAATGTTGCAAATTGCAAGGCAAAAACTCGACAAAGCAAAATTGTCAAACAAAATAAAACTGCTTATAGGCGACAGCGAAAACATACCCTTTACCAACAACAGTTTTGATGCTGTTACTGTAGCCTTTGGCGTTAGAAATTTTGAAAACCTAAATAATGGGTTAAGCGAAATGCATCGAGTTTTAAAACCAGGTGGCAAGCTAGTAGTACTTGAAACTTCAAACCCAAATAAGTTTCCGCTTAAACAAGGCTATAAACTCTATACAAATATGATTTTGCCCTTAGTGGGGAAAGTGTTTTCTAAAGACAAGGGCGCTTATGCTTACTTGTCAAAAAGTGTAAATAATTTTCCATTTGGCAAGGCTTTTAACAATATTTTGCTAAAAAATGGGTTTAATAATGTAAATAATTTACCTGTTACTTTTGGGGTTGCTTCAATATATACAGCTTTTAAATAAAATGTTTAGTAAAAAGTTATTGTTTAATTTAATTTTAGTGACCTATACTATTGCTTATGGTCAAAGAGAAAGAGTTTTAAAACTGCCAAACTTTGACAAACCTCTGTTTCACTACGGGTTTTACTTAGGCTTAAATGCAAATAGTTATAAAGTTTCGTACAAACCTAGCTTTATTAGTCAGCCTGAGGTGCAAGTGCAATCATCAATGGGTTTTAATGTAGGCTTAATAGCCGATTTTAAATTACACAACAATTTTAATATACGTTTTGAACCTGGGTTAATGTCTAATACAAAAGTGTTAATTTTTAAACACTTGCCAGAAAATGATGCTAATCAAAGAACTCGAGAAATTGGGGCTACTTTTCTACATTTGCCCTTAGTTTTAAAGGTGAGTACAAACAGATTAAACAATATCAGACCCTATGTGTTGGGAGGTATGTCATACGATTATAATTTTTCAAGCAACGAAAGAGATAGTGAAGATAATTTTTCGGGAAAATTCAGAACAACAAGTACTAACTTTATGTATGAATTAGGAATAGGAATTGACTTGTATTTAAATTATTTTAAATTATCGCCCTCTATAAGAGGTATGTTTGCTATTAACAATGAAATAAAATACGATAACATCAACCCTAGTCCTTGGACCGATCCTGTTAACTTCTTAGGAACAAGAGGAGTTTTCCTTCACGTATCATTTGAATAAGAAACAACATTCAAAAACTATTACTAAAAACTTAATAAAAAAATATGGTTTATAAAAAAAGGCTATCAACTTTTATTGATAGCCTTAATAATGTAAAGAATAAACTTTACTAATTTAGATAGAAGTCCCCCGAAATCTATCTTTAACCTTGCCGAATACAATCTAGTATAATTTATTGTATCATTAATTAAACAATAAAAAAACAACCACTAAAATAGTTTGATTTTTAGAACTTTTTATGATAAATTTGATATTTAACTTTCATATTTCAACAAGTAGTATTCGTTAATACATAATAGATATACGTCTTATTATATTTTTTATTGCATTATATCAAAATTGTTTTATTTTAAATTAGATTTTTAATAATTTATTTAGGTTTATTTAATTTTATTTGCCAATTAAAAAGCTTATTTTATCACTCGTATTTTGAGTTGTTTAAAAAGTTAAATATACTATACATTAATTGTTAATTATACAGTTATACAGTGTTAATTTGAGCAAAATCAAATTTAACATAAAATTAACATTTACAAAAATATTTTTTTGTAACAAAACAGTGTTTTTTTACGTACTAATAAGTAGTGAAGAGCATCAATAAAAATTAGTTCATTAAATGAGACAACTAAAAATAACAAAACAGGTTACCAATAGAGAAACCGCCTCCTTAGATAAATATTTACAAGAAATAGGAAAAGTTGATTTGATTACTGCTGATGAAGAAGTAGAATTGGCACAACGCATTAAGGCGGGTGACCAAAGTGCATTGGAAAAATTAACCAAAGCCAATTTGCGCTTTGTAGTATCGGTTGCCAAGCAGTATCAAAATCAAGGGTTAACCTTGCCAGATTTAATCAACGAAGGAAACTTAGGCTTGATTAAGGCAGCTAAACGCTTTGATGAAACTCGCGGGTTTAAGTTTATATCTTATGCTGTATGGTGGATTCGCCAATCTATTTTACAAGCCCTAGCAGAGCAATCTCGCATAGTGCGTTTGCCTTTAAATAAAATTGGTTCTATTAACAAAATTAATAAGATGTACGCTTTTTTAGAACAAGAAAATGAGCGTCCGCCAAGTGTTGAGGAAATTGCTAATAAATTAGATATGACGGTTAATGATGTAAAGGAGTCTATGAAAAATTCTGGACGACATGTATCAATGGACGCCCCCTTGATTGAAGGAGAGGATTCTAACTTATACGATGTTTTAAATTCTGGAGAATCGCCAAATCCTGATAAAACCCTATTACACGAGTCACTGCGTATTGAAATTAACCGAGCCTTAGAAACTTTAACTCCACGTGAGGCAGATGTTGTTAAACTTTATTTTGGTTTGATTGAACATCAACCCATGACTCTAGAGGAAATAGGCGAAACTTTTGATCTTACTCGCGAGCGTGTGCGTCAAATTAAAGAAAAAGCAATCAGGCGTTTAAAGCATACATCGCGCAGCAAAATATTAATGACCTATTTAGGGTAATTGTTTTTTGATTTGAAAACTAAAAACTCTATTAGCGAGGTTTTCTTTTTTAGCAGATATTTATTTTAACCAACAATTTACTTGCTGGGCTTAAAATAATAACAAAATGAAATGAAAAAGCTCATTGCCCCTTCTGTTTTAGCAGCCGATTTTGGAAACTTACAAGCAGACATTGAAATGCTCAACAAAAGCGATGCCGACTGGTTTCATATAGATATTATGGACGGGGTTTTTGTTCCTAATATTTCTTTTGGCATGCCTGTTTTAAAATCAATTGTTAAGTGCGCAAAAAAAACTATTGACGTGCACTTAATGATAATAGACCCCGATAGATATATCAATACGTTTGCCGACTTAAATGTAGATATATTAACAGTTCACTATGAAGCTTGCAAGCATTTGCACAGAACGGTTCAGTATATTAAAACTGCTGGTGTGAAAGCTGGGGTAGCCCTAAATCCACACACTCCTGTATCTGTTTTAGAGTGTGTTATTTCTGAACTTGATTTGGTTTGTATAATGAGTGTTAATCCTGGCTTTGGAGGGCAGTCTTTTATTGAAAATACCTATAAAAAAGTGAGCAGATTAAAAGATATTATTGAGGCTAATAACTCGAGTGCTCTAATTGAGATCGATGGAGGCGTAAACGATAAAAATGCTCGAAAACTAATTAAAACCGGTGCTAGTGTTTTAGTTGCTGGTAGCTTTGTTTTTAAAAGCAATAATCCGTTAAACACTATAGCACGGTTAAAAAAGATTGTAACTGAGTAAAGTTCAATTCAACAGCAAAAGGCAATTTAAGGTATTTGTAACTCTTGACCTATTTGTATATAATTGCTTTTTAAATTGTTAATTATCTTTAATTGATCTATACTTACTTGATATTTCTTTGCTATTGCATATAGTGTATCTCCTTTTTTTACCAAATAATAGTTTGTAGTTATTTTTTGAGTGTTTTTGTAATTATTGTTGTTTAGATTCAAGTTGTCATAAGCAACTAAATTGTATTTGTTAATTAGTCTTATTAGTTTTTCAGGGTACTTTTTGTCAGTTGCATAGCCTGATTTTTTTAAACCAAAGGCCCAGTTTTGGTAATCAGTAGGTTTTAGTTTAAATAAATTTGCATAGCGCTTTCTGCTGAGTAAAAATTGCGAATGGTCTTCATAAGAATCTTCAGGGTATTTGTATTTTCTGAAGCACTCCCCTTTTTTGTCATCGTCATGAGTAAAAATTTTACCTTTCCAATTTTTGTGACATTTTATTCCAAAGTGATTATTTGCTTTTACAGCAAGACGACTTCTTCCACTACCAGATTCTAAAATTCCTTGAGCTAAGGTAATACTTGCTGGAATATTGTGTTCTTTCATTTTTTTAATAGCAATGGGCGCAAACTTTTTTATATAGGCTATAGTTTGGCTAGTTTTTGGTGTATTGATTTTTTTGTGCTGTTTTATTGAGGTAGGATTATCAAAAGGGTTTTCCTTTAGTTCTATTAACTCTTTTTTATTGTACTCCACTATTCTTTTTTTTGACTTGCAAGCGAGTAACAATATTAAAACGACAATAGCTAATATTTTAATATTCATCTGTTTATACTTTTACAACTGCTTAAAAAACAGTATTTTGTGAATTTGTAATTATCCCACTGTGTGTTTAAAATTAATTGTAGATGGTTCACTATTTTAAATTTATTTATATTTAGTTTAATTTTATTTATTGTTTAAAAACTCACAATTGAGCACTTTTTTGCAACTTAACTATGGTTAAAAGGCTAATCTTACACACTTTAACAGAACGTCAAGCTATTAAACATCAATTAAGGGTAACCCTTGATTTTTAAGTTTATTGTTTGCACCTTTAATTCCTTGCAGTCCACCGCTGTGTATTGCTAAAATTTTGCTTTTAGGCGGAAATTTATCTTCTGATATCATTTCTAAAATACCGTAAAGCATTTTTCCAGTGTAAATAGGGTCGAGGGGGATGCCTGTTTGTTGTTTAAACTTATTGATAAAGGTTATCAATTTTGAATTAAACTTAGCAAAGCCGCCAAAGTGATAAGGTGTTTGTAAGTGACAATTATGTCTTTTTTGACTTAATTTTTTTATTTCGCCTTTTAAAAAATTTACTTTTAAAGCTAAAAATCCTAAAACCTTTTGTTTGCCTTTAGCCGAATTTATCAATCCTAATAGAGTGCCTCCTGTACCAACCGAGCAACAAATATAATCGAATATTTCATCTTCAGCACTTAAAATTTCTTCACAGCCTTTTATTGCTAAGTCGTTTGTTCCTCCTTCAGGTAGCAGATAAAATTTTCCAAACTCCTCTTGTAGTTGTTGTACAAATTTTTCTGAGTTTTTATTCCTGTAAGCTTCGCGACTAATAAACTTAAGTTGCATGTTATTGTCAGTGGCTAATTGTAAGCTAGGGTTTAATTTTAAAGCTTTTGCTAGTTCTTTGCCTCTGATGATACCTATGGTTTTAAAACCTAAATAATTACCAGCCACAGCAGTAGCAACAATATGATTGGAGTATGCACCGCCAAATGTTACTAAGGTGTCGTATTGCAATTCTTGGGCTTTTAGTATATTGTACTTTAACTTTCTAAACTTGTTTCCTGAAGCTAAAGTGCAGTTTTTATCCTCTCTTTTAACAAAAAGTTCAATTTGCTTTTGTTTTAAAACAGCTAGGTGTACTTGTTGGTTTTTTACCTCAGTTGTGCAATTAAACATAAGTATTACATTAGTTTAGCTGTTTTTTGTTCAACCTGCTCCCATTCTTCCATTAGCTTGTTTAGCTGCTTTTTTTTAATTTCGTAATCTTTAAAAAAATTAGGTTTGGCAGCTATTTCTTCGTAGCTTTCAGCAAGTTCGAGATCGCTCTGTTTAATTTTTTTTTCTAAACTGTCTATTAAACTTTCAATTTTTTGCAATCTGTTTTTTAGTTTTTTTAACTCTCTTGCTTGCTTGTTTGCAATCTGTTTGTTAGTTTTTGCTGAAGAGTTATTGTTTTCTTTAGCAGGGCTTTGTTTTTCAGCTTCTCGCAAGTTTTCGAACTGATGTTGTTCTAAAAAATAGTCTATATCCCCTAGGTATTCTTTTATTTCTCTGTCTTTAAATTGATAAACACTTTGGGTTAACCCTTGTAAAAAATTTCTGTCGTGCGATACCACAATAAGTGTGCCTGTATAATTTTGTAGGGCTTGTTTTAGTATATTTTTTGATGTTATATCTAAGTGATTGGTAGGCTCATCCATTATTAGCAGGTTAAATGGCTGTAGTAGCAGCTTGCACAGTGCGAGTCTGTTTCTTTCTCCTCCCGACAAAACCTTAACTTTTTTATCAATAGCCTTATCGCTAAACAAAAAAGCTCCAAGCAAGTCTCTAACCTTAGCTCTGTTATTGTCATTGGCTGCTTGCTCTACAGTTTGTAACACTGTTTTCTCGGTATCTAAATATTCAGATTGATTTTGAGCAAAATATCCTATTTCAACATTATGCCCTAATTTTAGCTTTCCTCGATAGGAAATTTCACCTGCCATTATTTTAGCCAGTGTTGATTTTCCTTGTCCGTTTTGTCCTACAAAGGCAATTTTACTGTTGCGCTGAATTGAAAAGTTTATATTATCGAGCACTCTATTGTCAGCATAGCTCTTTGACAAACCTTCTGCTTGAATTACAATTTTTCCAGATTGTTTTGATGTCTCAAAGCGTATCTTAATTGCCATGTGGTCATCCTGATCAATCTCTATTCGTTCTAATTTTTCTAGCTTTTTTATAAGCGACTGAGCCATAGACGCTTTACTTGCCTTGGCTCTAAATTTTTCAATAAGTTTTTGGGTTTGCTCAATTTCTTTTTGCTGATTCTTTTGAGTTTGTAATTGCTTTTGTCTAATTTCAGAACGCAGCTTTAAAAAAGCAGAATATGGTTTTTTGTAATCGTAAATTTTGCCTGCTGCAATTTCTATAGTTCTATTGGTAGTATTGTCTAAAAACATTTGGTCGTGCGATACTAATACAATAGCTCCCTGATAGTTTTTTAAAAAATTCTCCAGCCAAATTATCGATTCAATATCCAAATGGTTAGTTGGCTCATCTAATAATAAAATATCATTATTTTGCAATAGCAGTTTAGCAAGTTCAATACGCATTCTCCATCCTCCAGAAAGCTCAGAGGTTTGTTTGTTAAAATCTTTGCGCTTAAAGCCTAAGCCTTGCAGTATTTTTTCGGTATAGCCTTGGTAGTTATACCCGCCCATGAGTTGGTAGCGCTGGTTTAGTTCGTTAAAATCTATCATTAGCTGATTGTAACTGTCACTTTCATAGTCGGTGCTTTTAGATAGCTGCTGGTTAATTTGGTTGATTTCCCTCTCGATTGCTTTTATTTCAGTAAATGCTCGATAGGCTTCTTCTATTATACTCCTACCTTGCGATAATTCTATGTCTTGCTGTAAAAAGCCAATTGAAATACCTTTGTCATAAGCAATTGTACCAGTAGTGTTGCTTTCAATATTTTTTGCCAGCAGTTTTAACAAGGTTGATTTGCCAGTGCCATTTTTTCCAATTAAACCTACCTTATCACCCTTATTTAGCTTAAATGTAATGCCCGAAAACAAACTGCTCCCCATAAAGGATATCGATAAATTATGAGCGCTTAGCATAGCATATAAATTAATTAATGTAATTTTGAACTCTTTGCTACAAAATGTTAGTGTTAAATTTTATGCAAAATTACAAAAACAAAATTGTTTATTTTAAACCACCTTAAATATGTTTGGTAAAGGAAGTAAATTGTACAGTATTTTTAGAAATAAATGCCCACGGTGTCAGGAAGGTGATTTTTTTAAATACAAAATTTCATTTAATCCCAAAAAATTAAGTGTCCTGCATGCTAATTGTCCAAACTGTAACTTAAAATACATGATGGAACCCTCATTTTTTTTTGGCGCAATGTATGTTAATTACGCTCTTGCTGTTGTTTTATGTATTGCAATTTTTATTGTTTCAAAGTTAATTTTAAGACTATCAATACTTCATAGTTTTATTGCGGTTGTTGTGGTTTCGCTTTTGCTTATACCTCTTAGCTTACGCTTGTCTAGAATTATATGGATTAACTTTTTTGTGCCTTATAAAAAACCTAAAAACTCAAATTAAAGAATAAATAAGCCTCTTTTTAATATATAAATTTTCACAAAAACACTTAATAGCACATCCTGCTTAAGTTTTGGGTTAACTAACTAATAAACATTGAAATAATTATTGTAAAGCCAAGGCAATTATTTAAATATCATTGTTTTAGTAATTTAAAAGCCTTTAAGAGGCTTATCAAGCACGATAACCCACAAAGGTTGTATAAAAAATTGTGTTTAACAAAACGAAACAAGGCTTAATCAATTATTTTAACATACACCTAAAATCCGCAAGTCTCTAGGAGTTTAGTCCATTAAAATGGAACTGCTCTTGAAAGCTTGAGATTTCTTTTAAAATAAGTACTTTTTTAGCATAACAGATACAAAATCCCTTACCCAACTTTAAGGGCTATTGTGGGGTAGCCCATTTTATGCCCGTAAGTATATAAACTATGAAGTGTTGAGAATTTGTATTAAATTTCAATTGTTTATGCAAGTTGTTAAGTGCTCTTTGATGAGTATCCAATTGAGCTGTTTTAACATTGCAGTTACCATTACGTCCTTCAATATAAACAGGCCGCGCCTTTTATGCTAACCACTGCCGGGAAGTAGCCCTTGGCTTTTTTATAGCTGTTAAGTAGTGTCGTATTTTTCTGCTTCAATAAATTGATGACCAAAGTTGTATATCAACTCCTCTTGTTCTTGCTCGCCGGTTAAAACACCAAAATGCTTAGCACAACTAACCAGTAA
>JBKDZU010000077.1:0-17285 GCA_047971505.1 Tenacibaculum sp.
ACCAAACAGATCTTTGCTTTTTTCATGTTCTAAAACTTCAAATACTTCGTCAAAAGCATCTCGACAGTGAATTACTACAGGCATTTTTCTTTGCTTAGCCCACCTTATTTGGCTTGTGAAGGCTTGTTGTTGTTGTTTTAAAAAACTTCTATCCCAATAAAGATCAATACCAATTTCACCTATTGCGCAAAAGTTGCGCTTATCAAGCCATTTTTTTACAAAGTTGAGTTCTTTTACAAAGTTGTTTTTAACATAACTTGGATGCAGACCTATCATTAAAAAAACATCGTTTGGGAAATTGTTTTCTAAAGTCAGCATTCTGTCCATATAAGAACTGTTAATGGCGGGTATAAAAAAACGGCTAACTCCTTGTTTTTTTGCTCTTTCAATCATTTGATTACGGTCTTTATCAAACTGCTCAAGATATAAATGTGTGTGTGTGTCAGTAATCATTTACAATTAATTAGATTATATTTGCACGGCAAAAATACAAGAAGTGAGTTGTTGTAAAAAGTACTAATTAAAGTTGAAGTTAATTAAAACAAATTTTATTTTAAATTAAAATAATACACTAATCTCAAAAACCTTTAGCAATATTTAGCAAATTAATTTTAATACCAAGCTTAGTAGTTAATATTTTGACTAACAAATTATAGCCAAGTATATAGATGAAATTTTTAAAAAAAAAGAAGTACATTAAGATAAAGCTAAAAAAAATTATAAGCACACACTTACAAGTAAAGGTCAAAATAAATGGGGTAAAAGGCAAATTTATAGTTGATACGGGTGCTTCAAACTCTTGTGTGGGGCTTAATTTAAAAGAGTATTTTAAGTTGAGTTGGGAAGAAAGTCCAGTAAAAGCAGCAGGCGCAGGTGCAGTCGATTTAGAAACACAATTATCGGAAAACAATCAGTTAAAAATTGGAAAGTGGAAAATTTCTAAATGCAAAATAATTTTGATTGATTTAATTCATATAAACTCAGCATTACTTCAACAAAATGCCAAAGAAGTGCACGGCATTATTGGAGCTGATATTTTAGAGTTAGGAAAAGCTTTTATTGATTATAACAAAAAAAACTTGTATTTAAAAAAGGTCAATAAAAAAAAGTTAAAAAACTAAAAAATAGCTAATAAATAGCTGTAAATTTAATCGCAAATTTTTATAAGTAGAGTGCTTTAATATCTTAAAACTTTGCCAAAAGCGAAATTAAACAAAAATAAAACAGTGTATTAAACTGTTAATAATGCTAAATGCTTAGTCACTACATTTTTTTCTTATTTTGCTTGTTGTTTCTTAGCCATTCTTGATAGCGATTTTTGTGCTTAAAACGCCGATGAGTCCACAAGTAAAATTGAGGCTGTTGTTTTATCGATTCTTCGAGCATTTTAAAATACGAGTCAGTAATACTAAAATTTTTATACTCTTTAGGTTTGTCTGTAATTAGTTTAAAATTAGATATATAATAACCTCTTTTAATTTTTTTTGTCGAAAAATAAACAACGGTAAAATCAAGTTTTTTAGCAAGCATTTCGGCGCCAGTATGCACAGGAAGTTTTATACCAAAAAAATCTTTCCAATAAAAGGACTTGTGTACTAAAGGTGATTGGTCGCTTAGCAATATGTGCAATCCCGATTTTTTTTCTAAATAATTTCTAAGCATAAGCTTGTTAGTTTCAGAGGTTTTAACACAAGTGCCTCCAAATTTTGACCTAGCTTTTCTTATAATCTTATCAAAATAAGGATTGGTAAGTGCTGAATAGGTAGCATAAACATGAATGCTTGAAAAAAATAAAGGAAGATTAAACAGCCATTCCCAATTTCCTTGGTGCGCTCCTAAAAGTATAATGCCCTTTCCTTGCTTTGAAAGCTCTTCAAGTAGCTCTACATTTTTGTATTTATACCGCTTAGAAATTTCATCTTTATTTATTCCAATACTTTTAATACTCTCAAACATAATATCTGTAAAATGATTGTAAAATTGTTTAGATATCTGTTTTAGCTCTTTGTCAGTCATATCTGGAAAAGCAGTGGTTAAATTGTGTGTTACTACATTTTTTCTGTATTTAATTACATAAAAAATGAGCAAATAAGTCATATCGGAAAAAATGTATAAAACCCGCATAGGTAAACGAGAAAACAACCAAATAAAAGGATAAGTAAATAGGTATAGAAAAAGGTTCATATACGTGGCTAAAAGAAATGCAAATATGGCAAAATAATGCCAATAAAGAAAAAGTAATTAAAAGCTATATATTCAACTAGTAAGTGCAAGTTTTGGTTTTTTGTAAAGTATGTTAATAAAAAATTTCGACTATCGGCAATATTTAGATTACCTTGCTATAAAATAGGCGTAGTCCTTGTATACAAATAAATTCAAATTAAATATTTGATTTTTAAAAGCTTAATAAAAAAAGTAAAAATTGCTAGGCTATTACAAGGCTGGGTTAAAAAGCATTTTTTGTACTGTTTTATTTTTTGAAGCCCTATGTGTTGCTTTAAAAATAATACGGTTTTGCTTTTCATCTTTTAAAATGCTGATATTCCAGTTGTTAAAATGGTAGTTGTAAGGAAGCTCAATTTTTTTATTTTTGTATAAATACATGAGTTCTACAAGCTCAGTTTCTACAGTTTGTGTATTTTTAGTCATCATATTTTGCAGTAGTTTGTCTATGCTTGCAGTGGTAATACCGAATATCAATAAAATTAAAGAAGTAGCCACCAAAACTTCTGTCAAAGAAGAGGCAGAAACCCTTGTTTTTAACTTTTGAGAAAGTTTTTTTAATAAAGCCATTTTGCTACTTTTTCAGTTTTTGTGTTAATAGCTAAGCCTAGGTATTGCTCAGGGAGCTGTTCACTGTTAATAGTTCCGTTGTAAATATGATTTACATATACACTTCCAAACTGTTTAGTGATAAAGTTACTAGTAAAAACACTTCCGTTAATATTTCCTGAGAGTTCTAAATTCCGATTGCAATATACCTCACCTGTTACTGTTGCATCTTTAGAAATAAAAAGCTGAGGATTAAAGTTGAAATCACTTTCTTCTGACTCATTTTTATAGATAATAAGCCCTTTTACCTTTGTGTTTTCACCAATAAATATGTTAGCCGTTTCACTGCTGCTCTGTGAATTGCTTGCTTTATCGATCAAAATCAAAGCAGAAGGATAGTTTAATTGGCATTTTTTTGCTAGAGAAATTTTTTTTGAAGCAAATACTTGAAAACTACCCACTGTGTTTCCCAAAATTTCTACCTTTGGAGCAATAAGAATAACATCCTCTAGTTTTGCTGAAGGTGCTACTGTTATTGATTTTCCAGACTGAATAATGATTTTTCCTTGCAAAAAAACATTTTTTAAATAAATATTTTTGTTCGATTGATAAATAGCCGTAGTTTGTGTAAACTTTTGTGTCTTTCTAAGCTTATCTTCTAAATTAAAATAGGCAACCGAATCGTTTAAAAAACTTTGTTGAAACATATCTTTTATCAATTCTATGTTTTCAATAACTGGTAAATAAGTGTTGCTCAATTGCTGGCTGCCGTAAATAAGTCGATTTCTGTTATATGAAATACCAGCTATATTTCCTCTTTTGGCCCCTTGTTTGGGCAACTGTGCATTTCCAGTAATTTTTGTATTTCCTACCAATACTAGCGGTTTGTTGTTTTCTCGCAAATACAGAGCTCTTCTTTGTTCGGGTTTATTTGCTAGCAAACCTATTTTTTTAAAGTTTTCATTTTTAACGGTAGAGCTTACTACAGCAATAGTAAAAGCCCCCCAATATTGTTTTAAAAGAGTAGTTTTTTCGTATGGGTTTTCAGAAAACTGCTTTTCTTTAATTTGATTGTATAAAATTTTGTTTCTGCTCAGATAATCAAATCCAAAATGTACATTTTGTATAGCTTCTATAAAAAAACTATGTTTAATCTGCAGTTTTTGCTGCAAAAAAATCAAATAAATAAAAGTAAAAACTATAATTGATATTAATACCGAAACTACCAAAACATATTGCAAGGCACTTGCTTTTATTTTTTGTACGAACAGCATTATTGTAGTTTTAATATTTTTACAGTTTGCTTAAAGCGCACAGTAGCTTTTTCTTTATTTGCCTTAATCAGTTTAACTCCATTGAGGCTTTCTCCTATTTTTAGCACTTCTTGCCTGCCATTTACGGTAAGGGTATATAATTTTGTATTTTCTCTAGCTACCATGCCATTGTAAATTACAGGTGGAAAAACAATAGCTTTAGCTGCTTTTTGGGCTTTAGGCTTTGGATGATTTATTTTTTGAACAAGCAATTTTCCGAGAAAAGGATCTCTGTAGTTTGCCTTTATTTTATATACTTCGCTTTTTGTATAGTTTTTAAGGCTAATTTTTTTTTCAGAAATACTGTCTAGGTTTTTTTTAGCAGTAGGTTTTAATCCTCGGTACATTTTGTATCCAACTAATCCCCAAACAAGTACAAGGGCAAATATCAGTATATATGTTTTTTGTTGTTTTTTCATGGATTAAAGCAATAATGAGTACACTTCATTGACAGAGGTAACTCCCTCGGCAACCAAAGCAATAGCGTTTTTTTTAAGTGTAGTTATATGGTTTTTTTGCAAGTAATTGTCAATATTTGATTCTTTGTTTTTAATTTTTTCTGTCAGATCTTTTGTGATGGGAATAATTTCGTAAATAGCCTTGCGCCCTTTATATCCTGTATAGTGACACTGATAGCAGCCTACCGCCATATAGTGCTTTGTTATATTGTTTATATATAAAATATTTTTTTGAGTATTCGCTATATTGTCAGAAGCTTTTTGCTTACAACTCTCACAGAGTTTACGAACCAAGCGTTGGGCTACACTTATATTTAAGGTGCTGGCAATTAAAAACGGAGGAATATCCATATCTATCAATCTGGAAATGGTTGCCCAGGCTGAATTTGTATGTATGCTCGACAGCACTAAGTGCCCTGTAAGCGCAGCCCTGATTGCCATATTTGCTGTGTTGACGTCTCTAATTTCACCTACCATAATAATATCGGGATCTTGACGTAAAAAAGTGCGAAGGGTACTGGCAAAGTTGAGTCCGATGTTTTCTTTGAGTTGCACTTGGTTTACCCCATCCAAAGTATATTCAATAGGATCTTCAATAGTTAAAATATTAGTATCCTTATTGTTTAACAGTTTTAAGGTAGCGTAAAGTGTAGTTGTTTTTCCCGAGCCAGTAGGTCCTGAAATGAGCACCATACCTTGGGCTTTTTTTACATAGTTTTTATAAAGTTGTAACTCCTTTTGGGTAAAACCTAAGTTAGCTAATGCAACAGTTGTGTTGTTTTTAGATAAAATGCGAAGCACTAATTTTTCGCCGTACAAAGTAGGAAGTGAAGAAACGCGAATATCAAAATCTTCCATATCGGTAGTTAAGTTAATACGACCGTCTTGAGGCAAGCGTTTTTCGGCAATATCTAAGCCTGCCATGATTTTAATTCGATTGATAATTTTTGGATATTCGTCTTTTAAAACTATATAGCGCTCTATGAGTTTGCCATCTATTCTAAATCGAACTCTGTTTTGCTTTTCATAGGCTTCAAAATGAATATCACTACTGCCAATTCCTTTGGCTTCGTGAATAATATGCAATAAAAAATCTTTCGAATAAACTAAGGAACTTCCTTTTTGTTTCTGCACTTTTCTATAGTGCTTTTGCAGATAATTATCAATAATATGAGTGAGTTCTAGTTCTAAAATCACCTTTTTTCCCAACACAATTTGCAATTCTTGTTGCAGGTTGCTCAACTCTGCAGAATCGGTAATAAAAGTCAAAGAACTGCCGCTTTTAACTGGTACAATTCGGTAGCTATGTGCTTGACTTGCACTGATGGATTGTAGCAATTCGGTAGTTATATGATAGGTTTTTTCTTTCAAGTTTAAACAGCGTATAAGTTAATAATAGAGAAAAGCAAATTTACTGTTAAAATCAAACTCAGAAACAGTGCCTGAAATCCTGCAAGAGGAACTGTTCTGTGCTTTAATTTTGACTTTAAAAGTAAAGATAAAATTAAAGAAAAAAAAAGCGAACTTGTAAATAAAGTTAAAAATTTCACTGTTGGAAAAATGAGTGCCATTAAAAAAAAGAATAAAAAATCGCCTGCGCCTATAGCTTCCCACATTTCTTTTTTAAGCTTTATTTTAGCGTATATAAATACCAGTAAACCTATAAATATAACAACTGCACAATTTACCGCTATGTTTATTAAAAATACAGCTGTAAAATACTGTTTGTAAAATATATAAGTCCCTAAAATACTTCCAAGTAAAAACAAGCCCAGCACTACCTTTGTTTCTTTTATATCTTGAAAAAAGATAAACAATAAAACGATTATAAAAATTATTTTTACAACTAAACTCATCGTTAAAAACGCTGTTAAAAACATCGTCAAAAAAAAATAAAAATTTTGTTTAAAGATAAAATAAGTTTATCTATTTTAGCAGTCTTAATGATTAATAGTCTAAATAAATATTGCAATAAAAATTAAAAATCACTAATATCAATTAAAAACCAACTTTTTATATGAAAAAACTTATTTTCCCCTTAGTCCTTTTAGCTGTTGTATTATCAGTAATTTCTTTTTTTTATTCTCAAAGTGTACCCGAGCAGGTTTATGTCGATGTAAACAAGTTGTTAGAAGGTTATAAAAGAACTAAAATAATAAGAGCGGAACTCGCAACTAAGGCAAAAACCCTGCAGTCAAACGCAGATAGCTTGCTAACCGATTGGCAAAAAGAACTAAAAACATATGAAAAACAGCGCGTTAAATACACTAAAAAAGAGCAGCTTTTAAAGCAAGAGCTACTTGAAAACAAGCAACATCAAGTAAACAACTACCGCTTGGCTGTAAAAAGACAAATTCAAGAAGAAGATAAAAAAGCTATGCAAACCCTTATTAACGATATCAACGATTTTGTAAAAGACTTTGGCAAAAGAAAAGGTTACACCCTTATTTTTGGGGCAAGTGGTGCTGGAAACATTATGTATGCTGCTAAAAGTTCCGATTTAACGGAAGAGGTATTAGAAGGTTTAAACGCATTTTTTGAAGGAAAGTAAGATGAATTTCACAACTATTAAGCAAGTAGTTATAGCGGTGAGTTTTGTTTTAGCAGCTTGTTCAGCACCTTCTTTTTCTGATAAAGACAAGCTGTGGAACTATATAAAAGATCCATCTAAGGGCTATCTGCAAACAAAAGTAGTAAACGGCTATAAATATAGCTTGTTGTACAAGCCAACTGATTTGCTTGTACAACAGGAGTTAGGATCGGAAGTAACCGACAAAAAAGTTAGGAAAGTGCGAAATAAGTACAAACAATACTTGTATTTCACTTTGTCCATGTCAAAAAATGAACAAGAGTTGCTGAGTACTGTTCCTAATAACAAACAAGAGTTTGGAACTATGGTGCACGCATTGGCATTTGGGATGATAAACAAGGTGCATCTTTTTACCTCAAAGAGAGATACCTTAGAAATGCTGGATTATCACTATCCGAGAATGTACGGCATGAGTAGGGCAACCACTCTGCTTTTTGTATATCCAAGGAATAAAAAATATTTAAAAGATGAATATTTAACCTTTACTGTTGCTGACCTAGGTACTTATACAGGAGAGGTAAAGTTTACAATTGCTGTTAATAAAATAAAATACGAACCAATGTTAAAATTATGAACACAAAGTTGATTTTTTGCCTACCGTTATTACTGTGTATAAATATTAAAGCTTATAACCAAGTACTTAAATATAACGGGTTACTTCCTGCAGAAATTGTGATGAAAACAGGAGATACCCTAAGGCTAACTGGAAAGTTGCGATGGAAAGACTACCGCTACAAAGACTCAATTACTGACAAAAAGATAAGTATTCCATTTACTGAAATGGAGACGTTAAAAATTACAGATAAAAGTGGTAATACAAGCCGTTTTAAGTTTTTTTCAGTTAAAGGGAAAGATAAAATTAGAGCATATGAAGAATTGGTGGTTGGAAAAAAAATATCCCTTTACTGCGATGCATTCATAATTGAAAGCTCTCATCCAATAGGACCTGTAGGGCAGTCTGGATTTTCAATTAGTCTTTTTGGCACACACAAAATAGTGAAATACTACATCCGCCGACCCGACGAAACTAAACTGACAAAAATAGGAGCTTATAATACGCTATTTAATGAATTGAAACACAATTTACTGCCCCTTTTTAAAGATTGTGAACTGCTTTTAAAAAGAATTAAAAAGAAAGTGTACCGATATAGACGTGAAGCAGATATTAAAACCATGTTTGAGGTATACAACAAACAATGCGACTAAACTCCAACTGTAAAACACTATAAAAAGACAAATAATTATGAAGAAGTCGAGTATACTAAACAATATTTTACACAATAAGCCAAACTGTAATCAAGCGAAAAGCTACAATAATAATTGCAAATCTGTATTTGCTAATCACTTAGTTAACAGTAGTGTTTTGATTAAGTGCAAACTGGCTATGAGCGATAAAAAACAAAAAACAAGTATGAAAACGACAAAAAAAATATTTAAAACAACTGTTTTATTTTTAATCTTTTTGTTGGGATTAAACACAACTGTTTACTCTCAATCACAAGGACCCAACGCTCCAGAAGCGGCGAGTTTTGAACCCGTTGATGCCACCGATATGGTAAACCTCTCTACAGGCGATTTTACTTATGTTTTGCCATTGTTAAATGTACCTTCCCCCGAAGGAGGCTATCCCTTAGCTTTGGCATATCACGCCGGAATTGCCATGGATCAAGAGGCATCCTGGGTAGGCTTGGGTTGGAATTTGAATCCTGGGGCTATCAACAGATATGTAAATGGCTATCCAGATGATTATAAATTCGCACTGATAAACGAATACATTTACGACGAAGGAAGAGAAGTATCAATCTATAATTTTTCCTTAGGTTATTCTAATGGAACTATCTCTGTAGGCTTAGGTCTATCTTGGGGCTCTAATAGAAGCTTAGGAGGCTATGTAAGTGTTGGTTACGGTTTTAATATAGATAAAGTTGGCAAATTAGGTGTTGGTGTAAGTGTAGGTACTGAGGGTGTTGGTATGGGTGTTAGTTTGACTACTGTAAAAGGGTTTTCTGTTGGGCTTGGTGTAAATTCTGAAGGAGATGTAACTGGCTCGGCTGGCTTTATGGGTAGTAATGGCTTAGGTTTTGATGTATCAACTAATGGCAATATAGGTTTAAAATTAGCGAGTAATACAGCTGGAGACAAACAAACTGCCATTGGTTTAACATTTTCGTCTAGAGGTGTTTCGTTGAGTGTTGATAGTTATAGCAAAAACACTACAAGCAAAAACACTGGCAGCAAAAAAACTGGGATAGGGCTTAATTTACAATTTGCAAATACCGTAAAAATGAACGACTATGTAGTTAATAGAAGTGGTTGGCAAATACCCTTAACTATACCTACTCCTATTGGAGTTTTTAGTCTTTCCTTTGGCAAGCAAAAAATTAGGTACTACTTAGGAAAAAATGAAAACGACTATGTGTTTGGTCCCTTGTATTTTTCTGAGGAAATAATAAATAACATAACATATAAGATTTATTGTGCTTGTCAAGTAGGCGATGATTATCCTATCTTTAATATACTTACTGCTGATGACTATCAAAAAGCACTAAGTATTAAAAGAAGTTTTGAAAGTAGGGGGGATTGTTCTTGCAAAATAAATGAAATTAAAAGCGAAGATGCTTTTATGGACATATACGAAGTGCCCATAGAAGGTAACCAGCTTTCAGAAATCACAAAAGTAAGTTTGAACAATGCTGTTTTTCCTGCCTATGACAATTACAATATACAAGCCCAGGGTCTGTCGGGGGGTATGTCTCCAACACTTTTTGACAACGGTGCTCTTTTTGGACTTACAGGTAGAGAAAATGACAAGGGTTTTAGCTTAAAATACGCCATAGATGGTTCAACTGAAGAAGTACCACTTCATGCAAAATTTAACGGGAAAGCACATTTCTATCTCAATAACGAAATAAGCAGGTACTACACAGAAGCCAATGTAGCCGAAGCTGTTTTTAGGACTACTAGTTCATCTAGTATATTAGCTTATTTTTCAAAATTTGCCGATGATAAATACGGATTAGCCAAAGAGCGCAGAAAAACTGCTTCATATGTAGAATACTTTAGCAACGAAGAAATAATAGATAATCCTGAAGTAGTAAAAGCCAAGGGGTATCTAAAGCCTTATGCAACAGGGTTTAACAGAAAAACTAAGCCGCTAAATGGCATAGGTGCTTTTAAAATTACAACTGTTGACGGCAAAACCTATCACTACTCATTACCTGTGTATAATCACGAAGTAATTACCAGAACCTTTGGGCTTATAACATCACGCCCAAATGAAAGTCAGTCCTATTTTGAAAAAAGACAACTAGAACCCTATGCAACCCACTGGCTACTCACTGCAGTGACAGGTCCGGACTATTACGACACTAATAAAAACGGCAGTGCAGATAGTGGAGATTACGGCTATTGGGTAGCCTTTGACTACGGCAAGTGGTCGGATGCTTTTATTTGGAAAAATCCCTATGGTAAATCCTATTTGGAGGATAGTGAAGATCCTAAAATAAAAACCTCTATAATAGGCAGGAAAGAGGTTTATTATTTAGACAAGGTAATAACCCGAACACATACCGCACTTTTTTACAAAAGCAAAAGGGAGGATGGATATTCACAACCTTGGAACTATAAGTCCGTAGAACATATAAATGATAAAAACCAAAACTCAAGTGCATTTAAAACCCGATTTAGCGTGCCTATACAGAATTCCTTACAATTAGATTATATTACTTTAGTTAAAAACGCAGATGCTAATGTGAGTAAATCAGCGGGAGGGTCGAGTAAAGGTTATGTAGATATACACTATAACAATTCTAAAAAACCTGTAGAAAGGGCTTATTATCAATTAGAAGGCAATGTATTAGACAGTGATGACTATCGGGAAGAAGCACCTTCAAACACAATAAAAACAATTACTTTATTCTATTACAGTTACTTAAATGGTTTAGTAAAAGGAAGCCCTAATACAGCTAGTACTAATACGGGCAGACTAAGCTTAAAGCGAGTAGCTTTTAGTAGCGAATACGGAGATGTGATGCCTCCCTATGTTTTTGAATACGACAATACTGCTAATTTTGATATAGATAAAAAAGACTTTTTTGGCTATGTTAAAAACAACAATAAGGCTTGGTCTTTAAATAAAATACACACACCAACAGGTGGTGAAATTTCAATAAAATACAGCACACATAACTTTGAAAACCCTTCTATGTCAAAAATAAGTGCTTATAGTAGCTATAACTTATTTTATGTTTATGCAACTGAAATTATACAGTTAGTAAAAAAGTCTAAAAATATTAAAATTGAATTTAACTCTGAAAACCAAAATGATAATGACCGTAGGGGAGTTTATTTTAGCGCTAAAAACGAAAGCACTAAAATATGGCTTAAAAATATGGTAAGGGTTGGCGATAAGTTTGATATGGAATTAGAGATTAACTTTAGTTTAAATTTAACGTATAAACCTAGCAATCCTCTTCCTGGTAAGGAATGGGAGTACTATTACAAAGGAACGGCAACAGTCAACAAGATAAATAATGGTAAGTACTACTTAAAAATGGACGGCTACCCTCAGGTAAGTAGCTTTTATAAGGGTAAAGCACATGATTATACAATAATGGAGCACAATATAAATATAAATCAAAAGCCCTATCAAGGCAGGAGAGCTTTTAATTTAGGAGGTATTAGAGTGTCTAGCATTACCACCTCCGATGGAAACAGTAAGTACAGAAATGATTACAAATACGGGAAAAACGACGATGGAGTTGGCTTTATAAGCTATCTGCCCTTTGAATCCGAACTGCAAAACGAAATGCCCTATAGCGCAGAACTGCCTTTTCCAAAGGTTATGTACGAATACGTATCTATGGAGAGAAAGGGTGTAGATGGTAAATCGGAGGGCAAAACAACCTATAAATTTAAGGTATTTAAGAAAAAAGATAAAGATAAAATAAAATTTGGAGACTTGTACGAAATAAAGGTAGCCAAGAACAATACTCATCAAAATACATCCAAAGATAAGGAAGTAAATATAAGTAGCTATATAATTAAAGATAATTTAGCGAGTTTGGGATCTTTATTAGAGGTTGCCAATTATAACGGTAGCGGACAGTTGCTGGGTAAAATAAAAAACGAGTACTACAGCCCTGGAGAAAGCCCTGATAAACTAGGAATGAGCCAAGAATCCTATCAAAGCTATAAAACTGTTGACTACAATAATAAAACAGATAAATGGCTTATTAATTCAACCACGAGAATTAAGTATCCTGCTTTACTAAAAAAATCTACAGAATACAAAATGGGTAGTTATTACACTTCTGAATACAGCAATTTTAACTCCACATCGGGCTTGGCCAAACAAAGTAAGTTTTATTCAAGTGAGGGGCTACAGCTTAAAAGCAAAACGGTATACGCTCATGAAAAATACGAGCAAATGGGTTCTAAAGCAGAAAATGTTAACAATTTTAATATGCTGTCGCAAGAAGCAAAAAGCGCTATGCACTTAATTGATCCTGTTACTGATAATGAAAAAGTTATTGGAATTTCTATTTCTACCTGGAACAATCTGTGGAATTATAAAACCAACAGTGGAGCAACAATATATCACCAAAACCAATTGGAAGAGGAAAAGGTATGGAGAAAGCACAAAAATTACGTTTGGACCGGTGAACTCAATAAAGATGGAACCTATAAAGATTTTGTAAAGGAGGAAGATAAATTTAACTGGGGCGTTGGAGCAGCTCAAACCAACCAAAAATGGCAGCTAGTATCAGAAGTAAGTCTTTACGACCGTTTTTCATCTGTTCTAGAAGTAAAAGATCTGAACGATAATTACGCCTCAAAAAAAATGGGCGATAAACACTCAAAAATAATAGTGAATTGCAATTCAAAGTACGACGAAATGTATTACAGTGGTGCTGAATATAAAGACGGGAGTTATTTTGATGGAGGCATTAAGTCTTTTGGGCATAAAACCGTGAGCGATGCACATACGGGTAGCGGTGTAGTAGAAATTGGCAAAGGACAAAATGCGTTTGAAGTAACTGTGCCTGCCAGAGCAAGCAGAACGGGAGCAAAAGAGCGTTTTAAGTTGTCGGTTTGGTTGAGAAAAGGACAAGAGTTATATGCAAAAATAAGGCTCAACGGAGTACTAGTCAATTTTGAGGATAAAGAAAAGATTGTTGCAGGTAACTGGGTTCTTTTAACAGGATACATAAACCTATCGGGATCTAAGGCTAGTACAGTAGCCGTAACCAGCACTCAGGGAACTATACAGCTAGACGATTTCAGATTGCACCCAGTTGCCTCTACCATGAACAGCTATGTGTACAACTCACAAGACGAGTTGAGCTTTATAACAGAAGCCAACGGCTTGTCAACCCAGTATATTTACGACGATGCGGGCAAGCTCATTGAAATAAGGTCAGAAGTACCCGATAACTCAAGCGTTAAAGGAGGCTTTAAAAAAGTAAATACTAATGACCATAACTATAAAAAAACGACTAAGTTATGATACGAATAAATTTTTTCACAAAGCTTTTTGCTGTTTTACTGCTTTTAAAACCACTTTTAGTATCATCTCAACAAGAAATAGGGTCGCAAAAAGAAATAAAATCATTAATAACAACTCCAATACCTGATGACCACTATGATCTTGTATCTTTTGTTCCTATTGAATGTAATTTAAACGTAACAGACGATCTAGGCAAAATAGAGCACAATTATGTAAGAAAAATTCCTAAACAAGAAAACCAATATACCTTTACTATTACTAGTTTTTGTGAATATAATTTTCTTTCATGGAATGTGTTAAGAAAAACAGATTGTTTTATGTTATTTGAAGGGATTAAGGACATAAAAGTTGATAGGAGCACTAAATATGTTAATTCTAGGCTCAGTCAAATTATAAAACAGTATATAACAAAGATAACCTTAACCTTTAAGGACAATTCAAAAAAACCAGATAGTGATTTTCAAGTTGGTGTTCATGCAACTAACAATCGTACAGAAGAGGAATTAACCTTTTTTATAAGTCAAAAAGGAGATTCTGGTTATAGTTACTATTTTAATGATATTGATGGAGATGATTTTGGAGATTGTCAAGAAATTCCAGTTATAAGCAATTCACCAATATTAGGTAAAGTTACTAATGGTAAAGATAAATGCCCTTTTGAATTTAGTAAAGCTAATAGTGGTTGTATGAATATTGAAGAAAACAGAAATTGGACTCTTTCCAAAAGCTATGATATAACAGGCAAGCTAATAGTAATCGAAAAAAACTATTACGACAATTTAGGCAGATTAGAACAATCTCAAAGCTTTGATTTCAAATACAATAGGACTTTTGTTTCTCAAATAATGTACAATTTTCAAGGCAGACCTGCCTTTCAGAGTTTGTCAGTTCCAACAAGCGCAAAAAACCAAAGTAAAGGATTTAAATTTATAAATGATTTTGTAAAAAAAGAAAATGGTCAAGCTTTCTCATCAAATGACTTAGAAGACGAGAACACATCAGATTCACCTACAATAGATAAAAGCACCCATTTAGGCAAGTACTATAACGACAACCCAGACGAGCCACTAATGGACAATACCAGCCGTCCCTACATAAGGTCGTTGTACAGCACACTAAGTCCTGGCACAGTTAAACAAACCATAGGAGGCAATAAATTAAATGGCGAGTGGCGTCAGGGCTATAGCTTTAGCATGCCTATGGCACAAGAGATGTATTACGTATATGGATACGACTATTTTCCTTCAAAACCTTCAATTTCCAAAACGTATACTGGCATAAGTCAAGTTTTAAACAACAACTCAAATAAGATACTTTGGTTAAGAGCCACCAAGCAGGTAGGTCAAGATATAAAAGGCAATGAGGTTGTAGTTTTTACCGATACCGACGGCAAAACACTAGGTACTGCCCGTGGAGGAGGCACTGACAAATACGAGCAGTTATCTTTAATAGGCGAGCAGGGTTATGTAGACGTTCACATCCCCAAGGGTTGTGCCAATACTGCCAGCTTGCTGGGCAGCAGTTATCAGTATAAAATTTACAATCTTAAAACAGAGGCAGTAGTATCGTCAAGTGCCCTTCAAACCCCAGGGTTTTATCGCGTAGAATACACAGGGAGCAAAGCCCTGACAAAGTCGCACCAGTTGAGCTATATAGACACTGCTACCAATGAGATACGTCCTGTGATTTCCGATGCTCCAGGACTGCGATACAAGGTAAACTATCACAATTACAGTTTAAACTACTACAACTTAGCAGGACAGCTAATAAGCAACTTACAGCCTGTAGGCTTTAATTCCAGTTGTTTAACAAAGCTATCTGCCAGCGTTTCTCACAATAGCAGTGCTCTGAGTCACTTTAAATACAACTCTCTAAACCAGCTGGTAAGCATAAGCAGCCCTGACGAAGGGACGAGCACTTTTAAATACCGAAAAGACGGTCAAATACGTTTTTCACAAAACAGTGAGCAACAATCAAGCACAAGTAAAGAGTACTCCTATACCAACTACGACACTTACTCACGTCCTGTAGAAAGTGGCATTGCTTATCAAGGTAACAGCAACACTAGCTTCACTCCCTTTGCTCAAGCCGAGCCTGATGCAGAAGTCTTTACTGCCAACAGGAAAGAACAGCACTTTAGTCAGTACGACTTTATAAGTTCTGCCCAGCAAAAATGGTTAAAAGCCAATGCAGGCACAGCCTACGAAAACCCTACTTTCCTCTCGGGCAATATAGCCAAGACCCACAATACTGATTCAAGTGGCACAACCCTTTGTGAGAGCTATTACAGCTATGATATTTACGGGCGATTGATATGGTTAGTACAAAACCTAAAGGGCTTGGGTGTAAAAACAATTGACTACAAATACCACCCTATAACAGGGCAGGTAACCAAAGTATACTACCAAAAAGGTAAAGCCGATCAATTTATACATAGGTACAGCTACGACCCTGACACCTTACAACTCACTGATGTAGAGACCTCAACCGATAATAGCAGCTATACCACTCAGGCTTCCTATGACTATTACAGCACCAATGGTTTTTTAAAAAGAACCACACTAGCAGGAGGCATACAAGGCATAGACTATGTTTATAACCACGCGGGTCAACTAAAATCCATTAATCACCCTGAGCTAAGCCCCTCTAAAGACCCAGGAGGCGACAGCGACGATCTTTTTGGGATGACCCTAGACTATTACCATCAAGATTACATCAGAAGCTCTAATTTTAGCTATCACAACAGCCTAAGTGCTCCTGACCAATATACAGGCAACATAAAAGCCGTAACATGGAACGCCAAAACAAACAAAGCAGACACGAGCAAGCCCTTGCTATACCAGTACAGTTATAACGAGCACAACTTTTTAAAACAAGCAGACTTTGGAAAAGCCACTAGCAGTGGTAATATAACCCTTAGCGACGACTACAAGGTTTACGGTTTGAGCTACGATGCCAACGGCAATATACTTTCGTTAAGCAGGAACAAGCACACTGAGGGAGGTTCCAACACTATGGATAAGCTAAGCTACGTATACAAAGCCAGCAAGCCCAACCAGCTAAACCACGTAAACGACGCGGTAAGCACTTCCACCAATGCTGACGACCTCAAAGACCAAAGCCCCGACAATTATATATACAACCAAATAGGTCAACTGACAGAAAACAAAAAAGAAAAAACAAAATACAAGTACAATGCAGTCGGTTTGGTAAGCGAGGTTTACCACAACAATAAAATAAAAGTAAAATTCAGCTATAACGACAAGGGCTTTAGAGCCACAAAAGAAAGCTATAACAACAACGGCAAGCTAAGCCTTAGCACCCACTATATAACAGACCCTTTGGGCAACACCCTTGCCATTTACGAAAACCAACAACTAAAAGAACTGCCTATTTACGGTTTAAGCAGATTAGGCGTATACAATAAAACAACCAACACCAGCGTTTACCAGTTAACAGACCATTTAGGCAATGTGCGAGCGGTAATAGCCAAAAACGGCAATAAAGCAGTAGCTACCAGCCTTACTGATTATTATCCTTTTGGGATGCCTATGCCAGGGCTCGATATAGGAGCTAACCAATATCGCTATAAATTTCAAGGACAAGAAAAAGACACCGAAACAGGCAAAGAAGCCTTTCAGTTG
>JBKDZU010000078.1:0-69642 GCA_047971505.1 Tenacibaculum sp.
GTGGAGCAATAAATCGGACTCTCTTACCTCATCTAAGGTTGACTTAAACGATTCTACTAGCTGAGTTGGTAATTTGCGAATAAAGCCAACTGTATCTGTAATTAAAAATGGTATGTTTTTAATTACTATTTTTCTAACCGTAGTATCTAAGGTTGCAAATAGTTTATCTTCGGCAAAAACATTGCTTTTACTAAGCAGATTCATCAAACTTGATTTGCCAACATTAGTATAGCCAACCAAGGCAACTCGCACTGTTTTACCTCTGTTTTTTCTTTGAGTAAACATTTGTTTGTCAATAATATGTAGTTTGTTCTTTAGCAAACTAATTTTATCCCTAACAATACGTCGGTCGGTTTCAATCTCGGTTTCGCCAGGACCTCGCATGCCTATACCTCCCTTTTGTTTGTCAAGGTGAGTCCACATTCGAGTTAAACGAGGCAACAAATATTGATATTGAGCTAGTTCTACTTGTGTTTTTGCTGAACTAGTTTGAGCTCTTCGAGTAAAAATATCTAAAATTAAGTTGGTTCTATCTAAAATTTTACAGTTTAATATCTTTTCAATATTCCTTAATTGAGCAGGCGAAAGTTCATCATCAAAAATAGCTGTTTTTATTGTATGACTTTCAATATAGACCTTTACCTCAATAAGTTTGCCCGAACCCAAAAAGGTTTTAGGATTGGGTTTGTCGAGTTTTTGAACAAAGCGTTTTACGGCATGCCCTCCAGCTGTCAGAGTGAGAAATGCCAATTCATCCAAGTATTCTTTTGATTTTTTTTCGTCCTGAAACGGAGTTATAATACCTATTAAAACTACTTTTTCTGAAATAGATTTTTGCACTTGAATCATAGGCAACAAAAATATAAAATTTAGATGATAGCAACCTCTAAAAACTAAAAAAAAAGTAAAAAAAAAATCGATTTTGTTAGACTAATTAATTTATATTTAGCACATTATACTGCAATTGAAGGATGCAAACCACACAGAGACTATGATTTTTTTTTATCAAGATATTCGCCTAACAAAGCTGAGTAAATTAGAAGCATCTTTTAGAGAAACTAAAACAAGGTGTTGATTTTAAATTATTTAGAAGTTTACTGGAAAATAAGCTCTCAAAACTAATAAAGGCAAAAGGAGGCAAGCTTTCCCTATGACTATGTTTTAATGTTTAAAATAATTATTCTTCAACGCTATTATAGTTTGTTTAAATTACCAAATAGAATATCAAATCAATAATCACTTGAGTTTTATGCGCTTTTTAAACCTAAAGCAGTAAAAATAATCACTTATAAAAATAAAGGATTTTTAAAGATGTTATAAAAGATAAAAATACAACGCTGCGCAGTTTGTAAAATAGGCTGTTTAATTTTTTTCTAATATTTAACGATAATTTAACATTAGTTTTTCTTTTTTTATTTATTTTTGTAATTAATCTAGTTTAAACTTGTTAACTTAAATTTAAAAATAATAAAAAAACGTTTCTGAGAGGCACATCTAGAATTGTAAATTATTTTTTAAATTCTGAGTATATTAACTATGCTAGCTAGCTGTTAAAAGCAAGTTTTAGTTACACTTGCTTTAGCAATAAGTTGGTATTCATTTTAACAGAATCATTGTACTAAAAGCCAGCGGTTCAGAAAAAGAAAGAGTCATGCTATAATGACCAAAGCTACTCGCTTAAAAAGAGAATTGAACTGATAGCATAGATAAGATGAATTACAGAGATTTTAAATGTTTACCACAAAAACGGTCGGAATTATCGCCGAAACAGCGACCAAATTATAATAATTTTATCTGAAAGTAGGCAATTATAAACTATAATTTTATTTATTATGAAAAGATTTGTTTTTATTTTATCGCTTGCATTCGCGATGTTTTTATCGAATGCAACTTTTGCTGCAACAACTAAAAATAGTTTAGTTACTGAAAAAGCAGAAATCACTTTAACTGAAACTAGTGGAGTTGCTGATGTTAGCAACGCTTTAGTTAAGGCAGACCCAATCATCATTATAATTGATGATGGTACTGTAATTATCATAGTATAAAATAATACCCAAATTACCCTTGTTATTTTATATGGCAAGGGCTTTTATATATTTTAATTAACAATTTTGAAACGATAAAAAAATGAAATATGCAATAACGACACTTATATTATTTACTTTTATTTTGTGCAATGCACAGACAATGAGGGTTACTTATACTGAAAAAACAGATCTAACTGAAAAATTAGAGTCTATTGACAATCCAATGATAAAACAAAAGATTATTGAAAAGGCAGGAAAGCCTAAATATTATGAGTTGATAAGCAATAATGGCAATTCAATTTATCACAAACAAATTGTAGAAGAGGAAGATATCGACAATGGAGTAACAATGATAGGAATAGAGGGCGAGGATATTATCTATAAAAATCACAGTCAAAATTTATATGTTAGGCAAACTGATTTTATGTCTCGAACTTTTCTTATTGAAGATACACTGCAACAAAGCAATTGGGAAATTTTTGACGGTGTTTTAAAAATTGGCGATTATCAATGTAAAAAAGCAACATCAAAAAAAGGGGATAATGATATAATAGCTTGGTTTACAAACGAAGTGCCAAGCAATGAAGGACCAAGAAATTTTTATGGATTGCCAGGTTTAATTTTAAAGGTTGAAACAGGAACATTGATTATTGAAGCAACAAATATTTCTATATCAAAAGATAAAGCTACAATTCAAAAACCTACAAAAGGAAAAAAAGTAACACAAGAAGAATTTGATAAAATTAGAAAAGAAAAGATTAATGGCTTAACTGGTGACAAACAAAAAGGTAATGGTGTACAAGTCATTAAAATGTAAAATAAATTTAATTCTTATTTTTTTACTAGCATCATTTGTTTGTTTTTCACAAAGTAAGAAAAACAAAATAAGTGGCGCAGTGTTGAGTAATACTGGCAAAGCACTTTCTTATGCTAATATTACTGTATATAACGAAAATGAAACAAAACTCATTTCATATGCAATAAGCTATAAAAGTGGTAAATATAACTTAGAGTTAGAGAATGGTATTTATTTGTTTAAGGTAAGTTATTTAGGATACAAGCCCTTTTCTGTTAAAAGAAATATTGCCAAAGACGAAGTAATTAATTTCAGTTTAGCAGAAGATGCAACAAGTTTAGATGAAGTTGTTATTAAAGCAAAATCATTAGATGTTTCTATACGAAATGATACAATTAAGTACAATCTTAAAAGGCTTACAAGTGGTAGTGAAGAAAATTTAAAAGATATTTTGAACAAATTGCCTGGTGTTGAAATTGATAAAAGTGGAAAAATAAAAGCAAATGGTAAAAAAATAGATAAATTATTAATAGAAGGAAAAGAATTTTTTGGAGAACAACATCAATTAGCAACTGAAAACATTGGTGCAGAAATGGTAAAAGGAATTTCATTGCTCGAAAACTTTAATGATTTTTCTGATTTAGAAAACCAGACTAAATCAGGAAAAACAGCAATGAATATTGAAATAGGAGAAGATTATAAAGGAAAGATAAAAGGTAATTTATTTATTGCAGGCGGTTTTGATAAAAAATATGAGATAAACACCAATTTATTTTCTTTCAAAAAAAAAACAAATTTATTTTTTATAGGTAGTGTTAACAATATAGGAAATCAGACCTTTACTTTTGAAGATTATATCAGTTTTCAAGGCGGTATTCAAAAATTTCTTTCAGATAATTCAAGTTCAACAAGTATATCAGCAAAAGATTTGCCACCTTACTTGTTTTCAAATAACAATGTAAAAAGTAAAACCGAACAATTTTCAGCATTAAATTTTTCGTATAATCCTTCAAATAGTTTTAAATTAAATAGTTATGTTATATTTGATAGAGTCAACATAACTGAAAATCAATTAGCAATACAAACATATATAACAAATAATCAAAACATTGTATTGAATTTAAATAATACAAAAGACAATACATTTTTGGTTAACAATTCATTTGTCAATGCTGTGTATAAGCCATCAAAAAAATCAATTATTGAATATACATTTAACTTCTCGCCACAAAATAACAATTTGGTAAGTGAAGATATATTTGATCAAATAAACTTTAACACAAAAAGAAATAATACAAGTTATGCACTAAACAATAGATTAAACTATAAACAAAAAGTTGATAATTATCTTTTTTCATCAACCATTTATCACGGTATTAGAAATAACAATGAAGAATTAAATATTTTTTCCAATGATAGTTTTTTAGATTTAACATTTCAATACGATGATTATTCAAGCTTTCAAAACAGCAAGAGTTTAATAAATAATTTAGGATTAAATTCTTTTATATCAAAGAAGATAAAAAAAAATACTTCTGTTAAAGTTAAGTACAATTTATCTAAAAGTTTCGATACTTTTAAAAGTAATATTGAACACAATTTATTAGACAATGATATAACATTAAATATTCTGGAAAATATAATTGGGTTAAGTTTTTACAATAAAGGAAAAACTTTTGTCAATTATGATATTGGTGCTAACTATAGTGTTATAAGATCTAATAAAACTGATAATTACAATTTTTTGCCATTTGTAAATTTGAAATTTAACTTCAAAAGGTCACACTTTTTGGATCTATCGTACAAAAGAACTACTAAATTACCACAGGCTGACAATTTGCTTGAAAATAGATATATTTCAAATTTTAACACGCTTATAAGCAATCAAAATTTACAAGCAAATAGTATTGCAAAATACGATAATTTTAATCTGAGGTATTTTATTTATGATTTGTTTTCAGGAACACAATTAATTTTTGGAACTAACTTTGTTTTTGGTAAAGATGTTATTGCTACAAATACCATTAATTTTATTGGTTACAGAATTAATAAATTTGTGTTTGGAAAAACAGGGAAGAGCATTAATTCGCATCTGTTGTTTAATAAGAGGTTTAGCAAAATCCCTTTTAGTATTAAACTAAAAAATACATTTTCATCAGTAGAAAGAAATAACTTAATCGATAGTAATGCTAACAGTTTTAGCTTTAATATACTGTCAAATGATATTAAAATTTTATCTAATTTTAAAAAATCATTATTCGATTTTGAGTTAGGCTTTAAAAGAAAACAAAATACAGTTAAAAGTAAAAGCATTAATAATAAACTAATTTTAAGCAATCCATACTTTAACGTGTTTGTCAATTACAATGGGTTTAGTTTAACAATTAAAAACTCTGTTGAAATTTACAATTCAAACGCTTTAAATCAACAATTTCATAGAATTAATCCTGTTTTAAATTACAAGACAAAAAATAAAAAATGGACTCTTTATATCAAGGGAAATGATATATTAAATATAAACAAAAATTTTATAATTGAAAATACTGTCTATGAAAATTACAATTATTTTGAAGAAAAAACCGTATCGACATTAGGTGGTTTTATTATTACTGGATTAAAATATAAGTTTTAAGAATAACGGCTGCCAACAAAAAATATACGCAATTGCAGTTTCTGTGCTAAATTTAACATTTATGTTTTTAAACAAAGTTTTGTTCTAATAATGTTTTAAAAATCTTCAATACTGCTTGTATAACATCTGCCCAAAAACCCATATAATAATGTTAATCAATGTATTGTGCTTAAAAAATTAATTAAACATACTGCACTTATTTTTTGATATTTAATCCTTATATTTAGTGTGTTAACTGTATTATATTTACTTTATTTCAGGAATTTTTTTAGATTATCCGTAAACGATTCGAGCGGACGAAACCCATCCGGTCAGGTGGTCGGAACGACTTTTTATCCATTATATAACACTATATTTTTCTTCAAGTTGAGGCTGCAAATATAAAATTACTCACTTGTGTTTAAAATCTTAACTTATCCAAAGTAATTCTATAAACTTGTCAATTAGCTCAAATTAACTTAACCTCTATAAGTGGCACACAAGTTAAGCCGTAGAAAATGACACTGTTTAAACCGAATTTATTGACACTATAACTCCGAAATTAATGGCACAAGTAGAAACAGGATATTCAATTTTTATTTAATCTTAAATATAAGTTTATTTTTACAGTATTACAATTTTGACTAAAATTTTATTTCTAAATTTACTGTATTATATGTTTAGCTAAATAAATAATTGTAGGTTAACTGTAATTTTAATCGCAAAAAACACCTTTAATTGCATTTACTGCTAAAAATAATACTTAAGTATAAAATATGAAGCCAAATAACAAATCGAGTTTGAGTGCAGATCAGGAGTTTTTGCAGTTTCAAAATACAGATAAATCAATTGTACAGAAAATAAAAAGTAACAGAAAAATTCAAATACCGGCTAATGAGTATATCAAAAAAATAGCAGCAGGCAATATTTCTTTTTTAAGCAAAGCCATTACTTTGATTGAAAGCACTAAGCCCACTCATATTAAAAAAGCAAATAAAATTGTAGAAGCTTGCCTAACCCGTGCCCACAATTCAATAAGGATAGGTATAACTGGAGTGCCTGGTGTTGGCAAAAGCACCTTTGTAGAGTCTTTTGGCAAACATTTAACATCTGTTGGCAAAAGGGTAGCAGTTTTGGCAGTTGACCCGAGTAGCTCAGTTAATAAAGGAAGTATTTTAGCTGATAAAACCATAATGAAACAGCTTGTAAGTGATAAAAATGCTTTTATTCGACCTTCACCTTCTGGAACTTCACTTGGCGGGGTGGCTAGCAAAACAAGAGAAGCTATTATTTTGTGTGAAGCGGCAGGCTTTGACACTATTATTGTAGAAACTGTAGGCGTTGGGCAATCGGAAACCGCTGTTCACTCTATGGTTGATTTTTTTTTATTACTTAAACTAGCAGGTGCTGGCGATGAATTACAAGGCATTAAACGTGGCATCATTGAAATGGCTGATTCTATTGTTATCAATAAGGCTGATGGTGATAATATTAAAAATGCGAATATAGCTCGAGTTGCCTTTAACAGAGCTTTGCATTTGTATCCGCCCAAAGAAAACGGTTGGACACCTCAAGTTGTACTTGCTAGCGCACTTTATAATCGAGGGATTGATAAGGTTTACAATCTGATTAATAAATATATAGCTATGGATAAAAAAGGAGGGTATTTTCAAAAGAAAAGGAAAGACCAAAGTAAATATTGGTTGTTTGAAATAATAAACCAAGCGCTAAAAGACAATTTTTACGACAATAAAAAAATCAAAAAAATACTAAATAAAGAAGTTTCTAATTTAGAAAAAGGCAAAACCACTGCATTTAGTGCAGCACAGCGTTTGCTAAGCATTAAGTTTAAATAACAAATTAGTATAGAAAACTAAAATTATAAAACTATAGTGTAAATTTTTAATATTTTTAGGTTATGCAAGCCTCTGTGTAAATAGCATTTTATTCTAGTCTCTCCTGCGCTTTCTTCCAAAACCTGTTGATTGTCTTTTACTTTTTGCATCTATTCTTTTTCTTCCAAGTCTTTTTGTCAAAATTAAATTATCTTTATTGTTATTAGAATAATTAGCATAGCTTTTAAAGTAACTTATTTGGCTTTTTCTGCTTTCTTTATTTTTTATTTCGCTTATTTCAATTCTAACACTTCTACCGTTAAAACTAGGTTTATTTTGTTGAAAGTCGTACAATAACTCGCTTTCAAAATTTTTGTCAATTTCAAAAAATGAAAAATTACCAAAAATATCAATTGCTCCAATTTTTGCTTTAATTCCCACTCTTTGTCCATTAATTAAACCTATTAATTTAGCTGGATTAAGTTTGTCTTTTCTGCCTAGGTTTATAAAAAAACGGGTCATGTTTTTATTTGATAGCCTAACTTTTGAGTTTTCTGAAATTGCATTATTTAAATCAGGTGCATTTTTATAATAAGATAAAAATGAATTAAATTCAAACGAAACAAACTTTTGTATAAGTTCTTCTCGTGATAAATTTTCTAATTTTTTATAAATAAGAGGTAAAAATGCAGCTATTTCACTTTCATTAACCTCAGTATTTTCAACTTTCTCTATTAAATGAAACAGTTGTTTTTCACAAATTTCTCTTCCTGAAGGAATGGTCGAATGAACAAACTTTTTGTTTAATATGCGCTCAATAGGATATAATTTTGATTTTTCTCTTTTGTTTATTAAAACAATAGATACTCCTTTATTGCCAGCTCTTCCTGTTCTTCCACTACGGTGATTGTAGTTTTCTATTTGGTCGGGCAACTTGTGATTTATAACATGGCTGAGATTATCAACATCTAAACCTCTTGCAGCAACATCAGTGGCTACCAGTATTTTTATGCTTTTCTTCCTAAACTTATCCATAACTATATCTCTTTGTATTTGGGATAGGTCTCCGTGTAGAGCATCGGCATTATAACCATCTTTTATTAAATAGTCTGCTATTTGCTGGGTTTCTCTTCGGGTTCTGCAAAAAACAATGGCGTAAATATCAGGATTTATATCGGCTATTCTTTTTAAAGCGAGGTATCTGGTTTTTTCAGTTATTAAATAATATTGATGATTTACATTGTCAGCTCCTTGATTTTTTTGTCCCGAGCTAATTTCAATAGGGTTGTGCATATAATTTGCAGCAATGGCTTCAACTTCCTTAGGGAAGGTTGCTGAAAAAAGCAGTATTTGTTTTGTTTGAGGGCTTGCTTCTAAAACACAATCGAGTTCTTCTTTAAAACCCATATTTAGCATTTCATCGGCTTCATCTAAAACTAACCATTTAATACTATTTAGCTTTAATGCCTTTCTTTTTATTAAGTCAACCGTTCTGCCTGGGGTTCCTATAACAATTTGAACTCCATTTTTTAACTGTTTTATTTGTTGTTCAATACTTGCACCTCCATAAACAGTTACTGCTTTTATTTGAGAGGTGTACTTTAAAAACTCATCAATATTGCTTCCAATTTGTATAGCCAATTCACGAGTTGGCGATAGTATAATTGCTTGTATATTAGTTTCATTTTGATTGAGCAACTCTATAATTGGAAGGCTAAAAGCAGCTGTTTTTCCTGTTCCGGTTTGTGCAAAGGCCTTTAAGTCTTGCTTAGAACTTATAATTTGTAATATTGCTTTTTCTTGAATTAGAGTTGGGGTTTTATAGCCTAAGTCAGTTAATGCCTTGCTAATAGGCTCACTCAAACCTAGCTCTGAAAATGTTGACATGCTGTGAATTTAAACGAATTCACAGATGCCCACCTATGAATTCTTAAAATTAATAAAATTGCAAACAATACCTAATAAGGTATTTTTATGGACGGGGCAAAAGTACAGTAAATTATGCTTGTATTTTAATTTGCTTAATTTTTTTGCAGTTCTTCAATTTGTTTTTCAATATCGAAAGCAAACAAATTGGTGTACTTATTTTGAATAATCCCCTTTTTATTTACTATTATTAGTCGAGGAAAACTACTTGTTATAAAATTAAGAGTCTTATTGTTTTCTGCTAATGTGTATTGGTGTTTTAGGTCAATTCCATTGAGGTAATTATTTTTATCTTGATTTTTTTCAACTATAATAAAGTTTACTTTTGGATATTTGTCTAACAAAAAATTAAAACGTTCCGATACGTTTTTATCAGAAAAATACCTGCTGCTGTTAAGGCAAATTGCTGTGTAGTTTTTGCTTTGTATTAATTCCGATATGTTTACCCAATTTTTAGCAGTTTTTTTTACCTTAAAATTTGGGATTTTTTTGTTGTTTTCTATATAGTTTAAATCATTTATTAATCGCTGAATTTCCTTTTTGTGATTAAGGTCAGTACTTAGTTTAAAATAATTATAAAAAACCTTTTTGTTTTCATTTTCCCTAACTCTTTTTATAAAACTATAGGCCACCACTCTAAAAAGTATATTGTTTTTTATTTTTTCGTTTTTTAATTCTTTGTCGATATTGTAGAGTAAGTCAATTACAAAATCTTCTGATTTTTTTTCAAGTCCCTTTAATTTTGATTCGCTGTATAACTTTTGTATCATAAACCTGTAATAAGGTCCGTAAAACATCAAGGAATCTCTGCCTAGCTGAACTTGGCTTCTGTGTTTTAAAAATTTGTTTATCACAGAATCGGACTTTAATTTTGAACAATTATGCACAATGTATCTTTCTAAATTTGAATACACCGGATAGGTTAATGCAATTTGGTAGATATCTAAAAAATCCTTTGGCAGATTAGTGTTTTTTTGCTTGTATTTATCTAAAATTTTTCTTTTACTCATCAATAAAGAATCCATTTTTGCTACAAACTCATAAGGATTTGTCTTTTGCTGATGCATAATAATTCTTTCTTCTTCCTCGTGTTTTAAAAATGTTTCTATCAACAAATTGTTTATTTCGGCATTTTCACCACTAAAAACCAAAGATTCGTCAAAATCCCAAGTGTTTAGTCTAAGCATTATGCTGTCTTTTGACTGAATATAAGCGTATTGATGCTCATTGCCATGTTTAAAATAATACAAACCCTTGTCAAATTTTTTGTACTTTTTTAAAAAAGTATTTTCTTTTGACAAATACAATGTATCTTTAAACCCTTTGCTGTTTTTTAATACAACAAAGCTATCTTTGGGGTTTATTATTTTTCCTCCAAAATAGGTAAAATCATCAACAGTTGGTTTATTACAACTTATAATTACGCAAACCCATATCAATAGGGGTAATAGTATTGGTTTTAGCATATTTCTATTGCGATAAGGCAGATAAAAGTATAAAGATAAACAGAATATCTATGTTAATTAGCTGTTAAAAACAACTTAAAAATTTATTCAAATAAATTATTTAAAATAAAAATTAGTAAATTTAATTTTTATCCTTTGTTTATCAATATGTTAGTATTTATTATGTACAACTATTTACACATAACAATATTTTTGTATTAAAACTCATGACTTAACTAATAATTTGAGATGATTTTTATGTATATATTGTACATATTAAACAAAACTTAATATTATGAACAGAAAACAGATACTCACTTACTTTTATCAAGCCTATCGAACTCGAGTTAAAAAGCATTGTTGTCAAATTTAAACAGAACAAAAATAGAATAAAATTATTCTTATTTACTGAAATTAACAGAGGATGCTATTTATGACAGAAGAGCATAGCACCTACACTGTGCAAAGGTTTTAACTATACCAAATACGGCATAAACAACACTTTATCAAAAAAGTTATACATTTAAGGCATTCGCTGTAGCATACTATTTCTTAAAAACAGATAAAATAATTTGAGGTATAGTATATTTGTGCGAAAAATAAAGCGAAAATTACATTAGTAAAATGCAGTACAATCACAGAGAAATTGAAAAAAAATGGCAAAAGTACTGGGCAGATAAGAATATCTTTAAAGCCAATAATAAGTCAACCAAACCTAAATACTATGTATTAGATATGTTCCCTTATCCGTCAGGAGCAGGTTTGCATGTAGGTCATCCTTTAGGTTATATAGCCAGTGATATTTACGCTCGTTATAAGCGTCATAAAGGTTTTAATGTATTGCATCCACAGGGTTTTGATAGTTTTGGCTTACCTGCTGAGCAATACGCTATACAAACAGGCAAGCATCCAGCAGTTACAACAAAAATCAATATTACTACCTACCGAGAGCAACTAAAAAAAATGGGTTTTTCTTTTGATTGGTCTCGCGAGCTACAAACATCAAACCCTAAGTATTACAAATGGACACAGTGGATTTTTATTCAATTATTTAACTCGTGGTACAACATAGAAACCGACAAGGCAGAAGATATTTCAAGTTTGATAAAAGAATTTGAAGCCTCTGGCAATAAACAAGTAAATGCAGCTTGCGATCAAAATACAGCAAGTTTTACTGCTAACCAATGGAGGGCTTTTTCAAACTTAGAAAAGCAACAAGTTTTATTGAGGTATCGATTAACTTATTTATCAGATACAGAAGTAAATTGGTGCCCAGCACTAGGCACAGTACTGGCAAATGATGAAATTGTAAATGGGGTTTCTGAACGTGGAGGGCATGCAGTGGTTCGCAAAAAAATGACTCAATGGTCTATGCGCATTACAGCCTATGCCCAACGCTTACTCGATGGATTGGATAAAATAGATTGGCCTTTGACCTTAAAAAACAGTCAGATAAATTGGATTGGTCAATCGCAAGGGGCTATGCTTAGCTTTAAAGTAGAAGGTTGCCAATTGCATATAGAAGTGTTTAGCACTCGCCCAGATACTGTATTTGGAGTGAGTTTTATATGCCTAGCACCCGAGCATGAGTGGGTAGATAAAATCACAACAAAGCAACAGTGGCAAGCTGTACAAGCCTATGTCAAAGCTAGTGCAAGGCGTTCAGAGCGCGATAGGCTGGCCGATGTAAAAAATATTTCTGGAGTATTTACAGGTGCTTATGCATATCATCCTTTTACTGGTAAAAAAATACCGATTTGGATTGCCGATTACGTACTAGCTAGCTACGGAACAGGTGCCGTTATGGCAGTCCCATGTGGCGATCAACGCGATTATGATTTTGCAAAGCATTTTAAATTAGATATTCCTAATATTTTTAAAAATGTCGATATTTCAGAAAAAGCCTTTGTAGATAAAAAAAACACAATAATTGCAAATTCTGATTTTTTAAATGGACTTTCTCACAAAAAAGCAATGAAAACGATTATTGCCCAAATGGAACGGCAAGCAATAGGATATGGAAAAGTAAATTACCGTTTACGCGATGCTGTATTTAGTCGTCAGCGCTATTGGGGAGAACCCTTTCCTGTATATTATAAAGATGGGATGCCACAAGTAATTGACCCTGCTTATTTACCCGTAGTATTGCCTGAAGTTAAAAAATATTTACCCACTTCAGATGGAAAACCTCCCTTGGGAAATGCGAGTATTTGGGCTTGGAACATTGCTGAAAACAAAGTGGTGAGCAATGAGCTTATCGACAATAAAAAAGTACTTCCCCTAGAGCTTAATACTATGCCTGGTTGGGCAGGTAGTTCGTGGTATTTTAATCGCTATATGGATCCAGCTAACGATACAGAATTTGCAAGCAAACAAGCTGTAAACTACTGGAGAGAAGTCGACCTATACATGGGAGGTGCCGAGCACGCAACAGGGCATTTATTATACGCCAGATTTTGGCAAATGTTTTTATATGACAAAAACCATGTAACAGTTGAGGAGTTTGCTAAAAAGATGATTAACCAAGGTATGATTTTAGGAACATCGGCAATAATTTACAGAATTTCTGGAACCCACAAATATGTTTCAAAAGGTTTAAAAGATAATTATAAAACCGAAAAACTAAGAGTACCTATTGATTTTATCAACACTTCCGACCAGCTCGATATAGCATCCCTAAAAAAATGGCAACCTCAATTTAGTGAAACTGAATTTATTTTAGAAGATGGAAAATACACTGTAGGAAGGGAGGTAGAGAAAATGTCAAAATCAAAGTACAATGTGGTAAATCCTAATGATATTTGTGACAAATACGGTGCAGATAGTTTGCGCTTATTTGAAATGTTCTTAGGGCCTTTAGAGCAAGCCAAACCTTGGAAAACTGAGGGTATTTCAGGAGTGTATTCATTTTTAAAAAAACTGTGGAAGCTGTTTTTTAAGAATAATTACTTTGAGGTATCTGCAGATAAGCCCACAAACGAAAATCTAAAAACTTTACACAAAACTATTAAGAAAATAGAGGAAGATATTGAAAGTTTTTCTTTTAACACTTCGGTATCTAGCTTTATGATAGCTGTAAATGAACTATCGGCACAAAAGTGCAATAATAAGAGTATTTTAGAACAATTGTTAGTTTTAATATCGCCCTATGCACCTCATATAACCGAAGAGCTGTGGAGCAAACTTGGCAATAAAGAATCTATTGCCTTTGCTCCATTTCCAAAGTACCAAGCAAAATACTTAACAGAATCAGAAAAAGAATACCCTGTATCCTTTAATGGCAAAATACGCTTTAAGCTAAACTTAGCTTTAAATTTGAGCAAAGGTGATATTGAAAAAACCGTAATGGCAAATGCTAAAACACAAGAACAATTAAAAGGTCGTGTTCCAAAAAAAGTAATTGTAGTACTGGGCAAAATAATTAATATAGTAACTTAAAATCAGCAGTAAAAAGCCTATAGGTCAGTAAATAGATATTCCTTTCTAAAAAAAATAACTAACACAAAATTTAGTTTATTTAAAATGTTTACATTTGATTAAGTACTTAATAATAATTTAACAATATAATTATGCAAAGAGACTCTCAGATTTTTGATCTTATAACAAGCGAAAAAATCCGTCAATTACAAGGTTTAGAATTAATAGCTTCTGAAAATTTTGTGAGCGCTCAGGTAATGGAAGCCCAAGGCTCAGTTTTAACAAACAAATATGCTGAGGGTTATCCAAAAAAGAGATATTACGGTGGTTGTGAGGTAGTTGACCTAATTGAACAAATAGCTATAGATCGGGCTAAAGAATTATTTGGAGCTGACTATGTAAATGTGCAACCTCACTCAGGAAGTCAGGCAAACACAGCAGTATTTGCTGCTTGCTTACAAGCAGGCGACACTATTTTAGGCTTTGACCTATCGCATGGGGGGCATTTAACCCACGGTTCGCCAGTAAATTTTTCAGGAAAATTGTATCGTCCTGTTTTTTATGGGCTCGACAAACGCACTGAGCTAATATCTTACGACCAGGTAGAGCAGCAAGCACATAAGTATAAACCCAAATTAATTATTGCTGGGGCCTCTGCTTATTCACGCGATATAGACTACAAGCACTTTAGAGAAATTGCCGATAGTGTTGGTGCTATTTTAATGGCTGATATTTCTCATCCCGCGGGCTTAATAGCAAAAGGAATTTTATCCGATCCATTGCCACACTGTCATATAGCAACTACTACAACTCATAAAACCTTGCGCGGACCTCGTGGAGGCTTGATTATGATGGGCAATGACTTTGACAATCCTTTTGGGCAAACTTTAAAAAATGGTAAACTTAAAAAAATGTCTGCCTTGTTAAACGCTTCGGTTTTTCCAGGCAACCAAGGAGGTCCTTTAGAGCATGTTATAGCTGCAAAAGCGGTTGCCTTTGCTGAAGCTCTTAGTGATGAATTTTTAGACTATCAAATTCAGATACGAAAAAATGCTAAAGCGATGGCTGCGGCCTTTATTGAAAAGAATTACCACATTATATCGGGAGGAACCGACAACCACATGATATTGATAGATTTGCGAAATAAGAACATCAATGGCAAAGAAGCAGAATTAGCCTTGGGGAAGGCCGAAATAACTGTAAATAAAAACATGGTACCTTTTGATGATCAGTCGCCTTTTATAACCTCAGGTATACGCATAGGAGTGGCTGCTGTTACCACTCGAGGTTTATTAGAAGATGATATGCTTACTGTAGTTAATTTAATTGACGAAGCAATTAAGCATGCTAATGATAATAAGTTTTTAGAAGCCATTGCTGATAAAGTATATAGTTTAATGAACCACAGAAGGTTGTTTGTAATATAATACTCAGTCTTTGTGCAAAAAACTCATAAAACATAACTAATCAATATATTACATTTATTTTTTGATATTTAAATTAAAATATTGTAGTAAATTTATTATTATTTAAAATTCACTATCGCTTTTTTTGGGTGTAAATTTCAATAAGTTTATATATTTGTAATAGTATTATTTATATACTCTTATATAATCTACTATAAATTTTGAAGGAAGGTTTTCTGACGGTATTTTTTCTCCTCCTTGCCCTAAGGCAAGATTGATCAAGAAATAGAATTCTTCCTGAAACGGATTATTACCTAGTGGTTGATTGATTGTTTTATCAATAGGGATATCGTTCAACAAGGTGTTGTCAACATAAATAGCAATGCGTTGTTTATCCCAACGGATTTTATAAATATGAAAATTGTCATCCCAATCACAACCACCCAAATCAGCTATTTTTGTAGCTTTTTTGTTCCAAATACGATTGTTTTTGCCTTGATATACAGAATTGGCATGTAGTGCACCTCGATAATACTCGAGGAAATCTACCTCTCCACAAGCTGGCCAAGTCACTTTAGACCTTGCTACTCCAAGCATCCAAAAAGCAGGCCACAACCCTTTTACAGCATCAAATTTTGCTTTAAACTCAATAGTTCCATATTTAAAATGTGCTTTGTTAAAAGTAGTAATACTTGCCGAAGTATAGTTTGCTTTTTCTTTTCCTTTACTGTAAAACTCTTTATGAGCCTCTATTACTAAGTAGCCATTTTCAACTCTGGCATTTTTTGTTCTTTTAGCGGTATAATATTGTGGCTCATTATTTCTTACAAATCCTTTTTCATATCCCCATTTTGAGCTATCAGGCAAACCCGAATAATTAAACTCATCTTGCCATATTAGTTTTCTTTGCTTGCTTTGCGATTGTGTGTACTTACATTGAACTAGTATAAATTTTATAATTAAAAACAATAAAATTGATAAACCTCCGATGCGTTTAAATATGTTTTTCATTCTAATTATTTTAAGATTAATATTTTTTTTGAGAGAATATTCATTTTTTAAGTATAAATAAATACAGCAAACAGTCAAATATATAAAATAAATAATCCTTAAAACGGATTATGCCAAAAACACCATTACATTACTTGCTGTAAGTAATTGCTTTGTAGTTGCAAAAACTATCTTATGTAGTTAAGTACTTAGTTTAATGCTTTTAGTAGTCGTATTTGCCTTTCCAATGCTGTTTTAGCAGTTCTCTAAACTGGTTTTCTCGGAGGTTATTACCTGGTTCGTACAATTTTGTGTTTTTAATCTCGTTTGGCAAAAACTCTTGTTCAACAAAATTATCTGAGTAATTGTGAGCGTATAAATAATCTTTACCATAATCTAAGTTTTTCATCAATTTAGTTGGGGCATTCCTCAAATGTAGAGGGACAGCTAAGTTGCCTGTATTTTTTACTAGCTTTTGTGCCTTGTTAATTGCTGTATACGAGGCATTGCTCTTAGTTGAGTTTGCCAAATAAATAGCACATTGACTTAAAATTATCCTCGATTCGGGGTTTCCAATATACGATACTGCTTGAAAGGTGCTATTGGCTAAAATTAAGGCTGTAGGATTAGCATTGCCAATATCTTCAGAAGCTAAAATTAACAATCGGCGTGCGATAAACTTTAGGTCTTCTCCTGCTTCAATCATGCGGGCTAGCCAATAAACTGCGCCGTTTGGATCACTCCCTCTAATTGATTTTATAAAAGCCGAAATTATGTCGTAATGCTGCTCGCCCAACTTGTCGTAACGCAATAAATTTTCCTGAATAGTTCCTAGCACAAGTTCATTGGTTATCTCCACAACATCTTTACTGCTTACTAAAAGTTCAAGAATGTTTAACAATTTTCTAGCATCACCACCCGAAGCGCCTAGTAAAGCATCGGTTTCAGTTAATTTAATCTGTTTTTTTGAAATAATATTGTCTTTTTTAATTGCTCTGTGCAATAAGTCTAACAAAGCCTGCTTGTCAAAGGCGTGCAAGGTATATATCTGACAGCGAGAAAGCAAGGCCGATATTACCTCAAAACTTGGATTTTCAGTAGTAGCTCCAATTAAGATAAGCCAACCCTTTTCAACTGCAGATAGTAAAGAATCTTGTTGCGACTTACTAAACCTGTGAATCTCATCAATAAACAAAATAGGGCTTTTTTGCACAAACAAACCACTGTTTGTTTTAGCTTTTTCGATGATTTCCCTCAAATCTTTTACTCCTGAGCTAATGGCACTTAAGCTGTAAAAAGGTCTTTTTGACTCATTAGCAATTATATTTGCTAAAGTTGTTTTACCTGTTCCGGGCGGTCCCCATAAAATTAATGAGGGAACAATACCTTGTTTAATGTACTGACTTAAAACTCCATTGGTCCCAACTAAGTGCTGCTGACCTATATAATCACTTAACGATTTAGGGCGAATACGCTCTGCTAAAGGCTGTATCATTATTTTTAATAAACTAATATTAAAAATCAAAGTTAACAATAATTGATATATTGCAACCTGTAAATAAAAAGCAGCTAAAAATGTTTAAATAATGCCGTTTGCTGAATAAACAACAAATTAATCTTATAAAAAGCTTACTAACAATTAGTTAAAAATTAAAGTGTTTTTACAATATTTATATTTGTAACAAGTTGTTTATAAATAATGACACCCTATTAAATTAGAATAAACTCGGTACAAATTTGATATTTTTGGCTAATGCCTAATTATTTAATTTACTTTTTGTTAAACATCTTTTTAACAAGCGTATACTAATGGATAAACGCGATAAACTTAATTTTTCTCAGCTAGTGTTAACACTGCCAATTGTTGTTGTTTTGATGCTGTGGATTATATATGGAGTAGAAATTAAATTTGAAAAAAACTTTAATGATTTGGGTATTTACCCCAGAACTGTAAAAGGTTTAAGAGGAGTTTTGTTTTCGCCTTTTATACATATTAATGCTAAACATTTGCTAAACAACTCAATACCATTATTTGTGTTGAGTTCCTTGGCTTTGTTTTTTTACGGAAAAACCACTTATAAAGTTTTTTTATACGGCGGACTTGCAACAGGAATGACAACCTGGCTAATTGGCAGACAGGCATACCATATTGGATCGAGCGGACTTGTTTATATGTTATTTAGTTTTGTGTTTTTTAGCGGTATTATAAAAAAACACTACAGGCTTACGTCTGTTTCCCTAATTGTTGTTTTTTTGTACGGAAGCATGATTTGGTATTTGTTTCCGGTAAAAAACAGCATTTCGTGGGAAGGACATTTAGCTGGTTTTGTAACTGGTGTAGCACTTGCTTATGTTTATCGAAAAGAGGGTATTGTTAAAAAGAAATTTGTGTTTTCAAAAACTGAATTTGACGATATGTTTGACAAACAAGGAAATTACCTAGGCGATGGGAGCGAGCAAATAGAACTTGATGACAGCAGCCAAAATTCATCATCTGGACAAAAGTATAATTATGTTTATAAGCCAAGAGATAAGCAAAGTTAGTTTCTTTTAACAATTTAGTTAAAGCGCTGTCTTATAGCTTCATAAAGAAAAGCACCGCAGGTAACTGAAACATTTAATGATTTGATTTCTCCGAGCAGGGGCAACTTAGCTTTATAGTCTGACAGTTTTTGTACTGAAGTACTAACTCCCTTGTATTCAGAACCTATTACAATTGCCATAGCCTGATTAAAGTCAATATCGTAAAGCAGATTATCAGTTTTTTCAGTAGCCGTAACTATCTTAACAGCTGAGGCTTGTAAGTGAAAAATAGCATCTTTAATATGTGCAACTCTGCATATAGGCATCTTAAAAGCTGCACCAGCAGATGTCTTTATTGTTTGGGCGTTTACAGGGGCACTACCTCCTTGTTGAATAATTATACCGCTAACCCCTGTACATTCAGCTGTTCTTATTATTGCTCCAAAATTTCTGACATCTGAAACTTGATCTAAAAGAAGAAATAAAGGTTTTTTGTCGTTTTTAAAGGCTGATTGTACTAGGTTGTCTAATTTGTAAAATTCAATGGGCGATACTTTAGCAACAGCGCCTTGATGATTGCTGTGCTTAGATAAAGTATTTAATTTTTCAATCGGGACTACAACTGTTGCAATTTTATCTTTTTTTGCTATTTTTTCTAGCTGATAGTACAGTGAACCCCGTAAACCTTTTTGCAAGTATATTTTGCTTATTGAAAAGCCACTTTCAACAGCCTCAATAATAGCCCTAATACCAAAAATAATTGTTTTATCTTCCACACTGTAAAGGTAATTGAATTTACAAAACAAAAAATAAGAATTACAATAATACAATAAAGCCCTTGACCTAGATTTATTGCTGAGCTAAGTTCCTATTAATGCTTTAATCTAATTGTTTTTTGATTTTGGCATTAAGGAAATTTTTTAAGTATTTATTTGAGCTTATGCGTTTTTTGACTTATAATTGCAAGTGTTATACGTTAAAAAATTAATTAGTTGTTTTGTTAAAAATACAGTAAAAAAACAGTTGATATGGCAAAAAAGCCCAAGGTACTTATAGTTTATACAGGCGGCACCATCGGTATGGTAAAAGACTATTTAACGGGTGCTTTAAAAGCATTTGATTTTAGTCAAATTTTAAATAAAATACCTGAATTACAACAGCTACAATGCGATATAGAAACGGTTTCATTTGTGCAACCTATAGATTCGTCAAATATGAATGTACAGTACTATATTGAAACTGCCGAAATTATTGCTCAAAACTACACTAAGTTTAGTGGTTTTGTTGTTCTTACAGGTTCAGATACTATGTCGTATGTATCTTCAGCTATTAGCTTTATGTTCGAAAACTTGCAAAAACCAGTAATTTTTACAGGCTCTCAACTGCCTATTGGTGATTTGAGAACTGATGCCAAAGAAAATTTAATTACTTCTATTCAAATAGCAGCCGCCCAAGAAAACAACGAGCCTGTAATTCAGGAGGTAGGCCTGTATTTTGAATACAAACTATACCGAGCTAACAGAACTACCAAAATAAGTGCCGAGCAGTTCGAAGCCTTTACCTCCATGAATTATCCTCCTTTGGCTAAAAGTGGGGTTCATTTAAACTTTAATTACCCTTTACTTTTAAGGTTAAAAAATAAAAATAAAAACTTGATTTTTAGAAAAAAACTAGACAATAATGTTGCCATTTTAAAATTATTTCCAGGAATTACTGAAAGGGCAATTAGAAGTTTTTTGCATATAAAAGACTTAAAAGGACTTGTTTTAGAAACTTACGGGGTGGGGAATGCGCCTACCGAAAACTGGTTTTTGAATTTGCTAAGCGAATTTATAAACAAAGGTATTTATATTGTCAATATAACTCAGTGCTCTGGTGGCAGTGTTATTTTGGGACGTTATCAAACAAGTGCGAGCTTGCAAAGTATTGGGCTTATAAACGGTAAGGATATTACTTGCGAAACTGCTATAGCTAAAATGATGTATTTGCTTGGTAGCAATTTAACAAAAGAGCAGTTTAAGGAATACTTTGAAAGTTCATTAAGAGGCGAAATTAGTGCTTAGCACAGAAGTTATAAGTTATTTTAAAGTTTTTTGCTTGTTTTTTGGTTTAAAATTTCAATCGATTGCTAAATACGAGTTTTTTTGTGTATTTTTGATGTTAAAACATATCTTTATTTAATTGCATTAAAAAAGCTTAATAATGGATAAATACTTAAAATCAACTGTTTATTTAAACTATAAAATCAAAGCTATTCAAGAGCTTATAGCTCCTTATAATAATAATGAGTTGACAAATAAGGAAAAGGCTATTGCTCTGTATTTAAAAATTAGGGATGCTTGGTGGTACGACCCCTACACAATTAGTTTGTCTGAAAACAGCTATAAGGCTAGTGTTATAGCTAAAAAAAATACAGGCAACTGTGTTGAAAAATCGGTGCTACTTGTTGCTTGCTTACGCGGAGTGGGGATTATGGCTCGACTTCATTTAGGTAAGGTAAAAAACCATATAGCAGTTGAAAGGCTAACAGAAAAATTTGGAACTAATGAACTAACACCCCACGGCATGGTAAGTGTTTTTTTAGGGGGCAAATGGTTAAAGTTGTCTCCTGCTTTTAACAAAGACTTGTGCCAAAAATTCAAAATTCCTCCTTTAAATTTTGACGGTGAAAATAGTTCTTATTTACAGCAATACAACAGTGAAGGTAGCTTGTTTATGGAATATCTTGAAGATTACGGGTATTTTGATGATGTGCCCTTGACTTTTATGAAACAAAATGTAATTGAACACTATCCTCATATTTTTAACACTTACAAAGGCATAAGTGAGTTTAGGTTGTAAAAAGCTTTTTGATTTTAATTTTGTATTTGTTCAATTCTATTTTTTAACACAAATCTCAATAAACAATTAAAAAGTAAATTTAGATTTGATTAGCTTAATAATTATTAATACCGTTAGTACTCAAACTTAATATTTGAACTTTTACTATAAAAACACTTAGTATTTAAAAGTTGTCTTTTGTTGTTAGCCGATGCTTTTATAGATTTGCAATTTTTATAAAGTTATAAAATATTTGCTAAATTTGTAGGGTGGAAAAATTAAACAGACAGCGCAAAATAGAAAAGCTATTGCAGCAAGATTTGATATCGATATTGCAACGAGCTGCTCAGGATGGGATTAAAGGCCTTATAATTTCGGTATCAAAAGTTTCGGTAACGGCAGATTTGGGGATAGCTAAAATTTACCTCAGTGTATTTCCATCAGAAAAAAGAAAAGAAATAATACAAGGAATAAAATCGAATAGCTCTTTGATAAAACATGAACTTGCGCAGAGAACAAGAAATCAATTGCGCAGGATGCCCGAGCTATATTTTTTTGAAGATGATAGCTTAGATTATATTGAAAAAATTGACCAGTATTTAATTGGCAAAGACGTAAATCCGATTAAAAACCCTGAAGTGTTACCTAAACGCCAAAAGCGATAATTAGTTTAAAGCTGTATTTTGTTTTATTTGATTGCTGTTAAACAAATACTTACAATAAAAAAATAATATTTACAAATAGGTAAAAAACTTTTATAAAAAACTTTTGAACTTCTCGCTATATATTGCCAAAAGATATTTATTTTCAAAAAGCGGAACTAACGCTATAAACATTATCAGTTTTATAGCAGGTTTTGGGGTTATAATTGCTACATCTGCTTTGTTTATTATACTTTCGGGTTTTTCAGGATTGAGAACTTTTAGCGATACCTTATTAGAGGCTTACAGTCCTGATATAAAGATTTTACCACTAAAGGGGAAATCCTTTCAATTTACCGAATCGACAGATAAAAAAATCGGGAAAATTAAAGCTGTACAAACCTACTCTAAGGTTGTAGAAGAAAGAGTCTCTTTAAAATACCTCGACAAAAACCATATTGCCTATATAAAGGGAGTAGATCAAAGTTACAACCAAGTAGTTAAAATTGATTCGGCACTAAATATTGGTACTTGGCTAGATAAAGCTTATAAAAACACCGCTGTTATAGGGGCAGGAATTTCGTATAAACTATCGTTAGGAGCATTTAACTTTAGCCGACCTATGCAAATTACAGTTCCTAAGTCGGGCACAAAATTTATTGCCAACATCAACAGTGCATTTAATACGGCACAGGTACAGATCACAGGAATATATACTGGTTCTGAAGAGTTTGAAAACAAATATGTTTTTACAAATATATCGCTTGCAAAAGAACTACTCAATTTTTCCGAAAATCAAGTTACAGCTATTGAAGTAAAAATTGACAAATCATTTAACAGTAATCAAGTTAAAGAACAATTAGAACAAAGTTTGGGAAAAAATTTTACTGTAAAAACCAAAAAGCAATTAAATGCCCTTTATTACAAAGTAGTAAATACAGAAAATTTTGTTTCTTATTTAATATTTACTTTAATTATTGCAATTGCTTTGTTTAATGTTATAGGATCTGTTATTATGTTGGTTATCGATAAAAGAAAAAATTTAAAAACACTGTTAAACCTAGGCAGTAGTGTTAGGCAAATAAAGCAAATATTTGTTTTTCAAGGTTTCTTATTGGTAATGATAGGCATGTTAGTGGGTTTGCTAATAGGAGGACTTATGGTTTTTATTCAGCTTCACTTTGATGTGTTTATGATTAGTACAAATTTAGCTTACCCAGTTGAATTTACTTGGATTAACCTATGGATTGTGGTTCTTACCCTTGTTTTGCTAGGATATATAGCCTCTAAAATTGCCAGCTCAAGAATAACAAAAAACTTTATTGAAAACTCCTGAATTTAATTAAAATAACTCAACAAAACAAATATTTTTTTAAAATTAATCCATGAGCTGTTAACCATTTTTTATACAGTAAAAAAAATAAACTCTAAATTTTTATTGTCTAAAAGCTAGCTCAACCTGCTTAAAAGTATCAAAAAGTTCTTTAGGTTGGTCGGAAGTAATCATTTTTAAACGATACTTTTTAAAGTGTGGTATCCCTTTAAAGTAATTTGTATAGTGCCGTCGAGTTTCTACAATTCCCAAGTGCTCTCCTTTCCAATTAATAGCCATTTCTAAATGACGTTTGGCAACCCCTACCCTTTCGGCAATTGTTGGAGGCTTCAAGTGCTTTCCTGTTTTAAAAAAGTGCTTTAATTCTTTAAAAAACCAAGGATAACCTATTGATGCTCTGCCAATCATACAACCGTCAAGCCCGTAAATATTTCTCATTTCTACAGCTTTTTCAACCGAGCTAACATCGCCATTCCCAAAAATGGGAATATGCATCCTAGGATTGTTCTTTACCTCTGCAATAGGTTTCCAATCTGCTTTGCCCTTGTACATTTGCACGCGGGTACGACCGTGAATTGAAATGGCTTTACAACCAACATCTTGCAGCCTTTCAGCAACCTCTACAATTTTAATAGTATCCTTGTCCCAACCCAATCTAGTTTTTACTGTAACAGGCAAATTAGTGCATTTTACCATGGCTTTGGTTAGCTTTACCATCAAATCAATATCTTTTAAAATGCCAGCCCCTGCACCCTTTGAAACCACTTTTTTTACTGGACAACCAAAATTGATATCAATAATATCAGGTTTGGTTTTTTCAACAATCTCAACGCAGCGCATCATAGATTCTAAATTAGAACCAAAAATTTGAATCCCTACAGGTCTTTCTCTTTCATAAATATCTAATTTCACTATGCTCTTTGCCGCATTGCGTATTAAACCTTCAGAGGATATAAACTCAGTGTAAACCACATCGGCTCCGTTTTCTTTGCACAAAGCCCTAAAGGGAGGATCGCTAACATCTTCCATAGGAGCCAGTAACAAAGGAAAATCAGGCAATTCTATTGAACCAATTTTAACCAAATCAAATTTTTTTGCAAAGGTACATTTTTTAAAAAATACTTTTTCAAATGCTGTATCTTTGTCGATCCTCAATCAAATGAGGAAACTTGTCAATTCTTTATATTTATGTATAAATAAACTGTATACTAAGCTAAATGCATATAGCAAGTGCCAATATTAGGTTTAGCTGAGTTAAAGAGTCTTTGCAGATGTATTGATAAAGTTTATTTTTAAGCGTGTAAATTAAAACGTTGATAAGCAGATTATATAAGGTTTAAACAGATGGAATACATAAGAAACTTTTGCATTATTGCTCATATTGACCATGGTAAGAGCACTTTAGCTGATCGGCTGCTCGATTTTACTCAAACAATAACAGAACGGCAAAAACAAGATCAACTGCTTGACAATATGGATTTGGAGCGAGAAAGGGGTATTACTATTAAATCTCATGCAATCCAAATGAATTATATGCACAAGGGCAAGTCTTATGTTTTAAATTTGATTGACACGCCAGGTCATGTTGATTTTTCTTACGAAGTTTCTCGCTCAATTGCTGCCTGCGAAGGGGCTCTACTTGTAGTTGATGCTGCCCAAAGCATTCAAGCACAAACTATTTCTAATTTACATTTAGCCCTTGAAAACGATTTAGAAATAATCCCTGTACTAAATAAAATTGACTTGCCAAGCGCAAATCCAGAAGAAGTAACTGATGATATTGTTGATTTGCTCGGCTGCAAAGCAGAGGAGGTAATTCCTGCAAGTGGCAAAACAGGCTCAGGAGTAGCTAAAATTTTAGAAGCCGTAATAAACCAAATACCACCACCTAGGGGAAACCCCAATGCGCCTTTAAAAGCTTTGATTTTTGACAGCATTTACAATTCGTATAGAGGTATTGAAACCTATTTTAAGGTTGTTGACGGTTCAATTAAAAAGAATCAAAAAATAAAATTCATAGCAACAGGGAAAGAATATTTTGCCGATGAGGTAGGCATATTAAAACTCAACCAAATACCCAAACAAGAAATTGAAACGGGCAATGTAGGCTATTTAATTACTGGCATCAAAACAGCCAAAGAGGTAAAAGTAGGCGATACAATTACTGACTTTAACAAGCCTACCACAGATGTTGTAGAGGGTTTTGAAGATGTTAAGCCCATGGTATTTGCTGGTATTTACCCTGTTGATACTGAAGATTATGAAGAGCTTAGAGCATCGATGGAAAAATTACAACTCAACGATGCATCTTTGGTTTGTCAGCCCGAGAGTTCAGTAGCTTTAGGTTTTGGATTTCGCTGTGGCTTTTTGGGAATGCTTCACATGGAAATTATCCAAGAGCGCCTAGAACGCGAGTTTAATATGACAGTTATAACCACAGTGCCTAATGTATCGTATCACGCCTTTACCCACAAGCAACCCAGTGAGGCTATTGTTGTAAACAATCCTTCCGATTTACCAAATCCCTCAAAGTTAAGCCGAGTTGAAGAGCCCTTTATTAAAGCATCGATTATCACAAAAGCCGATTTTGTTGGTCAAGTTATGAACTTGTGTATTGAAAAACGAGGACAAATTACAAATCAAACCTATTTAACACCTCAACGCGTTGAACTTACATTTGAATTGCCTTTGGCAGAAATTGTTTTTGATTTTTACGATCGTTTAAAAACAGTATCAAAAGGCTACGCTTCGTTTGATTATTATCCAATAGGCATGAAACCCTCAAAGCTAGTTCGCGTTGATATGTTGCTAAACAGTCAGGCTGTCGATGCACTTTCGTCTTTACTGCATGCCGATAATGCTTATAATATTGGTAAACGCATTTGCGAAAAGCTAAAAGAGCTTATTCCTAGGCAGCAGTTTGACATACCGATTCAAGCTGCTATCGGAACCAAAATTATAGCGCGAGAAACTGTAAAGGCATTGCGCAAAGACGTAACGGCAAAATGCTACGGAGGCGATATTTCGCGCAAGCGCAAATTATTGGAAAAGCAAAAAAAAGGCAAAAAACGCATGCGTCAGGTAGGAAATGTTGAAATACCCCAACAAGCCTTTATGGCAGTACTTAAATTAAATAATTAAAAAACATATTTTTTTGTTGTTATTTTTTGCTAATTGAGCTAAAGTTAAAACAACTTTTTTACGCTTAGTTTTTTGAATTTTTAAAAAACTTTTAAAAACGCTACAATATATATTTAGTTTTTACATATATTAGTTTTTACAAACAATGTCGTCAAGAGTACTAGCATTTACTGCAACTTCGTTTGCAGCTGTAATTTATGGACTTAATTTTTCAATAGCTAAAGATGTAATGCCACTATACATAAAGCCCTTTGGCTTTATTGCCTTAAGAGTTGTAGGAGCAAGCTGCTTTTTTTGGTTGATAGGACTGTTTTTAAAAAATCAAAAAATTGAAAAACAAGATTACAAGCTAATATTTGCAGCATCGTTTTTTGGAATAGCTTTAAATATGCTTACTTTTTTTAAAGGTTTAAGTTATACCAGTCCAATCAATGCATCGGTAATAATGATTACAAGTCCTATTTTGGTATTAGTCTTTTCGAGTATTTTATTGAAAGAAAAGCTTTTTTTTAGAAAAATTGCAGGGATAATAATAGGAATGTCAGGTGCTTTAGTTTTGATCTTATACGGCAAAGGCAATGGCGGCGATTCAAAAAACATAGCTTTAGGAAATTTGTTGGTATTTATCAATGCTACTTCTTATGCCTTGTATTTAGTAATTGTGAGAAATATAATTCAAAAATACAATCCAATACTCTTTGTAAAATGGTTGTACTTTTTTGGTTTTTTGTTAGTACTCCCGTTTGGTGCAGCAGAATTGCTAGAGGTTAAATGGCATCTTATACCAACTGCTATTTATCTTAAAGCAGGTTTTGTAACACTATTTGCAACCTGCTTTACTTATTTGTTTAATTTATTTGCTCTATCAATACTAAAACCCACAACAGTTAGTGTTTTTATATATTTACAACCTGTTATTGCTACTATTTACGCCTTACTAGTTGGTAGCGATAGCTTGAGTATTGTAAAAGTAATAGCTGTACTTTTAATTTTTTTAGGAGTATATTTAGCAACAAAACAAAGCCCTACAACTACCAATAAATAATGTAACTTTACATTTTATAAAACTAAAATTATGATTCATTCAATGACAGGGTATGGTAAATCTACTTTACAGTTAGCTACCAAAAAGATAACCATTGAGATAAAATCATTAAACAGTAAAATATTTGATTTAAACACACGAATTCCTGCCTACTATAAAGAAAAAGAACTAGATATACGCAAAAAATTAGCCAATAGCTTGGTTAGAGGGAAAATTGAGTTTTCTATTTTTTTAGAAGATACGGTCGATCAAACCCCAACAACACTTAATAAAAGAGTAATACAAGAGTATATGAAACAGCTAAATTCATTAGTACACTCAAGTTCAAATAATATTGATCTCTTAGCTATGGCCGTTAAAATGCCCGATGCTCTTAAAATTGAAAAAGAAGAATTTGACGAGCAAGAATGGCTACAAATTGAAAGTTGCCTCGACAAAGCTATTGACGAAATTATACAGTACAGACTTTATGAGGCAAGCTCAATTGAGCAGGACTTTAAAGACAGAATAAACAATATAAAATCAGGAATTAAAGACATAGAAAAATTAGATACAAGCAGAATTAACCATATAAAACCCCGATTGCGAAAAGCACTTGAAGATCTAAAAATTGAAATCGATGAAAACAGATTTGAACAAGAATTAATTTATTATTTAGAAAAAATTGATATCAATGAAGAAAAAGTTAGGCTGGCAAACCATTTAGATTATTTTTTAGAACAACTAGCCTCTGAAAACTCCAACGGAAAAAAACTAGGCTTTATTGCTCAAGAAATAGGAAGAGAAATAAACACTACTGGCTCAAAGGCTAATTTTGCACCTATGCAAAAAGTTGTAATTGAAATGAAAGATGAGTTAGAAAAAATAAAGGAACAAGTTTTAAATGTACTTTAGTATGTCAAAAGGATTTCAAGGTAAATTAATTGTTTTTTCAGCACCGTCAGGTTCTGGTAAAACAACTATAGTGCGTCATTTATTAGCCCAAGTTCGATTTAATTTAGAGTTTTCCATATCGGCTACCTCACGAAGCCCAAGAGCTAATGAAAAAGATGGAACTGACTATTATTTTATTTCTGTTGAAAGTTTTAAAAAAAAAATTAAAAATCAAGAGTTCTTAGAATGGGAAGAAGTATATAAAAATAGTTTTTACGGAACCTTAAAGTCTGAAGTGCAACGCATTTGGAATAAAAACAAACATATAATCTTCGATGTTGATGTAGCTGGAGGTTTAAAGATAAAAAACAAATTTCCACACCAAACACTATCAGTATTTATAAAACCGCCCAATGTTGATGAATTAGTTAAACGACTGCACAAAAGAGGACAAGATAGCAAAGAAAAAATAGCTAAAAGAATGGCAAAAGCACCTGTTGAATTTACTAAGGTTTTAGAGTTTGACAAAGTAATAAAAAATTACAATTTGCAACTAGCCTTACAAGAAGCAGAAAATACAATAGATGAATTTTTAGCATCTAAGCCTCGCTAAAAATAGTAAAGCATAGGCGCTAAAAGCAAGGTTAAAAACAAGTAATATACTAAATTTTATGAGCAAAAAAATAGCTTTGTATTTTGGTACCTTTAACCCCATTCACTTGGGTCATATTATCATTGCAAATCACTTTGCAGAATACTCTGACTTACAAGAAGTATGGCTAGTTGTTACCCCGTGTAATCCTTTTAAGAAAAAAAGTGAGCTAATAAGTAATTACCACCGCTTAGAAATGGTGTATTTGGCAACACATATATACGACAATTTAAGACCTTCTGATATAGAATTTAAACTACCTCAACCTAATTATACCATAAATACTTTGGCTTATATATCCGAAAAATATCCCAGCTATTCGTTTGGTATTATTATGGGAGAAGATAATTTAAAGAGTTTCCATAAATGGAAAAATTACAAGGCAATTTTAGATAACTATCAAGTGTATGTATATCCAAGGATATCAAAAGGAATGTCAAAAGTACAGTTTAGCAATCATCCAAAAATAAAAATGGTCAAAGCTCCAATAATACAAATTTCATCAACAGCCATTCGAAGTGCAATAAAGCAACAAAAATCAGTGCGCCCACTGCTGCCAACTGAGGTTTGGAAATACATAGATCAAATGAATTTTTACAAAAACTAAACCTATTTAAAAACAAAAACACTTCACAACTTCACAAAAAAAGTTAAATATTGGGTTCTGCGCTCTACCTTAAAAGTAATTTTACAGTAAAAACAAACTTGTTGCAATCTGTATTACAAATTAACTCTTATTCTTAGTTTAAGCTCAACATAAAAATGTATTTTTGGCATTTTGTAAATTAATACGAGTAATTTTAAAAACACAAACTACTGAAAACAGCAATCGTCATATTAAATTGGAACGGAAAAAAACTATTAGCACAGTTTTTGCCAAATATAATAAAGTTTAGTTCTAAGGATGCCGAAATATATCTAGCTGACAATGCTTCAACCGATGGTTCTACAACTTATATAAAAGAGCACTTCCCGTTGGTAAAAATTGTTGAAAACAAATTTAATGGTGGTTATGCCAAGGGCTATAATGATGCCTTACAACAAATTAACGCTGATATATACTGTTTGTTAAATTCAGATGTTCAGGTAAGCGAAAATTGGTTAACCCCAGTGCTTACTGCATTTAAAAACCAGCCCAAAACTGCTATTATACAACCTAAGTTATTGAGTTACAATAATAAAACTAAATTTGAATACGCTGGTGCTGCTGGTGGCTTTATTGATTTATACGGTTATCCCTATTGCAGGGGAAGGATATTTAATACCTTAGAAACCGACAAGGGTCAGTTTAACGATACTAGTCTAATTTTTTGGGCATCTGGTGCCTGTATGTTTATTCGTTCAGAGGTATATCACAGTTTGGGAGGCTTTGACGAAGATTATTTTGCACATCAAGAAGAAATTGACCTGTGTTGGCGCACCCAAAACAAAGGCTATCAAATAATGTATATTGGCAGTTCAACAGTTTATCACATAGGAGGAGCAACATTGAGAGAAAGCAATCCTCAAAAAACCTTTTTAAACTTCCGCAACAGCTTGTTGAGTATAGTTAAAAACATTCCAAAAAACCGATTTGTTTGGGTAGTGCTTTCTCGTTTAATTCTAGATGGAGTTGCGGGTTTAAAGTTTGCCTTTGAACTGCGTCCAATTCACACTATAGCAATACTAAAGGCCCATATGAGTTTTTATGCCAACTTATCCAAATTTTTGGGTAAGAGAAAAAAGCTGCAACAAAGATCGGGCTATAATTTACATAACTCTGTAGTTTGGCAGTACTTTATTTTAAGAAGAAAAAAGTTTCACAAACTGCGTTAACTCTTACTTGCGTTTAATGAACTTATAATAAAATAATTGACTTAGGCGTTTTTAAAGTACAGAAAAGTACATAAAGATGTTTAATTAAAATCCTGATGAAGGAGTTTAGCAAGTTGGGCTAATAACCTCTACAAAGTAATGAGCGAAACAATAATCAAAAAATACAAAAACTATATCCCATCCTTAAAAAACTAGTATTATGTTATATAATTTAAAGAAAAAAAACGATTCTTTAAAAGGTACACCTTTGTTAAAAAACCAAAGTCACTTATTTAACCTAAACAATGAGGTTACCTATTTAAATTGCAGTTATATGTCGCCTATGCTAAGGAGTGTAGCTCAAGTGGGTGTTGAGGCCATTTACAAGAGAGATAATCCTACTGACATTAAGCAAAGCGATTTCTTTTACAATAAATCAAGACTTAGGGATGAATTTGCAAAGCTTATCAATGCTGATTCTAAGAGTTGTGTAATTATTCCTTCTGTTTCATATGGAATGGCCAATGTAGCCAAGAATCTTAAGGCAGGTAAGGGAGATAATATTGTAGTTGCCGATGAGCAGTTTCCGAGTAATATTTATGCTTGGATGGCTTTAGAAAAAAATAAAGGAATTGAACTAAAAAGAGTTGCTCCACCAAAAAACTCTAAAAACAGAGGAAAGTTGTGGAATGAGCAGCTTTTTCAAACTATTGACCAAAACACCAAAATGGTGGCTTGTGGGCATGTACATTGGACAGACGGCACACTCTTCGATTTAATGACCATCAGAAAACGAGCCGATGAGGTTGGAGCAATTTTGGTAATTGATGGGACGCAATCTATTGGCGCACTGCCTTTCGATGTGCAACAAATTAAGCCAGATGCCTTAGTTGTTGCTGGTTATAAATGGTTGATGGGACCTTATGCCTGTGGCGTGGCTTATTATGGAGATTATTTTGCCGATGGACTGCCTATTGAAAACAATTGGATGAATCGTTTGAATAGTGAAGATTTTACAAACCTTATAAACTATCAACAAAATTATCAATCGGGGATGATGCGTTATGAGGTGGGAGAAAGCACCAACTTTATCCTTGCCCCAATGCTCACACGTGCCTTAGAGCAAGTTAATCAATGGGGACCAGCAAACATTCAAGCCTATACCGAACAATTGACAAAACCTTATGTTGAAGAATTAAAGTATTTAGGTTGCTCAATTGAAGTTGAAGAGTATAGAAGTCATCATTTATTTGGAGTGAGATTGCCCGAGGATATTTCATTAGAAAAGCTAAAAGAAGTTTTTGTTAGAGAAAAAATTTATGTATCCGTCAGAGGGAATTCGATTCGGGTAGCCTCTCATTTATACAATAATCATGTAGATTTTAAAAACCTATTAAATGCATTTAAACAACTAAAATAAGCCCAACAAGCAGAGTAGTTTGCGGTATTAATGCAAATCTTTGACAATTGAAAAAATTAAACAACGGTAAAGAAAAGGTATAATATTATATACAAATAATTCGAGTAACAAAGCCCATGTATTAGGTAATCGGAACGATTTTTTATCCCTTATATAATATCCTAAAAAAAGAAGCATATAACATTATGTTTTTCTTTAAGTTGAGGCTACAGATATGTAATTGATCGCTTTCAGGCTTTCACACCTTGTGCTTCGCGTAGTATTTTCAGCCTTCCGCTCACTATTTCTCACTACAACTGTTTAGAATCCTACTCATCCAAATTAATTTTATAAACTTGTTAATTAGCTCAAATTAATTTAAAGTAAAATTTTACTTTATTAAGAGGTGTTAACACGTGATACATGCTTTAAAAAATAGAGTTTTTTAGCGGACACTAATTATCAAAAGAAGCTTAAAAAAATTACTTAAATACTGCAATACCTAAAAAAAATATAACTTTGTTATTTTTTATGCAAGGAATTTATTTTCTAAGTTCTTATATTTGTTTAGCACCTCAATTGATAAACAAAAAATAATAAGCTACTCAAAGCTTAATCTAAAACATTGTAAGAAGTTTTTAGTTTTTTCGATTAATATTAAATTTATAAATAGTATTTTTAAAAACAAGAAAAGTAAGTTACTTTGCTCATATTATAAAGTTAATACTAAATTTCTAAAGAATAAAATAATAACTGTTTAATTAAAATTAATTTTTATGGATAAAGTAAAATAAATAACAATATTAAAATACAAGTAGTTAGATAGATTCTTTTTTTAAAAGTCTTAAAAAATAAAATTTTAATCCTTAATGTTTTAATTTGTATAGAATATTTAAGAAAAATTTTGTATTTTTATGAAAATTTTTACTAAGCCAACTACTCTAATATAGAAACTTTTTATAAAAGTCGAAACTGTATGGTAAAGATAGGTCATCTTTGTTCCTTAAGCCATATTTGAATTGTGTTTGTCCCCCTGTATTATAAAGGTCCCTCTAGTGCAACTAAATATTGATTAGTAAACGTATGATAAAAATTATCTTAATTGATACTGAAGTTGATGCCTTAAACGCATTAGAAAGCAAAATTAGAAAATACAAGTCAGATGAAGAGATAAACATAATAAAATGCAATTTTGCTTTAGATGGGCTTAATCTAATTCGAGAAATTGAGCCTGATATTGTTTTTTTAGACGTGCAATTGTTAGAAGTAGACGGTTTTGCATTCCTCAGCAACTTTACCAGTAGAACATTTGAAGTTGTTTTAACAACTACACACTATGAACACGGGATAAAAGCTGTTAAAGCAAATGTTTTAGACTACTTATTGAAACCTATTGATATAAATGAGCTACAACTTACACTTGCCAAGGCAGAAAAGCAGTTCTTTCTTAAAAAAGAACAAAAAAAAATACCTAACAAAATAAATATAGCTGCCGATGGTAGAGTGTATTTAATAGCTAGAGAAAATGTTGTTTATTTAAAGGCAGATAAAAGCTATACAACTATTTTTTTAACATCAGCAAAGAAAATAGTGGTAACCAAAACTCTAAAAGAGGTTCAGAAAAAATTTACGTATTCTGAGTTTTATCGAGTTCACAATTCTTATGTGATAAATCTAAATCATGTTACAGAGTACAATAAGGGGTTGAGTGAATTAAAGTTAATTGATGGTACAATTGTAAGTGTAAGCAGAAGAAAGAAGAATGAATTGATAGAAAAACTTCAATTAGATAAATGAGTATATATACATATAGTTTAAATAAATTATAATATCAATATGCTAAATACTTTGGTGAGTATACTCAAAATAATTGCCAGTCAAATATATTAGGAACTCATTGAGGTAGGCGTTTAATTTGATGGCTAATTTCAAGTTATAAATACAGTATTTTGGTTATGCGATAAACTTCATTTTCTTTGTCTAATTGTAAATAGGTTTTTCGTTGTCCGAGTATTTTTTCATAAACCTTTCAGCCTTAGCTACCAATTGTTGGCTTCCGCAGTAAAAGGGCACTCGCTGATGCAGTTCGGTGGGCTTGATATTTAAAATACGAGTATAGCCGTCTGAGGCTTTCCCGCCAGCTTGTTCACAAATAAAAGCCATGGGGTTGCACTCGTACAATAACCGCAGTTTGCCTGTCGGATTCATCTTTGTTGCTGGGTAAATATAAATGCCACCTTTAATTAGATTTCGGTGAAAATCGGAAACCAAAGAGCCTATATAACGTGCAGTATAAGGTTTATTGTTTTCTTTTAAATCTTTGCAGTAAACCAAAAAACGTTTCATTCCTTCTTGAAAATGGGTAAAATAACCCTCGCTTACCGAGTATATTTCTGCCTGTTTTGGAAAATGCATATTAGGATGCGATAAATAAAAGGTGCCTATAGCTGGGTTAAGAGTAAAGCCGTTTACTCCTTTTCCTGTTGTAAATACTAACATGGTGGAAGTTCCGTAAGCTACATAGCCTGCTGCCACTTGTTCGCTTCCTCGCTGCAAAAAATCTTTTTTATTAACAGGAGTTCCTATGGCCGATATCCTTCTGTAAATTGAAAATATGGTGCCTACCGAAACATTGACATCAATATTTGACGAACCATCAAGCGGATCCATTAAAAGCACATACTTGTTTTCGTTAGTTTTATTTTTGCCTTCAACAACAATAAAATTATCTTCCTCTTCACTGGCAATTCCGCAAACTATCTCTCTGTTAATAAGGGTTTGCTTAAATAAATTATTGGCTAAAACATCTAGTTTTTGTTGGGTTTCTCCTTGAGCATTTACAGCTCCTGCTGCACCAGTTATATCTACCAAGCCTGCTTTTCTTATTTCGTGATTAACAACCTTTGCAGCTAAGCGAATTGAATTGATTAATCGCGATAGTTCGCCCGATGAATATTTAAAAGATTTTTGGTTGTCAATAATAAACTCACCCAAGGTCATATGCTTGTTGTCCACACAAATAAATTTAGGTTAAACATTTTGGTTATTGTGCATTCCTCAATTATTTTTTAATAATAATTTTACTTTTAAAATAGTATTTTAATAATACAATATCGAGTTTGTTTTCTTTCAAAATAAAGTTAATTTTATTGTCTATTTCCTTTAAAGTAAGTATTTCGCTTTTTTGATAGTTATTAATTATTCTTTTTTTTATTCTGTAAAGCTTTCTTGCCATATTTCTTTTAATACTTAAAAAATTATTTAGTTTATATTTATTTTCCATAATAAATTTTAATTGACCAGTAAAACCATTAAACAAGTCTATTTCTTTTTTTATATTTTTGTAATTTTGAGAGGTAATACTATTAATCCGTTGCACATAGTGCATCAAAATTTTATCTATTTTAACAATTTTTTTTGACTCATAAAATAACTTATATGTTGTAAACACGTCTTCAAAATACACGCCTTTAGGGTATCTAATATCTTTAAAAAGCTTTGTTTTGTACATTTTACCACAAGCATAATTTTTTATTGAATTATCTATAAATAGTTCAGAAAGTGCTTCAAAATTATTGTACACGCTAATTTTACCATCGTTTTTACCTTGCTTTGTTTTACTTTTCTTTTTACTTTTCTTTTTACTTTTTTGGTAAACAATATTAAGTTCTGCAACAGCAATATCTGCATTATTGCTCAGAAGAGAATTATACAAAGTTTCTATGTAGCAATTTTCTACCCAATCATCAGAATCAATAAAAGTTATGTATGGATTTATCGCTTTTTCAATTCCTCTATTTCTAGCTTCAGATAATCCTTTATTTTCTTGATTGATTAACACTATTCTGCTATCTTCCTTTTCAAATTTTTTACATATTTTTAAAGAGTTATCAGTTGAACCATCGTTTATAATAATAACCTCTATATTCTTAAAGGTTTGGTTTAAAACTGAAATAAGACATTTTTCTAAATAGTTTTCAACATTATAAACTGGAATCACTATACTAACCATATTTTTTTTTTGTATAATAAAATTTATCTTTTTTAACTAAATAATAAAAATTATCTAGTAATAACAATGGAGTTTTCTGAATTTTTCTTTTAATACTATCAAGGTAATATAAGATATTTTTTTTTTGACATTTCCAAGAGTCCTCCCACCAATGAATACATATTGTTTCCTTTTTAATACAATCTTTTGTGAATTTTTCATCCCAAGAAAATGGATAAAAATACTCTACAGGTAATAATAAAACATCTTTTATATATTGCTTTTTATATTCTGAAAGTCCGTATCTATACAGCACTTTTGTAACTATTGGAGGTCCTCCCATAGCATTAAATTTTAGACGTTGCTTTATTTCAGTTTCTCTTATACAATCTAAAGCAAATTCTCCGCCTTTCTCAGTGCCAAAAACTGCTGAGTTTATAGGGTATTTACTTTTGGTTAAATCAGTTTGAAATCCAATAAAAGCTTTTTCATTTAATAATTCATCAAAAGGTTTAACAGATTCAATATCTGTATCTAAATAAATACCACCCTGTTTATATACTGCATATAAACGTATGTAATCTGATATAAATGACCATTTTTTTTGTTTATATAACAACTTTAAAAAGGGAAATTTATTAAATGGAGTATTTGATTCATCCCATTTTTTAATTTTATAATTTGGCATATTCTCTTTCCAAGAAGCTATACATTTTTCAATTTTAGCACTGTATTTTCCTTTTCCATACCAACAGTAATGAATTACTTTCGGGATCATAACTTATAATTGTACTTTTGTTATCGCAATTTATAACTAAAAAATCAATAAATGGCTGTAAGTGGCTTAATTATTTCATTTAATGAAGAAAAAAACATAAGAAACTGTATAATTTGTTTAAACAAAGTATGTGAAGAAGTTATTGTTATAGACTCTTTTAGTACTGATAAAACTGTAGAAATAGCTAAAAAATTAGGTGCTAAAGTATATTTTCAGAAATTTTTAGGAGATGGGCCTCAAAGAATTTACGGTCTTCAGTTTTGCAAAAATAACTGGATATTAAATTTAGATGCTGATGAACGCTTAGATAATGATAGTTTTAAATTTATTAAAAGTGGTATATATGAAAATAATCAATACGATGCGTATAACTTCAAATTTAGGCATTTTTTAGGAAATGAAGAAATTAATCACTCTGGCTGGTATCCTTCTTATACTTGTAGATTTTTTAACAAAGTTACAGCTAGTCCTTCTATAGCTAAGGTTCATCAAAGCATTCAAGCTAAAAAACTAAAAAACACAAATTGTCATATTATTCACTATGGTTGGAATAATTTCCATCAAATCATTAGTAAGTATAATTTATATACTACGTGGCAATCAGAAGAATATTACAACAAGGGTAAAAAAATTAATTTTTTCACACCATTGTATCACGGTTTTTGGTCTTTTATACGTTGTTACTTTCTAAAAAAAGGATTATTTAACGGTTTGGATGGCATTACCTTTTCTCTAATGCAAGCTTTTTTTTCGTATATTAAATATGCTAAGTTAAAAAAGCTTTACAATAAAAATAATAAATAAGTTAATTTTAGCTTTTAAATGCTTGATAAATATTACTTTAAAAATTAATTTACATTTGTTAAGTATTTTGTTAAATAACATCAGCCATAAAATCTTATTTTTAAAAATGTATTTGCCACATTATAATCCCTTAATAACACTTTAAATATATTTTTACTTTAAATTAATTTGAGCTAATTAACAAGTTTACAGAATTACCTTATAAAGTAATTACAAACAACTGTAATGATAAATAGTGAGTTGTGTTATTTATAATCTTTAATGCTCTTCAGTATTATTCTATTTTTCTTACTCTCTATAAATGAGTTACTAAACTTGTATTTGCTGTTACACAAGTCTTTTCTTGCTAGGATATAAAAAACTATTAACACTAATTAAATTACATGGATAGAAAGCAACAATACTTTTTAATAGCGAAGCTCTAATAAAATACTTTCATTTTACATTTATTATAGTCTGTTAAAAAATTAATGTTTCTCTTAACATTTCTATTACCTAACAATAATTTTCTGCTAAAGATTTCTTAAAACAAAAATGTTTATAATAAGTAAAAATAAAATCATTTTTGCATTCAAATATTTACTAATATTAATAATTTAAAAAAAATGAAAAAAATTAAAATTTTATTTTGCAGCATTTTATCGATGCTTTCTTTAGTTTTATTTGCTCAAAGTGGAGGTTTAAAAGGGAGGGTATTAGATGGTAATTTTCCTTTACCTGGCGCAACAATAATACTGTCGGGAACGCAAAAAAATGCAATAACAGATTTTGAAGGAAACTTTACAGTAACGGGTTTGGTTGCCAGTACATATGAAATAAAAGTTAGCTATATAGGTTACGAAACTTATACGGGCTCGGTAACTATTCAAAACAATTCAATTGTTATTTTAAACAATATTAATTTACAGCCTAAAACATCTAAGTTAGACGAGGTAGTTGTGTATTCTTCCAGAAGATTAAGTGAAGCAAAAGCACTAAATATACAAAAAAACTCTTTAAATATATTAAATGTAATTGCTGCCGATGGCATTGGCAAATTACCAGATAGAAATGCTGCCGAGGCCGTACAACGCATATCAGGAGTATCTATAGAACGCGATCAAGGGGAAGGACGCTTTGTTGCCCTGCGGGGTTTACCAGCCGAATGGAGTTCAACAACGATGAATAGCAATAGGATACCCACAGGTGCTGACGAGGGAGCTAGCAGAGCATCGACCTTTGATTTTTTTCCGACAGAAATGATAGGATATGTTCAAGTAGCAAAAGCATTAACTCCTGATATAGATTCTGATGCTATAGGAGGGAGTGTGAATTTTATCACCAAAACTGCCCCTTCTAAATTAACCGTAGACGCAACTATTGGCGCAGGTTATAATGAAAAATCTACTAAAGGTGTTTACAGTGCTACAGTTACCTTAGGCAATTTATCTAAAAATGGTAAATTTGGCTATATGCTAAACTTCTCTCAATGGAACCGCAACTGGGCTTCTGATAATTTTGAGGCACGACGCTCAGGAGATGAAGGTGTTTACCGCTTAGAATTAAGAGATTATATAGGTATAAGAAAAACAACAGGAGTAAATGGAGCTTTTGAATTTAACCCTAGTAAACAGGATAAAATTTATACCAGATTAAACTATGGAAAACTATTAGACAAAGAATTACATTATAAACAGCGTATACGTTTTGATAAGTTTAAAGACGATACAGCTACAGGGCGGGTAGAATTACAAAATATTTGGAATGACTTGAAATTTGAATTTTTTGGTAGCGAAATAGGCGGCAAACATATAGGTGTAAACGGAATACTAGATTGGAGTGTAGCGCATTATAGCAATGAATTTAAATACGGCAATATTCCGGACTCAGAAAATAACAGTTATTTTGTTATTAAATACAATCAGGATGATGTAGGCTTAAATCCTGTTTATATTCAAGATAGAGGTAAGGGGCCGAGAGCTTATTGGGAATCTGATGGTGGAATTTTAAACTATAATAATTTGTTTGATTTTTATACAAATCCTAACTTTCAAACCAATCCATCAAAGATGAAGTTCTCAGAACTCGAACTGTACAAGGTAGGAGTAAAAGAGCGCGATAATATTGTTGTTGCTGTAAACTATGAATTTAATTCGAGCGATGATTTGAAACTAAAATTTGGCATCAAATTTAGAGATAAAGACAGAAGGGCTGTATTTGCAGACGAATTTTACAATTGGTCGGGTAACGGAACTGTACCTACATTGGCAGATTACAGTCAATACAATACAGAGCAACCTGGCAGAACAGCATTTTTAAAAGAGCTAAATACTAGTATAGGTAATTCTTTTGGATCGGTACTTTCTCAACAGGGAATGGAGCGGTTTTATTTTGATAATTTTAGCAACGGTAAACTAATACTAAATGAATCAGATTCAGAAATATTAGCAAACGGAGGAGGCTTAGGGAGAAATTTTTCAGTAGATGAAACTCATACCTCTGCCTATGGTATGGCTACCTATAAAATTGATAAAAAGCTCACTCTTTTAGGAGGTATAAGAGTTACAAATACTAGCACAAAAGTTAGTGGTTATCAGTTTGATATTGCTGATGAAAATTCTAAGGGAGTACTGTCTGGAGTATCAAAAACAAAAAATTATTTATCTGTACTTCCCATGTTTCATTTAAAATACTCTCCAAATACTAATACTAACTTAAGGATAGCTACTACTAGAACCTTTACAAGACCCAATTTTGGCTTCTTAGCACCAGGAGGAACATATATTGCTGCCGATAATGAGTTTGACGGAGGTAATCCTAATGTAAATCCTACCTATTCTTATAATTTTGATCTGATGGGAGAACATTATTTTGGTAAACTAGACGTAGTTTCAGCAGGAATATTTTATAAAGTAATTACCGATCCTATATTTATATACACTCAACAAGGAAATATTAACGGGCTAACAGGGGTAGAAATTTCTCAGCCGAGAAATGGAGATAATGCATGGTTGTTTGGGGCAGAGTTTAGTGGAAATAAAAAGTTTAATTTTTTGCCTGGTTTTTTAAGCGGATTTGGCATGCAGGCTAATTATACATTTACAAAATCTGAACTTACTATACCAGACAGGATAGAGAAAACTTCTTTGCCAAGACAAGGAGATCACCTAGCTAATGTTCAACTATATTACGAAAAAAAAGGGTTTAACATACGGTTAGCCTACAATTTTAAAGCTAAGTATATTATAGAGCACGGAAGCAGTGGTTTAAAAAAAGACGATGTATATTATGGAGACTATTCAGCCTTAGATGCTAATATAACGTTTAAAATTAATAAAAATTTTACACTTTTTGCCGAAGTTAACAATTTGCTAAATCAAAGTTTGGAGTATTACTATGGAGATTCAAGCCGACCTAAACAAGTTGAATATCATGGCTTAAGAGGTCAGGCAGGTGTTAAATGGAGTTTGTGAGTAATTAATGCTAGAAGTGCTGTGCAAAGCACAAGGTGGTAGAAGCCTGAAAGCGAGCGGCAAGTGAGCAATTTCATATCTACAACCTTGAATTTAAAGAAAAATAAAGCGTTATGGCTCTCTTTTTTTAAGACATTGTACAAAAAAGAATTAAAAAGTCGTCCCGACTGTCTAAATAAAGCAGGTTTTACTGCTCTAATCGTTTGTGTATAATTTAAAAAAATAAAAAACTTCAATACTGAGGCAATACGATTAATACATTTAGATATAAGAATCTAATTTAAACACCAAAAATAAGTGTAACATATTAATTAACTGTATTTTATAAATTTTTTAACAAAAACTAATTAAAAATTACTGTTTTATGCCTACGCGATAATATTTGCCTTTATTGGCAACTGTAAAAGCAGCAGAAAGCTCGGCTAAGTTATATTCCTTACCAATAAGTGCTTCAAAAGGATATTTGTTGTAGTTTTTCGACATAAAATTTATAGCTAATCCTAAATCGCTTGGAGTGTAGTTGTGTAATCCTTTAATAGTAAGTAGGTTTCTGACTATTATTTCGGCATTAATTTGTGTTTCTTTTTGGTTGTAAACAGCACCTATCCAAATAGCTATTCCTCCTATACGCAGTAGTGATATTCCTGTTTTCATAGCAAAAGGCACACCTGTAGTATCGAGCACTACATCAATTTTTTCGTTATCTTTTAATTGGTCGTTTATTTCTGTTGCAGATAGTGTTGCCGAAAATAATTTTTTAGCTCCAAAATTTGTTGCAAAAGAAAGTCTTTCTTTGTCTATATCTGTACAGTACACATTATCAGCTCCATTTTCGATAGCCATAGCACAAGCAGAAAGTCCGAGCATTCCAACACCTGTTATTAATACATTTTTATTTTTAATATTCCCCGCTAAGCGTATTGCTCCTGCAATAGTTGCATGCGTACAATTTAAAGGAGAAGCTACCTTGGCAGTTAAATTTTTAGGAAGCTTAAAAACAACTGTTCCTTTTCTTAACAAGCAATGACTTGCAAAACCACCATTTAAAATATCTTTATCACTGAGTTTATGATGCCCGTATTTGTATAATCTAATTGATTTTTGAGGTAATCCTTTTTTAGCCATATAATTGTTTTTGTCAAATGCGTAAATAGTCCAGGTAATTAAGTCTCCTTTTTTTATATAATTACCAAAATAATCTGTTACAACATTTTTTAAGTCTAATATAATGCCGATAATTTCATGCCCCAAAATGCACGGCGTGGGCGAATTTCTTCTGCCTGCATAAGTATGTAGGTCGCTTGAGCAAATAGTAGTATAGGTTATTTTTACTAAAATTTCGCCCTCTTTTAATTGTGGTAATGCCATGTATTTTAAAGTAAATGCTTCGTTGGCACTATTAAAAACCATAGCTTTTGCCTGTGTGTTATTCATACTAATTTATTTTACTATTTGTATTATTTTAATTTACTTTTTCTGTGTTGTTAATTATAGTTAATCAACAAAAGTAAATTTATGCAAGCTAAATTCAAGTCGCAAATGCACTTTGTATTGTTAATGCAAATTTAATACTGCAATTATCATATATTATGATTTATATTTAATAAAATCAGCTATTTAAATTTTTAATTTGCAATTATTTTTTTTGTACAATTAAATAAACATTAACTGTTATTTTACTTTGCGATAATTATCTTAAAGATTTTCAAATCTAATTTTGCCCTTACTCAAGCTTATTATTTTAAATAAAAAATAGTTTTTAAATTGACAAATAATAAAAAAACAAAAAACACATCTACCCTGTGGATAATGTTAGCTGCTTTTTTATGCTATACAGGTATGTATGCAGTAAGAAAATCGTTTTTGGCAGGACAGTATCACGATTTGAATTTGGGATATAAGTTCAATTCTAAAACTATTTTAATAATTAGTCAAGTACTGGGCTATATGCTATCTAAATTTATTGGTATAAAGTTTATATCCGAAATGCCTAAGCAAAAGAGAATTAACTGGTTAATTGGGCTTGTTTTATCAGGGTTACTTATGCTAGGATTGTTTGCTGTTTTACCTACAAAATACAAGGCTATAGCTTTGTTTTTTAATGGCTTGCCTTTAGGAATGGTTTTTGGAATTGTTATCTCATATATAGAGGGCAGGGTAAATAGTGAAATGTTAGCAGCAGCATTAAGTGCTACGTTTATATTTTCTACTGGGTTGGTTAAAACTACTGGAGTTTTTTTAATGCAAGATTTCAATACAGACGAGTATTTTATGCCTTTTTTAACTAGCTTACTATTTATGCCTTTATTTTTTATTTCGGTATGGATGCTAAAACAATCTAAAAAACCTAGTGTAGTTGATATTGCAGAAAGAGCTCGAAGAGTACCTATGTTTGCAAGAGAACGCAAAGAGTTTTTAAAACAAAACGGATTTGGATATTTTGGGTTAGTTACTATATATATTTTATTGACTATAGTTAGAGATTTTAGAGATAATTTTATTGTAGAGTTTTGGTCAGAACTGGGTTATTCTAAAGTTCCTCAAATAATTACATTAACCGAAATTCCTGTTGCTGTAATTACACTAATTGTTGTGTCCATGGGAATTTTAATACGAAAAAATTTAAAAGCATTTAACACTGGTATGTGGTTTACAATTATGAGTGCTATACTAATGCTGTTTTCTACATTGCTTTTTGAAAAAGGGATAATATCACCTATTAGTTGGACCATTAGTACAGGAATAGGAATTTATTTGCCCTATATATTATATCACTGCCTATTGTTTGAACGGCTTATTGCTTTGCTCAATTATAAAGGGAATGTAGGTTTTCTGTTTTATTTGGCTGATGCCTTGGGCTATTTAGGGAGTGTTATAGTATTGTTTTTAAAAGAAATAATTGGGTTTAAACAAAGTTGGGATAATTTTTTTGTATCCCTTAACAGCAAAATTCCAATTCTCATCATATTCTTATCTGCATTAACAATGATATATTTTAATAAAAAAATAGCACTTAAAAAGACACAGAAGCTAAATGTTTGACAAAACACTATTTATAAAAAAACCTAAAGAAGTTTTTTATCGATACATTTACAAAAAATCAAAACTTGCGCTTAATAGTTGAACTTAGGGTTAAGTTAAAAGGCGTTATGCATTTAAAATTTTTAACAAAAAAAGGAGTATCTTTGTAAAAGATTGTAGTGAAAATTTTGATAAAAGTTTTAATTAAGTAATAGTAAAATATAAAATTCATGTATCCAGAAAAATTAGTTAAACCCATGCGCGATGAGTTAACTCAGGCTGGCTTTAAAACCCTATCAACAGTTAAAGATGTTGAGGAAACTATGTCAAAAAAAGGCACTACATTAGTTGTGGTAAACTCAGTTTGTGGTTGTGCTGCTGGCACTGCCAGACCCGGGACAATTGCCTCGTTAGAAGTTGACAAAAAACCTGAGTATTTAACAACCGTATTTGCTGGGGTAGAAAAAGAGTCAACCGCTAAGGCACGCGAATATATGATTCCGTTTCCGCCCTCCTCTCCATCAATTGCTCTTTTTAAAGATGGAGAATTAGTCCATATGTTGGAGCGCCATCATATTGAAGGCAGAACAGTATCGGACATAGCACAAAATTTAGTAGCGGCTTACGATGAATTTTGTTAATTCTGTTTAAATTACAGCTTATCAAAACCATTCTAATTTGAATGGTTTTTTTTGTAATTTTAGCCTTTCCTTGTTAGCCTATGATCAAAAAACTTAAAATCGATGGAATTGACAAAATAATTATCAAGCGATTAGTACAAGATGCGCGAACCCCTATTTTAGGCATAGCCCGTGAGGTTGGCATATCGGGCGTAGCTGTACATCAACGATTGAGAAAACTACAAGAATCAGACCTAATTGAGGGCTATAAAATGGTGTTAAATCCCAAAGCTCTAGGCTATACAACAACAGCTTTTGTCGGGATTTTTCTCGATTCTTCCAGTTTGTATTTTTCTGCTGTAAAGCGATTAAAAGAAATTCCCGAAATAGTTGAAAGTCATTATACTACAGGTAATTATGCTATTTTTATCAAAATAATGTGTAAAAACAATGAAGACCTAATGCATTTGCTAAACAAAGATATTCAAACCATAAAAGGCGTATCAAGAACAGAAACCTTTATATCTTTAGATCAACAAATTAACCGACAAATTAAAATATAAATGAACGATTTTATATTCTATTTTAAAATGGGCTTATTTCATGTCTTAGATTTTAAAGCCTATGACCACATATTGTTTCTAATAGTATTATCGGTAGTTTATCAATTCAAACAATTGCAAAAAGTAATATGGTTAATAACTCTATTTACAATTGGGCACTCAATTACTTTAGCTCTTTCAGCCTATGGCGCTTTAAACATCAAAGTTGATTTTGTAGAGTTCTTAATTCCCTTAACCATTTTTATTACAGGCTTGTTCAACTTGTTAACCGCCAAAAAAGCATCTTTAGGCAAAGACAACCAAAACCTGTTTTTTACTTTGTTTTTTGGATTAATTCACGGTTTAGGTTTTTCAAACTACTTTAAAACAATTATAGGCAAAACTAAAAATAAGCTTTTGCCCTTATTAGAATTTGCATTGGGAGTAGAAGTTGCCCAAATTATCATAGTAATAGGTATACTCATTATTAACTTATTACTAAAATCAGTATTTGGGGTAAACCGTCGCGATTGGATACTTGTGTGCTCATCAATCGTAATGGGTTTTGCACTTCAAATGATGTTTAACCGCATTTTTTAGTAATTTATTAATGGATAAAAACTTAAATTCTAACAATACATATTCAGTGATAAAGTCAACTAAACACACTTGATAATAAAAATATACAGAACAACTGTACAATTATACTAATTGCTGATTAAATAAAGTTACAATTAGGTCTCAGTTTTACTTAAAATTCACTCTATTAAATACGTTGTTAAATTTAAACTAATTTTTAAACAAATATTATCTATCTTAGCTAAATTGTGTAATATTTTAACTTTGAAAAAAAAGCAATTAAAATACGACCTAGCTTATTTAAAAATGGCAAGAGAATGGAAGCAACTATCGCACTGTAAAAGAAAAAAAGTAGGTGAGCTTATAGTAAAAAACAGAATGATTATATCCGACGGCTACAACGGAACTCCGTCTGGTTTTGAAAACTGTTGCGAAGATGAACAAGGCTATACAAAATGGTATGTTTTGCATGCCGAAGCCAATGCTATACTAAAGGTAGCCTCCTCTACCCAATCTTGTCAAGAGGCAACATTATACATAACACTATCTCCGTGCAAGCAATGCAGCAAACTAATTTATCAAGCTGGTATTAAGCGTGTTGTATACGCCGAAGCCTATAAGGATTTATCTGGCTTAGAGTTTTTGCAAAAAGCAGGAGTTAAACTTACACATTTACCTTATGGACAAAAATAACTTACCCATATATTTGTCAATTGCAGTAGTTTTTGGTTTGCTTATAGGAACCTTTTTAAACCGAGATAATTCAATAATTATAGCTAAAAGTACAAGCAGTGAACTCAAAATTAAAAAACTTATCAAATACATACAAAGCGACTATGTTGACAAGGTAAACACAGACAAGTTGCTAGACGAGGCTATTGCTCAAATGTTGAGTAAACTCGACCCGCATTCGGTGTATATTCCAAAGGAAAACCTGCAACTTATAACCGAAGGCATGCAAGGAAATTTTGTTGGTATAGGCATACATTTTAAGATTATAGACGATTCAATTACCGTTGTTGAACCCATAAAAGGAGGTCCAAGTTACAAAAAAGGCATTAAGGCAGGCGATCGTATTTTGATTGCCAACAACGACACTTTGTACGGCAAAAATATTAAGTCGGAACAAATTTTGCACAAACTCAAGGGCAAACCCGAAACAGTTGTAAAATTACAAGTTTACAGAAAAGTAAACGACAGTCTTTTTAATATCAATATAAGTAGAGAAAAAGTCAATATAAAAAGTGTTGATATATCGTATATGTTAAGCAAAAATACAGGCTATATTAAACTAGACAGATTTGCCAGAAATACTTATACAGAATTTAAAAGTGCTTTAAACCACTTGTTGAGTCAAGGCATGAAAACCCTAATTTTAGACCTGCGAGAAAACGGTGGAGGTTTTATTGATATTGCCAATAAAATTGTTGACGAATTTTTGAGCGATAATACCCTTATAGTTTATACTAAAGACAATAAGGGCAGTGTAAAAAAATCTTTTGCAAGTCAAAAAGGAAGCTTTGAAAACGGTGAACTATATGTTTTAATAAATGAAAACTCTGCTTCAGCATCTGAAATTGTAGCTGGCGCTCTGCAAGATAACGATAGAGGCATTATAGTAGGTAGAAGGTCATTTGGCAAAGGGCTAGTGCAACAGGAAATTGACTTGGGCGATGGATCGGCAGCTAGGCTAACCACTGCCCGCTATTACACACCAACGGGGCGCTCTATACAAAAACCTTATAAAAGAAATCAAGATATAAAAAACTATCAAAATGTACTAGAAGAGCGCTATAAAAACGGTGAGCTATTTAATAAAGACAGCATAAAAATCAACGATAGCTTGCAGTATAAAACTCCCAAAGGTAAAGTTGTTTACGGCGGTGGCGGAATTATTCCCGATGTATTTGTGCCTATTGACACTAGTGCTTACCTGCCCTCTTTCTTATTTATCCCCTTAAATAATTTTGCTTTTAATTATGTTGACAACAACCGCAGTGAATTAACAAGCTTAAACTTAGATGAGTTTATCAAAAACTTTGATATTGACAAGGAAATATTAAACAAATTTCTAGCAAAGCTAAAAAACTTTCGGGCATCTAAAAAAAACAAAGAGCTAATTAAAAAAAGATTAAAAACATTAATAGCTCGCGAGCTTTTTAATGATGAAGGTTTGTATAAATTAAGGCAAGAGGATGATAAAATGATTCAAAAAGTATTAGACTTAGAAAATAAAGGAGATGCTCAAGCCAAAACACTTTAGTCAAAGCACAAAAACAACTAACCAAAAACTTTTGCCCTGCTAAAAATAAAAAAGCACTCTCTGAAAAATAAAGTAAATTTTTATAAAAAAAGCTATGTCATAGACTGGCTAAAATTGGGCATTGAACCTAAATTTAAAGAGTTCCTTTTTTAAGTATCTCTTTATACTCTTTTTCTGTATTAATATTTTGGATATAATTATCTGCTACTTCAACAATTTCTACCGTTGTATTAATCAACATTTTGCGAGGACAAGCATAGCCTTGCGCTAAGTATTGTAGCAATTTTCCGTAAGCCTTAGGCTCGTAAATACACAGTAAAGGCTCTGGAAATTCTTTGTTCTTCCCCTTTACAGCAGTAGCTATCTTACTTGGGTTTCTGCGTTTTAAAAGCAATTCAATAAGCTGCCTATCTACAAAAGGAAGATCGACGGCTAAAACCAGCCAAGCAGTATTTGGGTTCTTTTGAAAAGCAGAGCATATGCCTCCCAAAGGACCTAAATTTAAAAAAACATCGTGAATTTCACAAGTCTTTTTTGAAGGTTTTTCAACCGAGTAAAATGTTTCTAAAGCACAGTTTTCTAATAATTCTTTGGCATAGATCTTTTGAGGTTTGCCAAAATAGGATAAATAAGCCTTATCAGTGTGCATGCGGGTGCTTTTTCCTCCCATTAAAACCAACCCTTTTACAGAGGCTATGTGTTGTTGAATTATATATTGAATATGAGCAGTAATTTCATCTATTTGATCAAGTGTATAGGTTTTAATTTTTTTAATTTGAGGAAATTTTTCTATCAAGCAACTAAAATATGTTGTATTGTTGTTTAACTTAATTACAAACTGAATATTGTTTAATTGAGTTAGTCTTTTTTTTATCGATGCTTCCTTTTTGGGATCTAAAATTAAAATTTGCTTAGCGCCTTGGTAGTGGTTACCGTTGATAAAAACCAAATCAAAAGGATAAAACTGCAAGCGTTGTTCGTAGGTATTTAGATAAGAAGAAGTGCTTATTTGCAAATTCCCCTCAGAATGAAGCAGGTACTCAGAAAGGCTGTTTTTTACAACACTTTTAGTGTGAGAAGCATCAAAATATGCTAGTTTGTACTTAGTAATTTTATCAGAAATATTCCGCACCAATAAAGCTATGGTACTGCAGTTAGTTCCTAAAATAGCTAATTCGTTAGGAGCAAAATTCTCGTTTTGCTTTTTTGCTAAATTTGTGTGTTTACTGTGCTTCTTATTCATAGGTAAAGTTTGATTTGCCTCCTGTTTTTTTTAATAATTTCACTTCCTTAATGAGCATTTTATGACTTATAGCTTTGCACATATCGTAAATAGTTAGGCAAGCAACCGTAGCCCCTGTTAGCGCTTCCATTTCAACACCTGTTTTTGCTTCAACAGCAACTTTGCATAAAACCTCAATATGTTCTTTATCGCTAATGCTAATATCGATGGTTACTCCACTGATTAACAGAGGATGGCACATAGGTATAATATCACAGGTTTTTTTTACTGCCTGAATTCCTGCAATTATAGCGGTTTGAAAAACAGGTCCTTTTTTGCTAATAAACTCATCATTGGCAAAACAATTAACAATTTCGTTCCCTAAAAACATAATAGCTTTTGCAGTTGCTGTTCTTTTTGTAATGCTTTTATTTGAAATGCTGAGCATTCTAGTCTTATTGCGTTCGTTTATATGCGAAAAATTGTTCATTAATATTAGTTTTAATAGATGCTCAAAATAGAGGTAGTTATGCAAAGATATACTTTTGTAAAGCAAAGTCAGTCAAAAAAAGAGTTGTAACTACTTTTTACTACTTATACAAAGCTCTGTCATTAAAGGCTAAAAGAAGTGTAAAAAATGAGATAACTCAAATTGTTACTTGTATTAATTTGTCTCAGGGTATTTCCTTCCGAAAGTATATTTGTGTAATTGTAATTGTTGAGGTTAAAGAGCGTTAGCAATGATTTTCCTCTAAGTGAAAAGGATATTTTTTCAGAATACTGATATTTAACAGATAGGTTGCTGTCAAAAAAACAAAATCTTTCTTTATCTACGCTATTGTTGATATAAAATAACTCGAAACTCCAATTTAGTTTATCTCCTGCTCCTTTTATATAAAAAGTATTGGTAAACACTGCGTTATTGCTTGTTTTATTCTTATCTATATCGATGGTAAATAGATTCCATTTAAGTTGATTGCTAAATTCTCCAATAAATTTATTACGCGGCAAAAAGCTCAATTTAAAAATGGGTTTCCAAAATTTTGATCTCACCAAAGCAGTTTGCTTGTTTAGTATGGTTGTGTATTTATTTGCTTCAAAATCTAATTTAGCACCCATTCTAAATAAGTGGTAAGAGTCGGTTATATAATAACCTTTTTTTCCGCCTAAACTAAAGTTATGGCTTTGGCTTAGGTTAAACACACGGCTTTTGTAATAAAATATATTGTTTGAAATAGAATCGAGCACACTTTGTAAAGAATTGTTTTGACGGATATAACTATAATCAAAGTGTGAACTTTTTGTCCTAGCTACATTGTTGTTAAACCAAGCGAGGGTCAATTTATTATTAATTGAAAAGCCTTCGGTGTTTACCTTAGCATTAATAAGCCGATAATTATAGGCTTTTACCACAGTGTCGTGAAGTTCATTTAAATTGTAAAATGTATAATTACGACTAAAACCTACTCTTAAAGTATTTTGTTCCAAAAATCTATAAGTAAGGCTATGATTCATTTTTAAGAGCTTTCGATTAGCCGATTTTTTGAGATAAATAAGCGTTGGTTTTACTGAAAAATTATAATCCAGTTTTTTATAAGTTCCGTTAAGCAATACAAAAGCATTTAAACTTAAAAGCTTTCTTTTTAAATTCTTATCAATATTTGTATTGTTTTCGTATTCCAAACTGCTCAGTTCTTCGTTTTTTGCAAGGCCAATGCCCGTATTTAAGACTGCTTTTTTAAGCCTAAATTTAAGCTCCCCTTGAACGAACTGAAAATTCTTAGAAAAAGGATTGCGTTGAAAAATAGAAAGTCCAGCAATATTTTTTAACCTTATATCATCATTGCTTAAAACCTTTTCGCAGTAATAATCCCAAAGCAGGTCAAATGCTATTTTTTCGTTTAGCAAGCGTGTTAGCTTTAGAGCATTTGAAAAGCTAAATGCCTTAGGGGTTTGTAAATTATCTTCTACTAAAAGACTTTTTTGAGGCACAAAAAGGCTGTCTGTTTTAAAATCGCTTTTTTGTTGCCTTATAATTGTGGAGTTTAACACGTTTTGTAAAACGGCTTTTTCTGACAAAACTCTGCTGTAATTAGCAGTAAATGAAGCAAAATATCCTTTATTTGTATTTCTTAATTGACTTTTTCTAAGCAAACTATCGTCAGTGTACAAAAGTATATCAGTTTGCTTTTTTACGTGTATGTTTCCATGGTTTAACACTAGTCCTGTTTTGCTATTATCTCCTTGATTGCGAATAGTTAAGCTAGTATTACTTACAAAGTTTTTTTCTGTTTTGTCGTCGTCAATAAAATAGGAATACAAATTGCTGTTGAGGTTAGCCGTGGAGTATTTTCTAAGTGGAGCTGAAATGTCTTTTGAACTTAACTCTTTTTCGCCTATATTATTGGTATTGCTAAGGGCAAAGGCATTGAATACATCAGAAAAAAAGAAGCCTTTTGCTTTTGTATTATAGTTGTTTTTAATACCATAACCCAAATTGAACTGCCCTTTTAAAACTCCTTTAAATTTCGCTTTGGTATCTATGTTTATAACTGGGTCGCGAATGCGTTTAAAATCAATAGCAAATTTATCTTTGTAATTATTGATGATTTGAACATTCTCCATAATTTCGTAATTCAAATTATCCAAAGCTATTTTATTTTGGTTGATAAAAACTTCTTTCCCGTTGATAAGTATTTTATTAATCTGTTTCCCTTGATAGGAAATACCTCCCTTATCACCTATAATAAGGCCATCCGTTTTATCGAGTATATCGCGCAGGCTACTGTCATCAGTTAAATTCATCTCATCAATTTTAAGATCTAGGGTATCCTTAACCTTTTTTGCCTTTACTTCCACCTCTTTTAGCTGGTTATTGCTTTGCTCCATATAAATGGTTAAAGCCTCTTTGATAGGTAGTTGTACGACAATTGTTTTTTCCTGAAAGCCTATAGAAGTAATATTCATACTAATTTCTGAGGCATTTGTAGGTATTTCAATAAAAAAAGCACCTTGCTCATCACTATAGCCATAAGCCAAAGGCTGTGGCGAGTTGCCTGTATTGCTTACTATTATATTTGCATAGGTTATAGGCTGGTTATTAAACTTACTTTTTAAAATCCCTTTTACAGCATTTTGACCTAATAAAGTACAGGTGTAAAGCAAAGCAAGGCTAAAATTAAACCGCCTCCACATAGTTTATCTTTTTGTTTTGAAAGCCAAAGGCGGCAACATTCCAAACTATCATAAGTGCCGAAAAAGCATATAACCCCATGGTAATGGCAATAAGAGTATGCATTATGATTATGGCTGTTAAAGTGTATATATGTGTTTTTTTGATAAAAATTAAAATAGGATAAAAAAACTCTAATAATACAGTTGCTATGCTAGCTATAACAAATAGAAAAGAAGGTATAGCATAGTAAAAACTGTCTGCCGATACTAGGGCTTTCCAAACAGAATTGCCATCCCACCAACCACTGTCTAAGCCTTTAGCTATTCCAGAAAAAAAATAGGCAATGCCAAGGTGAATCTGAATTACACGGCAATAGTTAAATGAAATTGTGCTATTGTATTTAAATAGCTTTGCATCTATTGAATAAAATCTTCCCAAAGGAAAAATCAAGCTGTAAAAGAGCGACATGGTCAAGAAAAAATCATAACCGTAGTTAAAAGCAGAAAAACTTTTAAAAATAAGAAGTTGCAAAACTAAGGCGATACCTGCTGCTAGTCGTGTAAAAAGCCCTAAAAAAAGAAACACTAAAGCTATTAGATAAACGGGAACAGCTATTTTATAAAAAAATTCGATAAAACCCTGAGTGTTTAAAAATTGATAAAAGGAATGTAGATACTTAAAATAACTTGATTGTAAATACATTAACTCCTGTGGGATGATAGTTTTAGAAAATGAAAAAAACAAGGGTAGATCTTTGAGTAAGGACGTTATTTCAATAATAGCAACTATACTAATTGTCATTCTGAAGAACAGCAAAAAGTCAGACTGGTTTATACTAGTTTCAAATAGTTTTTTTATTTTTTTATACAGAAAAAACTGCTTTTTGAATAACATATAAACTGGGTTTGGTTTTTGTTTCTCTTTGCCATATATCCTCGGGCAGCACAGTTAGTAACTCAATTTGATAAGAAGAGCAGCCTTTAATTTTTTCTGCTTCTTTTTTGCCATAGTGCTTGAGAGATTTTATTACAAAGTCCTTTCTGAATTGATAGGTTTTTCTCAAATTTAAAGCCTCGAGGCTATTATCAGTATCTAGTAGCGTGTCTACTTTTATCAAATTTTGAGTATCAGCTATATAATTTACTAAAAAAGAAGCATAGCCCTCAGTACGAGAAATGCCATTTGTGGTGCGAAAGCTTGTAAACCTGCTTGTTTTAATAAGCTTATCGTTTTTATCATAAAAAGAAAGCCTTAGGTATTTACTAGAGGAAGCGTGTATGCCAAAAAAACCATAGCCTGTATTTATACCTGTAAGTATAAAATAAGATTCATTGTAGTTATTTTGACTCAATAGCTTAAAAACCAAAGGAATTTGAGGTTTTTTATCGTAGTAAAAATCCCAATAGCCATCCACTGTACTCCATAGGGCTTGGAAGAAAATAAAAAGTAAATGCAAACTAAAAAATAGAGTTAATACAGTTTTTCGCATAAGGCTTACTTTGTTTATTGACGCTTATAAGGCTTTTTGTGAAAATATTTATAGACACTTTTATGTAAATCTCCTTTTTTTATCATAAGTACAGGTTCTTTATCGTAGTGCTTACCTCTTTGCTTTTCCTTTTGAAAGCGGTCGTGTTTAGTTTTGTACAATTTATTAAAGCCCTCTAAGTCATTGCTGTATGTAATTTTTAATAGCTGGGTAGTATGGGTGTAGTCTTCAGCCCAAATCACCAAGCCTGGTAAACCCTGATAAATTGAAGGTCCGTTAGACAGAGGCAAGTCTTTGGTATACCAAACCGTAAGCATAGGGAAGTTTTTTGCTATGGCCTTAAAGCAGTTTAAGCCTGCTATGCTTTTGCTTTTACTGCTGAGTTCCCATTGTATATCGCCTACCTTTCCTTCTGAAAAAAAAGTTTGCTCCATAATCCACTCGTGCTTCAGGGTTTTGCCTTGAGCTGTTTTAACTGTAGACAAAACAGAATCGGCAAGGGCGGCTCTACTATTGGCATGACCTCTAGGTTTTATATGTATAGTAGAATCAAGTACATATACCGAAGAGCGATCTTTAAGATTGATATACAGGCTGTAGTAGTCTGTTATGCCTTTTAAAAAATCGTAAAGTGAGGCTTTGGTAGCTGTACTTTGCATAAGTATTTCTGTCATTTGATATTGACTAACTGGATTACTGGTATAGCTGATTTTGACTATATTTTTAGTTTGTTCTTGCGCTTTGCCATACAGAGCCATAGAAAGAAAAAACAGCAAAAACAACCTGTGTTTATTTAGGAGAAACTTCATATTAGGGTTTTGTTTTTAAATTTAAGCTAACAAATTAATAACTAAAAATTTATTATATTATAAGGTTAGTACCTAAAAAAGCCACTGCCTCAAACAAAAATCTAAGACAATAGGCTTTATGTGTAAGTAATACTAGTACTTGCTTAAAACTTCAATTTGAGTTTGAAACTGCTCAATGTCAATACTTTCAGTCCATTTTGTTATGCATTTTCTAAAAGTTTCATCTACTTCATACATAAAATCACATGTACCTGAATCTAAATTATAGTTAATTATGCTAAGTATCTTGTTGTTTAGTACGTCTTTTTTCTCAACAGGAGAAAAAGCAAAAAACGCAAATGCTATAGTGAGTACAGCAACTGAAAAAAACACTTTCTTCATGATATTAAAAATTTAAAGATTAAAAATAATTTTGTTAATTAAACCTAACCATCAACTAATTAATTTACTGTAAATGTGTTTTAAATTAATAATTTTGTTTTTTTAGGTTTAATTAAACGCTCAAATATAGGATTTTTTTTTATAGGAACCCTAATTAATTCTAAAAAAAAATAAAAATTTTTACTGTAGTTTACTTAAAATTCAAACAAAGCTCTACTTAATTTATTGACACTTATAAGGCTTCTTTTGAAAATATTTATAGACACTTTTATGTAAATCTCCTTTTTTTATCATAAGTACAGGTTCTTTATCGTAGTGCTTACCTCTTTGCTTTTCCTTTTGAAAGCGGTCGTGTTTAGTTTTGTACACTTTATTAAAGCCCTCTAAGTCATTGCTGTATGTAATTTTTAATAGCTGGGTAGTATGGGTGTAGTCTTCAGCCCAAATCACCAAGCCTGGTAAACCCTGATAAATTGAAGGTCCGTTGGACAGAGGCAAGTCTTTGGTATACCAAACCGTAAGCATAGGGAAGTTTTTTGCTATGGCCTTAAAGCAGTTTAAGCCTGCTATGCTTTTGCTTTTGCTTTTACTGCTGAGTTCCCATTGTATATCGCCTACCTTTCCTTCTGAAAAAAAAGTTTGCTCCATAATCCACTCGTGCTTCAGGGTTTTGCCTTGAGCTGTTTTAACTGTAGATAGCACAGTATCAATTAGGGCAGCTCTAATTTTGGCATGACCTCTAAGTTTTATTTGCACAGTAGAATCAAGTACATATACCGAAGAGCAATCTTTAAGATTGATATACAGGCTATAATAGTCTGTTATACCTTTTAAAAAATTGTAACGATAAGCTTTGGTAGCTGTGCTTTGCATAAGTATTTCTGTCATTTGATATTGACTAACTGGATTACTAGTATAGCTGATTTTGACTATATTTTTAGTTTGTTCTTGCGCTTTGAACTTATGTTTTTAACTTTTTTTTATTACTCATTATGTTTTATAATATATTTTTTCTATTTTTAATTTTTTAAATTAAATCAACAATCATTATGAAAAAAACCATTGCCCTTACTGTGTTGTACTTTATTAATATCTTGTAGTGAAGATGATTATAATGTATAATAGGCAATAAAGTTTTGTACAAAAATTTTATGATAAAGACTTTTTACCCTTGAGGGCAAAAGGAGTTTTTACACCTGAAGAAATTTCAGAAATTCAGGAAATAAAAGAAATTAAAAGGAACAATAACACCTCTATAAAGAATAGAAGCACTGTACAAGAATACCCTGAAGAAGAACTTAATAGTTAGCGATGCTTTTGCAAACCTTTTAAACAATCAAGGAGAGCTATACGTAGGAAATAAAATATACAAATACACTAAAGAGGGAGTGTGTATTGTCAATATTGAAAATAAAGAGTTATTATTAGGCTTAAACCAGTTGTCAAGTTTAGCGGTAGGTTAAGGTATGTTTACAACAGAGCTAAGAGAAATAAGAAGAAAAACATTAGCTATAACTCAAGTAATTACCTGCAATCTTAAAGCGTTTTTACAACTAGGCAAAGAGTTTCTGATATTCAAAACCCACCTAATAATGTTTCTATCAATGAGGTTCACTGGGGTTTGCAAAGAAGTTTAGGTGGTAAATGGCTATTTAATATATATGCAGGGCTAGGTCATGCAAGAGACTTTGATACTAAGTTGAACTTTACATATCCCTCCCTAGGCTTAGAGTTTTCATATGTTATTTTTTAAACAAAAACTTTGTAAAGAGCAAAACACTATATATACATTTGTATCGTAAATATTTTTTTTAGATTAATAAATAGAGAGTGGTGTAAAACTCCCTAATTTAAATTTATTTAAAATCATAATTTCAAATAAACTGCATTTTTTGATTTTGGTTTATACAATTACAATTAGCTTTATTGTACACTTGTTTTGTATCTGTAAAAAATATTGAGCTTTTCTTTAGGTTTAAATACAAGTTGTTTTAAATTTATCAGCGTTTGTAAAATTTTATATTTATCCTAAGAAGTTTTAAATAAATTGACTGATACGGTTGCCAACTCAGAGTTTGGAAATTTTTTAAATACTTTTTTATCGCTAATCAAGCCTATGGCTTTGGCAATTTCAATTCTTTTATAACCAATTTGAATCATTACTTGTCTAGTTTGAATCATTACTTGTATTATGTATCTTTGTTTTGCGGTTAAGTGTGACATATTTTACAACTTTTGGTCGAAGACACAAAATACGTTAATTTACCCCTTTCAGGCGAAGAAACTTATGTTCTTTCATTTGAAAAAAATATACAAATTATAAGTCCTCTAAAAGTTGCATTTATCAGTTGAATTTAAGAATTAAAATTATTGACCTTTGTCAAGTTTAAAATTTAAATTTTTGCACCTTAACTAGTGTGATTTTTCCTAGTTATTTAGAATACATAAATAAAAAAGTTTCAATTATACCAGCCATGATTACATTAAATCAAAAGTACTCTTGCGAAATCACAAATTTTGAGCTATTGGCAAAACAAGTGGTTGAGGGTTTTATTACAGGTATGCACAAAAGTCCATTCCACGGATTTTCAGTTGAGTTTTCAGAACACAAGCTATATAATAAGGGCGAGAGTACTCGACATATAGATTGGAAACTTTTTGCAAAAACCGAAAAACTGTACACTAAAAAATATCAAGAAGAAACCAATTTGCGATGTCATATAATTATAGACAATTCAGCTTCTATGCATTATCCGAAGAGTAAAAATACAGATATACAAAATTTAAATAAAGTGGGTTTTGCTGCAGTTGCCTCTGCTTGTCTAATCGATCTTTTAAAAAAACAACGCGATGCAGTTGGCTTGAGCATTTATTCGGATAGCTATGAATACTATGCCCCTGAAAAAGGTAGTGAAAGACACAGAAATATGTTGATGAATCAGTTAGAAAAATTAATAAAATCTGAGGCTAGCAGCAAAACCAATACTATTGAGTTTTTACATGAAATAGCAGAAAAAATACACAAACGTTCCTTAGTTTTTTTGTTTACCGATATGTTTCAAACCAATCAAACTGAAAACCAACTTTTTGATGCCTTAGGTCATTTAAAATACGGCAAGCACGAGGTTGTTTTATTTCACACCTTTGATAAAGAGCGAGAATATTTATTTAACTTTAATAATTCACCTAAAAAATTTATAGACGTTGAAACTGGCAAAGAAATAAAACTATATGCCGAAAATGCACAAAAAAAATATACTGAACTAATAAAAGAATATTTTAAAAAATTAAAAAACAAATGCTTACAATATAAAATTGATTATGTATCTGTAGATATAAACAAAGGCTATAATCAAATACTTAGCTCTTATCTTATCAGCAGAAGGAAATTATTATAACAAGGTCTTTTTACATAAAAAAAAGTTTTATATTTGCATCCGCTAATAAAGCATTGGGTTTGGTAGTTCAGCTGGTTAGAATACATGCCTGTCACGCATGGGGTCGCGGGTTCGAGTCCCGTCCAGACCGCAAAAAGGGAAATCAAAAACCCTTAAAACCTTGTAAATCGTATGATTTACAAGGTTTTATAATTTTAGGGCAATCATATAATTTGATATCATTTGCATCTAAAGGTCACAAATCGTCAATATATCTTTTTAATCACCAAGAATGTTGACAGAATAGCGTAACTTACTCATTAATAGTATAGTTGATTTGACTTTCGTCTCGATAAATGTTTAACCATTAAAGACGACAACTATGCGTACTTCATCAACATTTTCTATCCTCTTTTGTATATATGCTACCCGTGCGGTAAAAGTGAAAGACTTATTCGTTTTTAGTTGTTACACAGGAATTTCTTACAGCGATATTATTGCGTTGACCGATAACCATATAGTCATTGGAATAGACGGAAAACCTTGGATAATGGCTTCAAGAGTTAAAACAGGAACACCCTTTAAAATTCCATTATTGCCAAAAGCCGCAACTCTAATAGAAAAATATAGATGCCATCCTAAAACTGCTCAAAATGCTGATTTATTACCTAAACTTTCCAATCAGAAATTAAACAGTTATCTAAAGGAAATCGCCGACTTATGCGGCATCAAAAAGAACCTTACATTTCATATGGCACAACATACGTTCGCCACCACAGTAACTCTTAGCAATAGTGTTCCCATAGAGACTGTTTCGAAATTATTGAGACATACAAAGTTGGCTACTACTCAAATTTATGCTAGAGTGGTAGAGAGAAAAGTAAGTGATGATATGAATATATTGAGGCAAAGACTGGCTTAGTGATAAGGCAAATCATATTAAAACTAGTTAAGTTGAATAGATGATTAATCCTTTTGTCACTTTTTATCTGCAAATACCCTCAAAATTTATTATTATTGATGTACGAATTCAAATGAGGTAAAACTTTTTATTGGTAGTAATTTTTGGCTTCGTAAAAGAAGCCTTTTTTATGCGTTGAATTCAGAGTTTAAACATCTGTTTCAGGGTGATGGTAATTTAAATCTAAATAACGGTAATACTATAGAAAATGTTGAAGGGGATATAAAATCTATTTTTGATTTGTTAACAGGTAGTGTTGATAGTCCTACTTGACTTAAAAAATTCTATAAAACAAACATATCCTCAAATTTCTCAGAGAGTAAATCATTTATTTAAGTTTATACGGATTTTAATTTTATATTATTTTGATTAAAAAAGCTTTAAATTTAATTTGTTACTTTTTCTCATTTATCATGATTTTGGGTTGTGATTCTTGTATTTCAGCTCTCGACCCCTGAACCTTGTGGCAACCCTATTAATAAAACGGTGGGACTAATGATACTTTTTCTATATCTCCTTTAAATAATATTTACGAGGTTGGAGATAAGATTATATTATCCTTCATAGTTGATAATTTAGCAAAACTTCAATCTGATTCTAGTAAAGATCTTAGTATTTTTGAAGAAACAAATGAAAATAGAGCTATTATTTTTGGAATTCAAAATTATGAGGATTTAGCAAATTTAATTTCTAGCCCAATTAATTCTATAAAAATTAATTTTGGTGAAGAATATAATAATGGATATGCACTCAAATATAATTCAACACTAAAAAAATATATTTTAGAATTAGAAATTACATTAATTAAGTAAAAGGTCATATAATTTGGAAAACTTTTTATTTAGTTTAATCTTAGGGAATAAACCAAATAATGCATGAGAGAATTGTCGTTTTTATGAGCGCATTTCTTCAATTATCATAAATCCTAATATTTCTTTTGAAGTTAATTAATTTTTAAACGTAAAAAGCAGAGAGTTAATGTTAGAAAATTCTCTGCTTTTATTATTTACACTTTTACTTTAGATGTTTTAACATTTGAAATTTGTAAGAAGTCCTCCCACGAGAAACAGAACGTTTTCTTTTTTTTTCGTATGGGTTTCTTCGATAAGTTGTAACTCCTCTAAACGGGCTTGTATTTTTTCGAGCCTTTGAATTTTCTCTTTTTCAATTCCAAGAGTGGTAAACTTAAATTTCCTAGATTTGTTTTCTTTAGTAACGATAACACCTTTAATTACACCTCTGTAAGAATATATTTGTAATCCTTCAGATTCTTGTATTTGGGCAATAAGTTCATCTTTACTCAAAGAAGTATCAAAAAATTTAGATATTTTTTGATACAGGATTTCTTTTTGCGTTTGCTTACCTTTCGGCAAATCTTACTTCATTCGGTATTCTTTTTCACGTCTTTTATTACGTTGTTCTTGTGCAATGTCTCGCCTTTTTCTTTCAGGTTTAACAGTATGTACAATACTGTTTTGAAGTATAGAGAAATTTTGTGTTGAGTTACTAGTTCTTTTCCTAGAAGCATCTTCAGAGAAAGCCACATCTAGAGTCTAGTGTAGCTTGTTTTCAATAGTCCAATGTGAGAGCGAATCGCTTTTTGAAAGTCTTCGGGGCTTGCTTTTAAACTTGACATATAATACCGTATGGCTGCTTCTGTAGGTTTGTCTGAATTTTTAAACTCTCTCTTGTGCTTTCTATTTTTATTATGGTCTATTAGCTTATTCCAGTTATTGTCTTTTGGTATAAACTTAAAGTCGTTTATAATACTGCATTTTCGTGTTTCTATGCAACCATGATCTAAATCTTTACTTGTATTGGTTTGTATTGCTTTCCCAAATCTAAATTCATCCTCAATATGTTCTAATAATTGAGGCTGATTGCCCTTTACAGCCAAAATATAATTGCCCTTTTTATCTGTAATAGCTGAGGTTATTTCTGTTTTATAACCCATTGCATCAATTGTTACAACAGTGTTTTCTAAAGAGAGAATTTTTAAAAGTTTTGAAATAGCGGTAATTTCGTTTGATTTCTCTTGAGTTTTTACTTGTCCTAAAACAATGTTTTGTTGGCTAGCCCAAGCACTTACCATTATGAATCGACAACTTCTTCCCATTGGCTTTAGCTCCTTTTAGAGTCTTACCGTCTATGGAAACAATTTCTTTATCGCTCAAACTAGCAAATGAATTTACCCATTCTATGAAGCATTTTTCAAAACATTCACTGTCAATAGCTACAAACACTCGTATATAGGTGTCTAGCTTAGAAATACCATTAGGCAATTCTAAAAAAGTTCTCAAAAATTCTTCTTTTGCAATGGCAAAGGCTTCAATATCTTTCCAGTAATCTGCCCCACAAATCACTGTAAGCGCTGAGATAAGGAGGATGTTGTTTGATTTATGAAGTTTCCGCAAATCGCGTCTAGGGTCTTCTACTTGGTCAAAAATGGTTGTTAGTTTTGATGGTGCCATTTTTTAAATATTAAATTGATAATCAATACAATACACTAAAAATAAATTAAATAATCTCGAGCTAAATACACTTTTTTTTAATAAAAACCTACTATTTTATAATGCTTTTGCCCTGACTAGCAAGTGCAAATTTTGAGTTTTTGTATTAATTTTACATAAATTTGTTCCCTTAATTAGGTTTTTTAAAAGATGAAGATATCGTATAATTGGCTACAACAATTTTTACTGTGCAAGCTAGAGGCTGAAAGGGTAGCCGAATTATTGACAGATCTAGGACTTGAGGTTGAGGGAATTGAAAATATCAGCAACCTTAAAACTAACCTAGAAGGGTTTGTGGTTGGCAAAATTTTGGCTTGCACAAAGCATCCCAATGCTGATAAATTACAAATAACTCAAGTTGATTTGGGGCAGGAAAAACTAGTGCAAATTATATGCGGAGCTCCCAATGTAAGTGTCGGACAAAAAGTTTTAGTTGCAACCCCTGGAAGTAAATTAAACAATGAACAAGGGATAGAGTATAAAATCAAAAAAAGTAAAATAAGAGGAGAAGAAAGTTGTGGGATGATATGTTCTGAAGAAGAACTAGGCTTGGCAAAGAGCAGCAAAGGTATTATGGTTTTAAACGAAAGCCTTACTCCAGGCACTCCTTGTGCAGAGGTCTTTAACGCAGAAACAGATTTTGTATTTGAAATAGGCTTAACACCTAACCGTAGCGATGCCATGAGTCATCTAGGAGTTTCTCGAGATTTAAGAGCAGGTCTTATACAACAAGGAATTAACCTAGAGTTGATAACCCCTTCAGTTTCTGATTTTCAAATTCATCAAAGAATACTCAACATTGAGGTTGAAGTTGAAAACAATAATTTAGCAAGCCGTTATTGTGGGCTTACCATGACTAATATAGAGGTAAAAGAGTCTCCAAAATGGATACAAAAAAGGCTTAAAGCAATAGGTATTAGCCCTAAAAATAATGTAGTAGATATAAGTAATTATGTTTTACACGAACTAGGACAACCTTTGCACATTTTCGACGCCTCAAAAATAAAAGGAAACAAAATTATTGTTAAAACTTTAAAACAGGGAACTAAACTAACCACCTTAGATGGAATTGAAAGAGAACTAAATTGTGAAGATATTATAATATGCGATGCCCATAGCAATCCGCTGTGTTTAGCGGGAATTTACGGCGGACTAAACTCAGGCTTAACAAAACACAGCACAGTAATATTTATAGAAAGCGCCTGCTTTAATTCTGTTTCTATTAGAAAAACCGCAAAAAGACAAGGTCTTAACACAGATGCTTCATTTCGATTTGAAAGAGGAGTCGATATCAATATGGCAAAATATGCATTAAAGAGAGCTGCTTTGTTAATTGAAAAATATGCAGGAGGTAAGATATCGTCAGATATTTCAGACTTTTATCCAAATAAAACAGATGACTTTGAAGTATTTTTGTCGTTTGAAAACACCTATAAGCTTATAGGTCAAGAAATTTCTAAAGAAACCATAAAAAATATTTTAGTTTCGTTAAACATTAAAATTAACAGTGCAACAGAAGCTGGTCTAGGACTAAGCATACCTCCTTATAAAATAGATGTTCGGCGAGAGGCAGATGTAATTGAGGAAATTTTACGTGTGTATGGATATAACAACATAAGGTTTCCATCTAAGTTACACAGTTCAATATCCTTAGATAAAAATAAGCAAATCAAAACAGAAAACAGGGTAGCTAATCATTTATGTGCTTTAGGCTTTAGTGAAACTATAGCTAATCCGTTGACAAAACAAACCTCCATTAAACTTTTAAACAAATCAAACCACAGTGTAAAAATACTAAATCCTCTGAGCAATGAGTTAGAGTTTATGCAGCAGTCATTGCTGTTTAGCGGGCTGGAAAATATTGCCTATAATTTAAACAGAAAGCAAAATGCATTAAAATTTTTTGAGTTTGGCAAAAGCTATCATAAATACAGTACAGGATACAAAGAAAACAAACACTTAGCTATTTTACTTTCAGGCAACAAAACCAAAGATAATTGGATAAAAAACTCACAGTCCTCAGCATTTTTTTACCTCAAAGGTGTAGTAGTTAATATCTTATCAGGACTAGGAATTAACTTACTGAACACAAAACCCTCTAAGAGCGAGTTTTTTTCTGAAGGTATTACCTTAAGTGCAAAAAAAAACAATTTAGTAGAAATAGGAGTTGTTAAAAAAACCGTTTTAAAAGAATTTTCAATACAACAACAAGTTTTATACGCTGATTTTAATTGGCAAAATGTGTTAAACACAGCAAATAGCAATCAAATAAAAGTGACTGATTTGCCAAAATTTCCATCCGTAACACGCGATTTGGCACTATTGCTAAACCAAAATACAAAGTTTGATGATCTTTACCTTTTAGCTTTTAAAGCAGAAAGCAAACGATTAAAAGAACTTGATTTGTTCGATGTTTATCAAGGCGATAAGCTTCCTGAGGGGAAAAAGTCTTATGCACTGCGTTTTATTCTGCAAGACGACAACAAAACACTCAAAGACAATCAAATAGATTTTATAATGAAAAAAATTCAGCAATCGTTTGAGAAAAATCTAAAAGCCGTACTCCGCTAAAAACTAAGTATAAATAAATTTAAAAACAGATGTACAAATTGTTAATCCGACCCGTTTTTTTTCTTTTTGAACCTGAAAAAATTCACCATTTTACCTTTATTTTAATAAAATTTATATCTAGCATACCTTGGTTGGCTCAAATGCTCAAAAAAGCATATCATATAAACGATAAAAAACTAGAGCGCAAACTATTCGGACTTAAATTTAAAAACCCAGTAGGCTTAGCAGCAGGATTTGATAAAAATGCAATGATATACAATCAACTAGCAAATTTTGGCTTTGGTTTTATAGAAATTGGTACAGTTACTCCAAAGGCACAACAAGGAAATCCGAAGAAAAGACTATTTAGATTAAAAGCTGACAAAGCAATTATAAACCGAATGGGACTTAACAATAAAGGCTTAGTAGCGGTAATAGAGCAGTTAAAGAAAAATAAGAAAAAAATTATTATTGGAGCAAACATAGGCAAAAACACAAGTACTAATCCTAAAAATTATACAGAAGATTACCTAAACTGCTTTAAGTCCTTACATTTATATGTTGATTATTTTGCCCTAAATATAAGCTGTCCAAATGTAAGCAGTGATGCAAAATTAGAGGATATAAACTATCTTAAAGAACTAATAAACAAAGTGCAAAAGTTTAATAATGAACAAAAAAAACAAAAGCCAGTATTTTTAAAAATAGCACCCAACTTAAACAACCAGCAACTAGATCAAATTATACAACTGGTGGCAGATACTAAAATAGAAGGTGTAATTGCTACTAACACTTCTGTAGATAGAGAAGGACTTAAAACTGCCAAAAAAAAATTGGATAGCTTAGGTAGCGGTGGCTTGAGCGGTAACCCAATTAAAGATAAAAGCACAAAGGTAATTAAATACTTGTCAAATAATTCAAACGGGACGTTTACTATTATAGGCGTTGGGGGTATACATTCTGAAAAAGATGCTATAGAGAAACTACAAGCAGGAGCTTCCTTGATTCAAATATACACTGGCCTTATATACGAAGGTCCTGGCTTAGTAAAAAGAATTAACAAAGCTATTTTAGCCGAACAAAAGCACAGCTAATCAAATAACTATTTGCAAAATCTGTATGTAAATTAAAACTTTTAAACCTAAATAATACAAGCATAATTTTACAAGTTGTATTTTTAGCTAAGCACAAGCCTTAACTTTTATTTAAAGCTGTGTTGTTGCTCCACTTTAAACAATTTGCCGTCCTCGCATTTTACCGTTTTTTGTTGAAATTTAACAATTAACTGATAATCATGCGTAGCCATTAAGATACTTTTGCCACTTTGATTAATTTCATTTAGCAACTCCATTACCTCTAAAGAAGTTCTAGGGTCAATATTTCCAGTTGGCTCATCAGCTAAAATCAAATCTGGATTGTTTAGCAAAGCTCTTGCAATAGCTATGCGCTGTTGCTCGCCACCTGAAAGCTCAAAAGTATTTTTATAATATTTTTCTTTCATGCCTACTTTTTCTAAAACCTCGTAAATTTTATGTTTAATATCTAACTTATTCCTCCATCCAGTGGCTTTTAAAACGAATTCTAGGTTTTTATATACATTGCGATCATTTAAAAGCTTAAAATCTTGAAAAACTATTCCTAGCTTTCTTCTCAATAACGGAATACTGCTCTCTTTTAGTAATTTTAAATTAAAACCAACTATGTTTCCTAAACCCTTTTGCAAAGGCAAGTCAGCGTATAAGGTTTTAAGCAAACTGCTTTTCCCACTACCTGTTTTACCTATTAAATAGTAAAAATCTCCAGTATTTAGCTTAAAATTTACACCAGATAAAACTAAATTTTTTCCTTGGTAAATATCTGCTTCTTCAAGATTTAAAACAGGTGTAGCCATATCAAAAAATATTTTCACAAAGCTAAAATAATATTGCCACTCTGCAATATTAGCAGTAAATTAGAACGTTGTAATATACAAAAAAGCTAAGGCTAAACAATATTGTAATTAGATATTATTTTATAAATTTGCGCACTCAATAATAACTGAGGTACGCGTACCTTAAAATTTAAAATTATGCCTGTAAAAATCAGATTACAACGACATGGTAAAAAAGGAAAACCCTTTTATTGGATAGTAGCAGCTGACTCGAGAGCTAAGAGAGATGGTAGGTTTTTAGAAAAAATGGGAACTTATAATCCAAATACCAATCCAGCAAGCATTGAATTAAATTTAGATTCAGCTGTAAAATGGTTGCAAAATGGAGCCCAACCAACTAATACGGCAAGAGCTATTTTATCTTACAAAGGAGCTCTTTTAAAAAATCACTTAGCTACAGGAGTAAGAAAAGGAGCTCTAACTGAAGAGCAAGCCGAAGCTAAGTTAAATGCATGGATAGAGTCTAAAAATAAAAAAATTGAAGCCAGCTCCGAAGAAAAGCCAATTCTTAAACAAAAAACTAAAACTGTAACAACTAAAAGCGAAAGCTCTGCTATAAGTCAGGATGCTTCTAAACAAAAAGACTAATAATAGCAATTTATTTAATAATGCAAAAAGAGCATTGCTTTTATCTTGGTAAAATTGTAAAAAAGCATGGTCTTAAAGGTGAGTTAGTAGTTAAGCTAGACACTGATGACCCTGAACTTTACAAAAATTTGGAATCGGTTTTTGTTGAATTAAACAATAATTTGATTCCTTTTTTTATTGAAAAATCATCTTTAAGCAAGGGGATTATGCTAAGGCTAAAGTTTGAGAACATTAAAAATCAAGAAGATGTTCAATCAATTATAGGAGCTTCACTATATCTGCCCTTAGATAGCTTGCCGGAGCTAACTGGTAATAAATTTTATTACCATCAAGTTATCGGTTTTACTATCTATGACAAAATATTTGGATTAGTAGGTAGGGTAAAAAAAATTGACGATACATCAGCCCAAGCACTTTTTGTTGTTGAAGCCAAAGGCAAGGAGGTTTTAATTCCTGTAACAGACCACTTTATTAAAAATATTGATAGAGAGCGCCAAATAATCGAGGTAAGCACTCCAGAAGGCCTAATTGACTTGTACTTAAGTTAAATAAAAAAATATTTATCTAATTTGTAAAAACACAATTTTTTGCTGCCGTCATCGCAATTTAAAAAACAAATAGATAAAAAGCGCATATCATTAATAAAAGTACTGAAGTTAAATTTTTGATTTTTTTAGGATGTAATATTGTAAATGGTTTCTGTACGAAAGCCTATATAATGCTATTAATCAGCATATTGCAGTCAAAAAAGTAGTTAAAAGTAATTTTTTTGCAATTTAAAATACAAAAAGTTTTAAAACTTGCACAAACAAGCAATTTCTTTTAAAAACCAATGTATAACATTTACTTATTAAAGCTATTAAACTGAACTGTTAATTAGCAAGCATTTTATTTTTACAAATACTGCAATGCTTAAAACAAAATAGTTTTGGTCAAATTTTATACAAATACACCTCTTTTTTATGCTTTTGTTAACATTTATAGTTTTTTTTCGTTGTAATTTTATCACTAATTAAAATAACTTAAATCCATCGAACGATGAAAAAATTACTTTTATTTTTTTTTGTTGCAATTTTATCAACAAACATTAATGCACAATTAAAAACCCCAGCTCCCAGCCCTTCTTCTAAACTAGAACAAAAGGTAGGATTAACTGACATAACTATTGAATACTCAAGACCTAGCATGAAAGGAAGAACTATTTTTGGCAACTTGGTGCCATACGATAAGCTGTGGAGAACAGGAGCTAACATAAATACTAAAATTACTTTTAGTGATAATGTAATTATTGATGGCAAAGAATTAAAAAAAGGAACCTATGCTATTTATACAAAGCCTAATAAAAATTCGTGGGAAGTAATTTTTTACGACAAAAGCGATAATTGGGGCTTGCCAAAAAAATGGAATCAAGAAAAAGTTGCACTTACAACTACGGTAAAAGTATATAATATGTCTGAAAAAATTGAAACTTTTACCATTTCAATTGACGATATAACGAATAACTCTGCAGTACTGGGCTTTTTATGGGAAAGCTCTTATACTGGTGTCAAATTTAACACTCCAACTGATAAGGTAGTTGAGGATAGTATAAAAAAAACAATGAATGGTCCATCTGCTAATGACTACTATGCTTCGGCACTTTACTATATGCAAGAAAATAAAAATATAACCCAAGCAAAAGAGTGGATTAATAAGGCTGTTGAATTGACAAAAGAAAATCCTCGATTTTGGTATTTGCGACAACAATCGTTAATCTTAGCAAAAGCGGGGGATAAAAAAGGAGCTATCAAGGCTGCTCAAGCATCGCTAACTCATGCTGAAAAAGCAGGTAATGCAAACTATGTTAAAATGAATAAAGAGTTTTTAGCTAAAATGAAATAAAAATAATACCTTAGTTAAACAAAAATAAAAAGCCCATAAAAAGTA
>JBKDZU010000079.1:0-28505 GCA_047971505.1 Tenacibaculum sp.
TAGGCTAATCAATTTATATTTGATATATCGCACTATGATCAAAAGATATAAACGACAGATAAACTATGGTTTTTTGACCAAGACATTCGCCTAACAAAGTTGAGTAAATTAGAGAATTTCTTAGAGAAATTAAATCAAGGTATTGACTTTGAGTTATATATAGACCTGTCGGGAAGCAGACTCTCAAAACTAACAGATAGAAAGTTAAACCCTCTATGCCTATAGTGCCCACGTAGAAAAAAGGAGTTTTTGAGCAGGTACAAGTTAAACAATAAAATTCAAGAGAAAAGATTAAAAAGAGCCCTTTGGCAGAGAAGCAAAAACAACAAAACAAAGAAAAATCAAAAACACGAGTAAGAGTAGAGCTCGTTTTTGTATTTATGGAAAGTTCTATGGGTGGCATGTATTATCGTAAAATAGGCATTAAAAGAGTAGAGACCATTATTGGGTTGATGAATTTAACCTATAATACATTCCGTAAAACTCAACTCGACTCTAATGGAACTCTAGATACAAGACCATTGCACAATTCTATTAGGTTTTAATATTTCGTTTTTGTTCTTTTTTGCCGATTAATTTGTCAAACTTTTTCTCCCAATTTGTAAATGACTTGTCTTTGTGTGCTTTTCTTAGAATATGATCCTTCAATTTGCGCTTTTTAAGCAATTCAACATTCTCCTTTGACTGATAACCTTTATCTTTCTTTACAGAAAACAAAAACCAAATCAAACAGGGTTTAAAAGTTCTCAAACTTCTTTTACTATTTCTCCAATCGTCAATTTGCGTGGGTTAGTTAACTAAAAAGAAATGAGTATACCTAAAAAAGAACTAACTGCCAACAATGTGTATATAAATATTTTGCAAAAGAATTATTATAGTTCATTACAACATAAACCCTGCACTTTATTAACTGAATATCCCCCTATCCGCTAAAAAAATATTTAAATAATTTTTCTAAGAGTTCAAAAAAAACTATATTTGTGTTATATCTAGTTCGATTACCCATATCATCAATTCAGTTAAAAACTGTTAAATACAATTATTGTGACGTAAGAGCACAGAGATAAATAATCGGCTGAATATTTTTAAACTCATTTTTTAAAATATAAAAGCAAATTTACTTTTAGCATAGCGAGCCGATGAGTAAAATTTAAAAAAATACTAAAAAACTAGTACAAACCCTAATTTGAATTAAGAGGCAAATGTTTAAAGTTAAGAGTTGACAAAACGAGTAATCAAATAGTAATTTAAACTTTATTTTAAGCCAAACCTTATGGCAAGTATTAAAAACCTAAAGAAAGATATTAATTACATCCTAGGGGATATTGTTGAAGACTGCTACAATTGGCAAGTATTAAACCCTAAGGCTAATTTTGCTGACTCAGAAGCTATTATAGATGATGCCATTAGCATTTTTGACAACTTGCTAAATAAGATAAACTCAAAAAATATCGATAACAAAAAAAGCCATTACAAGGCCATACGCCGAGAATTAAAAAACAACATCAAGTCATTATCCATCAGAATTGACAATCTACATTCCTGACTAATTTTAAATATTAGTTTTTTTGCTTAATTTTAACAAACTTCTCGTTATTTTTTTATATATTAGGACTCATTAATTTTTAACTCAAATATTTTTAGTATTATGGCAAGAGCTATGTATGATTACACAAAAACCATCCTTAAAAAAGTAAGTTTTAATTCTGAATTATTTCGCAAAGAGCTAGAAAAAGCCTTAACTAGGCTGCTTCCACATGAAATTAATGAGTTAAGCATTTGGCTAAATGAATTTACAGCAAATAAACCCGAATTATACCTGTGTATGAATTTGACAAAAAAAATTAATTTAAAACACTTGTAAGTAAGCCCGTAATAATTTTTTATAAGCCTAAAACCTTTGTTATTACCAGCAAAATACTATAAAAGAAAAATATCAATTTTTATACTTTGAAAAAAGTCAAATCCGATTGATTTTTGTGCAAAACTATACATCAATATTTTTTTAATAATTAGCATAAGAATTAATTTGCATTATTATTAAATGTTGATAATCAATATATTGAAATTTAAAATACATTGATATAAAGCAAATTAAGACTGTATTTTGTTAAAAACTTTAAACGTTTGTGGATAAGTATACCTTTTAATTTATAGCAAAAATTACAACCTTTGTTCGCTCCTAGAAGCATCGAGATAAGCACAAATAACTTTAGCAATTATAAAAATATATAAAATGGTAGCCACCGAACCAATTTTACAGGAAAACAAGAACAGATTTGTAATTTTTCCCATACAACACAAAGATTTATGGGAGTGGTATAAAAAGCAGCAAGCTTGTTTTTGGACCGCAGAAGAAATAGACTTACAATCTGATTTAAATGATTGGAATTTTAAATTAACAAATGATGAGCGTTATTTTATCAAGCATATTTTAGCGTTTTTTGCTGCATCTGACGGTATAGTAAATGAAAATTTAGCAGAAAACTTTGTAAACGAAGTACAGTATTCTGAGGCTAAGTTTTTTTACGGCTTTCAAATAATGATGGAAAACATCCATTCTGAAACCTACTCTCTGCTAATTGACACTTATATAAAAGATGAGAAAGAAAAAAATAAACTATTCAAAGCCATAGAAGTGTTTCCTGCTATAAAGAAAAAAGCAGATTGGGCTTTGAAGTGGATAGAATCCGATTCATTTGCCGAACGGCTAATTGCCTTTGCCGCTGTAGAAGGCATTTTCTTTTCGGGTTCATTCTGTTCTATTTTTTGGTTAAAGAAAAGAGGTTTATTGCCAGGGCTCACCTTTTCAAATGAATTAATCTCTCGCGACGAAGGCATGCACTGCGATTTTGCTGTACACCTACACAACAAGCACTTGGTGAATAAAGTTCCTAGAAAAAGAATAACTGAAATTATTATTTCTGCCCTTAATATTGAACGTGAATTTATCACAGAGTCACTGCCCGTTAGCTTAATAGGAATGAACGCAAAGCTAATGACTCAATATTTAGAGTATGTAACAGACAGATTGTTAGTTGAGTTTAACTCTGAAAAAGTTTACGGGTCAAGCAATCCGTTTGATTTTATGGAGTTGATTTCACTAGAAGGGAAAACAAATTTCTTTGAAAAAAGAGTTTCTGAATACCAAAAAGCTGGAGTTAAATCGGGAGGTACTGGCAGCATCAGTTTTGACGCCGATTTTTAAAAACAACAGCTACCGCCACCGTTCCCCTACCTGTGGTAATGTAATAAAAGTTGACAAATACACTACTTAGTTTTTGTTGTCAACTTTAATAAAATCCCTTATTTAATTTTAGGTTACTCAGTAATTTGGTAGCCTTTTAAATCAATATTAAAAATATAAATGGCATGTATGTAATTAAAAGAAACGGCAGGAAAGAGCCTGTAATGTTTGACAAAATTACTGAACGAGTAAAAAAAATGTGTTATAGCCTAAGTGATATTGTAGATCCTGTCAAGGTAGCTATGCGTGTAATTGAAGGCTTGTACAACGGAGTAACTACTTCAGAGCTCGACAATTTAGCCGCCGAAACAGCAGCTACTATGACAACCGCCCATCCCGATTACGCAAAGTTAGCTGCGAGAATTTCTGTATCAAATTTACATAAAAACACTAAGAAATCATTTTCAGAAACCATGAGCAATTTATACCATTACGTCAACCCTCGTACTGGGAAAAGATCTTCTTTATTAGCTGATGATGTTTATAAAATTATACTAAAAAATGCCGATAAACTAAACTCTACAATTATTTACAGCAGAGATTTTAATTACGATTACTTTGGCTTTAAAACCCTAGAGCGTTCGTACCTGTTAAAGTTAAACGGCAAAATAGTTGAAAGACCTCAGCACATGCTTATGCGAGTTTCAATTGGCATACATAAAAACGATATAGATCAGGCTATTGTCACTTATGAGTTGATGAGTAAAAAATACTTTACACACGCAACACCTACCTTGTTTAATGCAGGAACACCAAAGCCACAAATGTCGTCTTGTTTTTTACTACAAATGCAAGAAGACAGCATCGACGGAATTTACGACACTTTAAAGCAAACGGCTAAAATTTCACAGTCTGCAGGTGGCATAGGCTTATCGGTACACAATATTAGATCTACTGGTTCGTATATAAGCGGAACCAACGGCACCTCAAACGGCATAGTGCCAATGTTGCGAGTATTTAACGATACTGCACGCTATGTAGATCAAGGCGGAGGCAAGAGAAAGGGTTCCTTTGCTATATACTTAGAACCTTGGCATGCCGATGTTTTTGACTTTTTAGACTTAAAGAAAAATCACGGTAAAGAGGAAATGCGTGCACGCGATCTGTTTTACGCCATGTGGATTCCAGATCTATTTATGAAGCGTGTAGAGCAAGACGATAATTGGACTCTAATGTGTCCGCATGAATGCCCTAATTTATACGATACTTACGGAGAAAAGTTCGAGCAATTATACACAAGCTATGAAGCTACAAATAAGGGAAGAAAAACTATTAAAGCACGCGAGTTATGGGAAAAAATACTAGAAGCTCAAATAGAAACAGGCACACCTTATATGTTGTATAAAGATGCTGCAAACCGCAAATCAAATCAAAAAAATTTAGGCACTATACGCTCGTCAAACTTATGTACCGAAATTATTGAATACACTGCCCAAGATGAAGTAGCTGTATGTAACTTAGCATCTATTGCAGTTCCAATGTTTGTATCTCAAGATAAAGACGGAAATAAGTTTTTTGACCACCAGAAGTTATTTAAAATAACAAAAAAAGTTATTAAGAACCTAGATACAGTAATTGACAGTAATTACTACCCAATAAAAGAAGCTGAAAATTCTAACCTGCGTCACCGACCGGTAGGCTTGGGAATTCAAGGCCTGGCAGATACTTTTATTTCCCTGCGCTTGCCCTTTACTTGCGATAAGGCAAAGAAATTAAACCAAGAAATTTTTGAAACCCTATACTTTGCCTCTGTAAGTTCATCAATGGAAATGGCTAAAATAAAAGGGAGCTACTCAACTTTTAAAGGTTCGCCTATGTCAAAAGGTGATTTTCAGTACAATATGTGGGGGATAAAAGATGAAGAACTAAGCGGACGTTGGAACTGGAAGTCGTTGAGAAAACAAGTTCTAAAACATGGACTGCGCAACTCCTTACTGCTAGCTCCTATGCCAACAGCCTCAACATCGCAAATATTGGGAAATAATGAAGCCTTTGAGCCCTATACTTCTAATATTTACACTCGTAGGGTATTATCTGGAGAATTTATTGTTGTAAACAAACACCTGTTAAAAGACTTAGTTGAAATCAACCTATGGGACAACAATATGAAAGAACAAATAATGCGTGCCAATGGGTCAATTCAACACATAGACAGCATCCCTCAAAACCTAAAAGATATATACAAAACTGTTTGGGAGCTGAGCATGAAAGATATAATTGATATGGCTCGTCATCGAGGTTACTTTATCGATCAGTCGCAGTCGCTCAATTTATTTATGAAAGACCCCGATTACGGCAAACTGACCTCTATGCATTTTTACGCTTGGAAATCAGGACTCAAAACAGGGATGTATTACTTACGCACAAAATCTGCTGTAAATGCCAAACAGTTTTCTTTAAACGTAGAGCAAAATCGAGAAAGCAAACCAATCAGCACAAATGAGTTTAAAACCATGGTTGAGAACTCTAAAAAATCTAACTCAGACGATTGCTTAATGTGTGGTTCCTAAATTAAAGGCATCTTTAAAAATATTTTATCTTTCATAAGTGATTATTTTTGCTATTTTTTTAAAAGTCTATTTAAACTTATGTTAAGCTAGTGTTTTTATACCTGTTTTTTAATTAACTCATTATCAATTATTTATTATTAATATCACACACAACTGAAATAGTTATATTTAAAAAACGCATAAAACTCAAGCGGTCGTTGATTTGATATTCTATTTGGTGGTCCGACAAATTATAATAGCGTTGAAGAATGGCTATTTTGAACATCAAAACATAGTCATAGGCAGGCAGACCTCCTTTTGCATTTGCTAGTTTTGAGAGTCTAACTTTTCAACAAGTCTCTAAATAGTTCAAAGTCAATACCTTGATCTAGCTTCTCTAAAGGATTCTCTAATTTACTCGCCTTTGTTAGGCGAATGTCTTGATCAAAAAAACATAGTCTCTGTGTTGTTTGTATCTTTTACTGCATAGTGCAATATGCTAAATATAAATTTATTAGCCTAACAAAGCTAATTTTAGGGAGTATTGCACTCCTTTATCAAATTTTCAGCAATTAACCTAACTAATTTAAAGTTAACTGCATTGCCTAATACAGAAAAAGAGGCTACATTTGTTTCTGGAAGTTCTATATTTTCTAAGCATTGTATTCTTGCACCTTCTCTTGGTGTTAAATATCTATTTTCCCAACTAATAATAGGAATCTGTGTACTTATTTTTTTTAATATTAGTAAAAACCAATTGATTGTAAAAGCCTAACAAACTAATAATTTTTTAGACAAATACTCAAGCCAAGATAATATGTGATATCAATCAAAAACTCTATTTTTTTAAAGCATGTATCACGTATTAATACCTTTTAATAAAGTAAAAATTTAATTTAAGCTAATTAACAAACAAATTTATAGAATTACTTTAGATAAGCAGGACTTTAAACGACGGCTGTAGCGAGAAATAGTGAGCAAAAAACTAGAAGTGCTGTGCAAAACACAAAGTGTAAAAGCCTAAAAATGAGCGATAAGAGAGCAATTTCCCAGCTACAACCTCAACTTAAAGAAAAACAGAGTTTTATAGACCTCTTTTTTTAAGGCGTTGTGCAAAAGGAATAAAAAATCGTTCCGACCACCTAACAGGTGGGTTTCTTCGTCACTCGAGCCGTTTACGCGTAATTTGAAAAGAATTAAAATAATTCCTGAAATAAGATAAATATAATACAGTTAATACGTTAAAGATAAATGTTTTAATTTAAATATCAAAAAATAAGTGTAATATATTCATTAATTTGCTATATAAAAAAGTTAAAAGCCAGCTAAGCCAAATGTAGTTATGAATTAAAATACACTAATTATCAAAAAAATAATTGTACATTTGCATCTTCAATCCTACAAACAGGAGCACACAATAATTATTTATACATTATTTATACAATATTGGTATGTATTTAGCAAAAGAAGTAAAACAAGAAATCTTTACCAAACACGGCAAAGGAAGCAATGATACAGGAACAACAGAAGGTCAAATTGCACTTTTTACTTTCAGGATTAACCATTTAACTAAGCACTTAAAAGTAAATCGCAAAGATTTTAACACCGAGCGATCTTTAGTTAAGATGGTAGGAAAGCGAAGAAGCCTACTAGATTATCTAAAGAAAAAAGATATTAGCAGGTATCGTGCAATTATTAAGAAATTAAGCATTAGAAAATAAAACTATATTAAATTATCAATAATTGAGAATTAAACTAAAAGACAGGATAAAATACGACTCAAAATTACAAATTTAAACACGTATTAGCCTTACACTCCCCTTAAGAGTCAACAATTATACTTATAATATTTAAGTTGTTTTTGCACAATCCTTTCTGCAATTTAAATTTAGCTTTAATTCAAAAGCAAAAAAGTAGCATTAGCAATTATCAACTCAAACAACAACACAAAGACAAATTAAAATATTTAGAAAAGCATTTTTATGATTCCAAAAGTATTTAGCCAAGTGATTGAACTTGGAGATGGAAGAAGTATTACATTAGAAACTGGAAAATTAGCCAAACAAGCCGATGGTTCAGTTGTTGTTAAAATGGGGGACACTATGTTACTTGCCACTGTTGTTTCTGCAAAGTCAGCAGAAGCCGGCATAGACTTTTTGCCTTTAACGGTAGATTATAGAGAAAAATTTGCTTCCGCAGGAAGGTATCCTGGTGGCTTTATGAAACGTGAAGCTAGACCTAGCAACGAAGAAATTTTAACCATGCGTTTGGTTGACAGGGCTTTGCGTCCGCTTTTTCCAAAAGATTATCACGCCGAAACACAGGTGATGATTCAACTTATGTCGCATGATGAAAACATAATGCCCGATACTTTAGCAGGTTTGGCAGCCTCGACAGCTATTCAATTATCGGACATTCCGTTTGAAGCTCCAATTTCCGAGGTACGTGTTGCGCGTATAAATGGTGAGTTTGTCATCAACCCGAGCAAAAGTAAATTAGAACAAGCAGATATTGATTTAATTGTAGGGGCCTCAAAAGATTTTATAGCCATGGTTGAAGGTGAAATGAACGAGGTATCGGAAAAAGAAATGATAGCTGCTATAAAATTTGCACACGAGTCTATTAAGCATCAATGCGATGCTCAAATTGCTCTAGCCGAAGCCGTTGGCAAAAAAGAAACACGAGAATACGAGTTTAAGGAAGCCGATGAGGAGCTAGAAAATAAAATTAAAGAAGCTGCCTACCAAAAATGCTATGATATAGCCAAGCAAGGAAGCTCAAATCAGGAGCTAGCACTAGCTTTTTCTGAACTTAAAGAGCAGGTTTTAGAAAGCTTTAGCAAAGAAGAGCTAGAAGAAAAGGAAGCCCTGATTCAGCAATATTTTGAAAAAAACCATAAAGAGGCTGTCAGAAACTTAATACTAGATGAAGGTCTGCGTTTAGACGGTCGGAAAAATATCGACATACGACCTATTTGGTGCGAGGTTGACTACTTGCCAAAGGTTCACGGTTCTTCAATCTTTACACGTGGAGAAACCCAAGCACTAGCCACCGTTACCTTAGGTACCTCAAGAGATGCTAATGTAGTTGATACTCCTACTACTCAAGATGAAGAACGTTTTTATTTGCACTATAATTTTCCTCCTTTTTCAACAGGTGAAGCCAGACCTATAAGAGGAACTTCGCGTCGTGAAATTGGTCATGGTAACCTAGCCCAGCGCGCTTTAAAAAGGATGATTCCCAAAGATTGTCCTTATACTGTAAGAGTGGTTTCTGAAATACTAGAGTCTAATGGTTCTTCTTCTATGGCAACAGTGTGCTCTAGCACTATGGCACTAATGGATGCAGGCGTGAAAATAAAAAAGCCTGTTTCAGGTATAGCCATGGGCTTAATTTCTGATGGAGAGCGCTTTGCTATCCTTTCTGATATCTTAGGCGATGAAGATCATCTAGGAGACATGGATTTTAAAATTACAGGTACTGCCGATGGTATTACAGCTTGTCAAATGGATATTAAAATCAAAGGGTTATCGTATCAAATTTTAACACAAGCTTTACAACAAGCCCGTGTGGGTAGGCTACATATCTTAGAGAAGCTAACCCAAACCATTGCCTTGCCCAATAAAGCAGTAAAGCCCCATGCACCTAAAATTATTACTATAAGAGTGGCTGGTGAATATATTGGTGCAATTATAGGTCCGGGAGGCAAGCATATTCAAGAATTGCAAAAACAAACTGAAACTACCATAGTTATCAATGAAGATGAAGTTACTGAAGAAGGGATAGTTGAAATTTTAGGAACTAATCAAAAGGGAATTGATACGGTAATGGCTCGTATAAAAGCCATAGTTTTTAAACCTGAAAAAGGAGAGGTTTATCAGGTTAAGGTTGTTAAAATACTAGAGTTTGGTGCTGTAGTTGAATATACTCAAGCACCAGGTAATGAAATTCTGTTGCATATATCTGAACTGGCTTGGGAAAGAACCCATAACGTTAGTGACGTGATAAAGGTAGGCGATGTTTTTGAAGTAAAGTATCTTGGTATTGACCCAAAAACGCGTAAAGAGAAAGTTTCTAAAAAAATATTATTGCCACGGTCGTTCAACAAGGGTTTAAAAACCAGATAAAGCATATCTACAATTATTAAACTAAAGTTAGTTAGTTCGGTTTTTAAAAACTTGATCAGGGTCAACTAGTTTATTTAAAAAACAGATGTATTTATCTTCTAATAGTTTCATGCCTAATTTAAATGAAGCATTTGTCCAGCCAAAACCTCCATCAGTGAGCCATTTAAAATCAACACCTACATTGCCGTATTCAATATCTATTTTGTGTGTACAGTTTTTTACATCAAACTTTTCTGGTATGGTGCCGTTGTAGTTTACAGCTGTTTTTACAATTAACCACAACCACCTGTATATAAGTTCTTGTGCTTTTTTATGAAAGCCGTAGTTTAGTAGCCCTTGCCAAATTAGCATTTGATGAGGCGCCCAACCATAAGGAAAATCCCATTGCCTTTTTGGAGCGTTTTTATCTACTTCAGAATTCGTAATTTCAGAGGTAGATGCCACTCCTCCTTTACAAATAAGGAGTTCTAATTGATTTGTTACAAGTTTTTGCGCCTCTTCTTGTGTGCAAAGATTACTCCATAAAGGATATAAATTAGTTGCAGATAGGTACAAATGTGCAGCCTCCTCCTTTAAGTTATAATCATAAAATGTTTCATTTGTTCGATGCCACAAATACCGATATATTAGTTTTTTCCTTTTTTGTGCTTTTTTTAACCAATAAGATTCTGTAAGTGTTTCATTGTTGTAAACAAAGCTATCCATAAAATAGTTTTTAATTATGTGAGCAAAATCTGTTTCATACTTGTAAAGCAGGCAGTTTAGATCTACTACAATTAAATTGGCTGCACAGTTGTCTAACCTAGATGTGGTATCGTGCCCACTTTCTCTCATACTTCTATCGTGAATAAAGTAAGTATCGAGTTCTGGTTCTTTGATTTCCCCAAACATATAGGCTTTTTTAAATTCTTGAGGAGTTAAGCAGTGTTTTTTGGCATATTTTGATATATAATATTTAAAATGTTCTTTTTCAGTTTCTTGTGCTATCCCCTTTCCCTCTCCAAAGTATCTATTTAAACCTAGTGAAGTAAGGCGAACGCCTTGTTTCATCCATACATTGTGGTATTCTTTAATTGCAGTAGTTATTTTTTTAAACAACCATTCTTTTGATAAACTGTTGCGATATTTCTCGTAAAACTCTTTGATGAAACTGGTAAAAAAAGGAGGTTGTGAGCGAGTTAGGTAATAGCTTCTATTTGCATTGAGTATTTTTCCGTAGTGAATTATTTGATATTCTAAGTTTTCAATCATCGCTTTGGCTAAATTAAATTTATCATCGACCAACAAGCCTATGCCTATAAAGTAGCTATCCCATCCGTACATCTCGTTAAAGCGACCGCCGGGAACTACATAGGGGTTGCTCTTTCCAGTTTTTTTGTCAAATGACAGGGATAAAATCCCTGGGTTTTTGTATATATTTTTAATGTTTTTGCTGCTGAAGTTTTTAGGTACTATCTGTATCTTTATGCAGTTGTATTGAGAGCTAAGTGCTGTGTAATATTGTACAGCATATTTATCTGACTCAGGAATGTATATGTATAACTGCTCTGTCTTTACTTTTTCATCTTTTAAAAAAGATAACAAACTGTTGATATCTACACTGCGAGTTAGTTTATCCCAATAAATATCTTTAATCACTCTAGACAGTCTATCAGTAGGCCTTTATACAATTTTGTCTAAACTAATTTCTCCGCTATCACCTTGCATCATTACTGCCTCTTGAAGTAAATTAGACAAGTGATAAGTTCCTTGTATAGCAATTTCTTTTCCCTGTATGCTTTTTAACTGAAAATATTTATCCCCTTTATCTTCAATAGTAATTGTATAACTATGAGTTGTATCTTCTTGTTTAAGAAGCTTTTTAATCAATGATTTTTTATAAATATAAAACTTCATATTTTTTTATGTTTTTATTAAGTGTAAACAATAAAACAATTAGTCCAGCAATAGGGATAAGCATAAAATAAAACGCCTTTGCTCCTCCTATATGTTCAAAAAGATACCCTATAATTCTAGATCCTAAGGTGCCGCCTAAGGCAGAAAAAATTATGATAAGTCCCACCATAGAGCTGTGCATCTTTTTAGGTAAAACCGATAATACAGCTGAATTTATTAACGGATATACTGGCGAGATAAATAATCCGATAAGAGGAAATACAAAACCATACCACGGAATGCTCACTAGGCTATTTACCTGAATTGCCTGTTTAACAATAATTTTAGGCAAAACTAAAGCCACAATTAACATAGACAAGGTCAAACAAATACTTAACAACTTAAACCAGTTGATTTTCTTTACTAAAAACCCAGCTAATACTCTTCCTACTGCAAGTGAAATAGCCAATATACTTGCCATTTGCACACTTAAAACATCATTGAGCACTAGTACATTTTTGTTAAAAGTTGGCAACCACGTCATAATACCTTGCTCCACCATCACAAATAGAAATGTGCTGAGCACAAAAACTATTACTAAGGGTAAAAGCATTAGTTTTATCATAGCTGTAAAATCTTGACTTACTGGTTTTTTTGAAATTTCTACTTTTACTTTTATTTTAGCAAAAAACAATATCGAGAAAGAAACTGCTATTAATAGAGCTAAAAAAAGATAAACTCTTAACCATGCATTTGAATTATCTTGATTAAAAAACCAAGGGAAAATAAAATAAGTCAATGCTATACCTAGCATAAAAAAACCTTCGATAGAACTCATAAAGCTGCTGTGTTCTTCTTTTGTTTTTACAAGTAACCCAATCATAGAATATACAGATACTTTGATAAAAGCAAAGGCTATACCAATGATGATAAATAATATTTTTGCACTAAAAAAAGAGTTTCCGCAATACATGTAAATACATGCTGTAAATACTAAAAACAAAGCAAAAAGCATACTTTTTTTGTATCCAATTTTAGGAAGAAAAGAGGCTACAAAAAAAGAAACAAAGGCAATGGGCAGGTCTTTTAAGGCTTCTAAGGTGCTAGCCTGTATTTCGGTAACACCGTAATTTTCAATAGATTGCTTAATTACTATTCCCACACTATTTAATAAAATAGCAAAGACAAAATAATTGATATAAAGTGCTGTTTTTATTGCTATATTTTTCATGCTTTGTTAAATTTACTTAATTGTAACGCATATTTTTTACATTGGCATTGATCAGTTGATATACAAGCACAAAAAGTTTTCATTTAAATGCAAATTCTTATTGCGCGGGTATGTAAATTGATAAAATATTTGCTGAGCTTATACAATTGTTTAAAAATCAATAGCTACAGATAGTCTAATAGCTCTTCCCAATATAGATCTTCCTAAAAACACTTCCCCATTTGCAGGCGACTTGCCATCACCTTCTGTTAAGCCTATAGTATTAAAAAGATTGGTTGCGTTTAAGGCAAATTGTAAGTTTTTATGTGTGTAAGTACAACCTGCATTTACTGTACCAAAAGCGGGCAGTTCAAAGGTGTTTTCAATATCGTGAAACTTTTTGCCAAAATATGAGTACCTTGTGTAAATGCTTAGTTTTTCAGATAGGTTAAAACTAGGTTGGAAGTTAAAGTAAAATTTAGAAATTCTTCTCGCTAAGTTTCCGTTAAGTGCCACTTGAGACCCTTTATAACCATCGTATTTTGGATTTTGCAATGTTCCGCTTAAAGTAACGCCAAACTTGCCAAGTTTTACAATAGTTTCAATTTCAATACCTGTGTTTTTAACATTGGCAAATCGCCTTTCAGAAACTCCTTCTGCTACAATATCTTGATAGGTAACATTGTTTAACTTCATATAAAATAAGTTAGTAAATACAGCTATTTTTTCAGAAGAATATTTTAGCCCAAGTTCGGTTTGATTTACTTTGGTGGGTTCTAAATCTTGAAATGCTTGATTTTCATTTCCTTCTCCACTTTCTACAGCTATGTAGAATGCTTCTTCAATTGGAGCCCTGAAACCTTTGCTATATCGAATATAAGAAGACATATTTTTATTCAATTTATAGTTTCCTGCTGCTGTGTATGAAAACTCACTGAGTTTATAATCCCAATAAATATAGTTTCCTGTAAGTATATTTACACTATCATCGGCAGTATTGTTGTTTAATAGCTTTAGGTCATTGCCAAATAAACCGTGATCTCCAGCCCCAGTATATTGATTATTGTCATATCGAAATCCAAAGTTTAAAGTAATATTTTCGCTTGCTTTAATTTCAGTATCTGCAAATATGGCATTAATAGTCCCTTTTATTTGAGATTCTCTTTGTAGCCAAGAAATAGCAGAAATACCATTATAGGTGTATTCTAAGCCTGTGCTAGAATCTACTAAATCTACCAATCTGCCCTGATCTTCAACACTGGTCAAAAAGCTATTCCAATTCCAATTTTGATCCGAACTCCAGCTAGAGTAATAGTAACCAACATGCAAGTTTGTGTTCCCCCAGTTAAAACTAAAGGTAAGGTTATTTGCAAAATTTCTCATTTTCTTTTTTATGTTCCAAAAATCGGCTCTTTTTAAATTTCTATCAGCAGGCAGTGTGTTACCTCCTTTGCTATAAGTAAAAACAGCGTTGTTTGGATTAATTCCTAAATTGCTTGCATATGTTGACTGACTGGTTATCCCTCCCATCCATGCTGTAGCAAAAACAGCATTGTAATTCAGGTTAATATCCGTACTTTTAAAACTGTTTTTAACTGTTATGTTATCTGAAAAATCGTATTTAAATTCAGCTCCTAAGGCTGTAGTTTGAGGGTTGATACCATCTTCTAAATTTGCCGTAAAAAAACCTCCCCCTCCTTGAGGCACTCGTAATTTGGTTTGTTCTTTGTTGGCAAAAGTGCCAAAGTTTGGATCAAATCCATTGTATTTTTCAACTCTATTTCCTCTTTTTACAAAGGGAGTTAATTGATAAAAAATAGTTCTGTCATTCAAATTTTTAAAATAAATACGCGCAAAGCCTTTTTCAAATCTGTGGGTTATGTTAAACTTAACTTGTCCTCCTTTATTAGCTGTATACCCCGGATTTCTAATACCCTTATCTACCCTATAAAAACCCCCTATATTGTAAAACAATTTATCTTCTTTAATTGAACCTCCGAAATTAAAATCAGTTCTAAACAATCCAAAATCACCTACTGATAACTTGGTTTTACCTTTAAACTTGTTCTGCCCTGTATTAGATATAAAATTAATAATGCCTCCCGGTGCTCCTGAGGCATAAATAGAGGCCGAACCTCCTTTTACCGCTTCTAGTCGCTTTAGGGTAGCGTCTAATCTTTGAAAATTGTCAATATTTGCAAACTGCAGGGCTCCATCTTCAAAAATTGGCAGTCCATCTTCCTGAAACTGAACATACTCATATGCACCTGCAGTAGGAATTCCTCTAGCAAATAAGTTGTTGCCTGCCTCGCCTCCAGAGGTTTCTACCAAAAAGCCCGGTATAGAAGCCAATAATTCAGCAGTGCTCTGTGGTGTCTGCGCTTCAATTTGCTTGGCATTTAAAGTTGAAATAGCAACACTTGATTCAATTTTTTTCTTAGGATTAAAATATCCCGTTACAATTACTTCATTTAAAGACATTAAATCCTCTTTTAAGGTTATGTAAACAGTTTGGTTTTTGTTTAAAGTTACTTCAATTATCCTTGTTTTAAACCCTACACAGGAGGCTTCTAAAACATATTCTCCATGCTCTATATTTGCAATTTTATAATTGCCTTCAAAGTCAGTAACTACTCCTTTATAGGTGCTTTTCAACACAATGCTTACTCCCGGAAGTGCTTCTCCTGTATTATCTGTAACTTTACCAACAATACTAGCTGTTTGGGAAAAAGTTGTAAAAGATAAACTAAGCAGCACTACAAAAAACACACTAATATTAATTACACTTTTGTCCATATTTGAAAAACTTTACATTATTTTTTGTAAATGTATTATTTAGAGTTGAAGAAAATATATATTATTTAAACGAAAAGGTTTTCGAAAAACCTAAAACGTTTTCGTAAATATTTTTGATCAATTATTTTAAAGTGTTTTTTTATTTTTAAATTGTAAAAAATTTATAATGATATGCCCACTAGTTTAAAAAAAATTGCTGAAATATTAAACATTTCTATATCTACAGTTTCTAAAGCTCTAAAAAACTATAACGACGTTAGCAAAGAAACAAAGAGGAAAGTAAGAAAGGTAGCTCAGGAATTAAATTATGTTCCCAATACTTTTGCTGTTACCTTGCGAACTCATCAATCAAAAACTATAGGTGTTATTATTCCTACAACGGTTCATCATTTTTTTTCCAAAATCATTGAGGGAATTGTAAAAGTTGCAGAAACTAAGGGATATTTGGTTATTTTACTGCAATCTAATGAAAAGGTAGCTCTAGAGAAAAAACAAATAGACTTACTTTTAAATAAAGGAGTAGATGGAATTATGATATCACTCTCTAACGAGACAAATTCATTTGAACATCTCGAAAAAGTAAAAAATCGAGGTACTCCTTTAGTGCTCTTTGATAAAATTACAAAAAGCATCAACTGTTCTAAGGTAGTTATTGACGATAAAAAATCGGCTTATCAAGCTGTTTGCTATTTAGTTAATAAAGGACACAGAAGAATTGCCCATTTTAGAGGAGGCTTAAATCCTCAAAATTCTATAGACCGATTTTTAGGATACAGAAAGGCTTTAGATGATAATGGTATACCCTATGATAGCTCTTTGGTATACCTTTGCAACAACAATGCTGATTACAAAGACGGTTATAATTCAGCTAAAAAACTAATTGAGGATCACACCACTAAAGTTGATGCAATTTTTGCTATAACCGATGTTATTGCCATTGGAGCAATGAAATATTTTGAAGATAAAAATATTAAGGTACCTAAAGATATAGCAGTATTGGGTTTTAGCAATTGGTTTATGTCGTCAATTATTACCCCGTCTTTGACTACTGTGAACCAACCCGCATATGAAATGGGTGTAAAATCAGTAGAAATACTAATTGAAGAAATTTACTGTAAAAACAAGGGTGTTGATATTGAAAATAAAAAACTGGTAATTCCAACAAATTTAATAATAAGAAATTCTACTTAAAGTTAACAGTTTTTTCTTTAACCTAAAATCTGCAAGTCTCTAGGAGTTTAGTCCATTAAAAATAGAATTAACCTCGAAAGCTCAATTTTTTTAAAAATTAGGTGTAATCAGCCAAAAGGTGTTGCCTTTAGACCTAATGCTTTAATCATTCACTTAAATATTAGTAAGTTTTCAGCAAAATTTTTAAAATATACTTGCGGAATTGAGAAAAAAACTGAACTGTAAAATACCTAAAAAAATTTTATCCAAATATGGTCACAAAAAATTAAAACTCACACCTGCTGGCTAACCCTGCCATCTTTAGTCAAAAATAAGTTTAGTTAATATTTTATTTACAAATTATACTTAAATATTCATTGACAAAAGCAAAATATTTATCAGCGAGCAGCTTAATTGTAAAATGCTGGTTGTTAATTACATAATTTAAAAATTAAAAATATATTATTTTTATTTAATTTAATATAATATAATTTTTGTTTTTTTGTGTTAAATAATTGTTTAATTAAGTTTTATTTAAGATTTTCGCATGAATTAATCTAAATAACTAAGTATGATAAAAATAAGGACTAGTAAAGTTTTAATTCTTTTATGGAGTTTGGCTGTGCAATTTATGTATGCACAACAAAAGACTATTACAGGCACTGTATCCGATGAATCAGGACCACTTCCCGGGGTTACAGTTTTAGTAAAAAACACCTCCCAAGGTACTGAAACTGATTTTGATGGAAACTACGCTATAAAAGCTAAAACAGGCGATGTTTTGGTTTTTAGTTATATAGGAATGAAAACCACCGAGAAAACAGTCGGGGGGGGTATCCCCTCTAACATTATCAATGTAGTAATGCAGTCGGACAACCTGCTTGAAGAGGTTGTAGTTACAGCCCTTGGTATCAAAAGAGATAAAAAAAGCTTGGGTTATGCTACCCAAGAGGTAAAAGGCGATGCTGTTTCCACTGTAAAAACAACCAATTTTATAAACTCTCTTTCGGGTCAAGTAGCAGGTTTAAGCATTAATTCAACAGGAACCTTAGGAGGCTCTGCTAACGTTGTAATAAGAGGTAACAGTTCACTTACGGGCAACAATCAAGCTCTTTTTGTTGTCGACGGAGTTCCTATAGGAAACATAACCAACACCAACCCTAATGATAAAAGACTAGAAGATCAGGAAATTGGTAAAGGCGGCTATGACTACGGAAATGCTGCCTCCGATATTAATCCAGACGACATAGAGTCGATAAATGTATTAAAAGGTGCTGCTGCAACCGCCCTTTATGGAGAAAGAGGCTCAAATGGAGTTATTATGATTACTACCAAAAAGGGAAAAAGAACAAAAGGATTGGGTATTACCATTAGTTCAAGTGCAACTATGAGTACGGTTGACCGGTCAACCCTACCTGTATACCAAAATAGATACGGAGCTGGTTACGGTCAGTTCTACGACGATCCCAGCGGTTATTTTAATTATACCGATGTAGACGGTGATGGAAGCCCCGACCTTACAACTCCTTTTAGTGAGGATGCCTCTTTTGGCGGCGCCTTTAATCCTAACACACTTGTATACCAATGGAACTCTATTTATCCTGATTTGCCAACCTATCAAAAGGCCACTCCTTGGGTTGCGGCAAAAAACACACCTAATTCTATATGGGAAGTTGGGGGTACTTATGTAAACTCCGTTTCTATCGATGGAGGCAGCGATATCTCAACCTTTAGGCTAGGCTTCACTAACTTACTACAAGATGGAAACCTGCCCAACAGCAATATCAAAAGAAATAGCATTAATTTTTCGGCTTCTCATGATATAAACGATAAACTAACAGCTTCAGTAGTATTAAATTACGTAAAAGTAAATGGTAGAGGCAGGTACGGCACAGGATATAATGGCAACAACCTAATGCAGTCATTCAGACAATGGTGGCAAGTAAATGTTGACATTGAACAGCAAAAACAAGCATATTTTGCTACTAGAAGAAATATATCGTGGAATCCTAACTCTGCCACAAATTTAAACCCTATTTTCTTTGACAATCCTTATTGGGTATTATACGAAAACTTTCAAACCGATGTGAGAAACCGCTATTATGGCAACACTAGCTTAAATTGGAAAGTAAACAATTGGTTGAGTATATTGGGTAGATTTGCCTTTGATACCTATAGCGAGTTACAAGAAGAAAGAATTAATCTTGGAAGTCAAGACGTATCGCGTTACCGCCGTTATAACAATAATGTATCGGAATTTAACTACGACTTAATTGCTTCGTTTAATACTGATATTAGCGAAAAGATAAACTTTGATGGCAACCTTGGTTTTAACCTCAGAAGAAATGAAAGAAACAACATAACAGCATCTACCAACGGAGGCTTAGCTGTTGCTGGCTTGTTTTCACTTAGCAATAGCGTTAACAATCCTGAAGCCCCTATTGAATACGACGAAATACAAATGGTTGATGGCATATACGGCAGGGCGAGTTTTGGTTTTGACGATACCTATTTTGTTGAAGGAACCCTAAGGACCGACAGAAACTCTAGTTTGCCTATTGACAAAAACAGATATCAATATTGGTCAGTAACAGGGAGTGTACTTTTGTCAAAATTAATAGATGTCCAGTGGCTAAACTTTTCTAAATTCAGAGCAAATTACGGAACAGTTGGTGCAGGAACCATTCCTTACAGAATCTATAATATTTTTGAATTTAATACACCATTTGGCAATTCTAGCAGTGCCACTAATCCTGATGTCAATAACAACCCAGATTTGGAAAATGAAAAGCAACAAAACTGGGAAGTGGGCTTAGAAGCCACTTTGTTTAAAAAGCGCTTGGGCTTTGACTTGTCGTACTATCAGGCGAGAAACATAAATCAAATTATACCTGTTCCTGTATCAAATTCAACAGGATATGAAGAAATACTTTTAAATGCGGGTACTATAGAAAATAAAGGAGTAGAACTCAGTTTATGGGGCACTATTCTAAAAACAGAAGATTTTAAATGGGACGCCAATATAAACTGGTCGAGGAACAGAAATAAAGTAGTTGAGTTAGATAAGGTTAACAATCTTCAACTGGCATCTTTACAAGGTGGAGTTTCTATAAATGCTACCCCGGGTTTGCCCTATGGCATAATTAGAGGCAACGATTTAGTATATCACGAAAACGGGCAACCCATAGTAACTCAAACAGGATCCTCATCTGATATAGGGAAATATGAAATTACTCCAACCAGCAACAATATAATTGGCGATATAAATCCAGATTGGATAGGGGGTATTCGCAATGCATTTTCGTATAAAAACTTTAATTTCAGCTTTTTAATAGACGTTAAAAAAGGAGGAGATCTTTTTTCTTTAGATACTTGGTACGGCTACGGCACAGGACTTTACGATTTTACCGCTGGTGATAATGACTTGGGAAATCCTGTAAGAAATACCCTAGACAATGGAGGAGGTGTGGTACTGCCTGGAGTAACTCCTGATGGCAAGCCAAATACCGTTAGAACAAGAACAGATAATTTAGAGAATCCTTGGGGGTGGGCTAATGCAGCCAACAGCCAGCATGTTTACGATTCGGGTTTTGTTAAACTAAGAGAAGCCAATTTTACGTATAGCTTTGGCAAAGAGCTTCTTGGAAACACTTTTAAAGCTGCATCTATTTCACTTATAGGCAGAAACCTTTGGATTATTGATAAGAATGTTCCGTATGCAGATCCTGAAGCAGGGTTGAGTTTAGGCAACATTCAAGGGTATCAATCAGGGGCTTACCCTGCTGTCAAAGAATTTGGTGCCAGTGTTAAACTACAATTTTAAAAATCATAAAAGATGAAAAATATATTTATAACCTTATTTGCTTTTTTGGCAATATCATCTTGTCAAACCGATGCAGCATATGATAATTTGAACAAAAACCCAAAAAGACCACCAAAGGTACCTGCTAGTTTTTTGTTTACCTCGGCTACAAAAAGCTTGTTTGACCAAATGACCAGTACTAGTGTTAACCACAATATATTTAGGTTGTTGGGTCAATATTGGACAGAAACTACCTATACAAGCGAAACTAATTACGATTTTAACAATAGAAACATAACTCAATATCATTGGTCTGAGTTAAACCGCGATGTGCTACTAGACTTAAAATCAGCCAGAGAATTTGTTATTGGCGATCCTTTGTTATCGGAAACTGAAAAAAACAGTCAAACGGCTCAAATAGATATTTTAATGGTTTACACCTGGCAACAATTAGTAGACTCTTTTGGCGATATTCCTTATACCGAGGCTCTAGATCCAAAAAATGCCTTGCCCGCATATGATGATGCCGCCACTATTTATACCGACCTTATTTCTGTTTTAAATACAGCCATTGCCAATATAGGCTCGGGAGGATTTACAGATGCAGATAAAATATACGAAGGCGATAAGGCAAGTTGGGAAAAATTTGCCAACTCTTTAAAACTGCGCATAGCCATGCGTTTGGCAGATGTTAATCCAACAGTAGCCAGCACCCTAGCTACTGAGGCTGTTACAGCAGGAGTTTTTAGTGCTAACAGCGATAACGCTACCCTAAACTACGAAACAGCACCACCCAACACCAATCCGTTGTGGGTTGATTTGGTTCAATCGGGTCGCTCAGACTTTGTGCCTGCAAACACTCTGGTAGATATCATGAACTCCTTAAATGACCCTAGAAGGTTTGAGTATTTTCAGCAAAACCTAGGAGAGGGTGTTTTTTTAGGAGGAATATACGGCGATAACAATACTTTTTCTAACTACACTCATATAGCTGAAGCCTTGCTTGAACCCGATTACCCAGCCTCATTGCTAGACTATGCAGAGGTAGAATTTTATTTAGCACAAGCAGCTGAAATGTCGATAGTTGGCACTCCTGCTGATGCCGAAACTCACTACGATAATGCAATAAGAGCATCCTTTGATTTTTGGGGAGCTTCTGATATAGATGTGTATTTAGCAAACCCAAATGTTGCCTACGCCACTGCCAGTGGAGACTGGAGAGAGAAAATAGGCACTCAGTTTTGGCTTGCTATGTACAATAGAGGCTTTGAAGGCTGGACAGTTTGGAGAACCTTTGACAAGCCAGATTTTAAACTGCCCGTTGTTACAGAAAACCCAGTACCTACGCGTTATACTTACCCCATTAACGAGCAAAACCAAAACCGTCAAAACTACAACGATGCCTCAGCTGCCATTGGCGGAGACGAACAAACTACCAAGCTATTTTGGGATATAAACTAAAAAAACTAATAAATGAAAAAAATAATATACAACAATATAGCCTTTATATCAATATTGGGTTTATTCTTATTGGCATCTTGCGATAGCAATAATCAGCATCCTGATTCTGTAAACTTGGGAGCCAATGTTAGGCTGGAAAACGAAACTATTTCAAACCTCGATCAAAACGAAGATTTAGAATTAAATTTAATTACTAACCCCAATGTTTCCGTTGAAAGCATAAGCATTTTTAAAGGTGCGAATAAAGTAGCCGATGCAAGTGTTATTTCAAGTAGCAAAGCAACTTTTTCAGCATCTGTATTAGCTCCTTATAATGAATTTGGAGAGGATAAGGATGAAGATTTTGGTGTTTTCGAAGATATTTCAATAATTTCTGAATTATCAAATGGCAATACAATTGATCATATTTATCATATAGAAGTTACAGAAGCTATTTCTTTTGACAGAGCTACAGTAAATGAGGTTGAATATAAAAATCCTTATGATGACATTGTTAGTGAAGATGGAGAAAAAGAAGAGCTAAAAAAAGAAGTAATATACAATATATTTACTGCAAAAGCAATTCCTGAAATTAAGGTAGAGTGGAAAAAAAATGCCGATGGCACTTATGCCATTGTTGAAAAAGAATCTGGAGCTGCTTTTAACTCAAAAGCCGATACCATCAACCTAAAAACTCTAGATTATATAACTAAGTACAATTTAGAAAAGGGCGATACCCTTTATTACAGGATAACTGCAACTAAGGGCGCTATTAGCGAATCACTTGAAACTAAGGTAGCTATACTCCCTCAAATTATGAGCGCCAAGAGCAGTTTTGCATTTTCAGACAAAAACAAAAAATTTAGCTTTTCAGATTCTGAACAAACTGACTTGGAGTACAGTAAACCTCTAACCTTAACCTCTAGCAGTTCTTTAGCTTTTGCAGAACTAAGCTTAAGTGGCACAGAGTTAAGTGACTACTACAACAGAGGTGACTTGTTTGATGCAAGAAATGATTTTGAGGCAGCAAGCCCTTTAAATTCTATAAGTTCCTTGCAAAAAGATCAGGTTTACCTGTATAAAATTGTCATAGATGAGCTAGAATTTTACGGTATGATTAAGATAGGTGACATAATAGTTACTAATAATGACGAAGAAGTTGTTAATATAGAATTTAAAAAGGGCAATATTTTAGAGTAGTAATTAAGCATTGCTAAAAATTTTACTGCCAGACTAAGCAATTGACAAAAATAGCGATTGGAATAAATTTTCGGTCGCTATTTTTTATCTATTAAAAATTTAAATTTAGGCTCTTTTTTTCAAAGTAAAGAAAGCATATTGATAAAACACTTATTTGTATATTTGTAGAATAAAACACAATAAACTTTGGTATTTAAGCAATCAAAAGAAAGTATATGAATAAATTATCGATTTTAAAAAGTGAAAGTGTTAAACTGAGTTATCAAGGCAAGGCATCTGAGTTTGTCTTAGTGTATTTTAAAAATTTACTACTGGTAATACCCAGTTTAGGCTTGTATTATCCTTGGGCTAAAATTAAAATTGTAGAGTTTCACAGCAAGTCAACTCAGCTCAACAATACAGGTTTTTTGTTTTCAGGAAAAGCTAAAGAAATTTTTAATAGCTTTATGTTAATTTATTTATTATATTTTACAACAATAGTATTTGCTATTTGGGTTTCGCTATCGGAAAATTTCCGTTATATACTCTCGGTCTTAATAATTGTTTTTTTTATAAATGTTTTAATATTTCCTTTTATAATTCACGGTACTGCAAAGTATCAATATTCCAATACCTCTTGGAAAGGAATTAGATTTCACTACCTCGGCGATAAGTTTGAGCTTTTTTGGAAATTTTTAACAGGGCATTTACTAAGCCTGCTTACCTTGGGTATTTACTACGCTTGGTTTCATACCGATATTGTAAAATACCTATACAGTCATTTGCGCTTTGGCAATTTATCCTTTAATTTTACAGGTAAGGGTAAAGACTTGTTTTTGATACACTTAAAAAACTTTATTTTATTTCCCCTAACCTTGGGTATTTACACTTTTTGGTACGGTAAAAATTTGCTTAAGTTTTTTGCCGATAATATAGAAATTACACAAAATGGCAAGAAAACCCTTTTAACGTTCAATATTAAAATTGGCGATGTTTTTCATTGGCTATTTATCAACATTCTGCTTTATGTAATAAGCCTTGGTTTAGCCTATCCATTGATAGCGATAAGGACTCAACGCTTTATTTTTCGTTTTATAGAAGTTGATAAAACCATAGACTTAAGTGCTGTTCAGCAAACAAAATACAAAAGCACTAAGAAGCATCCATTTTTAGAACTAAATTTGGTATAAAAGAATTGAATAATGCAAAAAAAGGTAATTATAACTGGAGCAAGTAGGGGAATTGGCTTTGAATTGACCAAAAAATTTGCCTCCGAGGGGCACGACGTATTAGCCTTATCGAGAAACACTTTATCTATTAAAAAGCTACAACAATCAAACATAACTTGCCTGTCTGTTGACCTAGCTCTCGAAGAGGATATTAAAAAAGCAATTAATTTTGTACAAAAGCATTGGCAAAGTGTTCATATATTGATAAATAATGCAGGTAAGCTCATCAATAAACCTTTTTCTGAATTAACTGCTGCCGATTTTAACGAAGTGTACAAGGTTAATGTTTTTGGGCTTGTCGAACTCACAAGAGGCATTTTGTCTTTTATGCCTCTAAAAAGCCATGTAGTAACTATAAGCAGTATAGGGTCTGTACAAGGCAGCCAAAAGTTTTCGGGTCTTGCAGCGTATAGCTCTTCAAAGGCAGCTGTAATAGCGCTTTCTGAGCTGTTGGCACACGAGTATAAGCAACAACAAATAGCATTTAATGTGTTGGCTTTGGGGGCTGTGCAAACAGAAATGTTAGAGAAAGCCTTTCCAGGGTATCAAGCACCGATAACAGCACAAGAAATGGCTACTTATATTTATGATTTTGCTTTAACTGCTAATAAATACTTTAACGGAAAGCTTTTGCAGGTATCGAGTACAACCCCCTAAATATAACTTATGCTTTTAGATAAATACTTACCTAGTAAGGCAGTACCTTTGGTTGATAAATTAATTGCAAAATACCCCAGTGTAAGATTGCTCATAGTAGATCACAGAGCATCTAAACGTGGCGATTTTAGATCTTCAGTAAATGGTAAAATGCAAATTAGCATAAATAACAGTTTAAATCAGCATGAATTTTTACTAACTCTAATACATGAATTTGCCCATCTTATAGTTTTTAAAAAGTTTGGAAACCAAGTTCAGCCACACGGGAAAGAGTGGAAAATGGTGTTTAAAAAACTTATGCTTCCGTTTCTAACTCCTAAAATATATCCGCAAAGCATACTGCCTCACTTAGTCAGTTATATGGAAAACCCTAAAGCAAGTACTGATGCTGATGCAAATTTAAGCTTAGCTTTAATAAATGGTAAAGCAGATGCTAAAAAGAATTTTATATATAAATTGCCTGTAGGCAGTGTTTTTGAGTATAAAAACACGCTTTATAAAAAGGGCGAAAAAAAAAGAACTCGTTATACTTGCCTAAAACTATCCGATAAAAGTACTTATTTATTTACTAAAAATACTCAAGTAATATTAAAAACCAACACTAACTTTGACACAGGTCAAGCTTTGTTAAATATCGAAAAAAAGCTTGTATACGAATTACCTATCGGGAGTATTTTTGAGTACAAAAACACACTTTACCGAAAGGGCGAAAAAAGAAGAACTCGCTATGCTTGCCTAAAGCTATCTGACAAAAGTACTTATCTGTTTAATCAAAACACTCAAGTAATACTAAAAGCTGCTGATAATGGCGCAAATACAGATCAAGCTTCAAACAATAATTGTATAGGTATAGAAAAGAGCTTTATATTTGAATTGCCCATAGGAAGTGTTTTTGAGTATAAAAACAGATTTTATCAAAAAGGTGAAAAAAGAAAAACTCGCTATATTTGCTTAAAACTAGACGATAAGAGTATTTACCATTTCGGACAAAATACCCAAGTTGTTTTAAAAGCTAATTCTGACACAAACCTAAACTCATCAAATTGGCAGCCTAAAAAAGGATTGAGTTTTATATTTGAGTTGCCTATTGGGAGTACTTTTGAATACAAAAATACACTTTATCAAAAAGGCGAAAAAAGAAGAACTCGCTATGTATGCATAAAACTATCTGATAATAGCGCTTACCTCTTCAGACAAAATGCCTTAGTCACTCTAAAGACCGATACCAACATAAACTTTTACAACAATCAACTCAACACAAATGATAGTTCTATACATGACTTACCTATCGGGAGTGTTTTTGAATACAAAAACACGCTTTTTAAAAAGAATGAGAAAAAAGGAACCCGCTATGCTTGCGTAAGATTATATGACAAAACTATTTACCTCTTTTACAAAAATACCCGAGTAGTTTTAAAAAAACTAAACATTGACAAACATGAATAGTGATTATTTTGCTGTAATAATGGCAGGTGGAGTTGGCTCGCGATTTTGGCCTGTGAGTACTCAGCAGTATCCTAAGCAATTTCACGATATGCTTGGAACGGGCAAGTCGCTACTGCAAACAACCTTTAACAGAATAAGTCAAATAATTCCTCAAAAAAATATACTTATCGCTACTCATAAAGATTATAAAAGCTTGGTTTTAAAACAGCTTCCCAAGGTTGACAAAAACCAAATTTTGCTCGAACCTACAATGAAAAACACAGCTCCATGTATTTTATATGCTAGTTTAAAAATTCAACAAAAAAATCCAAATGCGCTCATGCTTGTCGCTCCATCTGACCACTTAATTGAAAATAAAAAGACATTTACAAACAACGTTAAATTTGCTTTTGATTCTTGTAGAGAAAAAGATTACTTAATAACCTTAGGCATAAAGCCCGATACTCCAAATACAGGTTACGGTTATATTCAATTTAAAAGTGAAAACTCTAGTTTAAAAAAGGTTGAAAGTTTTAAAGAAAAACCAAATTTAGAAAAAGCCCAAAAATTGTTAGCTCAAGGCACTTCCTTATGGAATGCAGGAATATTTATTTGGTCGGTAAAAAGTATTCTAAAAGCCTTTGCTCAATTTCTGCCAGCTATGTATGCCAACTTATATGTTAAAAATATTTATAATACTAATTTAGAAAAGAGTTTTATTGATAAAAACTACAGCTTGTGTCAAAATATATCTATTGACTACGGAGTAATGGAACAGGCTAAAAATGTTTATGTTTTGCCCGTTGATTTTGGCTGGAGCGATTTAGGTACTTGGGAGTCATTGTACAACAAGCTTTCTAAAGATACAACTGGCAATGCTGTAATGGGTGCTAAAACTGTTTTTATAGATTCAAAAAACAATATACTTAGAAGCTCGAGTGGCAAAAAAGTTATTGTGCAGGGGCTTTCTGACTTTATAATTGTTGAAAACGACGATATTTTGCTAATATGTCCTAAAAAAGACGGACAACACATTAAGCAAATAGCTCAAAAGGCAAAACAAGCATTTGAAAGTTAAAATTTTACTAAATAACTATTTAACAAATTGTTTTAAATTCAATTGTCAGTGTAAATAATTATTAACTTTTTACATAGTCGATAATCAGTTTATCAAAAGTTGATTTTTTGCTTAAAAATACAGTTTCAATGGGTAGGTAAAACAAATTGTTAAACAGTTTCTTAATACTATTATCTAACCTTACATAGTCTTTTTCGGTGGTCAATATTATTTTTTTAGTCGCTATTATGCTGTTTAATTCAAATTGTATTAGGTCGATATCTCTTTCTAAAAAACGATGGTGATCTGGAAATGAAATATGTTTAAATTTGATTTCATTAACCTTTAAAAATTCGAGCAGAGGCTTTGTAAACGCAATACCAGTAAGGAGCAAAACCTCGTAGTGTTTTAACTCCTGTAGCTTTATCTGACTTTGGTTACCTATTATATTTTTACTGTATTTAATGAAAGAAAAAAATAAGTGCTGATGTTTGGCTAAGTTTAATTTTTTTGTTATCTCATACTGTGTTGTTTTCGATAAATTTTCAGGACATTTAGTTACAACAACAATATGCGCTCTTTTGGCAGCTGCTTTACTTTCTCGCAAATTTCCCGCAGGTAAAACAAAATCATCAACAAATAAATTGTTGTAATTTGTAAGCAAAACATAAAACCCAGCTTTTACTTTTCTGTGCTGAAAAGCATCGTCGAGCAAAATTAGTTTTGGTTTGTTTTTCAAGGTCAACAACTGCCTAATTCCGTTGCATCTATCAGCATCAACAGCAAAAATTATATTTTTAAA
>JBKDZU010000080.1:0-13534 GCA_047971505.1 Tenacibaculum sp.
CGACCATATTTTTACTCTTACATCTAAACTAAAAACTTCCCTTAAAAAAGGGATTGAGTTATACACCATACCTTCTTTTAATTACAAAAGCCGTTTTGCTCTGTTTAACAATGTAAAGCCAGGAGATCCCGACAATTTTTACCAAAACGGATACGGATTGTTTAATTTAATTGCTGGCTTGCACTTTGAACAAGCAAAAATTGACTTTTCGGTTTACAGCAATAATCTTTTCAACAAAAAAGACTATTTTACAAATGGTGCTAATACAGGGAGGGCTTATGGTTTGCCGGGTTATGTGCCAGGAATACCGAGAACTTTCGGGCTAAAGATCAATTATGACTTAACAAAAAAATAAAACTATTATGATAGATAAAAGTAGGAGAGAATTTGTAAAGCAGTCCTTTCTTTGCTGTGCTGCCACAATTGTAAGCCCTAATTTTATTAGCTGTAAAAACAGCGTTGATGAGCAAAAAACTATTTATAAAAAACTTCCGTTAAGACACTTTGACCAAGGAGTTGCTAGTTTTGACCCTACAGCTAACGGAGTTATTATTTGGACGCGTTATTCAAATAAAAAAAATACACCTATTGTATGGCAGGTTGCTACAGATAAGGAATTTAAAAAAGTACTTAGAAGCGGAGAAGTAATAGCCGATGCTTCAACTGATTACACCATAGCTGTAGAACTGCAAAACTTAAGTACTGGTTTAAAATTGTTTTATCGATTTATTGATCAAGTGTTTAAAGGCACTTCTGTGATAGGTGAAACAATTACCTTAGCTGTAAATCCCCAACAAATAAGTTTTGCTGTTTGTTCTTGCTCAAATTTTCAGGCAGGTCTGTTTAATACTTATCACGCTATGGCTAATTCGGATGCAGACATAGTATTGCATCTAGGTGATTATATTTATGAATACGCAGTAGGTCAATACGGCACAAATTCGTTTACAAATTCTTTAAACCGAAAGCACAAACCAAGTTATGAAGTGATTGATTTGGAGGGTTACAGAGCAAGATATAAGCAGTATCGCAGCGATAAAAACTTGCAATTGCTGCATCAAAAAAAACCCTTTATGTGCGTTTGGGACGACCACGAAATATGTAATAACACTTATTTGGAAGGAGCTCAAAACCACAATGATGGAGAGGGCAATTTTTATCATCGCTTAGCTGATGCAGTGCAGGCATACAGCGAATACATTCCAGTAAAAAGTGCTAATACCAAGCTGAATAAGATTATTTATAGAAATGTAAAAATAGGCGATTTGATAAATTTATTTATGATAGATACTAGGGTAATTGGCAGGGATAAGCAAGTTAATATTCAAGATTATATCAAGTTAAACGGCAAGCTTGATTACCCTAGCTTTAACGCTGTACTGTGGGACTCTAACAGAAGCACCCTTGGGCAATTGCAAAAAAACTGGCTAATAACGGAGCTTGAGGCAAGCGATACATTATGGCAAGTATTTGGTCAGCAAACTCTTATGGGTACTATGACTTATCCATTTGAATTTTTGCCCTATTTGTCAAGAATAGTTTCTGAAGCACCAACTGGATTTGCCTTATCTGATAAAACTAAAGCAATAATTGCCTTTCAGAATAAACTCAGCGAATTGGTCAAACTTAAAAAGCTTTATTTAACTGACAAGGCTTTACTTACTGAAGAACAACGCAAACGTATTACCACAAAGGTTCCTTATAACCTCGATGCTTGGGATGGTTTTATGGCAGAAAGAGAAGAGGTTTTAAGTTATTTAAAAGGGAAAAAATTTATCTGCTTGGCGGGCGATACCCACAATGCTTGGCACAATGAAATATACAATAAAGAGGGGGTGTTTATAGGTCATGAAATTGCTACCACTTCGGTTAACGGACCAGGTTTGGAGGGTTATCTAGGCAGTAAATACGGCTCAGAACTTATAACTGAAATTGAACAAAATATCGAGTTTATGGTTGAACACTTGCAGTATTTTGAAGCTTCTAGAAGAGGCTTTTTAAAAGCTACATTTACCAAAAAAAACTGTATAGCAGAATGGATATACATCGATACTATTTGGAGTGAAAACTACAGCACTGCTTTAGGATACAAAAAAGTTATATCTGCCTTTAACTAAAAACAGTACCCAAGTAAAAACCAGCAACCGTTATTTTACACAAATAAATTTAGGTTATACAAATACCTTTAAGCAGATTTATTATTTTAGTTTTAAACTCCACTCGTATTCAAATTCTGAAACAATAAACCCTTGTTTGTTTACTCCTTTAGATTTTAATAATACTTTTTGCCCCTGCTTTGTTTTTACAGTTTTGTCAATTGCCTCTTGCACTAACTTACCGTCAAAGCACTCAAAGCTAATTATACCTACAGCCTTTTTGCTAAAAGTACCCTGCATTTTGGTGAGCAGCATAGATATGTTAGCCTTTGATTTGTGTATTTCTTTCCAAACTAAAACACCTGTAGAAAGTTCAGATGCCATACCTTGGACTGCCCAAAACATAGAGTTAAACGGGTTTTTATTGACCCACTTATACCTTACTACCACCATTGAACTGTGCTCTGAAATTGATTTTACCCTAACCCCCGTTAAATAAGCAGCTGGCAGTTTTAATAATAAAAATAGATTGATTTTTAAAGGGCTAAACTCCATTAACGCATAATTTTAAGGGCAAAATACAACTTTTTATCGATTAACTATACATAAAAAAATGTTAAATTTTGTTAATGTCACTATTGTGCATCGAACAGTAATACATAGTTTTTATACAAAAATTCGTGAAATACAATTAATCAATATATTGCGCTTATTTTTTGCTATTTGCCTAAAATACGCAAGCCTCTAGGAGTTTCGTCCATTAAAATAGAATTGCTCTTGAAAACTCAATTTTTGTTTAAAAAGCTTGAGATTTTTTTTAAATAAGTGCTTTTTTAACAGAACAGACACAAGATACCTCACCCGCTTTAAGGTCTATTGTGGGGTAGTCCATTTTATGCCCTTAAGTACATAAATTATGAAGTGTTGAGGGATAATTATCACTCTAAATATAAATTGTTTTAGCCTTGATTTAGGGCTAAGAGACCTGTTGTAATTTTACTAAAGATATTCAATTACGTCTTTCAATATAAGCGGGCAGGTCTTTTTATGCTAACTGCCGTCGGGAAGTATAGTCCTTGACTTTTTTTGTAGCTGCAAGTAGGGCACTTTAAAAGATTTTAGACCTTTAAGGGTGTGGTCTTTTAGATAATTGACATCCTCGATTGCTCTATCTCTTTCACAAAAAACGATATAAAGATGTGTTAAAAAGAGATTTGAATAACTGTATTTTGAATTTTTTGCTCTGCTTTCTAGGTGATTATCAATCAACTGTGCAAGCTTTTTTGATCTTAACCTTTTATGTATAAGGTGTAATTTGCCGAAAGGTGTTACCTTTGAATTTAAAATTTTAAACATTTACCTAATATTTTTTAAAATATACTTGCGGAATTGAGGTATTTAATTAAAAAGATGAGTTGTTCGGGAGATTCACAAATTAGCATTTTTGCTTAATTTTGAATTTCAAATCAATATAAGAATGTCAGAAGAAAAAAAATCACTAAACTTTATTGAAGAAATAATTGAAAGCGAACTGGCTAAAGGCATGCCTAAAGAAAATTTGCGTTTTAGGTTTCCTCCTGAGCCCAACGGCTATTTACACATAGGGCATACTAAGGCTATAGGCATCAGTTTTGATTTAGGTAATCGATATAAGGCTCCTGTTAATCTGCGTTTTGACGATACCAACCCAGCAAATGAAGAACAAGAATATGTAAATGCCATAAAGCGCGATATTTCTTGGTTGGGTTACACTTGGACTCGTGAATGTTATTCTTCTGATTATTTTGAACAATTATATCAATGGGCAGTTCAACTTATTAAAAACAAAAAGGCTTATGTAGATTCGCAAAGCTCTGAGCAAATAGCTAAGCAAAAAGGTACTCCAACTCAGGCTGGAATAAATAGCCCTTACAGAGAACGCACTATTAAAGAAAACCTCGATCTGTTTAAGGGTATGAAAGATGGCGATTTTGATCAAGGAATCCATGTTTTGAGAGCTAAAATAGACATGGCATCGCCCAATATGTTATTGCGCGATCCAGTTATGTATAGGATTTTAAAAAAGACACATCACAGAACTGGCAATAATTGGGCTATATACCCTATGTACGATTGGACACATGGACAAAGCGATTATATTGAACAAGTTTCGCATTCTTTGTGCTCCTTAGAATTTAAACCCCATAGAGAATTATACGACTGGTTTAAAAATCAGGTTTACCAATACAGCAAATCAAAGTATCCTATATTGCCAAAGCAGCGCGAGTTTTCTCGTTTAAATTTAACTTATACTGTGATGAGCAAACGCAAGTTGGTAAAATTGGTGGAGTTGGGTGTTGTTTCGGGTTGGGATGACCCTAGAATGCCCACTATTTCAGGCTTGAGAAGAAGAGGATATACTCCAGCTTCTATCCGCAGTTTTATTAAAACAGTAGGAGTTTCAAAACGCGATAACTTAATTGATGTTGCTTTATTAGAGTTTAAAATTAGAGAAAATTTAAATAAAACAGCAAATAGAGTAATGGCTGTTTTAAATCCAGTTAAATTGGTAATTGTAAATTATCCAGTTGATAAGGAAGAAAATTTAGTTGCAATAAACAATCCTGAGGACGAAAACTCATCAAGCAGAAAACTCCCTTTTTCAAGAGAATTGTACATAGAAAGGGAAGACTTTAAAGAGCAAGCAAATAAAAAATTTTTTAGATTATCTTTAGGAAAGGAGGTTAGGCTTAAAAATGCTTATATTATTAAGGGTAAATACTGCATTAAAAACAAGGAGGACAATATAACTGAGATACACTGTACTTACTGTCCGCTGAGTCTTTCAGGTAGTGGCACCGAAGAAAGTAAGCGAAAAGTAAAAGGAACACTGCATTGGGTATCTGTAAAGCACGCTGTTAATGCAGAGGTTAGGATTTATGATAGATTATTTTTGGATGAGGCTCCCGACAGCTATAAAGACAGAGATTTTATGGAGTTTATAAATCCAAATTCATTAAAAATTGTCAATGCCTATGTTGAGCCGAGTTTAAAGAAAGCTCCTATTGGTGCTATATTTCAGTTTCAGCGCTTGGGCTATTTTAATGTTGATAGCGATACAAGCCACAAAAAATTGGTGTTTAACAAAACTGTAGGCTTAAGAGATACTTGGGCAAGGCAAGTAAATAAGAAAAACTAGTACTTAGAGTTAAAAATTACGGTTGCGAATGGCATATTCTTATTCAATTAAAAAAACTTCATTTTGAATCCAATTGGCTCTTAGTTTAAATACTTCAGGAAAATACAAAACTCTTTCTGGTTGTTTTTTGTTTAAAAAATTACCGGTATCCCAAGTTTTGTTGTTGTTTTCGTCTACAATAACTCTTACCAAATATTCTTTGGGTTCGAGCAGTTCAAAAGTGAGCTTTTTAGAAGTACTTATAAATTGTCTTGCAATTAACCTACTTTTTTCTAATAGTTCAACAATTAAAGGTTTGTTAGCTTTGTTTTGGATATTTAAAACTATAGCGCCATAATCTTCAATGTCTTTAGTGTTAAATTGATAGTCTAAGCTGTCGTTTTTTGTATTGAAAATATCACTGATGGCATCTGGCAAAATATTTAATATATATTTTTGATTGCTATTTTTTTCAAATAAAATTGCTAGTTTGTTATTGCTAATTTTTTTGAGCTTAGGGATAATTTCAATGCTATCTTTATCTAATAGCTTAATTTTTGTGCTATCGATAAAAACTATTGGGTTGTTTGCTTCCAAAAACAAGGTATCCTTTAAGTTAAGCACATTGCTAATACTGTTGCTTAGCTTGAGCGAATCTATGCGTTTTTTTTTCAAGCGCACGGTAACTGTATCGATAAAATCATTGTCGGTCACTAAAAACTGTAAAGAATCTAATGAGGCAATAGGGGTGTGCCAAAACAGTAAAGTATCCTTGTTTTTTTCAAACTCGGTAAATGAGCTAAAATCTTTAGGTACAGAAGAAAGTAGCTGTACTTTTAATTTCTTATCGCCACCATTAAAACCAAATTGAATTTTTCCCTTAAACAGTTCTTTAGGTCTTTTTAATACAAACTTTTGTTTTTCCTTAAACAACCTCAGTTCTTTTTGCAAAACACTATCTCTCGGAAGCACAAGTGTATCGCTTAAAAAACCTATTTCATCTGTCTTTGGATTAAACAGATAATCATTTGACGATTCTTTTAGTGCCAAAAGAAGATAGTTGCCATCTTTTAAATTTGAGAAATTAAATGCTGTTGAATCTAAGGTGTTACTTACATAGTGAGGTTTTTTTTTGTAAATTACTGAATCGTTAAAAGTGCTGTCGTATTTAAAAAGAAGTACGTTGATGTCTTTGTCAGCCTCTTTTTTAAAGGCATGTGCAACCTTACCTTTAAAGTATAAAGAGTCAAGGTGCTGACCTGTTGAAAATACATATTTAAAACTTTCAAGTTTGTTGCCTTCGTTATTGTCTTGAATTGCATTTCCAAAATTAAAGGTATAAGTAGTGTTGGCTTTTAAAGTGTCGAGTATTTTTATATTTATATATTTACTTGGTGTACCTTGAGGGCTAATGGCTAAAGGAGTTTTTAGGGGTGGCGATACTAATAATTGCTTGTTTAAATTTTTTAAGACTATGTATTCGTCAAAAAAAATTTTAACTGCGTTTTTGTTAAATTTTAAGCTTTTGTGAGGAGGGTTTGCAATTACCATAATTGGAGCTTTTTCATCTTTTGGACCTCCTTCAGGCCTTCCCCTACGAGCACAACTACAAGCAAGCACTATTATTGGTAAAAGAAAAAAAAATTGTTTTAGGTTTCCCATACAATTAGTTTATTGTTAAATAATTACAGCTTTATATATTAAAGGGGAATAACGCGATCAAAGTTAATAAAATATTGTTAAGCTAGCTCTGTATATGCCATAGTGCATATACTGATTTTAATATTTTTTGATTTTAATAGCTCGTTACAACAGGCAATTAAGCTAGCACCTGTTGTAATAACATCGTCTATTACTAAAACATGCTTGTTTTTAAAAATTGCTGTATTTGAAAGATTAAATTTTGAGTCAAGGTCCAAAAAGCGTTCAAACCTTTGCTTAGATGTTTGTGTTTTAGACTTTGATTTTCGCAATAAAACTCCGGGCTTATAAGGAATATCAAGCATTAAGCTTAGGGTTTTACCAAATTTTGTCAACTGATTGTAACCTCTTTTTTTTCTCTTTGATGGATGCAAAGGTACAGGTATTATATAGTCTATACCTTTAAAAATTCCTAGTTTTAATATTTCGTGTCCTATCCATTTTCCAATAAAAGCTCCTATTTCTTCCTGACCTTTGTATTTTAGTTCGTGTATTAGTTTTTGTGTTATCCCGTGTTTAGAGAAATATAAAAAAGAGTAAATTTCTTCAATAACTAGTTGACCGTAAAAAATGGCTTGCAACATTTCTTTGGTTGCCTCATTGTAGTTTATAAGCGGCAAGTTATATAAGCAATTTGTACACAAATAAGCTTCGCTACCAAGCAATTGAGTTGAGCAATTTACACAAAGGCTAGGGTAAAAAACCTTAAACAACTCTTTTAAAAACAGCATTTTACTTGTGTTTATAAAATATTGGTAAAATTTGTATTTATAAATACTATGTTATTTTAGCTTAACTAGTTAAAAACAACATAGCAATTAAAAATAATTGCTGTAAAATTAATATAAATTATTGTATAAAGAGTATAAGTAATATGTTTTAAATTCAGAATATTTTGTGCTATTCAACAACATATTTAGTATCTGCTTTTTTGTGCAAATTTACAGCAATACAATACTAATTTTTTACAGTATTATTTTTTAATGAGTCTTCGGGCGCAGGGGCTGTATAATTTGAATGCTAAATATTGTTGATTTTTATTTTATTCTACTAATCATCAAACCATCTCTTATAGGCAGTAAAATATTTTCTATGCGAGGGTTTTCACTTAAAAATTTATTGTATTCTAAAAGCACTTTTGTATCTATATCGCTAGGATCAAGGCTTTTTACTACCTTGCCACTCCACAGTACGTTGTCAGAAATTACAACTCCTCCTTTGTTTACTTTGTCGATAATTAAATGAAAATAATTCAAATAATTTGACTTATCAGCATCGATAAACACCAAGTCGAACGTTGAATTAATATTAGGTATAATATCTAGTGCGTTTCCAATATACTGTCGAATTTGTTTGTTGTATTTTGATTTTTGAAAGTATTTGTTTTGTAATTCTTCGAGTTCTTCATTTATATCAATGGTGTGCAATATGCCCTTTTTAGATAAACCTTCGGCCAAACACAAGGCAGAATAACCTGTAAAGGTGCCTATTTCTAAAATGCTGTTGGGCTTGATTAATTTTGAAATAATTGACAGTACTCTGCCTTGAAAAGCACCGCTTAGCATTCTGGGGTTTAATACTTTTTGCCATGTTTCCCTACTCAGTTCGCTTAGCAATTCGGGTTCTTTTTGCGAATGACCTACAGTGTAATCTTCAATTGATTTCGGCAAAAAGTCCATATCTTAGTTTAAGATAAATTTGTTATACGCTTTGAGTTAAATAAACAACGACGTAATTCAGCCTGTTAATCTACATTTAACGAACTGTTAATTAAATGAATTAAAGGTTTAAAATTAAGCCTGAAAAGAGGAGTTTAATACAACTCTTTTATATTTTGCTTTAAGGTCTGTTTGTCGCTTTCTGCTAACTTAAATTTCTTTGTTTTATGCTCTAGAGCTTTTGCCCTATAAGCTTTACTTAACAAACAGTTTTGTTTAATGTATAGTCTACATATTTTGCAAAACAACACGTGTGCATTAAGTCTGAGTTTTTCATTAAATGTAGCTTCACCATACTGTGCCTTATCACAAATAAAAACTACCCTATGACACGATGTTTTGAAGTGTTTAAAAAACTTAAATATTTGCAACTCTTGATTAGTGCCAGTTGTCTGATTATTTATTTCTTTAAACTTTTTTGTCATATATTAATTATTAAACCAATTTTTTTCTAAGCAACTTCTCAATTGGGTTCTTGCTCTGTGAATTATAACCCAAAGATTAGACGGGGTGATTTCTAACTCCTTACAAATCTCTTCTGTTTCAAATTCATGTATGGTTTTCATCCTAAATACCATTGCATATTTTTTTGGCAAACTGTTAATACACTTATCTATTTGTATTCTAAGTTCATCATTTTCAATATGTTGCTCTGCTTCGTTTTTCCAAGTTTGAGGCACTTTTTCCTCTATCCAGTTTCCTTCACTGTCTCCCTCTTCATAAAAGCTGAGTTTTATTTCAGCCTGTCCTTTTTTTGAGTTTATTTTTCTGTAATAATCTATTATTTTCCTCTTTAAGATAGATACTAACCATGTTCTTTCAGTTGACTTGCCCTCAAAGTTTTTAGCCGATTTTAAACCTGCAAAGAAGGTTTCTTGCACTAAATCTTTAGCAAGTGCTTCGCTATTTACACGTACCACTGTGTAGTTAAACAAATAGTCTGCATATCTGTCAACCCATTTTTCAGGATACAACCCAGTGCTTTCTTCACTCGTATTCATTGCTTTAAGTATAAGTTAATTTTAAATTTAAAGATACTGTTTAAATGTAGCTTAACCGATTTTAACATAATTTTTATTACAAACTTTAGGCAAAAATCAAATTTTAAACTACTGTTGACTTAATTTGTTCTTTGTCTTTAAGGGCTTTTGCACTAACTCAATCCCAAGCACTGTATTTATTTTACAAAGTAAATAAATTAATGATGTAAAAAGAGTATATATAGGCCTTAATAGCCATTAATTTATGCTGATAACTTGTGTTTTTATGCTTTCATACTTTTGTTTAAATGGAACTTTACGAATTTTTTATTTCGCTATTTGTCAAAATTTTTAATCTTGTTTTTTACTGTGCTAATAATTACTTTATTAACCATATATTAATAAATATAATAAAATTATAGTATTGAGTTAAACTCAGAATTGTTTTTTAAGTATTCTGATAAAACTAAGGTCAATAATTTAATTAAAATGATTTTATTTTTGGGGAATTATATAAATTAGTTTTTTCATAAAAGAGGCAATTCAATAACTAAAACACTTGTCTGTATTGAGTTAATCGTTTTGTAAATTGAATTTTTTAAGTGTATCTGCTCTATTTTTTATTTAAAAAAAATATTTGTTATTAATTAATTTATGTGATTTTACATTTAACTTTGATTATTACACCAACAAAAATACTAATTTTCTTCTATAATTTTCAAATACAAAACACCTAAAGAAGTTTTTACCAATATATTTACAAAATTAAAACTTGCACAAGCTAGCTGAGTTTAGGTATTTACAGATTTTAGACGTTTAATAAATTAACCCCTAATGAAGTGTGTTTAGCAAAAAATACTGTTGAGAAGTTTTGCTAAGCGCAAGCCTCCTTTTTGTAATTGTTTTCTAACTAATGGGAAGTATATATAAGAATACCAATAAGATAGGTTTTTGCTTTGCTCAATTGATTGGTATATTTTTGTGGTTAGCTTATGGCTTTCTTCAACCCAATCGCTTATGTTTCCTTTGTTAATATTTTTTATTTGTTGTTTAGACAAGCACGGAAAACTGTTTGCTAATTCAGTATAACTCATATTCCATTTGCTTAAAATAGCTTCATCCCAAACACTGTGCAGATTAGTTTTTTTTCCATGCCACTGCACTTCAATACTGTTTCCTCCTTTGTCTTCTTTGCGCCCTAAATGCAAGGGTTGATGCAAATCGCCTATTAAATGAACCAGCATTTTTAAATAAAAACGCTTGTCTTTATCCAAACTGTTTTTGTTCTTTAAAACTTCAATACAGTACTCTATACCACTGAGCAAGTCTCCCTTTGGATTTTTTTCAGAATCTTCGTAGTTTCCATTTAAAGGCATATTTACAAAGTGCCAAACATAAAAGGCTCGGTATTTTTTGTCAGATTTAATTTCATCAGCATAAGTCGATACAAAAGCTAAGCTTTCGTCCTTTAAGAGTTTTCGCACTTTTCTTTTAGCTTTTTTACTCAAGTATTTTGCAGCAATTTTTCCTGTAACCCTATGCCCTGTTGAACCCCAATCAACATCTATAGCTAAACCATAGAATGAAAGTAATAAACTTATTATGAGTGTTATACAATATTTTGTCACTGTGCATAAATTTTTTACTAAGATAAAAAACTTCTTGTTAAATTAAGCTAATAAATGCAGTTTTTCGATTTGAGTTCAGCTTATAATATAATAATAAGCAAAGCAGCCTTAATAAAGGGTTTTTGTATAAGTAGCCCACTAATATATCACTGTAATAGCATGTTTATATTTTGACTCCTGAACTGTTTAAAAAATAAAATGAATTATTTATATTTAGTATTTATCGGCAACCCTCAATAGGTGGTTCTTATGCAATCATTTTTTTATGATAATTTTATGTGTTAACTTCCCAGTATATTTTTTGGGAAGTGTTTTGGGAAGCAAAATGTAAAAAAATCGGTTTGCACACTTCTAATATATTTATTAAAAGAGGGCGTAACCGCTTTAATGATTTACGACCTCGTCAGTATTGTACACCAACGACCCTTATTTGGAGAGGATACGTTGTTTATTTCAGATTTTCCAGCTTTAGGAAGCGCAAATCAAGGAGTATTTACTAATCTGTGCTGATGCACTAACTAATACGCTTAACAAAAAAACAGCTAATAAAACTTGGCGTTTTACAATAACTGCAACAAATGAGTGAAAAGAGAATTGTATTTTTACCATAACTTTATATTTTATCATAAACCTAAATAAATAAACGTATTTACTGCTAAATAGGGTGGGTACATTTCAAAGGGTTGGTTTTTACCACCACTATTTACGCTAATGTTGTGCCTATGAGCGCCAGAGTTGCTTGTTGGTGTTGTTTTAGCAAAATAAAAATAAAAATATATAGGATTTTTGCCATATTCCAATGATGCTCCACCTTGACCCCTAGGTATAGTATGGCTATGACCTCCACTTGTATCAGTAGAACCTGCAAAATTAACATTAGGCAAGTTATTTAGTGTTAGTGTAGTGGTAGCTTTCCCGCCGATGTTTCCAACATTTTGGTTTGTGTTGGGGTGCTTTAACACCCTGTCTTTTGCATCGGGAAGCTTTGTTGTAAAACCAAGTTCTTTAGCCTGTTGTTGAGCTTTACTGGGTAATAAAGATATTTCTCTTCCGTCGAGTATATACCAACCCAAATGGTCAGAAGTTTGTGCTCCATACTTAATATCGCCATAAACAACAGTGGTATCTTCTTTATGAACTGGTTGCCAATCAGTACCATTATGCATATAAATTTGATTATCGTCAGTATTGTACACCAACGAACCTTTATTTGGAGAGGATACGTTGTCTATTTCAGATTTTCCAGCTTTAGGAAGCGCAAATAAGGAGTATTTACTAATTTGTGCTGATGCACTAACTAATACACTTAACAAAAACACAGCTAATAAAACTTGGCGTTTTACAAAAACTGCAATAAATGAGTGAAAAAAGAATTGTATTTTTACCATAACTTTATATTTTATCATAAACCTAAATAAATAAATGTATTTACTGCTAAATAGGGTGGGGACATATCAAAGGGTTGGTTTTTACCACCACTATTTAGGCTAATGCTGTGCTTATGAGCGCCAGAGTCGCTTGTCGGTGTTGTTCTATTTGCATGAACATAAAACCCTATAGTATTATCGCCATATGCTAATGATACTTTATCTTGACTTCCAGGTATAGTATGGTTATGATCTCCACTTGTATCAGTAGAGCCTGCAAAATTAACATTAGGCAGGTTATTTTGCGTTAGTGTAGTGGTAGCTTTACCGCCGATGTCTCCAATATTTTGGCTTGTGTTGAGGTGCTTTAACACCCTGTTCTTTGCATCGGGTAGTTTTGTTGTAAAGCCAAGTGCTTCAGCTCTTTGTTGAGCCTTATTGGGCAATGAAGATATTTCTCTTCCGTCGAGTATATACCAACCCAAATGGTCTAGAGATTGCACACTGTATTTTATATTACCATAAACAACAGCAGCATTTTCTTTATGAACTGGTTGCCAATCAGCACCATTATGCATATAAATTTGATTATCGTCAGTATTGTACACCAACGACCCTTTATTTGGAGAGGATACGTTGTCTATTTCAGATTTTCCAGCTTTAGGGAGTGCAAATAAGGAGTATTTGCTAATCTGTGCAGATCCACAAACTAATACGCTTAACAGAAAAAAAGCTAATAAAACTTGGCGAATTACAATAACAGCAACAAAAGAGTCAAAAGAGAATAGCATAATTACAAAAACTAAAAATTTTATCATAAACCTAAATAAAAAAATGTATTTAATGCTAAATAGCGAGAGTACATTTTAAAGGGTTGGATTTTACCA
>JBKDZU010000081.1:0-2264 GCA_047971505.1 Tenacibaculum sp.
TGTGGTGTTCCTGTTCCCTAGACTACCTAGTCAAAAGTCCTGAGGCCCTAAAAAGACCACCGCCGATAAAGGACTTTCAAACAGATCTTGCACAAACTTTATTTCGAGACCGTTTTCCCTCGATTCTTCTTTATTTTACATAAAATAACTTGAGCGTTTAAATTTCAATCTCATAACGAACTTGCAATTAAATTAAGCCAATTTATAAAACTAACAAATTTTCATTAAAGAGCAACACGTATTCTGTAATATATGTATAATTCAGCAATATTTATATGTTCAATCTATGCAGTATAGTTTTACAGTATTAACAATTGAAGAGCAAAATTTAAAAGAGCTGTTAATTTTAAAATTTTGGTTGTTAGTATGTATATTTGGTTGCTAGTTAGTAGTTGGTTGAGATCGGTTTAGGTAAAGCAGCCACCCTGACACCCACCATAAGGAATCGGTAAGAAGTAAGTAGTTGGGGAAAAGATTCTTTTATCAGCTACAAAGGAAAAGAAAACTGCATTTTATTATCTTGCCCAACCATCTCTCTTTCTCTATTTGATTAAGTTAGGTCAGGCTATCGTAAACTTTGTAAAGTTAGTCAATGTGCTTTTTAGTTAGCATCTCTATATTTTTCCAAAGCAATTTTACCTTTATCTTATGCTTGCTTATGCAGTGCAAATAAATTTATAAAGCATTGTTCACACACACACCTCAGGAATATAAATATAGGTTAAGCAAAACTCAAGTTTTAATTGCTCAACATTGATTGATCGAACCCTAAAAAGGATGTACTGCTGTAATAAAACTTATTTATCTTCTCTTCCGTAATGATGTTGAAGCATCCTATGTATTTATACATTTTGTTATTCTACCATATAAGGAAGTTATTAATGGAGTAGCACAAACTTAATTTCACTCTCTCTGTACTATAGACTTTTATCAAGAAAACAATGTTGTATTAAAATAAAAGTTTTCCTTTTTAAGCATAAGTAGAATCTATCCAAAATTTTCCTTCTCCCAGCAAAAAAGTAAAAAAAAGAAAAAAAATTAACAAATGTGGGAGCCCTGGTTGAATGGCTTTATACACTCAATTGGTTGAAAAATTAAAAGTTAATTCAAGTACACAGAGTATCCTAAGCATTGGTTAATGCTAATAATCACATTACTAACATCATTGCCAGTTATTCAAATAAACTCGTATTACGATCATCGAGAAAATGTTTTATTGTTACTACTTGACCAGTGTTTGCCACCTTTTCCCCTTTCTGGCATTAGTGTGGCAAGCACCGCAACAGGACATTCTGGGCTACGTAAGCCAACAAGTAAAATTTTAGGTTATTAAAAGATTATGCAAAGCTCAAACTTTAAACTCACATGAACTAATTCTGCTCAGCCGCTTATTGTAGTACGTGATGTCATTTGCAGGGTTAATTTCGGATTCGCTGGTTGTCCAGCGTTTGCCACCTTTTAACCTTTCAGGCATTAGTGTGGCAAGCACCGCAACATATGTATTCAAGTTATTTTTTAGAGAAGTAATTTTTTAGCTTAACAATTCAAAAGCGCCCTTATATTTTTCATTTAAATTGGGTGTAATACATTTTTCTTTGTAGAAAAGCATCTTTCTTTTTTAAAGATGGTCATTTTTTAGAACTTTAGGTTCAAAATAGGTGTTACACTTCTCCGATGAAATTTTAACATGCATTTTTAAATTTAGCATCGTCGAATATACAAAAACTAAAATGTGCCTTAAAATCAACCTTGATGACACAACTTACTGCAGAGCACTAAAACACTTGCGTCAACAACATAACATACAATCATTGCACAATCTGTGGGAATACCCGGTACCGGCGGGGGCCATCCTCAGGGCCTCGGGACTGCTTTGCCAGGCAGACTAGGGAATAACAACAATTAATGCAAGTAAAGGTAATAAATAATCCAGATGATGAAAACATGCTTTATGAAATAAATTAAAACATCAAATTTTACGCACGCAGTTGATCTCACGACCAAAAATTGGGCTGTAAACCCTTTTGAGATACTTTCGTTTCTATAACTCAACACTCTTCGTGCATTCATCATCAATTTCATCAAACCTTAATTAATAAAGGAAAAAACTTACTTCGATTTGGCCTTGTCTAGCGTAAGATGGGTGATTTTTGAGGATTTTTATAGCGACAATATCATTAGTTCCTTTCTTCCAGCACTTAACTACTTGACCAAAAGTGCCGCGTCCCAGAAATTCCAGTACTTCATATTGCGCAGTTAAAGAA
>JBKDZU010000082.1:0-5023 GCA_047971505.1 Tenacibaculum sp.
CGTAAAACAAACCATCGGTTATTCGAATCTAAATCACTATCAAAGGGGTGTTCAAATAGCCGATTATTTACTTGTGATTCTGTAGTATATCGTATCATTTGGTGCAAGTTTTATCCATTAAAGTTACAAAATTTGTTGCACTTATCAAACAAAAATCTAGTCTATTTTACTGTTTATTAGATGTTTTTAAGTTTTTTAGTAAGCCTTAAGTAGTTCGTTAGTTGCAATACATTCAAAACCATTAAATTTGAAGCTATAGCATCCCACTCCAGCACTACTGAAAAGGCTAATATATGTTAATGGTTTTTTCATAATTCTAATTTTCCTTGTTTTACATTGACATTTCTGTAATAGTTAGCAGTATCTTCTGCTACAGAAAAAATGGATTCAGAGCATTTGTATTTTAAAGCTTCTTTTACAAATTTGTCAGCAAAAAATAAATCGGTAACAATTTGTAAATCAGTTTGAAATAATTCAGCGAGTTTTTTCAGTTTAGATTTACTGAATTTTTGACTCCCGTTTTCAATTCTGCAAATCGCACTTGTATTGATTCCGATTTTTGTTCCGAGTTCGGTTTGTGTCCATTCTCGTTTTTCTCTTTCTGTCTTAATATAATTTCCGAAACTTGTCATTTGACCCATTTTTAGCAAATGTAGAAATAAATTGCTGTTTTTGGGCCTTTGTTGGTGTATTCATAGCTTTCATATTCAATCATTGTTTAACTCAATTTCAGATTCAATGATTTGCAATAGTTATCGAATAGTTATTAAAAAAACCAAATAGTTATTCTGAAGAAACCAAATTCAACAAAGAGTTAAATACAAATTAAGGAGGCGACAAAGTAAGTATAAGTATATAAATTAGTATTAACATTTATAGTAATACGGCAATGTTTAATATCTTTGTGTTAATAATTTATAAACACAAAAAAAATGGCATCAAAAACATCACAGATCATTTGCCCTAATTGCTCGGCAAATATTGATGTAAATGATATTTTGAAGCATCAAATAGAAGACGAGCTGCGCAAGGAGTTGACAAACGAAAGAACCGATTTTTTAAAAATACAGAAAAAAGAAGTCGAGCAATTTCAAAAGGAAAAAGCAGTTTTTGAAGCAAAGAAAAAACGAGAAAACGAACTGTTTGAAGAGCGCTTAAACAAATTTAAAAAACAGGAAGAAAAGAAATTGGAAGTAAGCTTAAAACATAGGCTGGAACAAGAAAATAAGGAGAGAATTGCAGCCATGGAAAATGAATTGAAAGAGAAGTCAGAAAGGGTAAAGGAATTGCATAAAAAAGAGGCGGAAATAGAAAAGCTAAAGCGCGAAAAGGAAGAGGCTGCTGAACTAGCAAAATTAGAAGTTCAGAGAACCTTAAATGAAAAGCTAAACGAAGAAAAGATCAAGATTAAACGCCTAGCTGAACAAGAAAACGAACTTAAACTTAAGGAATTTGAAAAAAAGCTGGATGAACAAAAAAAATTGACAGAAGAGATGAAGCGCAAGCAAGAGCAAGGCTCTATGCAAATGCAAGGTGAGGTAATGGAGTTGGTAATAGAAAGCTGGCTTATAAGTCAGTTCCCACTAGATAATATTGAGAAAATTAAAAAAGGAATTCACGGTGCTGATTGTATTCAAATTGTAAATACGAGAACACATAGCAACTGCGGCACCATATACTATGAGAGCAAGCGAACTAAAACTTTTCAGGCAGCTTGGATAGAAAAGTTTAAAAACGATATTCGCGACAAAGGAGCAACCCTTGGGGTGCTGGTAACAGAAGTAATGCCAAACGACATGGACAGAATGGGCTTAAAAGATGGAGTTTGGGTTTGCACCTATGAAGAGTTTAAGGGCTTGTGTTCTGTATTGCGACAATCTATTATTCAATGGCATCAAACTAAGCAAAGTCAAGAAAACAAAGAAGGTAAAATGGAATTGCTTTACAATTTTTTGACCAGCAATGAGTTTTATTTACAGATGGAAGGTATAGTAGATGGCTTTACAAAAATGCAAAGTGATTTACAAAAGGAAAAAAACGCCATGGCTCGCTTGTGGAAGCAAAGAGAAAAGCACCTTAATATGGTGGTAGCTAATGCCATTAATATGCATGCTTCTTTTAAAGGTATTGCAGGAAATGTTATTCAAAGTATACCTGCTTTAGAAATTGATTCAGATATTGTAAAACTTGAGGAATAACAATTTGATTATGATAAAATTAAACTTACTTACGTATACTGGTTTAATGTCTATTTAGATGTTGTAAAAATATATCGCTAGTTTATACAAAAAAAACATTAATTTTGTAACTTGTAAAAATCGGATAAAATATTTGAGCTAATTACAGCATTTTGATCTATATTTTAAAGTGTTAATCTAAACAAAAACAAAAATGAGATTTTTTTTTACTTTAATATTAATAACTATACCAATTTTTGTTATAGGACAAGTGGCTTTTTATAATTACGGAGAATTAAAGCTACACGACGAGGCATCTATTGGATTTCACACCGATTTTATTAACGACGGAAATTTAGACAACAATAATCGAGGTTTAGCTGGTTTTTACAACAGCGATGATGAAATTATAAATGTATCTGGAAAAAACAAAGCGGTGTTTTACGATTTAGACATTGACGCTATTGGTGATGTTAATTTAAATACCTCGGTTGGCGTAAGCAATAATATGAGTTTTGTTAATGGTAAGGTTTACACTCCTAGAGAAGATACAAGCATTTCCCTACATTTTATCAACTCTAACCTATATGTTGGAGAAGATAATTTACGATTTGTAGATGGGTGTGTTTCAGAAACAGGACTGTCTAGCTTTAAATTTCCTGTTGGCGATAACAACAAATTAAGACCCTTGCATATTTCAACAAAAACCCCCACCGATACCTATACTGTGGCTTATTATTTCAGCAACCCAAACAGTCCGCCTATAAGTTTTGCAGAGAGCTTTTTAACTTCTAAAAAACAAGTTCTTATCGATAAAATAAGCAGTGTCGAGTTTTGGTATTTAGATGGCAACCTCAAAGCTACTGCTACACTAACTTGGGATGCTGACAGCGAAATAAATTCAATTAATTCAAATATTGAGTTATTGAGAGTAGTGGGTTGGAGTAAAGCAGAATCTAAATGGGTTAACTTGGGGAAAAGCAAAGTAAGCGGCACAGCAAATAGTGGTGAGTTAACTTCAAATGCTTTTATCCCTAATAAGTACACTATAATTACTATAGGCTCTGAGTTTTCAGAAGACGAACTAGGTTCTACTAACTTAATAATTACTCCAAATGGCGATGGTTTAAACGAAGCATTGACTTTTAAAAATTTAGACGCCTATACAAGCAATAAACTCAGCATTTATAATCGCTATGGCAATAAGATATTTGAAACTAATGACTACAAAAATGATTGGAGTGGTGTTTCTGAAGGAAGAATCACTGTTGCTAAACAGACCAATTTGCCTGCAGGCACTTATTTTTACATCCTTGAACTGAAAAATAAGGACTCTTCAAAAACTCAAAATGGTTGGCTGTATATTAACAAATAACAAAGGTTTTTATTTAACATTATTACTTGCTGTAACTCTAGGAGTTGTAGGGTTATAGCCAAAGTCTGCATCTGGCAGTTCAATTCCTAGCTGATAAATTATATAGCCCACACTAGCAAAGTGGTGAATTGCATGGCTATGCGCTTGAATCAAAGCTCCCGCTAAAGTATAGGATACAGTTTGTATACCCAAGCCCAAATTATCACTAACTTTAATCAAATTACTTAATTCACACAAACTTATCTTGTGTAATTTGCTTAATATTTCATCAAAATAAGCCAAACCATGGCTTGTGTGCTCTTGAGCTAAAATATTTCTTTTTCTATCTGTAAAATCAATATGCTGGTTTTCTAGTCCGTCAAATATACATGAAAATACATCTAAAACATGACGCATATGACTACCTATACTCGAATAATAAGGAGCAACTGTTTTGTTGTCATATTCTTTATCTGTAATACTATTTAATAATTTAACACCTCGTTGTAAATTTAAATCTATCGCTTTAATCATTTATTATATTTACTTAAATTTTTATATTATTTTACGCATTATTGATTTACCCTTGACAAATAATCAACTTGCATTTTGTTGGGTTTTATTTCTAATTTTATAAAATCTTAACATATATTTATTTAGTTGACAATACTGCTATAAGTTGAAAATTTGTTTATAGCTCATTTTACTGAGAGTTAAAACTGTTAGCACGGCTTATTTATATTTTTTGATAAAAGATAAGTCGCATAAAAGTATAATATTTTGCTTTTTAGTGCAATTTTTATTTATAATTTCTCAAGTTGTAAACTGCTGATTAAATCTGCCTTTTAACTAATTTAATATTTTTATTTAAATTTTGTTAAAATAAATACTATATTTAAGCGTTAAATTATAAAATTCTAAATTTTGATTAAGTTAAGTTGTGTGGGATTCTGTAACAAGTATTGTCGATTCTATTACTGATTTGTTTACCTCAAAGCCAGAAAAAGAAGATTTCAGGGGAGGTTTAACAAGCAATCGCTTATCGAGCAAAGGAGATCAAATAGAAGAAGAAAAAGAATGTAATGATAAAGACAAAGAAAACCCATATATGAAGACCGTTGCAAAACCCAACCTTATTTTTGTTTAGGTTTCTACCTTGATGCTTTTGAGCTAAATTTTATTCTACTTTACTATTTTTTGTTGATTTTTGGATGGATAATCGCACTTAATTAGGCTTATTATCTCTTAATTTTCACAATTAGACGCAATTATCCCTGGACTTCTATATAAATTAAGACCGTTGCAAATCCCAACCTTATTTTTGTTTAGGTTTCTACCTTGATGCTTTTGACCTAAATTTTATTCTACTTTACTATTTTTTGTTGATTTTTGGATGGATAATCGCACTTAATTAGGCTTATTATCTTTTAATTTTCACAATTAGACGCAATTATCCCTGGACTTCTATATAAATTGTAGCACATTGCTTCCA
>JBKDZU010000083.1:0-35310 GCA_047971505.1 Tenacibaculum sp.
CAACCTTAGAATCTTCTTTACCTTTTAAAACAAATTCATCGACATGGACAATGCCATCCATTAGATTATTTTCACTAGAAGCCATAGCTTCTCTGACTTTTAGCATAAATAAACGTGCTGTTGTTTGGGTAACACCAAATCGAACAGCTGTGTAACTTGCTGATAAACTTTTTGTTGTGGTCGACATTTCAAAGCAAATAAAAAAAGCTTTACGCAAACCAAATTTGACTTTGTGAAATAATGTATTTGCTGTAGCTGATTCTCGATAATTACAAATGTTGCATTGCCTTGAAAAATCAGCTTTTCTTTGATAGGCTGTATGACTACATTTTAAACATTTATACCCTGCTTTGTCTTTCAAATTTGATAAGTATTCTTTGCAATTGTAGGTCGGTTTTGAACCGATCAAAGAACTCTAGAAGATTTTGACCCTTAAAAATATTCATATCTTACTGATTTTGTTAGCTACAAAGATAAGTATTTATACAGTGACCTCTAATAAAGTAATTTCTTACAGCGATGATGCAGGGCAGTTCGGATTTGTAATAACCAAAGCAAATGTACTTGACACTGTTACTTTTAACCATATATTATATGAGATACTTAAAATGCCTCTTTATGAATTTAATAAAAAGATTTTTCTAAAAAGTAAGTTTATGAGTTTAGAAGAAGTAGTGGTAACAGCACCCCCTGCTCGTTCAAAAAAAATTGTAGCCAAGGCAATGGAAAAACTTAATAATATCTATTGAAAGGCGTCCTACTGGTCGGGAGTTAGTTTATAAACAACTTTTAAGCCATAAAGGAAGCTATGCAGGCTATTTTGAAGCTATAGGATATTTATACAGTTACGGAGTACAACGCGACATTAGCATATTTCATCCCCCAGTTTTAATTACAAAGGAAGTTAGAAGAACAAAAGAAGACCCTGTATTATTAAAAAAAACTAATGCAAGATATTATCTAGGCGTAAATCTTCAATACACAGCAGGGGCATATGCAAACATCTGCATTATCATCTTATAGAAAACTTCGAATCCTCCATCCACTAAGCAAAAAAGGAAAAAAACATTACAAATATGTTTTGAATGGAACTCAGTGGATTAAGGGTAAAAAATACTATTCTATAAGCTACAGACAAAAAAGAAAACAAATTAAAATACAGACAATATATTTTTTACACAGCACAGGTTACCAATAAGGTACCTTTTTAGTGGATGCTAAAGACTTTATTCTATACAGTCTTAAAGCTAGTGTATAGGTTTTTGTGGTTTAACAATGGTATAGATAAAATTATACAACTACTTAATTTGCTAACTGTAAATAAATTAAGTAACTAACTTTATAACTTTTAAATTAACATATTTTTGTGTGTAGTTTATATTTTTTCACAATATTTTTGAAACTCAAACTAAGTATTGCATTAATGCAAAAACAGAATACATCAAATGAGCTTTATTGTTGTTTAAAAATATATTAGAAGCAATATTAATAAGTTAAATGTTTTATATATGAAGTTAATTATAAATTTTTTTTTGACATTGCTTGTTTTAGCCTTATTAGTTTCGTGCAAGCAAGAGTATACGGCACAAAAAATTGTAGATGAGTCTATAGGCAGATCTAGACTTTATGAGCTAGAAAATTCTGCGCTTTTTTTTAGCTTTAAAAACAGCGAATATATTGCGAACAGAATTAATGGAAACTTTGAACTGCTAAAAATAAACCAAACAGATTCGGCGGAAATAAAAGATATACTGTCAAACAACGGGTTTAACCGCTTTATAAACGGTGTTAAAATCGAATTATCGCCTGAACAACAAAGCAAATACAGCAATTCAGTTAACTCGGTGCATTATTTTTCTGTTTTGCCCTTAGGGCTTAACGATGCAGCTGTAAATAAAAAGCTACTAAACCCTGTTGTTATAAAATCTAAGCCCTACTACAAAATAGAAGTTACTTTTAAACAAGAAAGAGGAGGCGAAGACTTTGAAGATATTTTTATATACTGGTTTAACAAAAAAAGTTTCTTGCTAGAATATTTGGCTTATAAATACCATACCAATGGCGGTGGCTTGCGCTTTAGAGCTATCAAAAAGGAGCACTTAATTAAAGGAGTTAGGTTGGTTGATTATACAAATTATAAACCCAACGATAAGCAAGCTGATCTTTACACCCTTGACCAATTGTACGAAAAAGGAGAGCTAAGTGAGCTATCGGAAATAAAACTGAGCAATATAAGCCTAAAGAAACTAGTTAAATGAAAATGTATACACTCAAATTATCACAGTTTAATACATTGCTAAGCTATTATATGTTTTTACTGCTGATTTTAAACTAAAAACATATTAGCACTAAGCTTGAAAAATAAAAATTTGTTATAAGCTAAGTATTAAAATTTAAATTTTAGTTGTTTTTATAATTACTAAAGCTTCCCTAGCACGACTTCTTTAACATCTTACACAAATATACTTGCAAAAGTTTTCTGAATGCTTTTGCTGTACAAAAAATAAAACCCAATAAATAAAACTGTATTTTTTAGCTTAAGGTATTATTTAATACCTGCTAAGGTTTAGTAAATTTCTGTTTTTAAAAGCATTAGAAATAAAAAACTGAAGCTAAATCTTTACAATTCTCTTTAAAGAGTCCTTGTTTTTATTTTCTGTTTAACTTAAAAAAACCTTATTTATATTGATATAACAAGGTCTTTTTTGCTTTGCTGTGACTACCTTACAAATTTAGAGCATTCACAGCTAGCATAGGACGTTCACCTATTATTGTTTGGCTGTGACTACCTTACAAATTTAGAGCATTCACAGCTTAACAGCTAAATATATGACCGTTGAAGATGCTGTGACTACCTTACAAATTTAGAGCATTCACAGCGTTAGAGAGGTTTTAACTCGAAAGCTATCGGCTGTGACTAACTTATAAATTTAGAACATTTGAAGCAGGAATGCAGTAGGAAACAAGAAAAAAAAATTAATACTCCCCCTTTTTCGACCATTTTGTAGCAAAGTTAAGTTTATTTTTATGTTTTTCACTTAGTAGCGTGTTTAATAATTCAATATCGAGATAAAAACCCGAACCTTTGATTTGTTCATGGGTTTTATAATGGGTGTTGGATTGTTGAAAACGCGTGTCATTAGGCTACTTGTTTGTATCGGTCTGCCAGTTTTATTCTCACTATTCCTTGGTGTTTTCTGTCGCCTTACACGTTTATGATTAACTAAGTGTCCCAATTCTTTTAACTCGTCTTGCATACAAAACACTCCAAAGGTAGGGTGTTTTAAAGATAACTTATCCATTAGGCGCATCAACCTTAAGCTTTTTTCACATTCTCTTTTGGGAGCATAACACAAGCTACTTCGGCTAATATTTAACAGTTAGCTTTGTTTGCGAAAACTTAGCTTCTTATACTGCTTATCAGCTAATTGTTTGCATTGTTTTGGAGTATAGTCCGGGTGGTCTTCCATAAGCTTTTTTTTAAAAAGTCTCGTTCAACCTCTAGCTTGCCTATTTTGGTGTATAGCTTCTCCATTTCCTTTTCTTGACCTTGCTCACTAGTGCCTTCAAAGGCTTTGGAGGCATTGCCAATAAATTCTCGCTTCCATTTGGTAATCTGGATTAGAATGCACCTCAAAGCGCTTGGAAAAATCTGATAAAGTGGATTGCTCCTTTAGGGCTTCAAGAACTACTTTAGCCTTGAATGCCGAACTGAATTTTCTGCGTTTTTGTCTCATATCCATTAGTTAAAATTAATACTTTTTTTTAACTTAATTACTGGTCCGAATTTTGAAGAGTATTACACTTCTAAAAGTTAGGTTGTAATAAAAAAACTCTGAATTGTTTATATTTTATATTGATAGCTTAGTTTTTGTACTTATTGCTATAGCGTTTCCACAGTTTTGTTTGATGAGTGTTTAGGCTTATTTTTCTGCCCTGAATAAAGGCATCTGTAATCAGGTTTCCTTTCATGTCTAAAGCATCGCCTTTTGAAATAAACAAGGTAGCATCTTTACCCACTTTAAGGGTGCCTGTAAATTTATCAATACCTAAAATTTTCGCATTGTTTTGGGTTATAAGTTGTAGGGCTTGTTCCTTTGTTAAGCCATGGGCGGCAAAGGTACCTGCGTAAAAAGCTATATTTCTAGTATTCATCCTTTCCATTTGACCACTCATGCCTAAGCCAACCAAGATACCTGCATCACTGAGTATTTTAGCTGCTCTGTATGGTAGGTCGTAATCTTCATCCTCACTCGACGGCAGTCTGTGAGGTCTGTTCAATACCACGGGTATGTTGTTTGCCTTTAGTAAATTGGCAAGTTTTTCAGCTTCAAAGCCACCTACAATTACAATGTTTTTAATGCCAATTTTAGTAAGTACACTTATGGCATCTTTAATACTACTTTGTCCATTTACATGAACAAAAACTTTTTGCGAACCTTTAAAAACACCAGCTAAAGCTTCAAAAGGCAAGTTGCTATTTTGATTGCTCAACTTTAAATATCTTTTAGCGTTATTAAAAAACTGTTCAATTTTTTCTAGGTTTTTTTGATAGTTTTTATCGGGTTTTAAAGATGTATCTTCACCTAGCCACCAACGCCCTCTGCTAAAATTTTGAGGCCAGTTTAGATGAATTGCATCGTCGAGTTTTACAAGGGCATCTTCCCAATTCCAAGCATCTAATTGCACGACAGATGAGGTGCCCGAAATTATGCCACCACGAGGTGTTATCTGAGCCTGTAAAACTCCGTTAGGACGCATAGATTCAACAACCTTGCTTTCGGCATTATAGGCTATGATACTTCTTATATGGGGCAGCATATTACCTGTTTCGTCAAAATCTCTTGTGGCTCTAACAGCATCTATTTCAGCTAGTCCTAAGGATGTATTTGCAGCTATAAAGCCAGGATATACATGTTCCCCGTTGGCTTTAATTACGGTGCCCATTCGAGCTATTCTTGCTCTGGCATTTCCTATAAAAACAATTTTCCCTTTTGAAAACATAATTAATGCATTTTCAATAATTTTGCCGTTTCCTAGATGAGCAGTAGCACCCTCAATAGAGTAGCTAGTGGTTTGTTTTGGAGCAGGAGTTTGCTGTGCTGTTGTGTTTGTCATTAAAAATAAGCATATTAAACTGTATATAATGTTTTTTTTCATGAGTTTGTATTATTTTATATTTTGGCTGTATTAAAGCAATAATTAACAGTTATAAAACTTGCATTTACTGTTTGAATTTAATATATAATTAGCTGGACGGTAATTTTACTTAATTCTATTTAAATTTATTTTGTATTGCAGTGAAATATTTTTTCTGTCTTTTTTGTTGGATCTTGGGTGGGCTTATCTTTTATTTTCTCTTTTAACATCATGTTTATTAGCTTGTTGCGTTCTTGTTTAATTAGTTTGCGTTTTTTTAGGTCTGTTTCTATGTCAAAATACACTATCCCGTCGATAATGGTTTTTTCAGCCTTTGAATATACCGATAAGGGATTTCCACTCCACAGTACTAAATCAGCATCCTTTCCAACTTTTATGCTACCTGTTTTTTGGTCGATATGAAGTAATTTAGCAGGGTTAATGGTTATCATACTCCAAGCTTGTTGTTCGTTTAAACCACCGTATTTGATGGTTTTAGCAGCTTCTTGATTTAATCTTCTCGACATTTCGGCATCGTCAGAGTTGATGGCAACCGTAATTCCTTGTTCGTGCATAATTGCTGCATTGTAAGGTATGGCGTCGTTTACTTCGTATTTATACGCCCACCAATCAGAAAAAGTAGAAGCACCAACTCCGTGTTTTTTCATCTTGTCGGCAACCTTATAACCTTCTAAAATATGAGTAAAAGTATTGATGTTGAAATTAAATTTTTCAGCAACTTTCATCAGCATATTAATCTCGGATTGCACGTATGAGTGACAAGAAATAAAGCGTTTTTTGTTTAGTATTTCTGACAGGGTTTCGAGTTCTATATCTTTGCGGTAAGGCTTTCCACTTTTTTTAAGTGCATCGTATTGTTTTGCTCTTTGAAAGTAGTCAATATAAACCTGTTCTACTCCCATTCTTGTTTGAGGAAAGCGCACTGTGTTGTGATCTCCCCAATTTGATTGCTTTACATTTTCTCCCAAGGCAAATTTTATAAATTTTGGAGAGTTGTTGTAGATGAGCTTGTCGGCACTTTCGCCCCACTTTAATTTAATAATGGCAGAACGACCGCCGATTGGATTGGCAGAGCCATGTAGAATTTGAATAGAGGTAACGCCACCTGTGAGATTTCTGTAAATATTAATATCGTCTGGATTTACAACATCTTCTATGCTAACTTCTGCAGATGAATTATGACCTGCCTCATTGATTGAAGAAGCAGCAATATGCGAGTGTTCATCTATAATTCCTGCTGTTAAGTATTTGTCTTTGCCTTGAATTACTCTAGCTTTTTTTGATTTGATATTCTTCCCTATTTCAGCAATTTTCCCGTCGACAACCAATACATCGGTATTATTTAAAACTTCTTGATTTTCAGAAGTCCAAACAGTTGCATTTTTAATTAATATAGTTTCTTGCTTTGGCAGGCTGTAATTGCCAAAACCAACATTTGGATAACTCACAGGAAGTAGTTCAGGGTTTGTTTTTTTGTCCTGTTCCTTTTTTTTGGAGTCTGCTTTGTCTGTGAATTGGGCAGTCCAAACAATTGGATTTCCGTTATTGTCGACCCCCGTTCCTTCTAGGTTTTTGGTAGCGCTGGTAACTTTTCCAGAAAGCCTGCTAAACTCACCTTGATCGTTTATAGTAAGTTCAATTAAAGGATGGGTATAGGTGAGTTTTGAACTTAGTTTGTCTTTGCCTTTTTTTAGGCTAGATTTATACTTATTTGCTTTGCCAGAAATAGTTAATTCATAAATAGTTGGTCCAATTTTTAAGCTGTATTTACCATTGATATCTCTTGTTTCAATAGGTGTAATTACATGTTTATCCCCTTGTACCCAGTTTTCGTATAAGGTAGTTTTAGGGTTAAAAATATCTCCAGAGCTTATTAAAAAATTGGCATAACTGCCAGTATTTAAGTTGCCAATAGTGTTGTTGTTTAAAATTTTTGAAGGTATGCTAGTCAGAGCCTCAAGAGCTACTGTTTTGTCTAAACCGTAGCTTATTGCCTTTTGTAGGTTTGAAAAAAAGTCTTTAATTGTTTTTAATTTGTAGGTTGTAAGTGCAAAGGGGATTTTGTTTTTACTCAGTACACTTGGGTTTGAGGGTTCTTGATTCCACTCGCGCATATCGCTCAGTGCAATTTTATCAGCAAGAGCAATATTGCTTACATCATAGGCTTTTTTAAAATTAAGGGGAATAATAAAAGTAGCCTTGGTTTTTTTAATATCTTTTATCCTCTTGTATTCGTCGCCCCCACCAAGCAGTGTGTATTGAATGTTAAACTCATCTCCAATTTTATCGGCACGAAAACTGTTTAAATAACTGCCTGCTTTAAAAATTTGTGGTAAAGTTCTGTTTTTATTTAAGGCTGCTAATGCTAAGTCGGTATTTTTTGAATTTCCGCTTTCATACCATTGAGCGTCGAGGTAAACTTGTCTTAACAATGCCATAGCTCCCATTAGTGAAGTTGGGTATTGTTGGTTAGATTTTTTACTTTTTTCAAAGGATAAAAAATTAGCGGATTTTTGTTTAACCATCCTATATGCTTCATTGCTATTTGAATTTAACGCAACTAACACACTGCTGCCTTGCATAATACCATCATCAACGTGCGTGTTTACTAAGCCAAAACCTGTATTGATTAGCTCTGTTGCTTTTTTAGTGTCGTATGAAAACTCTTTAAAAGCGTCTGTGTCTGGGCGTATGTGATCATTCCAATAAAAACCTTTTCTGCCAGCTTCATATTGGGGCTTTGTGCCTGTTGTATTTTTCTTTTTAGGCTTGCTTATCCCAAAATTTGAACATACGTCAATAAAAGATGGATAAATTGACTTGCCGTTTAAATTGATAATTTCTGCTTCTTCAGGGATATTGACAGACTTGCCCACTTGAAGCACTTTGCCATCTTTTATAACTAAGACTCCATTTTTAACAACTTCCCTAGGGCTTATAAATACAGTAGCATTTTTAAAGGCATATACCGTGTTTTTGACAGTCTTTACACCTGTGTTGTTTGGGAAGTATTCTTGTGCTTTTAGTTGAATTAAACTTGCTAAAAGCAGTAGTGTAAAAAGTTTTTTCATGTGTTTATGATTTTTCAATTAATTAAAAACAATGATTTGTGAAATTATAATCATCCTACTGTGTGTTTAAGAACTAAACATAGACTGTTTTATTTTTTTTACAAAATTTGCTCACAAACTGGTTCATTGTTTGCAATTATTGCCCCTAAAATTAAACTGTAAAGAGTACCCTCTTGCTATTGTGGTTAGTAGATATTTTATGGGTTAAACTCTTTATTTTAATTTACTTTTTTAATTCACGCCTCAATATTTATTCAGGAGTTTAAGATCTGTAAAACGCCAATAAAAAAATAATTCCCTTTGTTTCTCTCCATTACAGAATTCATTTTAGGTAGTTTTTTTATCTTACTTTTTTCTCGGGTATAATTAAACTTCTTTTACTAAGATTACTCATAAATTAAGTATACACAAACCTACTGCATTTTTTGCGGAAAATAAAACTATTTCGGAAGTTATTTCATATTATAGTTTTCTATTTGTTTTTTGTCGTGCTGTTTTATCAATGTGTTTATCAAATAAAACTTTTAGATATATAGCAAACTAAAAACTATAATAAATATGAATCAAAATGCTATATTAGAAAAATTTAGAGCTTTGCATATTAGTACTATTGTTCAGTTATGCAGCCAGCATTTAACGCAAAACACCTCTGAGAAAATGACTTTCGACGAACAATTATCCCTTTTGGTAGACCATCAATGGGAAGATTGACAAAATAGAAAAATACAGCAGATGCCATTTTAGATCGCATAGTAAACTCTTCCCACAGAATAAAACTCGAAGGAGAATCTATGAGAAAAACAATCATAAAAAATAAATAAAACCTCAATTTTAACTATAAATTGCAATATCTTTTAATTTTAAAATCTAAAATGTTAAAGCCCGATTAATAGGGCCAAGCCATTAGCTTATTTATAAAATTCAGTTGTTAACATTATATTTGATGTTGCTAACATTGTTGATTTTGCGTTTTCTAGATTTTCTAGACTTTGAACCAATTGACATAGCCTCAATTCCTTGCTCTTTATAAACTTTTAACCACAGTTCCATACTCTGCGAACATTGTAGCTCAGATGACTCGTTAAATCTGTTTGTTTTTTTAATATCTTTTCTTTTATATTAAGTAACTATTGTAATGGTAAAGCATTTTTAGAATTTGATTACTTTCGAATAATCATTGAACAAAGCCACGAACACGATTCTATCACTTTAAACAATATATGTTTACTCATATATTCAAACACACGAAATATTGTTTAATAAATTGTATTACTGCTTTTTTGCTGCTTTTAATAAAAACTTAGAAACAAAAATTGAGGTTTTTGCAGTTGTTAAGTTTGACTTTTTAAAATAATCAGGACTGCTCTTCTCCAGCTAATAAAGCTGTGTTTTGTGATACAAAGTCCTTTCCGTGCACGTAATTATTGTTTTTGTCGGTTTTACTGTAATCATAAGCCCATCTGTGAACCTCAGGTATAGCTCCTGGCCAGTTTCCATGAATGTGTTCAACGGGGGTAGTCCACTCTAAAGTGTTTGATTTCCACGGATTTTGAACAGCCTTTTCACCTCTGTATATCGAAATAAAAAAGTTAGCTAAAAACAACAATTGAGCTAAGCCTCCAACAATAGCCATAACTGTAACAAATTCATTGATATTTATCAAATCATCAAACATAGGAAAACTAGAGTTTGTGTAATAACGACGTGGCAAACCTGCTAAGCCCATAAAGTGCATTGGAAAAAACACTCCATATGCTGTAATAATAGTAATCCAAAAATGCCAATATCCAAGTGTTTTATTCATCATAGTTCCATACATTTTAGGAAACCAATGGTATATACCTGCAAACATTCCAAACAAGGCAGAAACTCCCATCACTAGATGAAAGTGAGCAACGACAAAATAAGTGTCGTGTACATTGATATCTAGTGCAGAATCACCTAAAACTAATCCTGTTAAGCCTCCTGTAACAAAGGTAGAAACCAAACCTATTGAAAACAACATAGCTGGGTTCATTTGCAAGTTTCCTTTCCATAGAGTAGTAACATAGTTAAACGCCTTAACAGCAGATGGAATAGCAATTAATACCGTAGTAAAGGTAAATACAGAACCTAAAAAAGGATTCATGCCTGAAATAAACATGTGATGCCCCCAAACAATTGTAGACAAGAATGCAATAGCTACAATAGAGGCAATCATGGCGCGATAACCAAAAATAGGTTTACGGGCATTTGTAGAGATAACTTCAGAGGTTAAGCCCAAAGCAGGTAGCAAGATGATATACACTTCAGGATGTCCTAGAAACCAAAATAGATGCTCAAACAACACAGGCGATCCGCCTTGATAGTGTAGCACTTCGTTCGAGATAAAAATGTCGGAAAGGTAAAACGAGGTGCCAAAACTTCTGTCAAAAATCAACAGTAAGGCAGCTGAAAGGAGTACAGGGAAAGATATAACACCGATAATTGCAGTAACTAAAAATGCCCATATAGTTAATGGTAATCGTGTCATTTTCATTCCTTTAGTTCTTAAATTAAGCACTGTCACTATATAGTTTAACGAGCCTATTAGTGACGAAGCAATAAAAATTGCCATAGATACTAACCACAAAGTCATACCTGCTCCAGAGCCTGGTATGGCTTGAGGCAATACTGAAAGAGGTGGATAAATAGTCCATCCTGCTGAGGCAGGACCTGCCTCGACAAATAATGATATTACCATTACCACTGACGACAGAAAAAACAACCAATACGAAATCATGTTTAAAAAGCCCGATGCCATATCTCTAGCACCTATTTGTAAGGGTATTAATAAATTTGAAAAAGTGCCACTTAGCCCAGCAGTTAATACGAAAAAAACCATAATGGTTCCGTGTATAGTAACCAATGCCAGATACATATCAGGAGTCATTATCCCTTCGTTTTGATGGCGCCCTAAAAAGGCTTCTATGATTGAGAAAGAAGTATCGGGCCAAGCAATTTGCAAACGGAATAACATTGACATAAACACTCCTATTATTCCCATAAACATTCCTGTTATTAAGAATTGCTTGGAAATCATTTTATGATCTGTACTAAAAATATATTTAGTTACAAATGTTTCTTTGTGATGATGCTCTGACATAATAAATATTTTTTTTATAAATATCTTAAATTTGTTTAAATATCTTCTTCAATAACTTGTGCTAAGGTTTTTTGTTCTGACAACCACTCTATATATTCGTCTTCTCCAACAACGGTAATTTTCATTTGCATGCTATAGTGTGATGCTCCACAAATTTTATTACACAGCAAAATATAGTCAAATTCATACGGTTCTTCACCATTAGCTAGGCGTATTTTATTTATACCCTTTGTTTTTGCTATAACCTCCGAGCTTTGACGCATTTCTTCGGTAGTGTATTTTGGGGTAAAGGCAAATTGAGTTACCATACCCGGAACGCAATTCATCTGTGCCCTAAAATGAGGCATATAGGCAGAGTGAATAACATCTTGTGAGCGAAATTTAAACAGTATTTTTTTGCCCTTTGGCAAGTATAACTCGGTAACTTGTTTGTCATCGTGCGAGTTTGGGTCGCTCATATCAACCCCCATAACGTTAATCCCTTTTATAAAGTTCACATTACCGTAGCCTAATTCATTGTCGGCTCCAGCATATCTGGCGTCCCATCTAAACTGCTGTGAGTAAACTTCTATAACTATTGGATTTTCATCATCCCCAATATACATTATATTATTCCACTGCCACAAACCATAACCAATTAGCGATACAATAGTAATTGCTGGGATTGATGTCCATATCAATTCCAACTTATTACTATCGGCATAAAATAAAGCTTTTTTGTCTTTATTGCCTCTGTACTTGTAAGCAAAATAGAAGATTAAAAACTGCATCCCAAATTGAACAATTCCTATAATCCAAAAGGTGATATTAAATAAATTATCTTCGTGTTCTCCTTCAACTGATGCCGATTCAGGCAGTAAAATTACATTCCATGCTATTAAAGTGTAAATCATCATAGCGTATAGAACTACCATAAACCACAAAGCAATTTGCCCTTGGGTTTTATTGTCTTTATCGGTAGCAATTACTGAGCGTAAATTTAATATACGGGTTATTTGCCAAAAGCTAACTCCTATTGCAACTGCTATGAAAATGTAAAATAAAGCAAGCATAATATCGCGACTGTTATTATTTTAATTTATGATTAATGATAATTTTCTTATCCTCTGTGTTCTATATTGTAATAATGATGCGTTTTACTTTCATCTAAAAACGGATTACCTTTTGGCAATGCTGATACCTTGTCAAAGGCACTAAAGGTTGCGTATATAAACACACCGATAAAAAATAGTATAGCGCTAATTTCACCAATGCCAAAACTCCATTGTTCACCAACAGTTCCCGGCATAATCATTACAAATAGATCGATATAATGTCCTGTTAAAATAACTATACCACTTAGTATTACTAGCCAAGGTATGCTTTTAAAATCACTATTTATTAACAACAGAACTGGAAAAACAAAGTTTAAGCCAACCATGGTTAAAAAAGGTATTTTATACTCGTTAAAACGCTGCACAAAATAAGTGGTTTCTTCAGGCATATTGGCATACCATATAAGCATAAATTGAGCGAACCACAAATAGGCCCAAAACACTGAGAAACCAAACATGAATTTAGCCAAATCGTGTATATGACTATCGTTTACAAAGGGCAGGGCATCTTTTGAGCGCAGGTATATACTTACCATAGCTATAATTGTTAGGGCAGACACTAAGAGGGTTGCTAAAACATACCAGCCAAAAAGGGTTGAAAACCAATGAGGATCTATGCCCATTATCCAATCCCATGACATCATTGACTCGGTTATCATAAAAAAAACTATAAATACTACACAAATATTATATAGATTTTTGTGTAGTTTTAAACTTCCATTGTCTTGGTCAATTGATTTTTTTCTGATAATATATCTAAAAATATTCCATCCTATTAAATAAACAATACTTCTTATAGCCCATCCTGGTGTATTCATAAACCAACTTTTGCGTTCTATAATAGGGTCGTATTTATCGCTTAAAGGATCTAGTATACCCTCAGCCATCCAAGGGAAAATATGGTTTTTGTGCATTATTGTTAAAATGATAAACAAAAGCATAAACACACTTACATAGTGCAAATTATTGCTTATTGCCTCCATAACTCTAAAAAGTACTACCGACCAACCAGCATGGGCAACTCTTTGTGCTGCATAAAAAGCTAAAACTAGCAAGCTTACTCCTAAAAAAAACAGCATTGCTACGTAAAAAGCAGCCCAAGGTTTGTTTTGCATTTGATGAAAGGCGTGCTCAGCATGCTCGTCCTTGTTGTGGTCATTAGTTTGCTCTTGCTCTTTGTTTTCTTGTATTTGGTGTTTAGAACTTGCTTTTTTGTGCTTTCCCTTTACAGATTCGTGTTCTGTTTTTGCAGTAAGCTCTTTATGGCTAGTTGTATGTTTTTTATTTGTAGTATCTTTAGCTTGCTTTTTGTGTTCAGAAACCTCAGCGTGACCGCCGTGATGTGTGTCGTGTTGTTTTGCTAGTATTTCTTTTGCTTGCTCAAGTGTTTTGGGAGCTGACATAAAACTATGTACAGTACCTAATATTCCTACTCCGATTAAAGTAAAAGCAAGTATTTTTAATTTTCCTGTAAACTGGTACATCTGTTTAAATATCTGTTTATAGATTTATTTTAATTCGCTTTTTAATTCTTCTACATATTGTACAACTTGCCAGCGTTCTTTATAAAGCAACTGCGATGCATGAGATCCCATTAAGTTTCTGCCATGCATAATAACGTGATATATGCTTCCTTGTGTTATATCTCTATCTTTATAGCTGGGGATACCGTTAAATTTTTCTCTTTGAGATAATACACCGTTGCCATCGCCCTTAGTGCCATGACAGGTAGCACAGTAAATAAGATATAATTCTTTTCCTTTAACTGAGTTTTGCTCTGTAATTTCCAAGGGACTTTTCAATTCGTTTTTTGCTTTTTCATATCCTTCATTAGTATTGGGAATGTCATAAGCAATAATACCTGCTCGGCTTACAGTACCCGCAACAGGTAATCTGTTTACTTGTTTACCGCCTGCAGAAGATACTCCATTAGCATCGTAAGGAACTGATAAGTACATATCGGGCATGTATTGCACTTGAGGCTTGCGCTTGTCTTTACAAGATAAAATACTTGCCATTATTGCAAAAACTAAAATTGTTTTTAAAACTTTCATACACTTAATTTACATTTTAACAAAGCGAACACAGTTTACTGTCAAATTTTATTACACTGTATTTTAAAACTCTATTATGGCTTTTTAATTAAACAATTACAATTGTTATTAATAAAATTTTATCTTCTTTATACTTTATTTTTAGTGTTTTTCTACTAAATTAATTTCTACTGCTCCGGTGGTTTTCAATAAGTTTTTTAACTCATCTTCACTGCCTTGAACTATAATTTCCATTAAAAAATAATTGTCAGTTGTTCTTGGATCTGGATTTTCAGCTTTTTTAAAAGGCCATAACTTGCTGCGCAAATAAAAGGTAATTACCATAAGGTGAGCAGCAAAAAACACTGTCAATTCAAATAAAATAGGAACAAAGGCAGGCATGTTTTCCATCCATGAAAAAGCAGGTTTGCCTCCAATATCTTGAGGCCAGTCAGCAATCATGGTATACCAAGTAAGCCAAATGGCAATGGCAGTACCTGTAATTCCGTATAAAAAAGCAGTAATAGCCAAACGTGTTGGAGCTAAGCCCATTGCCTTGTCTAGCCCGTGAACTGGAAATGGACAAAACACCTCTTCTATATGATAATGCTCTGATTTCACCTTTTTAACAGCATCCATCAACACATCGTCATCATTGTATAATGCGTAAATTACTTTATTTGCGCTCATGCTTTTCGTCTCTTAATTTTTTATAATTTTTTCCAGAAGATTTTAAAATAGTTTTTACCTCGGCCTGAGCAATTACCGGGAATGTTCTTGCATATAACAAGAAGAGCACAAAGAAAAATCCTATGGTTCCTATAAATATACCTATATCGACAAATGTTGGCTCAAAGCGCCACCAAGTAGATGGTAACTGACCTTTGCTCAGTACTATTGCAATAATGTCAAATCGTTCAAACCACATACCAATATTTATGGCTATTGACACTATAAATGAAACAATAAAGCTTCTTCTCAGTTTTTTAATCCACAGTATTTGAGGTATTATAATATTGAATAGCATCAGTGACCAAAAAGCCCATCCATAAGGACCCGATTCGGCACCAAATGACAAATAAGTGTAATTTTCATAAGGAGAACCAGTGTACCAAGCTATAAAAAACTCAGTTGCATAGGCTACTGCCACTATGCCTCCTGTCAAAATTATTACTATATTCATATACTCTATATGTAAGCGAGTAATATAAGCTTCCATATTTGTTACCTTACGCATAATTCCCAAAAGGGTTTGCACCATGGCAAAGCCAGAAAAGATGGCTCCAGCAACAAAGTAGGGAGGAAAAATAGTAGAGTGCCAGCCTGGGTTTACCGAAGTTGCAAAGTCAAAGGATACTATAGTATGTACCGATAGCACTAAGGGTGTTGCTAAGCCCGCTAATACTAACGATACTTCTTCGAAACGCTGCCAGTCTTTAGCTCTACCCGACCATCCAAAAGAGAGCAAGGAGTAAATTTTCTTTTGAAAGGGTTTTATGGCTCTGTCGCGTATCATTGCAAAATCGGGCAATAAACCAGTCCACCAAAACACCAGCGAAACAGATAAATAAGTTGATATGGCAAATACATCCCACAACAAAGGCGAATTAAAGTTTACCCATAGCGAACCAAATTGATTAGGTATAGGCAATACCCAATAACCGTTCCAAGGGCGTCCCATGTGAATAATAGGGAATAAACCTGCCTGAAAAACGGCAAATATGGTCATTGCCTCTGCCGAGCGATTGATAGCCATTCTCCATTTTTGGCGGAACAGCAATAATACTGCCGATATCAGTGTGCCTGCATGACCAATACCTACCCACCATACAAAGTTGGTAATATCCCATGCCCAACCAATATTTTTGCTTAATCCCCATACACCTATACCAGTTCCAACTGTGTAGAAGATGCATCCAAAACCCCATAGCATAGCAATTAGTGAAATATAAAATGCTATATACCAATTTCTGTTTGCCTTGCCTTCAATAGGTTTTGCTATATCTTCTGTGATATCTTGGTAGGTCTTATTGCCTAATACCAAAGGTTCTCTATAAGATGATTCGTAATGAGACGACATAATCTGTTAACTTAGTTTGTTTTTTGTTATGCTTCGTTTGTATTTTTTACTTTTACTTGATACACTACATTAGGTTTTGTTCCTATATAATCTAAAACGTGAAAAGCTCTTTTATCTTCAATTAAAGAGCTCACTGAATCTTCTGGATTGTTAATATCTCCAAATACCATAGCTCCAGATGAACATGCTGCAGAGCATGCACAGGCATCGTTAAATTCGTCTTTGCCAACTGCTCTTCCCTCTTTTTTTGCCTTTAAAATTACTGCTTGGGTTGATTGAATACAAAATGAGCACTTTTCCATAACTCCTCGCGAGCGAACAACTACATCGGGGTTTAATACCATTTTACCGTAATCGCTATTCATATTAAAGTCAAACTCCTTGTTATTAGCGTAGTTAAACCAGTTAAAACGACGCACTCTGTAAGGACAGTTATTTGCACAATAGCGAGTGCCTACGCAGCGATTGTAAGCCATTTGATTTTGACCTTGTCTGCCGTGCGAGGTTGCTGCTACAGGACAAACCGTTTCGCAGGGTGCATGGTTACAGTGCTGGCACATCATAGGCTGAAAGGCAACCTGAGGGTTTTCTGCTGGGTTTTCTAAAGCATTGAATAGCTTACCTTTACTTAGCTTTAGAACTTTTTCAGTGTAAAGCCTTACTATATCTTGATTAGGAACATTGGGGTTTTCAGTTTTAAACTGCTCAAGGGTTATAGTGGCTTGTTCTTTGTCGTATTGCTTATCTTCAACGGTTGATGAATAGTAGCGATCAATGCGTAACCAGTGCATGTCTCTTCCTATTCGCATTTCATCTTTGCCAACAACAGGTACATTGTTTTCAGCATGACAAGCTATAACGCAGGCACCACAGCCAGTGCATGAACTCAAGTCTATAGACAGATTAAAATGATGCCCTAGGCTTCGGTCGTACTCATTCCACAATTCAATTTTACTTGCCTCTACCTCTTGATGGTTATACGAAACCATAAAAGGCTTATTCCAAGTATGTTTAGGGTCTAGGCTTGGGTCGTTAACCTCTTTTAAGGTAGCTTCTTTTAAAATATCGTGACGACCAGCTAAGGTGCTTTGAACTTGCGTGCATGCAAATTTATGCCAGCCCGATGCTTTTTCTATACTTACATTGTATTGAATATTACAACTGTTTTTATAGAGTGGAAAGGCATTTACCCCAACTTGCATTTCCTGCTTCATTTTGTGTTTTCTTCCATAACCCAAAGCTAAGCCAAACGAGCCTTTTGCTTGCCCTGGTTGTAATATAACTGGTATGTTTTTTAGCGTTACTCCATTTACAGTTATATTGGCATAATTGCCGTCAATGGCACCAGTGTCTTTAACTGGATTTTCAAATCCAAGTTCTCGGGCATCGGCCAGTGACATGGTTAAGTAATTATCCCAAGTTGCTCGAGTAATAGGGTCAGGCAATTCTTGTAGCCATGGGTTATTTGCCTGTTTGCCATCGCCAAGTGCAGTTGAACTGTATAAATTTAACTCGTATTTTGAAGGATGAGTTACCTTTAACAAGTTTGAAGCTGTTTTGTGAAGGTCAATTGTTGATTCAAATACAGTTTTTTCTGTTTCCTTTTTATCCACTTGAGCTTTAAAAAATCCGTCGTGCAAGGCTTGATTCCACGATTTGCCTCCTAGTATATTAGTTGCCCAGAATTCCTTTAACTCATGGTAATAACTTTCGGAACTTTCCAACCAATTTAGTAATATATCTTGTACTTGTCGGGTGTTAAACAAGGGCTGAATGGTAGGTTGCATTAAGCTATATGTTCCTTCTTTTACTAATACGTCGCCCCATGATTCTAAATAATGTGGTGTGGGCAGGGTGTATTGGGTAAGGTCTGAACTTTCATCGTTTTGTGAGGATAGGGCTACGGATAATTTTAATTTTTTTAAGCCCTCAACATAGTCAGTTGTATTGACAAAAGAATAAACCGGATTTACATTGTAAGTAATTAATCCAGATATTTTACCTGCTTTAATATCTTTAACTAACTGATTTACTGCTGTGTCATTTCCCTGTCTGTTATACAAAGGTTTTGTTGTATTTACAACATTGCTCTTTAAAAATTTGTTAATTGCCAAGGCAATTATTTGAGCGTCTTTATTGTTTAATCCTGTTATAACCACTGCATTAGACTCCGCTTTTTTTAAAGTGTTTGCTAGTTTTTTTAACGTCGCATCAATTGTAGTTGATTTTGAAGGCAAAGTAGCTCCAGTTATATAATTGTACAGATTAATTAGCGCATATACTTGTTCTGAAGGCTTTATAACGATACGCTTATCGGCATTTGCCCCTGTTAAAGACATATTGCTTTCAAGTTGAACGTGATACGACATCTTACCTGTGTTTACCTTTCTGCCTTGCATATAGCTTTTTTCAAATCCGCCATGCCAATCGGCTAGAAAATCTGCACCTATTGAAACAATTACTTCTGCTTTGCTGAAGTTATAATCGGGTAAAACTCGTTTCCCGTACATAGCCTCAAAGGCATCTAATGCTCCGCTTTCAGATATAGCATCGTAAATTATATGCTTTATATTAGGATAGGCTTTTATAAAATCGGCTATAATTTTCTCGGTTGAAGGACTTGCTAGAGTGCTTGTTAATAAGACTACTGTTTCATTAGAATTTTTAAGTTTTTTTAGCTGTTCAATAATTTGTTTATCAGCATTGTCCCAAGAAATTAATTCGCTACCTTTTTTTGGCTCTTTAAGACGTAACTTTTCATCGTATAAGGAAAGTACTGAAGCCACTGTTCGGGCATTGATATCTGCTCCTGCTTCTTTATTTGGCATTACTAAAATAGGTCTGCCCTCTCTAGTTTTTACTAAAACATTGGCAAAATCAAAGCCATCGGCCATAGTGGTTGCGTACCAGTCTGCAATTCCTACTACTATATCGTTGGGCTGCACTACATAAGGTATTGATTCTCTTACAGGTCCTTCACAAGCGGCTACTGATGCAGCAGCGGTGGTAAATCCTATATATTTTAAGAAATCTCTGCGAGTGGTTGACAACTTTTCTAAGCCTTTCTTGTTACCTAAAAACTCATCGACAGGTATTTCTTTAACAAACTCTTTGTTACGTAGCGTTTCAACAACTGAACTTTCTTTAAGTTCTTCAACACTTTGCCAGTATTTTTTGTTTAAAGCCATTTATAATAAGTGTTTTTCTACTTTATAAATTTAATTAATAGTGGCACTTACCACATTCTTTACCTCCTAATTGAGCAACTGTTACTTGCTCTACCCCATATTTTTTAGCTAATTCTCTATGTATTTTGGCATAGTATTCATTGCCTTTTAAATCGACCTTTGATTCTTTGTGACAATCAATACACCAGCCCATGGTAAGGGGCGAGTATTGGTAAACCTCTTCCATTTCTTCAACAGGACCATGGCACTTTTGACATTTTAAGCCTGCTACTGTAACATGCTGGGAGTGGTTGTAATAAGCAAAATCGGGCAAATTGTGAATCCGAACCCATTTTATCGGTTTGGTATTACCTGTGTATACTAAATTATCAGCATCCCAGCCAGCAGCTTTGTAAATTTTTTCGATTTCTTTGTCTAAATCTTTTTTGGTTAGTACAACCTGATCTAAAACCACCTTAGTATTTTCTGCAACTTCTGAAATATTCATATGGCAATTCATGCAAATATTTACTGAAGGTATGCCTGAATGCTTGCTGTGCTTGGCTGCGGAATGACAGTATTGACAGTCTATTTTGTTGTCTCCTGAATGAATTTTGTGAGAAAAGACTATGGGTTGAATAGGCTGGTAACCTGTATCTACTCCAACCTTAAACAGAGTTCCAAAAATAAAATAGGCTGAGGTTAAGGCTATAAAAATTGCAAATAAAACATGTAAAAATGTGTTTTGTTTAACGCCTTGCCACAACTCAACTGTTTGCCCTATAAGACCAGGTGTTTTTGGGGCACCTTTTAACTCGCTTATGGTTTTTAATAAACTGCTAATTATTAAGAAAGCAACAACTATAGTAGCTGCTAGTATATATATGAGCCATTTTGGTGCTTGCCCTTGTGTTGCTGTTGCAGTGTTTAAATCTGCTTGGTCAGTTGTTGTTTTTTTAATTTCACCTACTGTGGTGTAATAAAGAATATTGTCTATGTTTTGATCGGTTAGTTGAGGAAAAGCACTCATATTTGAGCCGTTGTACTCTTCGTATATGGCAATTGCATCTGTGTCTCCCGAAGCCCTTAGGGCTGCATTGTTCTTAATCCATGCTTTTAGCCAAGCGTTATCTCTTCTAGCTTCTACTCCGCCTAATGCAGGACCTATTAGCTTTTTGTCAAGCTTGTGACAAGATACGCAAAGAGACTTATACAATTTTCTTCCTTCGTCATAGCGTGCCTTATCTACTTCTTGTGCGCAGATAGAGAAACTTAAAAAAAATACTAAAAATAAAGCTAAACTCTTAAAGGGTAAGTGAGCTAATTTAACGTGTTGTTTAACACTTTCCATATTGTAAAAATATAAGTTTTATATCTGTGTTGGAACAATATTTTCTGTAATTCAAATGAAAATACAGAAAGTCGCACAAAAATACTACTTCTGCGGATATTTTTAAATGCTTAAAGTTTTGTTATTTATAATTTATACATGTTCTAAATAGTTTATTTATACAATCTATTTTTTAACAACGCGTTTATTTTGTAATAATATATTTTTTTAAGAAAAAGCTGTATTTAAAATTGGTTGGGATAACAGACTAAACTAATGATTGTTTAAGCATTTTAAAACTTAGGTTTTAATTGTTAAATACAATAGTATACAACTTTTGTTGTATTGACAGCAGTTTTGAAAATTTAATTAAAGTATAGGCTTTTGAAACTTTGCTACATGATTTTAAACTTTAAATTTAAACTTTAAAGTTCTTAATTTATTGAATTTGTTAATGTTTATAAAATTGCCTAGGCAGAATAAGTATTTGTTTTTATAGCAAATTAAACCATCTTAATGTAGGGTTTTAGCAAATTAGCTGAGTTAATGGTTTCTGCAGAGGTGGATGAATAAAATAATAACAGCAGGCTTAGCAATTTTTATTAATCTTATTAAAATCTTTAAAATTAAATGTTTAATTTAAATTTAAATTTATTCGTGTGAAAAAAGCATTATTTCTTTTAGCGCTATTTAGTTTTTTTGGGACTTTTTACACAAAAGCCCAGTCGGCTTACAATAATTATAATTCGATAAATAAACTTATTGAAAAGAAAAAAGAGTTTAACAAATTGCATAAATCGGGCTATTTAATACAGCTATACAATGGCTTGGAGGAGGTGGCTAAAAAAATTAGATATAGGTTTCAGGTTGAGTTTCCAAATATAGTTCCATCTGTAATAAGATATAAAGCCCCAGAGTGGAAGGTTCAAGTAGGAAATTTTAAAACAAGATTACAAGCTGATAGGGCTTTGAATAAGATTAATGAAATATTTCCAGGTGCCATAGTAGTTCCTATATAGTGCCTGCCAAAAAACTTTATTTTTTAAAAAATAATTTGCCACGTGTTATATATTTATTTAATAGCCCTTAATTAAATGAGCTTTTGCTTTTTAGACTTAACCAACAAGTATAAATTTTGATTTTTTAGCTAATTGTTATTTGTATATACGTTTTCAGTATTATCCTCGCTCTTCTTAATTAAAGAAGGAAATAAAGCGGGTGCTATTTTTTTAACGGGATGATATAATATTGACTTATCCATGCTTTCTTTTTTGACAAAAGGGAAAAAATTGTTTATGTTTTCAAAAAAAATAAAAAAAATACTTAAAACAAGTCCAAATTTAAATGCACCAAACAATCCGCCTAAGATTTTATTAAGCATACCTAGAGAGGCAAAATTAGCTATTTTGGTAAGTGCTTTAGCTATTAAGGTTATAGATATTACTATGGCGATAAAGGTTACAGCATAGGCTAATAGTGTTGTGTATTTTTGATTCCAGGACAGACTTGCTTTTAAAAAGTCTTCAGCAAAATACGAAAAATGTATTGAACCATATACACCAGCTAATAAAGCGATTAAGGAAGCAATTTCAACAAAAAGTCCTTTGGAAAAACCCTTAAAAAAACCAAATAAAAGCAAGGTAATTACAATGATGTCAAATATATTCATCAACTCAAATTTTAACAAAAGCTTAATTTATTGCATAAACTTACAACAAATATAAATAAGTCATTTGTATCTTTGTTTTTTTGTGAAAATGAACAGTAAAAAAAATCTTAAAGAAAAGTGGAATTTTGTAGTTAGTAAATTATCTGAGCAATTTGCTGGAGGTGAAAACATCGGAGTTGACAGTATAATTTATTTAATTGGTATTCAAGAATTAGGCAAAGGTTATCAGGCTTTTAAAAAGGATGAAAAAATTAATTTAATGCACATTGCAATATGCAAGCTATTAGAGCCTTATGGTTATTACAAATTTGACTATTTTGACCAACAAGGATGGCCTCACTATAAAACAATTAACAAGTTGCCAAATTTAAAACCTGGGGAGCAATCTGTGCTGATAAAAGAAGCTGTTGTTAATTATTTTGAAAATATTGGTTTTTTTAGCTAAAGCACGATTTTTTAAAAATCTGTTTCTACAAAACAAAAAAAACTATTGTTTTTTAAACAAACTGTCTTATATTTACTGAGTAAAATATATGCTTTAAACTTTTTAAAGTAATATTGCTTTTTTTGTTTTAGTTTTTTAAGTAAAAAATTTTAAAAACAAACTGCCTAACTTTAAGCTAATTAATGTAGTTTAAAACATATATTGAGTTAGTGCAAAATTATAGTTAATACAATAAATTTAAGGTAAATACTCGTATATATTGTTTTTCTAAATAATTGTAGATTTTAATGTTTAATAAAATAAACTCGTATGAAAAAATTACTAAGTTTAATTGTTTTTATAAACTCAATTGCAAGTGCCCAGTACCTTGTTAAAGGAACCATGACTCCTCCTGAAAAAAGTAACTGGGTTATGCTTCACAAACTGCAAGGTATTAAGCCAAAATACATTGCAAATACCACAATAAAAGTTGATACTATTAAAGTAGGTGCGGATACTAAAATTTTAGGAAGATTCTCTTTTGAGTTAGCCAGCAATGCTCTACCAGGGGTTTATCGAATTACCTACAGAACTAAAAATGCAGGCTTTGTAGACTTTATTTTTAACAAAGAGAATATAGAACTTATATTTAACCCACAATATCCTGAACAATCTAAGGTTTTTACCAGTTCTCGTGAAAATAAACTGTACAGCGAGTATTTAGACACTTATGATAAGGTTCAAAAAAAAATTACTAAATGCCAAGCAGAATATATAAAAAATCCTTTAAAAGAACTTAGAAGAACTTATAAAAAGACCTTAGGTGAACTCAAAAATATTCAAAGTGAGTTTGAGCACAAGTCTCAAGGCATGTTTGCAAATAGTTTAATAAAGGCTAGCCAGCGCTTTAACTCTCCAAAAATTATAGATAATATGGCTGAATACTTATCTGAAACAGCTGATAACTTTTTTAAATATATTGATTTTGACGATGATATTTTATACAATTCTTCATTTTTAATTGACAAGGTAAATGATTTTGTTTTTTATCTAAACTATTCTGACGACCAATTTGCGCAACAAAAATTATACAAGAAATCAATTGAAAGGGTAATGAGTATTGTATCAAAGCACAAAATCAACAAAGACGTTACTGAATTTCTCATATCTAGCTTTACCAATAAAAGAAACTCAGAAATAGTAGACTGGTTGTTTAGCCAGTACTATGATAAATTATCGAATAAAAACAATGCTTTTAAACAAAAGCATTTAGATGAACTAAGCGTATCGGTAAGCAGGGTTGCTCCTGACTTTTCGTGGAATGAAAAAGGTATAGAGCTCAAATTGTCAGAACTAAACGATGGAGCTAATTACTTGTTGGTTTTTTGGAGTACAGGTTGCATGCACTGTGTTAAAGAAATTCCAAAAGTGCACGAGTTAACAAAAAGATTTCCTGCTATTTCTGTAATTAGCTTTGCCATTGAAGACAATAAAACAGAATTCGATAAGTTTAAAGATAGGCTAGGCAGATGGCATAATGCCGTAGGAACTCACCCCACTTATAAATTTGACAATGAGGTGGTAAAAAAATATAAAATAAGTGCTACCCCTACTTATTTTGTGCTAAGTCAGGACAAAAAGATAATAGCTATACCCAATTCTTTTGAAGATTTAGGCAAATTTCTCAATAAATTAAAAAAATAGTTCTATTACAAAAATTAAAGTTCATTTTTTATTTTTAAAACTCAAGCGCAAATGCTTAAATAAAAAGTAATTAATCAAAATACAGACATTAATTTTTTGGCTTTGCCATATTTGTGATAAGGTTAAACTTGTTGTATTTTCTGTTTAAAAAAATAAATATAATGTGAAATTATATATAAAAAATATGTATTTGTTATTTACACAATAACTATACGTTAATTACAGCAACTTAATACCATTAGTTAAACACGCTTATTATCAAACATTTTAATATATATTTATCTTTGTTTTACATTTGCAAAAACAATTTGCCACACCTAGCGTTATACAATTATATTTATATATTTTTTAAGTATTTTAAAGCATCTTATTATTTTTGTACAATAAAACAAATATTATAAAAGTTATAACTTTAACACGTAGCAAAAAAAACAGCAAAAAAACAATTAACAGGGCTTTAAACGCAGTGATATTGATAACTTGCAAATAATAAGTAACCCGCTAATAGAAGAGTTAACTTATAATAATATATTGACTTTAAAAAGTCAAAAGCACAAAAGGGCTATTAATTAGTAATTTTTTATATAATTAATATATAGATATTTATATTAAAAATGTAAACTGTTCACCTTTTTTGACAAGTTAATTTATAAAGCATGACTAAATTTATTGAAAATTTTAAGAATTATTACAATAGCAGTAAGCAGATATAGTAAAAACTCATAAAACGATCTTGTAACAATGCTAGAGCACAAAGCGATATGTTTATTGACGAGTTAGCACTGAATCTAAATATAAAAACAAGCAAAACCCTAATAAAGAGTTTAGTGAGCTAGGTTTAATAGCCTATACTAAAAGGGTGATAAATAAAATAACAAACAACAAGCTCAGTGATTTTTACTAATATTATTAAAGTTTTATAGATTAAATGGTTAACTTAAATTTATTTGTGTGAAAATAAAGAATTTTGATTTTAAATTTCACAACGTTCTGTTCTTTGGGCAATATTGGCAACCCAAAAAAGTAAAGGCAATAGTAATTATACTTCACGGTTTAGGCGAACATTTGGGCAGGTATGAGCACGTTGCTAAGAAGTTGTGCACAAATTATTTTGGCGTTTTGATTTTTGATAATTTTGGACACGGAAAAACCAAGGGTAAAAGAGGTCATAACCCTGGCTATAATCATGTTATAAACTGTATTGACAAGCTAATAGAACAGGCAAAAAACATATTTAACGAAAAGCCTATTTTTTTATATGGACACTCTATGGGTGGAAATGTTGTACTAAATTACGTATTGAGAAAAAGTAATAATATAAGAGGTGTTATAGCGACAAGTCCGTTTTTAAAACTTGCTTTTTCGCCTCCTGCTTGGAAGTTGTTTTTGGCTAAGATAGTGCAAAAAATTGCACCTTCGCTTACCCTTGGTAACGAGATAGATCCAAACGATATTTCAAGAGATTCAGTTGAGGTTAAAAACTATATTGAAGATCCGCTGGTACACAATAAAGTAAGTTCTAACTTTTCGCTGAGTTTTATCAATTCAGGTAGTTGGGCAATTGCAAATGCTTCAACTTTAAAAACTCCTGTTTTTTTGTTGCACGGCACAGAAGATAAAATAATCCATTTTAAAGGTTCAGAAGCTTTTGCAAACAACACTGAAAAAGCAAGCCTAAAATTATATGAGGGTGGATACCACGAACTCCATAATGATTTGTGTAAAGACCAAGTGCTATCCGACATTATTAATTGGCTTAAAAGTAAAATTTAAACTATTAATAAAAACATTACACTGCTGTAAACCAAAACAACTGTTTATTTCCAAAATAATGATGGAGCAAAAACTTAAGAAACATTTAACAACAAATTTTTCTTTCTTATTAAACAAAAAAATATTAATTGCTGTTTCAGGAGGTATAGACAGCGTTGTTGCTACTTATTTGCTTAAAAAACTCAATTACAATATATCTTTGGTTCATTGCAATTTTAAACTTAGAGGACTTGAAAGCGATTTAGATAAAAAATTTGTAAATGACCTAGGCTCAGAGCTCAAAGTTGAAGTTTTTACTAAAGACTTCAATACCCTAGCACATGCAAAGAGCAATAAGTTATCGCTTCAACAAGCAGCTAGAAAGTTGCGTTACCAGTGGTTTGACAATCTATGTGAAGACAAAAAATTTGATTATTTGCTAACCGCTCATCACACCGATGACAACATAGAAACATTTTTAATTAACCTTTGTAGAGAAACAGGGTTAGATGGGCTAACTGCCATTCCATCGGTTAACAAAAAAATAGTTCGTCCGCTCTTAATTTTCTCAAGAGAAGAAATTTTTAACTATGCCATAGAAAACAGCATTAATTGGAGAGAAGACACAGGAAATTTAAGCACAAAATACCTCAGAAATAAGATTAGGCATTTGATTATCCCGTCGATAAAAAAAATAAAACCCGATATTAGCAAATCGTTTAATAATACAATTGAATTTCTAAAACAAAGTCAGCAAATAATCAAAGATAAGGTAGACGAAACCTTTAAACAAATAACAGAAGTTAAAAACGGAGTTACAAAAATAAATATCAAAAAACTAAGTTCCTTATCAAGTCCTAAAGCCTATTTGTATTACTTGTTAAAAGATTACGGTTTTACCCAATGGGATGATGTAAGCAATTTAATGCATGCAGACAATGGAAAATTAGTTTCCACTAAGTCGCATACTTTAATAAAAGATAGAGAATTTTTGTTACTTTTACCGTCTTATCAAAAAGCTGATTTTGATAAAAGGGTGTATACTATAAATAACAGTACATTAGCTATTGACAAGCCCTTAAATTTGTTATTTAGAAACGTTCATAAAACAGCATTTTTCAATAAAAACACTATTTACATTGACAAAAGTTTGTTAAATTATCCTTTAGCATTGCGTAAATGTAGCGGAAGTGATTTTTTTTATCCAACAGGCATGCTGGGCAAAAAAAAGGTTAGCAAATTTTTAAAAGATGAAAAACTATCACTAATTGAAAAACAAAATACTTGGTTGCTTTGTTCCAACAAAAATGAAGTGCTTTGGATAGTGGGTAAAAGGCAAGATAGAAGATTTTTACCCACTCAAAAAACAACTGGTATTTTACAAATACAAATATATCAACCCCTATAAATTATTATAGAATGAAAAAACTCTTTATCCTGATTTTGTTTTTTACTACCTGTGTTGCCTTTGCTCAAAACGATGACAATCCGCTGGTAATAAGTCCTTTAGTTGAAAAAGTATCAAACACAGAATACGACCTTATCTTTGAAATTTCAATTGCAGAAAATTGGTATTTATACTCTCAGTACAATCCAAAAGATGCTTCTTTGCCCATGACTATTTCACCTGCAGAGGGGGAGTCAGGTTACACTCTATTGGGCAAAGCAAAAGAAAGCGAAACAGAAACCGAATTTAGTGAAATTTGGGGAAAAGAAGAAGTTTTCTTTATCGAGCAAGCAACTTTAAAACAGCGCATTTCTGTTTCAGACACAACACTTGCTAAAGTTACCCTTAACCTAGATGCTCAAATATGCAAAGAGTACTGCTTACCTTTTGATGAAGACTTTACTTTTTCACTAACTGGCGAAAAAATTACTCAAACAACAGCTGAATTAGACGAAAAAAGCAAGCGTTTATCCAAATCTCTAAAACTAAATTTAGAAAATGAGATAATGTTAAAAAACGCAACAAGCGAAGAAGCAAATAAGAAAAACAGCAGTCTGTTAAATATCTTTCTTTTAGGTTTTATAGGTGGTTTGCTCGCCTTTTTAACACCTTGTGTTTTTCCTATGATTCCTCTTACGGTATCCTATTTCACTAATCGAACTGAAAAAAAAGCAAAAGGCACAAGCAACGCAGTTTTATATGGATTTTTTATTGCTTTAATATACGGGCTATTGAGTTTGCCTTTTCACTTTCTCGATACTTTAGATCCTGAAATTTTAAACAATATATCGACCAATATTTGGTTAAATATTTTTTTCTTTGTTGTATTAATTTTCTTTGCAGGTTCTTTCTTTGGCTTATACGAGTTAAGTTTGCCTAGTTCTTGGAGCACTAAAGCTGATAGTGCATCGGGAATTGGCGGAATAATAGGAATATTTTTTATGGCTCTAACCCTTGCCATAGTTTCATTTTCTTGTACTGGTCCTATTTTAGGTTCCTTACTTGCAGGCTCCTTATCTTCTGATGGTGGAGCTGTACAATTAAGCGCAGGAATGCTTGGCTTTGGCATAGCACTAGCCTTGCCTTTTGCCCTATTTGCCACTTTCCCAAAGTGGTTGAGCAAGTTGCCAAGATCTGGAAGTTGGTTAAACACAGTAAAGGTTATACTGGGATTTTTAGAACTTGCACTCGCGTTTAAATTTTTGTCAAACGCCGATTTAGTAGGTCATTGGGATATTTTAAAAAGAGAAGTTTTTATAGGAATTTGGACAATTTTAGCCTTTCTTATGGCTATCTATTTATTTGGGTTTATAGGGAAAAGACATGGTAAAGTATCGATGTTTAGAGTTTTAATAGGGCTTGCATTTTTAGGGGTAACCGTTTATTTAGCACCTGGAGTTATGAAAAAACCACTTTGGAATCAAAGTAAACTTTTAAGTGGCTTTGCTCCTCCACAGTTTCACAGCATATATAAGCAAGATAATAAATGCCCTTTAAATTTAAATTGTTTTAAAGACTTTGATCAAGGCTTGGCTTATGCAAAATCGGTAAATAAGCCTGTAATTTTAGACTTTACTGGTTGGGCTTGTGTAAACTGCAGAAAGATGGAAGAAAATATTTGGAGTCAGCCCGATATATATAATATTTTAAGCAACGACTTTGTTCTTATTTCGCTTTATGTTGACGATCACCAAAGGATGCTGCCCGAAGAAGCACAGTTTAACTACTTAAAGCCCAATGGCAAAATTAAACGAATTAGAACCTATGGAGATAAGTGGGCTACTTTTCAAATTGCCAATTTTAAAACAGCCTCACAACCTTTTTATGTATCGTTAAGCCCAGATTTAAAAGTTTTAAACTCTCCTGAGCAATATACCGACAAAGACACCTATCACAAATGGCTCAGTACTAGCTTAGACAGGTTTAATAAAATTAAATAAAATAGTAATTTATTAGATAATTTATTTGCTATTACTTAATTACAGTGTTAACCGCAGATAAAACAACTAAACAGGATTATTCAAAAATACAAACGCCCTGTTATCTTTAAATAACAGGGTATTTTAACTCTAAAACTGAGTTATACTTTTTATTTTTAGATAATTTGTCCTTTTAAACTTCAAAATTTAAGGCAGTAACCTTTATTAATCAGTGTATTTAAACTAAAATTTATTTAGTTAAAAATACATATAATTTAAAAACATATTAATCTTTTTTAACGTTAATAAACAAGGTGTTTAGTTTTTAAAACAGTTCTTTTTTGTCGGCACTAACACTTATCTTTGTGTAAATTTTTATATATTGAGCAAGCAATTTATATTAGATAACTATCAAAAATCGACGAAGGTAGCACAAATTGTCAAGCAACTTAAACAAGATATTAAAACTTTTCAAATTACTAACCTTGCAGGATCTTCCTTGTCTTTTGTCATTTCCGAAACCTTTAAGCAAGTGAACAAAGTCTTTTTGTTAATCTGCAATGACAAGGAAGAGGCAGCCTATCACTACAATGATCTAGAGCAAATAATAGACACAAAAAGGCTGTTTTTTTATCCTGAGTCTTATCGCAAACCTTATCAAATAGAAGAAATTGACAACACAAATGTACTAATGCGTTCAGAGGTTTTAAACCAGCTAAGTTCAGATAAAAGCCCTGTAATTATTGTCAGCTACCCAAGTGCCTTATTCGAAAAGGTAATAACTGAAAAAGAGCTAAAAAAAAACACGTTAACACTCAGTTTAGGTGAAAAAGTAGATCTCGACTTTATTAATGAGATGCTATTCGAGTATGAATTTACAAGAGTAGATTTTGTAACCGAACCTGGCGAGTTTTCTGTACGTGGCGGAATTGTTGATGTATTTTCTTTTTCAAATGACGATCCTTATCGCATAGAGTTTTACGGAGACATACCAAATAGCATTAGAACTTTTGACGTAGAAACCCAGCTTTCTAAATACAAACTAAATAATATTAGCATTATACCCAATTTAGAAAACAAAGCAATTCAAAAAAACCGAGAGAGCTTTTTAAAATACATAACACCCAATACAGTGGTATTTGCTAAAAATACAACACTTATTGTTGAAAAATTAGACAACCTTTACACAAAGGCGATATCCTCTTTTGAACAGCTAAGCAAAGAACTAAATCACAATAAACCTTCTAACTTATTTTGTAGCGGAAAAGAAATAAGTCAAAACTTAAAACAACTCAATTTAATAAATATTGAATTTAACTACAACTTAATCGACAAAGAAGTCAATTCTGACAGAGTATTTTTTAACACAAAACCTCAGCCTTATTTTAACAAACAATTAAATTTGCTAATTGACAATTTAATAAAAAATCACAACAAAGGATTTAGCAATTTTATTTTCTGTGCTAACGACAAGCAGGCACAGCGTTTTAGAGATATTTTTGAAGATACCAAACAAAAAGTACATTATCAAACATTAGTAATGCCTTTATACAGAGGTTTTACAGACAAGGACCAAAAGATAGCTTGCTATACTGATCATCAAATTTTTGAACGCTACTACAAGTTTAGATTAAAAAATGGCTATGCAAAAAAACAAAGTATAAGCCTAAAAGAACTATCAAAGTTACAACTAGGAGACTATGTAATTCATATAGACCATGGCGTTGGCATATTTGCAGGCTTGCAAAAAATATCTGTTGACGGCAAGAAACAAGAGGCGATAAAACTGATATACAAAGACCGAGATATTTTATATGTAAGCATTCATTTATTGCACAAAATTTCTAAATATCAAGGTACAGATATAAAAGAACCAAAAATATACAAGCTAGGCTCAAAGATTTGGAAAAATGTAAAACAAAAAACCAAAACCAAGGTTAAAGAAATTGCTTTTAATCTGATAAAGTTATATGCAAAAAGAAAAATGCAGAAAGGATATGCTTTTGGTCCAGACACTTATATGCAGCATGAATTAGAAGCAAGCTTTTTGTATGAGGATACTCCTGATCAATACAAAACAACCAATGAGGTAAAAAGCGATATGGAAAAACAACAACCCATGGACAGGCTAGTTTGTGGTGATGTGGGTTTTGGAAAAACCGAAATTGCCATACGTGCAGCCTTTAAAGCTGTTGATAATGGAAAACAGGTAGCTGTACTAGTGCCAACCACCATTTTGGCTTTGCAGCACTTTAATACCTTTTCAAAGCGCCTAAAGAATTTTCCTATCATTGTAAACTATTTAAATAGGTTTAAAAGCGCTAAACAGCGAAACGAAGTTTTAAAAGACTTGTCAGAAGGCAGTATAGATATTATTATTGGCACACATCAGCTAAGCAATAAAAATGTAAAATTTAAAGATTTAGGACTTTTGATTATTGATGAGGAGCAAAAGTTTGGAGTAGCTGTTAAAGATAGGCTAAAGACTATAAAAGAAAATATTGATATTCTTACCTTAACGGCAACACCTATACCTCGCACCTTGCAATTTAGCTTAATGGCTGCCCGCGATTTATCGGTTATTAGAACCCCTCCACCTAATCGTCATCCCATCGAAACTAATACAATTCGCTTTGATAACCAAATTATACGCAATGCGATTGTATATGAAATTTCAAGAGGAGGTCAAGTGTTCTTTATTCACAATATGGTTGAAAATATAAAAGAAATTGCTGATCTTATCCAAGGCCTAGTGCCCGATGTTAAAATTGCTGTTGGACACGGGCAAATGGAAGGAAAAAAGTTAGAAAAACTCATATTAGGCTTTATGAACAATGAATTTGATGTATTAGTATCGACCACCATTACTGAAAGCGGTTTGGACGTGCCAAATGCCAATACTATTTTTATCAATAATGCCAATAACTTTGGATTATCGGACTTATATCAAATGCGAGGTCGCGTTGGACGATCAAACAAAAAAGCCATTTGTTATTTTATTACGCCACCACTTCACCATATAACTGACAATGCTCGTAAACGAATTGAAGCCTTAGAGTTATTTTCTGATTTAGGTAGTGGGCTGAATATTGCCATGAAAGACTTAGAAATAAGAGGGGCAGGCAACCTACTAGGTGGTGAGCAAAGCGGATTTATTAACGATATTGGTTTTGAAACCTATCATAAAATACTGAAAGAAACTATTGAAGAACTAAAACAAAACGAGTTTAATGAACTGTATAATATTTCTGATGATGCTGTAATAGATTGTGCACGAGAGGTTCAGATAGATACTGACTTTGAAATACTATTCCCAGATAATTACATAAACTCAGTAAGCGAACGATTAGTATTGTACAACAAACTTTCAACAATTACTACCGAACAAGAACTAAAGAACTTTGAAAGCGAAATAATTGATCGTTTTGGTAAATACCCTAGTCAAACCGCCGATTTATTTGACAGCGTTCGCATTAAATGGCAGGCCAAAACCTTGGGTATGGAAAAAATAGTATTAAAGCAAAAACGCTTAATAGCTTATTTTGTATCTAACAAAGAAAGTACCTTTTATAAATCGGAAAACTTTACAAAAATATTGCAGTTTGCACAGCAAAACGCTAAGAGTTGTATTTTAAAAGAGAAAGAAACCAAAAACGGTTTGCGATTACTACTGAGTTTTATCAATGTAGATACAACAAAGAAAGCCTTAGAAACTTTAAAAAACATACATAGCAATAATTTAAAACTGAGCTAATTTAAAATGTTAAAGTCCGATTAATAGGGGCTAAGCCAGTATCTTAATACAACCTAACGCCGTTTTTTTTTTAAGCATATTTATTTAGCTCAGGGCAAGTTTTATAAAAAGCACAAAAAGTTTGTTAGCATAAGAAAAAATCTATTATATTTGCAGTCCGTTTTAATAGAGTGTAGTTTATGGCAAATATGTAGATAAAAATTTTTTAAAAAACTTTCAAAAAAGTTTGTTGATACAAAAAAAGCTACTACATTTGCATCCGCTTTCAAAAACAGCTAAAAATAAGAATTAAAATATTTTTTTTTGAGAGTTAATAAATTTTAAAAGTCGATAACTAATCAGTTAGTTTAATTCTAACAGATTCACTATATAAATTAAACACAAACAAAAGCCTTACTCAATTTTAGTAAGGTTTAATTTAAGTTCATTGAAAGATTATATTAACAGCGTAAATTAGAGTAGAATTACTACTGAGATCTTATTTTTTAAGGTCTTATTCTGAAATTCTTTTGAAGTCTTAACATTGCAGATAACATTTAAGAATCTACGATGAAGAGTTTGATCCTGGCTCAGGATGAACGCTAGCGGCAGGCTTAACACATGCAAGTCGAGGGGCAGCATTTCTTTCGAGAAGATGGCGACCGGCGCACGGGTGCGTAACGCGTATAGAATCTACCTTATTACAGGAGGATAGCCTTTAGAAATGAAGATTAATACTCCATAATATATATAACGGGCATCTGTTGTATATTAAAGATTTATCGGTATAAGATGACTATGCGTCCTATTAGCTAGATGGTAAGGTAAAGGCTTACCATGGCTACGATAGGTAGGGGGTCTGAGAGGATTATCCCCCACACTGGTACTGAGACACGGACCAGACTCCTACGGGAGGCAGCAGTGAGGAATATTGGTCAATGGGCGCAAGCCTGAACCAGCCATGCCGCGTGCAGGAAGAAGGTCTTATGGGTTGTAAACTGCTTTTATACGGGAAGAAACAGCGATATTCGTTATCGCCTTGACGGTACCGTATGAATAAGCACCGGCTAACTCCGTGCCAGCAGCCGCGGTAATACGGAGGGTGCAAGCGTTATTCGGAATTATTGGGTTTAAAGGGTCCGCAGGCGGTTAATTAAGTCAGGGGTGAAATCCTATAGCTCAACTATAGAACTGCCCTTGATACTGTTTAACTTGAGTTATACGGAAGTAGGTAGAACGTGTAGTGTAGCGGTGAAATGCATAGATATTACACAGAATACCTATTGCGAAGGCAGCCTACTACGTATATACTGACGCTCATGGACGAAAGCGTGGGGAGCGAACAGGATTAGATACCCTGGTAGTCCACGCCGTAAACGATGGATACTGTCTGTTGGGTTGTAAGACTCAGTGGATAAGCGAAAGTGATAACTATCCCACCTGGGGAGTCAGACCGCAAGGTTCAAACTCAAAGGAATTGACGGGTGACAGCACAAGCGGTGGAGCATGAGGTTTAATTAGATGATAAGCGAGGAACCTTACCAGGTCTTAAATGTATGATCACCGAACTGCAAACAGGTCTTTCTTCTGACAGAAAGAAAGG
>JBKDZU010000084.1:0-4770 GCA_047971505.1 Tenacibaculum sp.
CAAAGGCTCGTAGGCTTTTGCTTTTGTCATTATAGTTCTAAAGCGAGACAAGGTACTATGGTCGGGAGATACCTGGTCAATGTTTAACCCACAAAAATAACTGAATGATATACTATCATTAACTCGGTCTTCAACCTCATAGTCACTTAATCCGTAACATGTTTGTAATAAGCTCATCTTAAAAAGTAATAAACCGCTATAGCTGGGTTTACCTGTTGTACTTGTTCCTTTGGTGTAATACTGGTTTATCAATTCTGTAATTGGTTGCCAATCTATAAGTGTATTGATTTGATTGAAAAATGTTCGCTTTATCTTTCGTGAACGTAAATCGCAAATGCTATCCGCTAATGTGGGATGATGTATTAATTCCATAAAACAAAGATACAAAAAAATACAAAATTATACTAACCTTGCAACGGTCTTAATATATATGCAAAGGGTTTTAAACTCTGTTATTATGCTGTTTGGGTGGCTGTTTATTTTTTTTGCATAAAATTCATCAGCAAGATTACAAATATGTGAGGCACCGAAACTACAAACAGCACTCCAAAAATTGTGCTGCTAAGCATTAAACTATCTTCAAAATAATATATAAAAACCACAGCTACAATGCTTATAAACCAAAACAAAAATGATTTTTTTAGATAATTAAGCATACTGTTTACTGTACTGCTCCCGTATAAAAAATGAATTTGATCTAAAATAGAAGGTATACTGTGCCAAACAATAAAATAAACACTAAAGCCTACTATTAAAGGACTTGCCTTAAACAATATGTACAGTAATAGGGCGTATAAAACTTCTTCAAAAAAGGTTGAAAATGTATTTAAATTAAATGAATTATAAACTAGTATTGAAATAAATAAAAGGATTGAAATCCAACTTGTATAAATAAATATTTCTTTTGATAAAACTATCTCAAACAGTTTCTGGGTTATTGCTATTACCTCATTAAAATTGTTTAATATGAGTATTGAAAAGATAAACAAACCATAAATGATATAAGTAAGAGGCTTTAACCAATTATATACAAAGCTTTTAGAGTTTAGGTGCTGCTCTCCAAAATGATAAAAACTCAGCAACAAAAAAAGTGCAAAAGCTATTTTTTTAAACAAGATAAACAAAAGTGCAGCTATACTTATAAGCAGCAAATAAACAGATAGATACTTTACAAAAGACAGCTTTTTACAATAAATTTTACTGAGTATTTCCAAATCGTTAGTCCCGTGTAAAAGCCCCAGACTAAAAATAGAAAAGTAACAAAGTACCAAAGCAGCTTTATCAGGAATTACACTGAAAAACCAAAGAGCAAAAAAGCTTATACAAATTTTGAAATATTGATTTTTTATCATTACGCTATTTTTTTGTTGTAAAAGTAATAAAAATCTATTAGTTTTGTTTAACAAATTTTATATACAATTAAACATAAACCTTATGACTTTTTTATTACAATTTTTATCTATTAACAAGATTACAAACAACGATTATGTAAGCTTTACCTTTTTTATCGGCTGTATGGCTATGATGGCTGCCTCTTTGTTTTTCTTTCTTTCAATGAATGGCTTCGAAAAAAAATGGAGAGTTTCAATTTTAGTATCGGGCTTAATTACCTTTATTGCAGCGGTTCACTATTGGTATATGAGAGATTATTGGGGAGCGTATGCCGAATCGCCCACCTTTTTTCGCTATGTAGATTGGATTTTAACTGTTCCTTTAATGTGCGTTGAATTTTACTTAATTTTAAAAATGGCTGGTGCTAAAAAAATATTGATGTGGCGTATGATTTTCTTATCTATACTTATGCTTATAACAGGATATATTGGAGAAGCAATAGACAGAGATAATGCTCAAATATGGGGTCTGTTTTCAGGCATTGCCTACTTTACCATTGTTTATGATGTTTGGTTTGGAAGACCTAAAAAATTAGCCACAAAAGCTGGAGGTTCGATTTTAACAGCTCACAAAACTTTGTGTTGGTTTGTTTTAGTAGGCTGGGCTATTTATCCCTTAGGCTATATGGCAGGAACTCCTGGTTGGTACGATAGCTTAAGCGGGTTAAGCATGGATGTTATTTACAATATAGGAGACGCTATTAACAAAATAGGCTTTGGTTTGGTAATTTACAACCTAGCAGTACAGCAACAAAAATAAAATTTGCAACGCAAAGAACTTATATATAGTAAATTAGGTATAAAAAATGATATTACCTAGTACTATTTTTAGTGCATGTAACAAATTACAGTAAATTTTAAAGATAAGCATAGGCGGAACTTAACAATTAGTTAAACCTACTGTAATAGCAAGACCACCCTTTGAGGTTTCTTTGTAATTTTTATTCATGTCCTTAGCAGTTTCCCACATAGTATCAATTACTTTGTCGAGGGAAACCAATGACTTTTTCGGATTGGTTTCTAAGGCCAGTTCGGTGGCGTGTATAGCTTTAATAGCTCCCATAGTATTTCTTTCGATACAAGGAACTTGAACCAAGCCACCAATTGGATCGCAAGTCAAACCCAAGTGATGCTCCATTGCAATTTCGGCAGCAACCAAACATTGCGATGGAGTTCCTCCGAGAAGTTCAGCAAGCGCAGCTGCCGCCATAGCAGAAGATACTCCTATTTCAGCCTGACATCCTCCCATAGCAGCCGAAATGGTAGCATTTTTTTTAAAAATACTTCCAATTTCTCCAGCAACCAGCAAAAACTTTTTGATATGCTCAACATTGGCTTTGTGATTTTCAATAGCCAAATAATACATTAAAACTGCAGGAATAACCCCCGAACTTCCATTAGTTGGTGCAGTTACCACTCTGCCCAAAGAAGCATTAACCTCATTTACCGCCAAGGCAAAGCAACTAACCCATTTAAGTATCTCTCTAAATGTTACCTCTGTGCTTCTAATAACTTCAAGCCACTGTTCTTTAGTGTGGTATGAGGTATTGCTTTTAATCAACTTTTTATGAGTTTCAAAGGCCCTTCTTTTTACGTTAAGTCCTCCTGGCAATACTCCTTTAGTATGGCATCCTATATACATGCATTCAAGCATGGTGTTCCAAATTCTAAAAAGTTCTCGGTCAATTTCACTTTCCTCCTTTAGCACAAGTTCGTTTTCCTTGACAATTTCAGAAATATGCTTGTTGTTGCTAAGACAGTATTTTTCTAATTCATAAGCCTTATTTATAGGATAGGGAAATTTATGACTGCTAAACTTAGTTTTACTATACTTTTCAGTTTCTTCCTGTGCAATAAAGCCCCCTCCAATTGAATAATAAGTTTCGAAAGAAATTTGAATCTTTTTTTTTGAATATGCACTAAAACTCAGCGCATTTGCATGAAATGGCAAAAAATTTTTGTTGAAAATTATTTGATTTAAAGAAAAATTAACAGCGCATTCATTATTTAAATGCAAAATATTGGTTTTTTCTATATCAGCAATTATACTTTTAATATTTTCAATAGGAATAAACTCTGGATCGGTGCCTGACAAGCCTAAGATTACTGCTAAATCGGTGGCATGACCTTTTCCTGTTAAAGATAGCGAGCCGTAAAGATCAACCTTTAAGCTATGTACCTGTTGCAGCGCATTGTTTCTCTTTAGCTTTTTAATCCAAAGTTGGGCTGCCCTCCAAGGTCCAAGGGTATGGGAACTCGACGGTCCCACACCAATTTTAAGCATATCAAAAACGCTTATGTATTGCGACATATCAAAATACAGTTTTTGTCAGTAGAACAAAACACAAAGCCCTGTACTAAAAATTAACACATAACTTAAATTTAAAAAAAACAAAAACCTCTACAATCCATAAACAGATTTTTTGCCAAATTTTTCAACTAGCAAATAGTAAATAACAGCTCGATATTTATTTTTTTCAGATTTCCCTATCTTTTCCAAAACCTCCTCAATGGCACTATCTAGGTCAGAGTTGTCAAATAGTTCTAGTTTCTTTATCAAAAAATTATTTTTTACTATTTCTAGCTCTTTAGCATCTGTTCCCGCAACTGTTTCAGCATCTTTTTTGTAAATTGAAGGACCTAAACCTTTGGTAACAGCGCGTAATAAATCAATATCTACAGTCAAGTTTTTTTTGTTCATAAAACTTTTGTACAACACTACTTTTTCGTCAAATTTATTCATCTTTAATAATAGTTTTTAATGTGCTGTTTGACTTAGTTAATTTAAATTTTTTAATTGCATTTTTAATCATTCAAAAATATAAAAATTTTATATCGTTTCAAATTTTTTTGAGGTAAATTAAATAAAGCTAACTTTTAAGTGACTGTATTTTGCCATTAAAATAAGTTTTTCCAGAATACACTCTTTAAAAGTTTAAACCTTTTTAGCGTGTTAAAAAACTTGTAATTTTGTGTTAACTAATAATTTATAATCTTGATAATTATGTACTTAAGTTAATACTGCATCACTTAGGCTCAATATTTTTAAGTAGTTGTAAACTACCTGTAATAACTTTATTATATTTGTATCAAACAAAGGCGTAATTGTTAATTACTTTGTTAATAATATAAATTCAGTTGTGTTAACAAACACTTTTGCTGTTGTAATTTTAAACATATTTCAAATAAAAAAAGTCAATGCCTGTATCAAAATTTGAATCAATGTTAAAAACAAATAATGTTTACTTTTTTGACTCAACTGAGTTTGAAGAAATTGTAGAACATTATTTAAACAAAGGAAAGCATTCATTAGCAAAAAAAGCTGTAAAATTAGGCTTAGAGCAACACCCTAGTTCAGTACAGTTAAAGCTAATGCAAA
>JBKDZU010000085.1:0-17604 GCA_047971505.1 Tenacibaculum sp.
AAAAGAAGTTTGTTAATAAATAATTGTTTTAAAGGGTTATATAGAACTCACAAGCATTATTTTACTGTGTTTTAAATCTTTAACAAAATTTGCTATATAACATATATATTATGTAGTGCAATTATAAAGATAATTTTCCGAATTATAAAATATAATTCAGATAATTTTACTAACAAAACAGCCTATGTATAAATAGATATAAAAAATATCCTTATTTTGCAGTCAAAAAGCGCATATAATGTTTAAATAAAGCCTGCAATACTCAAAAAGCATATTCAAATTTTAATAATTAACATTTTAATAATAATAAGTTAAAATATCTTTTATAATACTAGCCTACTTTATGAAGCATTATTAATATAATATAAATATTTATGACAACTAATTTAAACACAAAAAATATAACAAAAAAAGAAGCACTTGCTAGTTGAATATACTCTTTATTTTTTTTAGATGAATAATTGCACTTTTGCTTTTGTCCTGTAACTAGAATGATAAAGTTAACGATAAAGAGCATCTTGCTTTTAAAGGTTGCGATACTTCCGAAAGGAAAGCACATGAACAGCTAAACAATATAGAGGGAACTATTAGCTATTTTGAGAAGTCTAATATTTACACAGTCAAATACGTTCCTAAATTAAAGGAAAGTATATACATTGATACCGTATAATTTATGGAGTAGTTTGTGATCTAGAAGAACACATAAGAGCAGAGGGAACAAAAGTAATTTTTTTTGGAATGTTATATAAATTAACAAAAAGTGAAATTGAGTTATTTGGGCTTATACCAAAGGGCAGCGAGTTTTACCAGCTTAACTATGACTAAACTAGAAAAAAACTATAATCTTAAAACACTTATTGCCAAAACTCAAATTTACGATAAGGGTTTGTTAAATGCCGAGAATAACTTTACAGTTGGAGAAACTTCTTGGGCTTCAAATACTATAACCTATTTTAGAGGTGGTTTTAAGAAAAAAAATAAGCTAGTTAATAATAATATTTAATAGATGCTAGTTTAATTTCAGCATCTATTTTATCTTAAACCTCATTTCAACTGGGAAATGGTCTGATATTTGCCCAAAACTCTTTAGCACTTTTCCATCTATGTATTCTATGCTGTTTTCGGTATAAAAAATATAGTCTAAACGCTCAAAAGGATTTTCTGTATCATAGGTAAAATCGTAATTTGACCTTGTAAAAGCAGCATTGCCAATATTAGGCAAGTTAAGCAGTTTTTCAATAGCAGGATTTTTGTAATTTGGATCGCTGTTAAAATCGCCCAATAAAATAGTAGGTTGTCCTTTTGTTATCTGTTTTGTAAATAATTCAATCACTTTTTGCATTTGTTTTTCTCTTGTTTGCTTGTCAAAGGCCTCTAAGTGAACATTCATCACAATGAGTTCTGCATTTTGTAAATTAATCTTTACAATTTGCAACAACCTGTCTAAGTAAAAGGCTTTTCTGTAAAAAGGGCTGTTAGCCACTCTTTCCAAAACTATACGATTGTAATCTTTTATAGGGTATTTGCTTAAAATTGATTGCCCTGAAATGACCTTGCCAAAGTGCACACTAGGTGGCCAATAAGGGAAAGGTAAGTAGCGCTCATCCCAATTAACACCTCTTGCTATAAAGGGATAACCTAGCTTGGCAATTTCTTCTTCCTGGTTTATGTTAAATGAACGCGAGGCATTGTAGTCAATTTCTTGAAAAGCAATAATATCAGGCTTCGTTTTTTTAAATTTATCTAGAGTAATTTGCAAATTATTGTCAAATAAGTCTTTGTTTTTTTGCACGGCCTTATTGTTTGTCATACCACTTAAGTATCCAATGTTATAGCTTATAATGCTGTAAATTGAATCTTGATTTGTTTTTACTGTGTAAACGTTTTTAAACAATTGGGTATAAGAAGTCTTATCGAGATTTGGTGAGGATGCCCAAAAGTAAAAAGCTATCAACGCTATAACTACTGTCAAAAAAAAGGCAAATAAAATGGATAAAATACGTTTCATCAAGGGTTTAAGTTTATTAATTTTTCAAACAAAAGTTAAATTTTTTATTGTTAATCAAATTTTAAATAAATGTTAAATTTGCATATAAATAAAACACTGCATTTATAGCTTAAATTCCGTTTTTTAATAAGCATACACGCAGGTAAAGTCTTCAATTTCCATAAAATTTATCAAATAGTTTAAACTTTTCCCTTTGTAGCAAATTTTACCCGAAGTTTTACAGGCGTCTAATAAAAAATCATCTATGTGTATGTGTTCTAAAAAAAACAACTCTTTTTTTCCGTATATTTTGTACAAGCTTTCTTTGGCAGCCCAAACCACGGTTAACTTTCTTATTAAAACATTAAAGTTACTTATTGATTTATATAACTTAACAGAAGTAAATTTAGGAGCTATCTCAACTATTTTAGCCCTGCGCTTTTCAATATCTATACCTACAGGATGCTGGCTTGAAAAAATAAGGGCAGCAAAACTAAACGAGTGCGAAATTGAAATATACTTTCCATCTTTTAAATGTGGTTTGCCAAACTTATCGTATTTTAGGTCAGTATCGGCATAGCCTATTTCTTTTAACAAATAACGTATGCTCAAAAAACCTTTTTGTTGTAAGTCAGATTTTATTAAGCTTATTCGGTCTTTGCTAGTCTTAGTTAGTGAAATTCCTGAATACAAGTCGTTTAAAGATTCATCGATCTTCCAAATTAGCACTTTAATTTCACTGCTAAGAGTTAGAGTTTTGTAAAGAGGCATAAATTATAAAGTTATTCAGTACCTTTGTGGTTTAAAATTACAAGATAATTAACACAGTGTAAAATGAGCACAAATACAGCTACATACACTCGGCACAAAGTTAAGGATATTTCCTTAGCTAGCTGGGGAAGAAAAGAAATTGAATTGGCAGAGGCAGAAATGCCAGGACTGATGAGTTTGCGTAAAGAGTACAAAGACAAGCAACCTTTAAAGGGAGCTAGAATTGCAGGTTGCTTGCATATGACTGTACAAACAGCAGTGCTCATTGAAACGCTTCAAGCTCTAGGAGCTGAGGTTTCTTGGAGTTCGTGTAATATATTTTCTACTCAAGATCAGGCTGCTGCTGCTATTGCTGCCACAGGAACTTCTGTGTATGCTTGGAAAGGCATGAGTGAAAAAGACTTCAATTGGTGTATTGAACAAACTCTGTTTTTTGGGGAAGATAAAAAGCCTTTAAATATGATTTTGGATGATGGAGGAGATTTGACAAATATGGTTTTAGATCATTATCCGCATTTAATTCAAGGAATTAAAGGTCTATCGGAAGAAACAACCACTGGAGTACATCGTTTGTACGAGCGCGTGAAAAAGGGAACTCTGCCTATACCTGCAATTAATGTAAACGATTCGGTTACCAAATCAAAATTTGACAACAAATACGGGTGCAAAGAATCGGCAGTTGATGCTATTCGCAGAGCTACCGATATAATGTTAGCAGGTAAAAGAGTAGTGGTTTGTGGCTATGGCGATGTAGGCAAGGGAACAGCAGCTTCCTTTCGCGGTGCAGGTTCAATTGTAACGGTAACCGAAATAGATCCTATTTGTGCCTTGCAAGCTGCTATGGATGGTTTTGAGGTAAAAAGGTTGGAATCAGTGGTGTTTAATGCCGATATTGTAATCACAACTACTGGAAACAAAGATATAATAAGAGCCGAGCATTTCAATGCTATGAAAGATAAAACCATAGTTTGCAATATTGGTCATTTCGACAACGAAATAGACATGGCTTGGCTAAATGCAAAGCACGGCAACTCAAAAATTGAAATTAAACCACAGGTTGACAAATACACCGTTAACCAAAACGATATTATTGTTTTGGCCGAAGGTCGCTTGGTAAATTTGGGTTGCGCTACGGGGCATCCAAGTTTTGTAATGTCAAATTCATTTACCAATCAAACTCTGGCACAGATTGAACTGTGGAACAATCACAAGGCTTATAAAAACAAAGTTTATATACTGCCTAAACACTTAGATGAAAAAGTGGCCAGATTGCACTTGGCAAAATTAGGTGCTGAACTAACAGAACTGAATAAAGATCAAGCCCAATATATTGGAGTGCCTGTTAAAGGTCCTTATAAGCCTGAGCACTACAGATATTAGCTAAAACCTGACAGATTGTTAAATATGTTTTTGATATTTTTTATCCGAGTTTAAGAAATTGAACACTAATTGAATAGAAAATAAAAGATTAAAGGCGTAAAATACATCCTCAAAAGGGATAGTAAAAATCCTAAAACCTATATTTTCGCTATTGTTGTACCAAACTATCGGAAAATCGATAAAACTACCTGTTAAAACACCATTAATTGCAAAAAAAGGGATTAGTATAACTAAAAAGCTAGGATAAAACTCTCTTAGAGTTTTTAAGCAATATTTTAAACTAAAAACCATAAGCAATATATAGTAAGTAAAATTTATAAGGGTGTAACATTTATCGGCATTGAATATTAAAATTATACTTGTTGATAAAATAAGCAATATCGAAATGACTACTGTTATTTTTTTAGGTAATTTAAAATTAGGCAAATAGTACTTAAAAGCCTGATGAGTAAACAAACATGAATAGGGGATGCAAAAAAAGAACAACCATTCTTCAACAGGCATGCCAAGTAACAAAACTGATAAGTGATAATTTGAGTTAAAACCCCAAATAGCTTTATGGGTAAACCAAAAATCCCAAATTAAAAAAGGAATAGCAAGTGCTATTATACTTATTAAAGCTTTTTTAAAATGTTTGATAAAGTGAAATTCTTTTTCAAAAACACTGTACAGCAAAGGTATGCTAACACTTGCTAAGTTTAGCAAAAGATACAAATAATTATTCATATTTATTAAGTGTTTCATATTTATTAAGTGTTTGCAAGTTATGTTATATTCAAATAGTTTTTTTACTATGCCAATTGCCTAGCTAATTAAACAAATTGTTTTACAATTTGCTAATTACATCTTTTTATCTGGCTTAAACCTTTTTAAAAAATTGTAATTTTAATAGTTAAACAGAGTTTTACTAGGTTAAAAACAATCTGCTTTACACTACTTGCCCTTCCTTTTTAAAGTATTTAAAGGGAACACAAAGCATACCGAAGCACTCGCCTTTTTCTTTACCTAGGTGCTTGTGATGAATTTTGTGAGCTTTGCGCAAAGCTTTTAAATAACGATTTTTGGTATTCTTAAACCATTTAAACCGTCGGTGAATTAAAACGTCGTGAATTAGAAAATATGCTATACCGTAAAGGAGTATACCTAAGCCTATAAAAAACAAATAATTGAGCTGCGATTTGAGTCCAAAGTAAAACAGCAAAACGCTCGGTACAGCAAAGAGGGCAAAAAAAGCATCATTTTTTTCAAAAACATGAGGATAACCAGGCTGATGGTGATCCTGATGTAAAAACCAACCAAAACCATGCATAACATACTTATGCGTACACCAAGTAATGCCTTCCATTATTGCAAAGGTTAACAAAGTTGTTGCTGTGTATATAATCATAATTGTATATTTTTTTATTTAAAATTATTCTAATAAATTTAGTTTATATCTTGCATAGCCTCTCATAAGTAGGCTTATCTTTAAAATGTTCGATATTCTGATTCTGGTATCCATAATTTGAGATGAGGGTACAGATTTTAGCTTGTTGAGTAATTTGCGATAGTATTTATAAGCAATGTAAACACCTAATTTTGCTTCAACAGGTAGTTTTAAAACTCCGTGCTTATAGGCATAGTTAAAATCATCTTCAATTTCTTTAATTATCTCATCTTTTGAAGCCTTGCTGAGCATTTTAAAATTAACATTTGGGAAATACGAACGATTAAGTACTTGAATATCCTCTTTTAAATCACGCAAAAAATTTACTTTTTGAAATGCCGAGCCCAACCGTATAGCAGCTACCCTTAATTCCTGATATTTTTTTTGTTCGCCCTTCACAAAAACTCTTAAACACATTAAACCCACTACGTTTGCCGAACCGTAAATATACTTGTTGTACTCGTCCTTTGTTTTGTATTCACTTTTGTGCAAGTCAGCTTTCATGCTATTTAAAAAGGACTTAATAAGTTCATCTTCAATATTGTATTTGTTTACTGTATGAATAAATGAATTTAAAATTGGATTTGTGCTAATGCCTTGTAGTTTTCCTGTATAATAGTTTTTTTCAAACTCAAATAAAAGTGCTTCCTTGTCAAAATCGTGAAGTGTATCTACTATTTCATCGGCAAATCTTACAAATCCGTATATATTGTAAACTGCCCATCTAATTTCGGGTGCCAACATCCGAGCTGCTAAAGAAAATGAACTGCTGTACTTTTGGGTTACCAACTTACTGCAATTATAGGAAACTTGATTAAATAAATCTTTCATTACTTATCTGTTTTTATGATTAGATTTGAAGCTACTTTTCCTGATATTAGGGAAGGAGGCACACCTGGTCCTGGAACAGTTAATTGACCTGTAAAATATAAATTACTCACTTTTTTGCTTTTTAGCTTGGGTCTTAAAAAAGCTGTTTGGGTTAGTGTATTTGCCAGTCCATAGGCATTGCCTTTATATGAATTATAATCTTCAATAAAATTATTTACACAATAGCTTTTTTTAAACAAAATACTATCTTTTACCTTTTGATTTGTAATATATTCTAATCTGTTAATAATAATATCAAAGTATTTATCCCTCAACTTTGAAGTATCTTTTATGCCTGGTGCCAAGGGAATTAAAAAAGTTCCAGCTTCCTGGTTCTTTGGCGCAAAAGACACATCAGTTACTGACGGAAAACTAGCGTAAAACAAAGGTTTTTCAGGCCAAGCAGGCGTATCGTAAATAGCTTTGGCATGCTTGTCAAAATCGGTGTCAAAAAACAAAGTATGATGGGATATGTTTTTTAATTTCTTTTTAAAGCCTACATAAAACAAAAGAGAAGAAGGGGCAAATATTTTTTTTGACCAATAATTTTCAGTATACTGTCTGTATTTTTTATCAAGTAATTGCTCTGTGTGATGGTAGTCTGCTCCACTAAGCACCAAGTCTGATGCAAAAAAATGCTTATCAACATACAGACCCGAAATTTTTTTATTCTTTAAAACCTCAATTTTAGTAACTTTTGCCTCAGTTTTAAATTCAACACCCAAGCTTTTTGCTAAACTTAGCATGGCATTAATTACCTTGTACATGCCTCCAGCTGGATGCCAGGTACCAAGCACAAAATCTGCGTAATTCATAAAATTGTAAAAAGCAGGCGTATTGTTGGGTTTAGCACCTAAAAAAAGAACGGGAAACTCAAGTATTTTGATAAGTTTTTCATTTCTGATTTTTTTTCTAACCTGTTTGCTAACTGTAGAAAAAAACTCACCCACCCTAACTATTGTTTTTTGTGTTATTAGCTCAAAGGGCGATACCCCTGGCTTGTAAACCATATTATTTACGGCAATTTTATAATTTTTACCTGCTTCATTTATAAAGTGAATTAAGTGTTTTGAACTTCCTTTTTCTTGACTCTCAAACAATCTGCATATATCCTTAAAATTATTCGGTATGCACAAACTGTCCTGTTTTGCAAAATAAACTTGATAGGCAGGCGATAGCTTATTTAGCTTGTAGTAATCGGAAGGCTTTTTTCCGAAGTCAGCAAAAAACTTTTCAAATACATCGGGCATCCAATACCAAGTAGGACCCATATCAAAAGTAAAGCCATCTTTTAAAAATAGCCTTGCTCTACCTCCTATATTGCTGTTCTTTTCAAAAACTGTAACTCTATAGCCGTATTTAGCCATATAACATGCTGCAGATAGTGAAGAAAAGCCTGAACCTATTATTGCTATTTTGTTATTTTGTTTAACCATTTGTCAACAAAATTAAACAAAAATATAATTCAAATAAGGCTTTATAAATTATTTTTTAATTAACTGGCAGAACAAAGCGCAATTTTTAAAATTGCTGCAAATATGAAAAAACAGATGGGTAGCTTTTAAAATTGAATTCTAGTTCTTCTAATTCAAGGGTTAAGGCTTTATCACCTATGCCAACTAACTGGTGATTAGTTCCTTTTAGGATTTTGTTTATCTGTTTAAAATAAGCTATTATCCTTTCTTTGTTTGGCATTAGAGTAAGTGAGCAAACAAAGTTAACTGCCTTTTTAGTATTGGTTAAATAAGATATAGTGCTGATCGATAACCTATTGCCTAAATAAATGGTTTGCCCCCCTCTTAAGGTTAGCTCATAGTTTAGATACAACAAGCCAATTTGATGAATTTCGCCTTCTGGGAGAAACAACACGTAAGTTCTTTTTGTCGCTTGTGATGTTAGGCTTTCAATTTTATCAGTATTTGTCTGTATTTTTTGAATAATTAAGTTAGAAATAAAATGCTCATGTGCCAAAGTAATGGTGTTGGTTTGCCAAAGCATTCCAATGTGTTTTATAAAAGGCACAAATACCTCTTTAAATGTTTCTCTAAATGTTTTTTTTATTAATAAGTTGTTATAGGCTTTGTTAAACAGTGTTTTATCAAATTGAAATACAGCAGACTTCAACATGTTAAAAGCCTTGTCGTAACTTGCTAAACTAAGCGATAACTCTTTAGCTGTTAATGCAATTTGTTCTTCCGACATGCTAGCTATCTTTGATATTTTGTAGTTGTGCTTATTGAGCAGTACAACATTTAATAGCTTTTGCAGACTTTTTTGCGAGTAATATCTGATATTTGTGTTTGTTCTTTTAGGCTGAAATAGTCCGTATCTTTTTTCCCAAATCCTGATGGTGTGAGCTTTTATTCCTGAAATATTTTCAAGGTCTTTTATTGTAAAATCCAATTTTATTTATAATTGTTTAATTTAAAGCAATACAAACATAAACATTTTGCGCTTGTAAAAATTGTTGACAAAAATAATAAATCTAGTATTTGTCATTTTGTTGATTACCTTGAGTAAAAAATAATATAATAAATAACATAAAAATATATAGCAATTGTTTGTTTTTTCGCATCAAAATTGTAAGAACTTTTTATCTTTATAATATATTGAACTAGCCTTTAAATTGACTGTATTTTACATAAGGCTATAGTAAAATGTTTTTTAAGCGCCTTCCTTTTTTAGTTAGTAACAAAGCATTTGAGCGTATTTAGCTCAATAACCACCTTGTTGTTTGCTTTTATTATTTATAAAACGTTTATTCGCTTATGCCTAAAACTTTAACGCTTTTTTTTAAATGCCTTGTTTGAATATAAGCGCGGTCGTATTGCATCTTTCTCAAAATTCAATTACTGTAATTCATAAATGCAAAGATTTGATTTTTTTTAGTAATTCCTTGCATTTGCTGGTTAAATTCAAGAGATAAAAATTGACAAATAATAAATGAGTTTTACTTGTTTGTATTTAAGGCTATTTTCAAAGCAACACCTTTTTTTGATAAAAGCTGAGTTAAATTTTCGTTTAGTTAAAAAACTAACGTTTCTACGTAGCTTTTTTGAAAATTTTTTTGTATTTTTGTATTAAATAAAAAAAATGGTTAGTTTTATAGGAAGTATATTAATTTTATATATCATAGCAAAAACGATCTATGATCATTACTTTGGAGAATAATCTTTAAAAAACAAATGCTTTCATTTTTTAAAGTGCACATATTAGTGCGCTTTTTTATGTTCTTTTTTTTCGGTTAATCTTCCTGCATCTTGCCATAAACTAAAGTTATATGGCTCTTTATCTACTGAATATAAAAATATAAGAGTTAAAGAGCAAGAAATAGGTCAAAATGCTTCTAAAATTGTTGAGCGATATGTAAAGAATAAAATATCGCAAAGTTTCACAATTAGAAATATAGGAGGAATAGATAATTTTGAATTAAATAATTCCAATGCGCTGATTAATAAGATAGTATTTTTAATATGTTTGCCTTAAAAAATTAAACTAAAGACTTTGTTGTTTTAAATTATTGCGTACATTTGCACGGAATTTTAGAGGCCAAAAATCCATATTTGCAAGGCATCATGAAAGTAAAAAAATCTACCTGTTTTTTAGCAACAATAGCATTGATATTAAGTACGTTTAGTTTATCTGCCAAAAGTGACAAAAACATAAGTCAATCTGAACAAATTAACAATCCCAAAAAAATTAAACAATACATAAAACACCACTTAGCAGATTCGCACGATTTTGTATTGTTCTCTTATACAAATAAACTTGGTAAGCGCATACATTTAGGCTTCCCCTTGCCTGTTGTTGTTTGGACAAGCGAAGGTTTAAAGATCTTTATGTCGTCTGAATTTCACCACAATGATAATGGCAAAATCACAGTAAGTAAAGGCAATGTTAAGTTGATAAAATATCACAGCAAAATATATGAGTTAAACTCAAAAAACAGTGAACTTTTGTTTGACAATTCTAACAATCCGAGCAATGCTAGCAAGGTTTTAGATTTTTCAATTACTAAAAGCGTTGTGGGAATGTTATTAGCAGGATTGTTAATACTTTTATTATTTAACTCATTAGCAAGAAGTTACAAAAAAGGTCCTATACCAACAGGAGCAGGAAGAGTACTGGAGCCTCTAGTTTTATATGTAAGAGATGAAATTGCAAAACCCAATATAGGCGAAAAGCACTACCGCAAATTTATAGGCTTTTTGTTATCGGTATTCTTTTTTATTTGGACTTTAAATATTATGGGTTTAACGCCTTTTGGTTTTAATGTAACAGGTCAAATAGCAGTTACGGTTTGCTTGGCTTTATTTACATTTTTTATTGTTCAATTTAGTGCTAATAAAGATTATTGGAAACATATTTTTTGGATGCCCAATATTCCTATAATTATGAAAATCATATTAGCGCCCATAGAGGTTTTAGGAGTGTTTACCAAACCTTTTTCGCTGTTAATACGTTTATTTGCCAATATAACTGCGGGTCATTTTGTGCTGATGAGTTTAATAGCACTTATGATTACTTTAAAAAACCAATTTGGAGCAGTAGTTTCAACAAGTATTTCGCTGCTATTATCGCTATTTATAGCAGTTATTGAAATTTTAGTTGCTTTTTTACAGGCATTTATTTTTACAATGTTGTCATCATTATTTATAGGCATGGCGGTTAAAGAGCATGAACACCATTAATAAATAAAAATTTGTTTAATTATATAAATCAATTGATATGTACAATTTAATTGGAGCAGGATTAATAGTAATTGGCGGAGGTATCGGCTTGGGTTTAATTGGCGGTAAGGCAATGGAGGGAATTGCTCGTCAACCTGATGCGGCTGGTAAGATCCAATTAGCTATGATTATCATCGGAGCATTGTTAGAAGGTTTGGCATTTGGTGCTTTAATCTTAGGAAAATAATTTTCGAAAAAAAAGAAGCATTTTCCTGTAACGGTTGGTTGCAGGAAATGTTTTGAGAATTAAAATAAGGAACAAATTATACATATAATAATAAAATGGATCAATTATTAAATGATTTCTCTCCAGGCTTGTTTTTCATGCAAGCAATAATATTTACAATTTTACTTTTTTTGCTGATTAAGTTTGCTTGGAAGCCAATAATGAATGCAATAATAGCACGTGAACAAGGGATTAAAAAAGAGTTAGACGCCGCTAGGGTTGCAAGAGAAGAAAGACAAAACCTACAAGCCGAAATTAAAAGCATGCTAAAAGAAGCTAGAACCGAAAGAGATACAATGCTTAAAGAAGCACGTGAGATTAAAAATCAAATAATATCTAAGGCAAAAGAACAAGCCAAAGAAGAAGCTTTTAAGTTAGCTCAAAATGCAAAAGCTGAAATACAACAAGAAAAACAAGCGGCTTTAGCTCATATTAAACAACAAGTAGCTGAATTATCAATAGGCATAGCCTCACAGATTATAAGAAAAGAATTAACCTCGGAAAACAAGCAATTAAAGTTAGTCGAGCAAATGCTCGATGAAGTTACTTTAAACTAAATAAGGAATCGCAAAAAACAAAAGCAACTAATTGTCCTAAGTTTATTTGTATGAAACAATCAAGACCTGTATTGCGTTATGCAAAAGCAGTTTTAAATTTAGCTACCGATAATAATAAAGAAGCTGAGGTAAACCAAAATATGAAGCTAATTCTTAAAACCATTGCCGAAAACAATTCGCTAAGAATTATGCTTAAAAGCCCTGTAATTAGGGTATTAAATAAGAAAAAAGTACTAATTGCTCTGTTTGATCAGAAAGTAAATAATATAGTAAAAGGTTTATTTAATTTATTAGAAGAAAATAAACGCATGATTTTTTTAGAAGCTATTGCTAAACAGTATACCGTTATTTACAATTATCACAAAAGTTTACAAGTTGCAAAACTTACAACGGCTGTTCCTGTTTCAAATGAATTAAAAGCAAAAGCACTGCACAAGGTTGAAGAACTTACAGGAAATAAATCAAATTTAGAAAATGTTGTTAATCCTGAAATTTTGGGAGGATTTGTACTTCGTATTGGCGATTTGCAGTACGACGCAAGTATAGCAAACCAGCTTAATGAGCTGAAAAAAGAATTTGATAACAGTTATTTTATTTCTAAAATTTAAAAACACATAAAAAAACAAAAAGCTATTGAACGTAAAAACTTTTAAACAAATTAGTTTTTATGAGCTAAATTAACTAAAGATGGCAGTAATTAAACCAGCTGAAGTATCAGCAATTTTAAAACAACAATTAACAAATTTTGAAGCAAAAGCAACTTTAAGTGAAGTAGGCACTGTACTGCAGGTGGGCGATGGTATTGCTAGGGTATACGGCTTGACCAATGTGCAGTACGGAGAATTGGTTGCCTTTGACAACGACCTAGAAGGAATTGTGTTAAATTTAGAGGAAGACCATGTTGGAGTGGTATTGCTAGGTTCGTCAATTAAAGTAAAAGAAGGTTCAACGGTTAAGCGTACATACAGAATTGCCTCATTAAAAGTAGGCGAGGGAATTGTTGGTCGTGTGGTAGATACCTTGGGCAACCCTATTGACGGCAAAGGACCCATTGAAGGAGAAACCTATCAAATGCCCCTTGAACGCAAAGCACCTGGAGTTATTTATCGCCAACCCGTAAATGAACCTCTTCAAACTGGTATTAAATCTGTTGATGCTATGATACCTATTGGTCGCGGACAAAGAGAACTTATTATTGGCGATCGTCAAACAGGTAAATCAACCGTTGCTATCGATACTATTTTAAACCAAAAAGAATTTTACGATGCAGGCAAGCCTGTTTACTGTATATATGTGGCTGTGGGTCAAAAGGGTTCTACGGTAGCCGCTATAGCAAATATGTTTCAAGAAAAAGGCGCTTTATCCTATACTACAATAGTTGCTGCAAATGCATCAGACCCCGCACCTATGCAAGTATACGCTCCATTTGCAGGAGCAGCCATTGGCGAGTATTTTCGCGATACTGGCAGACCTGCATTGATTGTCTATGACGATTTATCAAAACAAGCAGTAGCCTATCGCGAGGTATCTTTGTTATTGCGTCGCCCTCCAGGTCGTGAGGCCTACCCTGGCGATGTATTTTATTTGCATTCTAGACTCTTAGAGCGGGCTGCAAAAATTATTAATGACAGCAGTATTGCTGCCGAAATGAATGATTTGCCCAAGTGTTTAAAAAACAAAGTAAAGGGAGGAGGCTCACTAACTGCACTGCCTATTATTGAAACACAGGCTGGAGATGTATCGGCATATATACCCACTAATGTAATTTCAATTACAGATGGTCAAATATTCTTAGAATCTGACTTGTTTAACTCTGGAGTTAGACCTGCAATTAACGTAGGTATTTCGGTGTCTCGCGTAGGAGGCTCGGCTCAGATTAAGTCAATGAAAAAAGTATCGGGAACTCTAAAGTTAGATCAGGCACAGTACCGCGAATTAGAAGCATTTGCCAAGTTTGGTTCCGACCTAGATGCAGCTACTATGAACGTAATTGAAAAGGGCAAACGAAATGTTGAAATATTAAAACAAAATCAAGGTAGTCCATTTAGAGTTGAAGACCAAGTTGCTATAATTTTTGCAGGTTCAAAAAATTTATTGAGAAATGTGCCTGTAAACAAAGTAAAGGAGTTTGAAAAAGATTACTTACAGTATTTAAATGCAAAGCACAAGGATGTGCTAAATACCTTAAAAGGTGGCAAGTTAACCGATGCAGTAATTGATATTTTAACTAATGCGGCAAAGGAAATTTCGGCTAAATTTTCAGATTAGCAAATTTTAGCAGTAAGTTTTTAGCTAGTACTTTTAATAAGAAACAGAAAATTATATGGCAAATTTAAAAGAAATACGAAAAAGAATTGCTTCTATAAAATCAACTATGCAAATTACCTCTGCTATGAAAATGGTATCGGCGGCTAAATTAAAAAAAGCCCAAGATGCCGTAACAGCAGTGCTGCCTTATTGGTCAAAATTGAGTAACTTATTACAAAAGCTAAGCACTACAGGTGAAAAAAACGAAGAAGTCGATCTGTTCTTTACTCAAAGACCAATAAATAAAATATTATTAGTATCAATTACTTCAAACAGAGGTTTATGCGGAGGGTTTAACACCTCAATTGTCAAAAAAACTGCTAAAATTATAAATGAAAGATACAAGCACGCATCTGTCCATTTGCTTACCATAGGTAAAAAGGGCGATGATATTTTATCAAAAGAATTTTATATTGTTGAAAATAGAAACGATATTTTTGACCAGCTTACTATTGACAATGTATCAAAACTTGCTGATAAGTTAAAGGATCTATATATTAGTAAAACTTACGACAAAATTGAAATTATTTACAATAACTTTAAAAATGCAGCAACCCATATAACACAGGTAGAGCAGTTTTTACCTGTAAAATTCATTGATAAGCCTATACTTAAACCATTTGAAAGCATTTTTGAACCTTTAAAAGAAGAAATTGTTTTAGATTTAATTCCTAAACTGTTAAAAATTCAATTGTACAAAGCTATTCGCAACTCATTTGCTGCTGAACACGGTGCCCGAATGACTGCAATGCACAAAGCTACCGATAATGCTAAAGAGTTAAGAGATGATTTACTTTTAACTTATAACAAAGCTCGTCAGGCAGCAATTACTAACGAAATTTTAGAAATAGTTGGAGGTGCTGAAGCACTAAATAAATAAATCAAAATATTTAACAAATATTTAACACGTAAAATTCTATATAATTGAATGCTATAAATTATTTTTGCTTTCAAATACTTCATAGTTAATTATTATTAATAATTGTTAATATTAATTTAAATTAAATTACTTTTAATTGAATTAGTCGCTAGTGTTAGTTTTCTAGCGACTTTTTTTTATTTATTGCTAACTTTTATTTAATTATTTAATTTAGTATTATTTTTACCAAATTTATTTTTTTTCAGATTATATACCTACTCTCTGCCCTGTGCATAGGCTTGAAGGTAAGAATAGCGTTTGGTTAAACTGCCTTTTTCTGTTATTTTGGCTCTTTCCAAAATACCTTGCTTATCGTTGTTGTAAAAAGAAGGGATAACCTGAGTTAAAAACATATTGCCAAATTCTTCGCTGGCATCTTTAGGCAACTCGCAGGGTAAATTATCAACAGCCATAACAGTAATGGCATTTGGACTTTTATAGGGCACCTCACTTTCAGTTTGAGGGTCGTATCCATAAAAAGGACAATTAATAGTTGAGGCTCTTATTGTGCTGCCAATGGGTCCGTTTATATCACATGAAATATCGGCTATGTACTTGATATTAAAACTAGAGCTCTTAGCGTCTTCACGCGTAAATAAAAAAGGAGCGCCTTGGGCGTAAAAATGACCCGCTATAAAAAAATCGGTTTGCTGGGCAAAAGGCATAAAATTACTTTCGTATTGATCAGGGTGTTTAAAAAAATCAATTTCACTGCCAACTTTGCCGTCCTTGCGTTTGTTGTATTGAATTGCGTCAATTTGACAAAAAACAGCTTCGGTAAATTTAGCCGTTAAGTACAAGGTATTATTTACTTTCTTAACACCTAAACAATTGATAATTTCTCTTACTCCATTAGCTACCTTTCCTGAGCCTGTCAAAAGAATTTTAATAGGCGGAAGGACAATTTTATCTAACTCTTTTTTTAGAGAAACTAAACCCGTTAATTCATCAATTTTTGGAAGTGTAAATAAATTTTCTTTGAGTCCAAAAGCTCTAAAACCATTGTAAGCACCAGCTAAACCAGCATATCTGCCAAAGCCAATTAAGCGTTCTCCACTTTGTTGGGTAATTGCTTCATAATCGTATAATTCAATATTTTTAGCCAGTATAGCCTGTAAAAGCTTGCGGTTATTAGGCTGTTTTTTAATAGTATGAGAAAAGAAAAAATATTTCTTATTAGGTATCAAACTGTTTATCGGAACCTCTTTTACTCCTAATAGAATATCGCAATTTGATATGTTGTCAGTAACTATGAATCCTGCGTCCCGATATTCTTTGTCAGAAAATACCCTAATATCAGAACTTTCAATTAAAATTTCAACTTGAGGATAGTGCTGCTTTAATTCTAGTAATTTTTTAGGAGAAAAGACTACTCTTTTATCAGGAGGATTTTTTCGCTCTTTTATAATTCCAAATTTCACACAAATAAGCTTAAATTAAACATTTGATTTTTAAAATTTTGATAAAATTAATAAAAAATAAAAACTCGCACTTGCTGGTTAAATATACCAATGCTATATACAATTGATACATGCCCTGGCGAATATACTTTTTTATAGTAATTTTACAAAAAGTATTTATATTTTTGTTCTCACTTTGTAAAACAGCATATTTTAATGAGCTTTTATATTAAATACAATTGTAAAACAGATTGGGCATGTTTTTTGCGATGCAGTAAGATGCATAAAATGCTATGCCTCATTGGGGACGATTGGCTTTGACAACAAGGTCAGTGAAAAAGTAAGCATGTCGAGGATTGAAATGACTACTCGTTAAACTTATTTCAAAAATTTAAACGGCGAAAATAATTACGCTTTAGCTGCTTAATCTGAATTACAGTAAGATTTAAAGCCACGGCACACAAGGTGTGCAAGCTAAATGTCTATAAAAAGCCTTGGTTTACGGCATTTTACTTATAGGCATCGTTAAAGTAAACCTAGAAAACTCAGCGCTTTGGCGAGTTTTTCAATTTACAAGAAGCTAAGCTAAAAGTAGGTAGTTCTCAATCAGCTTTTAGTCGAAAATTAACTGAGAAATAAACATGTAGAAAGCCTTTGAGCTGCTTGTTTGGACCCGAGTTCGACTCTCGGCGTCTCCACAAATAAACCCTGTAAGCATTATATTTACAGGGTTTGTTGTTTTATACTGACAGTTTTATTGATTTTTTTTTAAAGAAATTAAAGACCGTTGCAAGGTTAGTATAATTTTGTATTTTTTTGTATCTTTATTTTATGGAATTAATACATCATCCCACATTAGCGGATAGCATTTGCGATTTACGTTCACGAAAGATAAAGCGAACATTTTTCAATCAAATCAATACACTTATAGATTGGCAACCAATTACAGAATTGATAAACCAGTATTACACCAAAGGAACAAGTGCAACAGGTAAACCCAGCTATAGCGGTTTATTACTTTTTAAGATGAG
>JBKDZU010000086.1:0-32267 GCA_047971505.1 Tenacibaculum sp.
CCAAAGAGCTGTAGTAGACAGACTGACTTTTTGTAGCCATAAGTAACAGCAACGAACATACAATGCAAATTGCAATAAATACATTTCTAAAATTGATGTTGTCGGTTGTTAAAAACTCTAAAAAAACACAGATAAACAGCATAGTAAGTCCTATTATTTTAGTATTTCTTACTCCAATTTTTTTTGGAATGGTTTGAAGTGGATAAATATCGTTTTCTACATCTCTTATTTCAAAAGGCAGAATTAGTGTTGTGACAAATAAAAAACACTTTGCAAACATCAGCAAAACACAGATGCTTTTAACAGTGTTTAATTGAGCGTCGCAAACCGGTAATACAACAGTAAAACCACTCCAAACCAACGAAACTATTATAACCTTTAAATAGTTTACACTGCGCAGGTTTTTTTGAAAACCGTTTAAAAAGGGGAGCGCGTACAACAAGGTAAGTACAGCAAGCGGTAAAGCAAAAAGCAAGGTAATTGTTTTTAGCTGAATAGCGTAGTAAACAAAAAACAAAAAGCAAATTATTGAAAATATTTGAATCAATTTTAAATTGTTGCTAAGGTTTTGATGCTGTATCTTAGTTATACTAGCATACTTGATAAAATTATAGCCTGTTATTGTGCCAAAAAATGCAAAATAACTAAGCGATTTGTTATGCGGTAAACCAAAGTACAATTCAGACACTCTTATCAGTGCATATACAGAAAAAGCTACGTGTACACTTGAGTTTAAGTAAAAATTAAGGACTGCTGTAAATAATTTCATCAGCTAATACTTATTTTATTTTGCGTTACATACTACATACTAATTGCTCAATTCAATTTATAAATGCAACTTTTTAGTTAAACAATAATAATTGATTCACAACAAAGATAGGGTTTTAAAAAACGCCTTATTTATAGATAAATTAAAAGAAGCTTTTATAAAAGCTATCGAGGGTTGTTTACAAACTTGCAAGGATTAAGGTAAAGAATATAACAAATTTTATAAAGGTGTTTTTAATGCTCGCATTTCTGTGCAAGTACGTGCGTATTTAGCAATACTAGTAAAAAAACAAATTAAACTTAGTGAAGCCAGCAAATAAAGCTTTTAATTTTTTAATGAAGAATGAGTATAAAGTGATTAATTAATAGCACTTAAGTTTGTTTTATACTGCATTAACGCATATGATTTTAAATAAACAATTTTGCTTACTTTTGAACTACTTAAAACAAACAACACAAATGCGTACAGATTCATTTCAATACAGACATATAGGACCAAGTACTGAAGAACAAAAAAAAATGCTACAAACAATTGGACTTAATTCTTTAGAACAATTAATTTGCGAAACCATACCTGACGATATTCGCTTAAAGCAAAAGCTAAACCTACCGCCAGCCATGAGCGAATATAAATATTTAACCCATATAAATGAATTGGCGTCAAAAAATAAGATTTTTAAAAGCTATATAGGCCTAGGCTATCATGAAGCTGTATTGCCGAGTGTAATTCAGCGAAATATACTAGAAAATCCAGGCTGGTACACAGCCTACACTCCTTATCAGGCAGAAATTGCACAGGGCAGGCTCGAAGCCCTACTTAACTATCAAACTGTAGTTTGCGATTTAACAGGTATGGATTTGGCAAATGCTTCTTTATTAGATGAAGCAACTGCCGCTGCTGAGGCTATGGCTTTGTTGTTTGAACTTAAAGGAAGAGCTAAGAAAAAAGATAATGTTTTAAAATTTTGTGTTTCTGAAGAAGTACTTCCACAAACTCTGTCAGTACTTAAAACCAGAGCCCTTCCTTTAGGAGTTGAACTAGTGATAGGAAAGCATCAAGATTTTGATTTTGCCAGTGATTTTTTTGGAGCCCTAGTTCAATATCCTGCCAAACATGGCCAAGTTTACAACTATACTGAATTTACAGCTAAGGCTAATTCAAAAGATATAAAAGTTGCAGTTGCTGCCGATATTTTATCCTTATTAAAGTTAAAAGCTCCTGCTGATTTTGGAGTAGATGTAGTGGTTGGCAGCACACAGCGCTTTGGCATACCTTTGGGTTACGGAGGACCTCACGCTGGTTACTTTGCTACTAAAAAGGCTTATAAGCGCAGCATACCAGGGCGTATTATTGGCGTTAGTAAAGATAAAAACGGAACACGCGCTCTGCGTATGGCTTTGCAAACTCGAGAACAACATATTAAGCGCGAAAGAGCTACATCAAATATTTGCACTGCTCAAGTTTTATTGGCAGTAATGGCTGGAATGTATGCTGTTTATCACGGTAAAGAGGGCTTAACACAAATAGCCAATAAAGTTCACAAGGCAACAATTAGTCTGGCAAACGCTTTAGCTAAACTAGGCTTTAAACAAAAAAACACACAGTATTTTGATACCTTATTGATTAATGCCGATACCAAAAAACTAAAAGCTACAGCCGAAATTAATAAAATTAATTTTAATTACATAGATGACCAACAACTTTCAATTTCATTAAACGAAACGGTGGGATTAAAAGAAATTAATGATATTGTAAACTGTTTTAAAAAGGCTTTTAACCTGCAAAGCACAGCCTTAACCAAACTTGACTCAACAAAGATTATTAGCGAAAACTTGTTGAGAAAAACAAGTTTTTTAGAAAACGAAATATTTAACAAATATCAGTCAGAAACTGAAATGATGCGCTATATTAAAAAACTAGAGCGCAAAGATTTGGCTTTAAACCACTCTATGATTTCTTTAGGTTCTTGTACCATGAAACTAAATGCCGCCTCCGAAATGCTGCCTTTAAGCAATCCGCAATGGGCTAATATTCATCCTTTTGTACCCTTGTATCAGGCGCAAGGATATCAACAAATGCTTAAAAACCTAGAACAGCAACTCAACCAAATTACAGGCTTTGCCAGCACCTCACTACAACCTAACTCGGGTGCACAAGGTGAGTTTACAGGCTTGATGTTAATTAGAGCCTTTCATCAAGCTAATGGAGATTTTAACAGAAATATTTGCTTAATTCCTGCTTCTGCACATGGCACTAATCCTGCTTCTGCCGTTATGGCAGGAATGAAGGTGGTAGTTGTTAAAACTGATCAAAAAGGAAATATAGACCTCGACGATTTAAAAGCCAAGGCAGAATTACACAAAGCTAACTTAGCTGCCCTAATGGTAACCTATCCATCAACACACGGGGTATTTGAAAAAGCAATAAAGGAAATTACCCAAATAATTCACAAAAAAGGAGGGCAGGTATACATGGATGGTGCCAATATGAACGCCCAAGTTGGACTTACCAATCCGGTAGCTATCGGTGCTGATGTTTGCCATTTAAATTTACACAAAACCTTTGCTATACCTCACGGAGGTGGCGGACCAGGAGTAGGTCCTATATGTGTAGCTCCTCAACTAGCGCCATTTTTGCCTGGCAACCCTGTTGTAAGCACGGGTGGAGAAAGGGCTATAAATGCTATTTCGGCTGCTCCCTGGGGTTCTGCTCTGGCTTGCTTAATTTCCTACGGATATATATCTATGCTAGGTTCTGAAGGTCTAACTGAGGCGACTAAAATTGCCATTTTAAATGCCAACTATATAAAAAAACGCCTTCAAACTTATTATACAATTTTATATACAGGAGAAAAAGGACGTGCTGCTCACGAATTTATTTTAGATTGCAGAGATTTTAAACAAAAGGGCATTGAGGTGGTTGATATAGCTAAGAGGCTGATAGATTATGGTTTTCACGCTCCAACGGTATCCTTTCCAGTTGCAGGAACCATTATGATTGAGCCAACAGAAAGTGAAAGCAAGGCAGAACTCGATAGATTTTGCGATGCATTAATTTCTATACGCAAAGAAATAGAGTCTATTTCAAATAAAAACACTAATAATATTTTGAGAAATGCCCCTCACACTGAAGAAATGCTAACAGCAGATCAATGGAATTTGCCTTATACACGTAAACAGGCGGCATTTCCTCTAAACTATATATCTGAAAATAAGTTTTGGCCTTCGGTGCGTAGGATTGACGATGCTTATGGCGATCGCAATTTAATCTGTTCGTGCAATCCAATTGAAACTTATGCAGAGGCTTAATGTTTAAAATAACAAGTATTTGAATAACGTATGCAGTGCTAAAAGCAATAAATAATGTTGAGAACTGGTTTTTACGACTTTATGTAAATTTCTTTAAAATCGTCGGTTTTAACTACCTCTTCAAATATTTTTTGAAATTTTGGCGGAGGCATGGCTAATTTTCTTTTGGTTAAATCTAACCAAGCACCGTAAACTCTAATTACAGCCGAAAGCTTACCTCGACTGTTAAATATTTCGTGTTGAATTTTCCAGCGTTCACCTTTACCCGACAAGCCACTTAGTTTTAGATTGATAGAAATATCTTCGCTCAGGCGAATTTCTTTTAAAAATTTAGTGTTTTCTTCAAATAAAACAGGACCTATTCTTTCATTAATAAAATCTTTAACAGTAATTTGGTGCTTTTTAAAAAAACGCAATCGTGTTTCTGCAGCATAATCGTTATAAGCCGTATGTCGCATGTGAATATTAGCATCAAAATCAGCCCATTTAGTAGAAAAGTTTACAATAAAATTCATCGTTTTTTATTTTAAAACAAAATTAATTATAAAATTGTAAATTTAACTTCTTTTCAGGTGGCATCGGCTTTATATTAATTTTGTACTATAATTTATATTATGTTAAATAGAAATTTATTTAAATAAAAAGCAAACAATTTTAAACCAGAAAAACTAAGTATCAGAAAATGGAAACATTTTTTATATAGCCGATCTATAAATGGCAATAAAAAAATACTTGTTCTTTATATGCTTATTCATACTCTCCAAAGAAAAACCAATTTAAGCCTTTTTTTAAGCTACTTTTTGCATTTTTTTTAATCATCTGTTCCTTTTGACACTCTTGTTCAAATAATTCTACCACGTAATTATTGTAAGTTTTGCCTATTTCTTCCTTTAAATAAGCATCAAAATACAGTTCGCTGATTTTTTCGCCCTTTATTTTTTCAATTTCTAACAAAGTTTGGTAAACAGGTTCAATTTTTTTAACAACTCCGTCGGGAACAGCTTTCCTCCTTGCGGTATAAGCACAAGGCTTTCCGCTCTTGTCTTTATCAATAGTAAAATCAGTAATTACCCAATAATAACAACCAGTTTTTGTTAAATTTTTAATTATAGCATGAAAATTTTCACCTCTTTTAAGTGCCTCCCAAAGCAACTTAAAAGTAACCTTAGGCATATCGGGATGCCGAATTATACTGTGAGGCTCGCCAACTAACTCAATAGCACTGTATTCGCTAACCTGTATAAAAACCTCATTTGCGTATAAAATTGTTCCATACAAATCTGTTTTACTAACTATAGTTTGAGTTTTATCCCATTCTACTTGTTTTTCTGCAATTTTATTTAAATTCAAAGAAGTTTTCAATTGTAAATATTTTTTATTAATTAATAACAACAAATATATTAAATAATACTTATTAAAAATGATATTTATCATCTAATAAATTTTTTACTTAATTACAAAATGTATATTTGTAAATTCAATCAAGCATATAACTATATGAGCGAATTAAGAAAAAGACGAGAAGCTTTGCTGTATCATGCAAAGCCCGTTCCTGGAAAAATATCGGTAATTCCCACAAAAAAATACGCAACACAGCACGATTTGTCTTTAGCCTACTCTCCTGGTGTTGCCGAACCTTGTTTAGAAATTGCAAAAGATATAAATAAGGTTTACAAGTACACTTTAAAAAGGAATTTAGTTGCAGTAATTTCAAACGGAACGGCCGTATTAGGTCTTGGCAACATAGGTCCGGAGGCTTCAAAGCCGGTAATGGAAGGAAAGGGTTTGCTATTTAAAATTTTTGCTGATATTGATGTGTTTGATATTGAGATAAATACCACCGACATTGACAAATTTGTAGAAACAGTAAAAGCCATTGCTCCTACCTTTGGAGGAATTAACCTAGAGGATATAAAAGCACCTGAGGCCTTTGAGATTGAAAAAAGATTAAAAAACGAGTTGGATATACCTGTTATGCACGACGACCAGCACGGAACTGCAATCATTTCAGCAGCTGCTTTAAAAAATGCACTAGAAATAAACGGAAAACATATATCAGAGGTTCAAATTGTAATTAGCGGAGCAGGAGCTGCAGCCATTTCATGTGCAAGGCTATACATTGCCTTAGGAGCTAAAAAGCAAAACATGGTAATGTTTGACAGCAAAGGACTTATCAGTAAAAACAGAAGCAATATCACATCTGAAAAGAAAGAATTTGCCAGTAGTAAAGATGTAAACACTTTAGAAGAAGCAATGCACAATGCCGATGTATTTATCGGGCTTTCAAAAGGAAACATAGTAACACCCGAAATGCTATTGTCAATGGAAAAAGACCCCATAGTATTTGCTATGGCAAACCCAGAACCGGAAATTGCCTACGACTTAGCAATTGCTACTAGAGAAGATATAATTATGGCAACAGGAAGATCAGACCATCCCAATCAAGTTAATAATGTTTTAGGCTTTCCTTTTATTTTCAGAGGCGCCCTTGATGTTAGAGCGAGCAAGATAAACGAGCAAATGAAATTAGCAGCAGTTTACGCTTTAGCTAATTTGGCAAAAAAATCTGTACCCGAGCAAGTAAATATAGTTTATGACGAGATAAGTCTGTCCTTTGGCAAAGATTACATTATTCCCAAGCCTTTTGACCCTAGGTTAATATACGAAATACCTCCAGCAATTGCAAAGGCAGCTATGGATTCGGGAGTAGCCAAAGAACCCATTACCGATTGGAATAAGTACAGAGAAGAGCTGATGGATAGATCAGGAACAGGCACTAAAGAAGTGAGACTACTGCACAATAGAGCAAAAAAAGATCCAAAAAAGCTAGTTTTTGCAGAAGCAGATCACTTAGACGTATTAAAAGCAGCTCAAAGAGTGTATGATGAAAAAATTGCTCATCCTATTTTATTGGGAAGGAAAAAGTTAATTTTAGAGCTAAAAGAAGAGTTGGGCTTTACGGGCGATATACCTATTATCGACCCTAAAACTGACGAAGAAGAAGACAGGAGAAACAATTATGCCAAAATATTTTGGAAATCGCGTCAAAGAAAAGGAATAACCTATTTAGAGGCACAAAAGTGGATGCGTGAACGAAATTATTTTGCCGCTATGATGGTAAACTCAGGCGAAGCAGATGCTTTAATTACGGGCTATTCCAGACCCTACCCTTCAGTTGTCAGACCCATATTAGAACTCATTGAAAAAGACAAAGGCATAACAAAAGTAGCCGCCACAAATTTAATGCTCACTAAGCAAGGACCTATGTTTTTGGCCGATACTACTATAAACATTAATCCTTCGGCAAAAGACTTAGCTAAAATTACTCAGCTTACCTCAGCATTAGTAAAAATGTTTGGCATGAAACCTACCATTGCTATGCTGGGATTTTCAAACTTTGGTTCAACAAAATCTGAAAGTTCAACAAAAATAAGAGAAGCGGTTGCTTATATACACCGAAACGACCCAAATGTACTTGTAGATGGAGAAATTCAAGCCGACTTTGCATTAAATCCCGAACTGCTAGCTAAGGAGTTTCCCTTTTCAAAATTAAACGGAAAAAAAGTAAATGTTTTAATTTTTCCTAATCTTGAAGCAGCAAATATAACCTATAAACTCATGAAACAAATTCACGGTATTGAATCTATAGGTCCTATTTTATTAGGTATGAGTAAGCCAGTACACATACTCCAGTTAGGCGCAAGTGTTGACGAGATGGTCAATATGGCAGCTGTAGCAGTTATCGATGCTCAAAATAAAGCCTTCAATAATATAAAAAGTAAAAACGCCTGACTAATTTATAATTACAAGAAATTACTTACCAAAGGCTGTTAAATTTTAAATTAAATGATAACACAAATAACAGGTGAACTTGTTGAAAAAAAACCAACCTATGTGGTAATTAATTGTAAAGGAGTAGGTTATTTATTACATATATCATTAAATACTTACTCTTTATTGCCAAGCGATAAAAGCATTACACTGTATACATATTTAGCTATAAGAGAAGACGCACACACTTTATATGGCTTTATTAGCAAAACCGAAAGAGAATTATTCAAACTATTAATATCTGTATCAGGTGTAGGCACTTCAACGGCAAGGACTATGCTTTCTTCTATGAACTCTGATGAAATTCAACAAGCCATAGCTTCAGAAAACGTCAAACTAATTCAATCTGTAAAAGGAATAGGAGCCAAAACTGCCCAAAGGATAATTGTTGATTTAAAAGACAAAGTGTTAAAAATTTTTAATTTAGATGAAGTTAACTATACTCAAAACAATACTAATAAAGAAGAAGCGTTATCTGCTTTAGAGGTATTGGGTTTCACACATAAACAAACTGAAAAAATTATAAATAACACACTAAGGCAATTGCCTAATGCTTCGGTAGAGCAGCTCATAAAGCAAACGTTAAAAAATTTGTAAAGAAGTTGAAAAATATATTTATGAAAAAGTCGTTAACAGCACTTGCTTTGTTTGTAAGTGCTGTTTTAGTTTCACAAAATGTTACTAGTAAAGCAGTAAAAGATACCGTTGTACCTCTAAAGTACAATTTTAAGCACAACCAAACAGGACTACTTTTTTTAAACAATCCCTCAGAGTTTAAGATATCTTATGACAAGCTACTTAACAAATTTGTCCTTGTCGAAAAAATAGGTTCTTATAGCCTATCAACCCCTTTGTACCTAAGCCCAAAAGAATACGAAAAATATCGTTTAGAAAAAGATATAAAAAGCTATTTTAAAGAAAAGATTGATGCTCTTGATACTAGGAAAAAAGACAATAGCACAGCTCGAAAAAACCTACTCCCCAAATACTACGTAAATTCAAAGTTTTTTAAATCGGTTTTTGGCGGAAACACCGTAGAAGTAATTTTGAGAGGACAAGTAAACATTAAACTTGGGGGAGTGTATCAAAACAGTGAAAACCCACAAATATCAATAGATCAGCAAAGCAGTTTTGCCTTTGATTTTGACCAACAAATAAGTACAAGTTTGCAGGCCACGGTAGGCAATCGTTTAAAAGTCAATGCTAATTACGATACCCAATCTACCTTTAGTTTCCAAAACCTTATAAAACTTGATTACTCACCTACCGAAGATGACATCATTCAAGCAATTGAAGCAGGAAATATAAACATGCCCATAAAAAATGCTTTAATTAACGGTGCACAAGCCCTATTTGGAATAAAAACCGAATTACAATTTGGTAAAACAAGAGTAACAGCGGCATTTTCTCAACAAAACTCACAATCAAAAACAGTAGTAGCTGAAGGTGGAGCAACTATAGAAGAGTTTGAACTCAGAACTTCCGATTACGACAATGACCGTCACTTCTTCCTTTCTCAATACTTCAGAGAAAATTATAAAAACGCACTGAGACAGTACCCTTTAATCAACAGTCCTATCAATATAACTAGGGTTGAAGTTTGGGTTACCAACAGAATTCAAGATGTTAGTGATTTTAGAAGTATTGTTGCCATAGCAGACCTAGGCGAATCAAACACAACTGCAACTTCTGATAATTTGGTAAACAATAGCGTTGCTGATCCAGATGTAGTTCCAATACAAGCCAATGGACTTAACTTACCTTATAATGAAGTAAATAAACTAAGAGAATTACTAACAGAAAACGGACAAATAAGAGAGGTATCTACTCTGCAAAACGCCTTTGCAAATGCACTTATAAGTGGAGTTACCCAAGGCACGGACTTTTCCTATTTACAAAATGCTCGAAAATTACAAGAAAATGAGTACGAGCTACACTCACAACTAGGGTTTATTTCATTAAACAGCCGATTAAACGACGGCGAGGTATTAGCCGTAGCTTACGAATACACCGTAGTTGGAGCAAGCAGTAACGAATCAGTTTATAAAGTAGGCGAATTTTCAAACGACGGAATTATAGCACCAGCAAACCTAGTTGTAAAGCTATTAAGAAGCGAAATATTAAGCACCATAAGACCTGGAGTTACACCCGAAAAAGCTTTCCCAACTTGGAGGCTTATGATGAAGAACATATACAACATAGGGGCCTACCCTTTGAGTCAAAATGGATTTCGCTTAGATTTGTTATACAGAGACGACCAAACAGGAATTTTGCAAAACACCCTGCAAAACGCAACAACCTCAAATATAGAAAACCTGCCTCTAATGCAAATTTTTCACATCGATAGACTAGACCAAAGTCAATATCAAGTGGTGGGAGGCGATGGTTATTTTGACTTTATCGAAGGAGTAACAGTTAATTCTAAAAACGGATATATCATTTTCCCAGATCCTGAACCTTTTGGAGAAAACTCTTATTTAGACAACCGATTAGCCATTGCTGATAAAGATAAGTTTCTATTTAAGGAGCTGTACCTAACCACTAAAATTCAAGCAAAAAACGAATTTCAAAATAAAGATAAATTTTTTTTAAAAGGTTATTTTAAATCTGAAACAAGCCGTGGTATTTCGCTAGGAGCATTTAATATACCAAGAGGTTCTGTAAGAGTAAGCGCAGGCGGAAGAACCTTAGTTGAAGGTATTGATTATGTAGTTGATTATCAATTAGGAAGAGTGCAAATTTTAGATCCTGGTTTAGAAGCCTCTGGCATTCCTATCAATGCCACAGTAGAGAATAACACCTTTTTTAACCAGCAGCGTAAAACTTTTTTAGGCATAGATATTGAGCATCGTTTTTCAGATAATTTTACACTAGGAGCAACCTTTTTAAATGTGAGCGAAAAACCCATTACACCCAAGGTAAATTTTGGAGGAGAACCTATTGATAATATTATGCTGGGTTTAAACTTAGACTTTTCATCCGAAGTTCCTTACCTAACAAAGCTCGCCAATAAACTACCCTTTGTTGAAACAGAAGTTCCCTCAAAAATATCAGTAAGAACAGACATGGCTTATTTGCTGCCAGGCTCACCAAGCGGCATTGATATAAACGGAGTTGCCACCTCTTATTTAGACGATTTTGAAGCATCTCAAATACCAATTGGCTTGAGTTCACCTCAGCAGTGGTTTTTATCAAGCACTCCTGAATCTCAAGGCTTTAAAGCCGATGCTGAAGCCATAAACAATTTAAGTTACAATAACCACAGAGCAAAAATAGCGTGGTATAATATTGATCAGCTATTTTATGGAAATGCCAACAAACCTGCTAATATTGACCAAAATGAGTTGTCTAGAAATGAGGTTCGTCAAATTAGATATGAAGAGCTATTCGATATTGATTTAGATATAACACAGCAAAATTTAGTTCGTACGCTAGATTTGGCCTATTATCCTAGCGAAAGAGGACCTTACAACTACAATACAAATGCAGACGAGGTAGATATTGACTTGACAAACAATACAGTAAGTCTTAAAAACCCCCAAAACAATTGGGGAGGGATTATGCGACCATTAACAACTAACAACTTTGAACAAGCCAATGTTGAGTATATACAATTTTGGTTGATGGATCCGTATGAAAATTACTCGATAAGTGAGCAAGAGGGTTTTCCTACAGGCATAAATCCAAACGATGCATCAAATCACGGAAAGCTTTTTATCAATTTAGGCAATATTTCGGAAGATATTTTGCGAGATGGAAGCAAACAATACGAAAACGGACTGCCAGAAGATGGAATAAAAACCCAAGGCAGTAATGTTAGAGAGTCTGTTTGGGGTTTTACACCCATTAACCCTTCTATTTTATACGCTTTTGCCACTGACTCTAATGCTAGGTCAAATCAAGATGTAGGCTTAGACGGGCTTACCGATATTGAAGAAAAAAGCGATTTCCACTCCAGTAATTCTTTCCCCGACGCATACCGACAATTAGATGATCCATCAGGCGATAATTTTCAATTTTTCAGATCAGGAGCCTTAGATGCAGCAAATGCATCCATACTTACTCGCTATAAAAACTACAATAATACTCAGGGCAATTCTCCAACGGCAGAGCAATCAACCGAAAACTATCCCACCTCTTCAACCACCTATCCAGATACCGAAGATATCAACAGAGATCAAACCATGAATCCGGTGAGCAGCTATTACGAATACGAGGTTTCGTTAAGTAAAACTGAGCTTGATAAAGGAATAGGATTTAACAATATTGTCGATATAAAAAACAGTACTGTAAACTTGGCAAATGGTCAAACAAGAACAACAAAGTGGTATCAATTCAGAATTCCAGTAAAAACAGGTGTTCCAGTAAACGGAATTTCAGATTTTAACAGCATACGCTTTATAAGAATGTTTCTAACTCAGTTTAAAATACCTGTAGTACTGCGCTTTGGCGAGTTCGAGTTAGTTCGCAGTGATTGGCGACGATACACCAAAGGGCTTTCATCTGAAGAATTAAAAAACTTTGAAATAGGAGTTGTAAACATAGAGCAAAATAGCGACAAGTATCAACTTCCTCCTGGAATTGAAAGAGAACGCTTGCAGGGAACCAATCGTATTCAACGTCAAAATGAGCAGTCAGTAACCCTTAAGGTAACAAATTTACCAACAGATTCGCTAAGGGTAATATACAAAAATATAAGTATAGATATGCGCAGGTATAAAAACTTGCAAATGTTTTTACATGCCGAAGATCTAAACGGAGAGGCTGTTCAAGGACAGGATGCAGGAGCAGTTGCTGTTATTCGCCTAGGAACTGACCTAAGCGAAAATTACTATGAAATAGAAAAACCTTTAAAGCTATCAAAATCATTTGCAAGCCCTTTTGATGTTTGGCCCTCCGAAAATAATCTAGATATTTTAGTAGAAGAATTAGCAAAACTTAAACTTATCCGCACTGGGCTTGCTACTGATGTATTTTCAGACCTTAGTTCAAACGGATTAAAAATATCGGTAAAAGGAAACCCAACACTAGCTCAAATAAGAACAGTAATGTTAGGAGTAAAAAATACCTCATCTGTAAGCAAAACCATAGAAGTTTGGTTTAACGAGCTACGCGCAGTTGGCTTTGATAACAAAGGCGGATGGGCTGCTGTGATAAATGCCGATGCAAATTTAGCCGATATAATGAATTTTTCACTCGGCGCAAGAATATCAACCATTGGTTTTGGAAATGTTGAAGACCGAGTGCAACAAAGGAGTATAGAACAAGTAAAACAGTATAATTTGGCAAGTCAAATTCAATTAGGAAAGATGATGCCTAAAAAGTGGAACATACAAATTCCGATAAATTACAGCTATGGTGAAGAGTTTAGAGATCCGCAATACGACCCACAATATCAAGATATAAGTGTAGAGCAAGCTAAAGAGGCAGCCGATAAGCAAAACAATATCAAGGCAAAGGAAAATATAGCAAATGCTCAATATTACACTCGCAGAAAAAGCATAAGTTTTATCAATGTTAAAAAGAACAGGAATCCGGAAAGCAGCAAAAAACAAAGATTTTACGACCTAGAAAATTTTTCGGTATCTTATTCCTTTAGTGAGGAATTTCACAAAGATTACAATATAGAAAAATACCTAAATCAAAACCTGATGGCAGGTGCTAATTACGCTTTTAGTTTTCGTCCTTTGATTTTTGAACCATTTAAAAAATTTAATTTTTTAAACAGTAAATATTTAAAGCTCATAAAGAGTTTTAATTTAAACCCTATTCCTAGCTCTTTGGCTGTAAGCTCTCGAATAAACAGGAATTTTAGTTCTCAAACATCTAGAAACTTAGTACAGGGATTAACTCAACAGCCCGAGTTAAAACAAAGAAACTTTATGTTTTTTTGGGACTATACTCTAGCTTTTAACCTAACAAAATCAATACAACTAAATTTTAATGCCAGCAATATTTTTATATACGACAGCTTTGGAAAAGAAGAAGATCTAAATATATACGATAAGTTTTTTAGCTTCGGAAGACCTAATAATTATTTTCAAAAACTAAATGCAAGTTATAAAATACCCCTAAATACTATTCCTTTTCTAAAATTTATAAATGCTGATTACGCTTATACAGCAGATTTTAATTGGCAAGCTACCTCTCAAAGTCCCATATTTAATGAAGCAGGCGAACAAGTTGGAAACATAAAAGATAAAGTGGGTAATATGGTACAAAATGCTAATACCCATAACTTTAATACAACAATTGATTTTGAACGTTTTTACAAAATGTTGAAAAACACTAAAACACCAACAAAGTCCATTAAAAAAGACGCATCAAAAAAACTAAATAATAAACAAAATACAAACACAAAACTCAAACCCAACAAAACCAAAAGTTTTGGAAGTAAAGCTTTAAACGTATTATTCAATACATTAGGCTCAGTAAAAAGGGCTAAAATAAGCTACAGTCAAAATAACGGAATACTATTACAAGGATACAAGCCCTCGGTTGGTTTTTTAGGCAGAAGTAGTTATGGGCAAGGGGCAGCTCCTACCTTGGGTTTTGTTTTTGGAAGCCAAACAGACATCTTAAAAAGTGCTATTGATAAGGGCTGGTTGGTAACCAGAGATCCCAATGATATAAACGACCAATATTACAATAAAAGTTACGGTAAAAACAGCAATACCAAATTAGATTATGCAATTTCTATAAAGCCTCTTAAAAATCTGAATATTGATATAATTGGAAATAAAATACAAACGAGTAGGCTTGCACAGCAACTCGATATAATATCTGACAACAGTGGTGTATTTAAGCAAAATGAAACTATTAAAGCCTTTGAAACAGGTGATTACAGCATAAGTTATTTTATGCTTGGCACTTTTTTTTCTGGATCAGAAAAACTTTACCAAAACTTTAAAAACAACAGAGTAATTATTGCCAATAAATTATACCGCGAAAAAGGTATAAGCAAGCCAACAAGTGCAGATAGTCCTGGGTTTAAGGAAAATGGACAGCAGGTTATGTTGCCTGCCTTTCTATCAGCCTACTCAGGTCAGAGTCCAAACTCAATCAGCACAGGGATATTTAAAAACATTCCACTTCCAAACTGGACCTTGCGGTACAGTGGCTTGATGAGCTACAAGTGGTTTAAGAAAAACTTTTCATCATTCAGTTTAGCACACGGCTATAAATCATCATACACCATAGGCAATTACACTAACAACTTACAGTTTGAAGAAGGAGCTGCAAACACTTCAGGCAACTTTCAGCCAAGCTTGTTGATATCTTCAGTTACTCTTATTGACGAGTTTTCGCCCTTAATCACAGTTGATTTTAAACTAAAAAATTCACTGTCTTTTAAAGGCGAAATTAGGTCAGATAGAGGGCTTATATTAAATTTTAACAATAACACAATTACTGATGTTAGCGGTACAGAATATGTTTTTGGATTTGGATTTAAATTTAGAGATGTTAAATTTGTAACCCGTTTTACAGGGAAGAAAGAAACCCTAAAAGGCGATGTTAATTTAAGAGCAGATATATCATTAAGAAATAATTTAACACTGATAAGAAGCATTGATCAGGACAACAATCAAGTAACAAGTGGGGAGCGATTATTTGGGCTAAAATTTTTAGCAGATTATAATTTGAGCAAAAACATAACAGCTTCATTTTATTACAATCATCAAACATTTAATTACGCTATATCAACCACTTTCCCGCGACAATCAATAAATGCAGGGCTAAACTTAATTTACAACTTAGGAAATTAAAAAATATAATAAATACTACCATGAACATACCATCGGAATTAAAATATACCAAAGACCACGAATGGATAAAAATTGATGGAAAAACCGCTACAATTGGCATTACAGATTTTGCTCAAAATGAATTGGGAGACATAGTGTATGTAGATGTAGATACCGTAGATGAAAATATTGAGGCAGAAGATATTTTTGGCTCAGTTGAGGCTGTTAAAACCGTTTCTGATTTATATATGCCTTTAACTGGAGTGGTTGTGTCTTATAATGAAGAATTAAAAGATAACCCCGAATTAGTAAACCGCGATCCTTATGGTAAAGGGTGGATTATAAAGATTAAAATATCTGATACAACTCAAATTGACAACTTATTAAATGCACAAGCATATCAAAAAATTATTAAAGGATAAAAAAGTAAAAACTGCAATAGCCCTACTAATTACAGTAAGTATAGCTGTTTTGTGCTTGATAAAAATAGGAAATAACCCACTGCCCATTAAAAACTACGACAAGTTAGGTCATCTTATAGTCTACTTGTTTTTAACCCTATCTTGGCTATTTGTCCTAAACAAAAACACAAAGCAGATTAAAATTGTAATTATAAGTTGCGTGGTATATGGCATAATTATTGAAGTCTTACAATTTAAACTAACTACCTATCGAACAGCTAGCTATTTAGATACTATAGCTAATACAATAGGAGTGCTATTAGCTTTATCAATATTTTTAATTTTAAAAAAACATATTAATTAATTATATTATGTAAAAGCTAAGGTTATTTAATTAAATTAGCAAATTATAAATCTTATAAAGATGGAAATTAAAAAAAACCCAAAATCGAATTTAGAAAATTACAGCAAGTTGTTTGTTCAATTAGGCTTGGTATTAGCTTTGTTTATAACCTATTTAGCCATTGAGAACAAAACATACGACAAGGAGTACGGAGACTTAGGTATGGCAAACATGGCAAGCGATGTTGAAGAAGAAACCATAGAAATTCAACAAGAAATACCCAAGCCGCCACAAAATACACCTCCTCCTCCCCCACCCGAGAAAATTGAAATTGTCGAGGATGATGAAGAAATTGTAGAAACCATCATTGAATCTACTGAAACCAGTGAGCATGAAGCTGTTACCGTTGACGAAATTGAGGAAGAAGATGAAGATGAGATAATTGTAGAAGATGTACCCTTTTCAATTATTGAAGATGTACCTGTTTTTCCAGGTTGCAAGGGCACAAAAAAGCAAAAGAGAGACTGTTTAAACGAAAAAATGAACAAGCACGTTCAACGTTATTTTGATGCTGATTTAGCCAATGAGCTAGGATTATCACCAGGGAGAAAAAGAATTTTTTTGATGTTTAAAATTGGAAAAACAGGCAATATTGAAAATATTCAAGCAAGAGCTCCGCATCCAAGGTTAAAACAAGAAGCCGTACGAGTTGCCAAAAAGCTACCCAAAATGGAACCAGGTAAGCAAAGAGGCAGACCCGTTCGTGTAGGTTACACCTTGCCAATTATATTTAATGTAGAATAAAATATTTTTTTAGTGTTTTAAAAGCAACCTAATTTTGAGGTTGCTTTTTTATTTGCACAAATAATACTGCAATAATTTATTATTTTAGCAATTTAGTTTTGTAATTTGTTAAACTTTTAGTTGTTTAGTTACACCAAAAACTTTAAACTAGAAAAAAATAAAGCCTTGTACAAAGTCTATAAAAAGCAAAGCATTAAAATAACTTTAAATTTAATTTATTTATATGAAGAACATTGTTTTGTTCGGTCCTCCTGGTGCTGGAAAAGGAACTCAGGCAAATATTTTAAAACAAAAATACAATTTGATACACATTTCAACGGGTGATATATTTAGGAGAAATATCAAAAACAAAACAGCACTTGGTCTTATGGCAGAGGAATACATAAACGCAGGCGATTTAGTACCCGATAAATTAACTATCAGCATGTTAAAAGAAGAAGTTAATAAAAATGCTGGAGTAAATGGATTTATTTTTGACGGATTTCCTCGCACAGAATCGCAAGCAAAGGCTCTGAGTATTTTTTTGGCAGAAAAAGGAGAAAAAATCAACGGCATGGTCGCCTTAGAGGTATCAGAAACATTATTGACAAAGAGAATTTTAGAAAGGGGAAAAACTAGCTTAAGGACTGACGATACTGACGAAGAAAAAATAAAAAATCGTTTTAATGAGTATTATATAAAAACTGCTGTTCTAAAAAACTTTTATCAAAAACAAGGAAAATATTACGAAGTAGATGGAACGGGAAGTATAGACGAGGTTACGAAACAACTGTCTGATATTTTTGACAAATTGTAAACCTATAATAAGGTGCTTGCTACTGTAAAGTTAATGATAAACAAGTTAAATGACAGAAGGGAATTTTGTTGACTATATAAAAATTTACGCATGTTCGGGAAATGGCGGTAGAGGATCGACGCACTTACGTCGTGAAAAATATGTAGCCAAAGGTGGACCCGATGGAGGTAATGGAGGTAGAGGCGGCCATATCATAGTAAGGGGCAATAAAAATATGTGGACTCTTTTTCACTTAAAATTTAAACGTCATTTTACTGCAAAGCACGGGGGCGATGGAGGCAGTAGTAGAAGCACTGGTGCCAACGGAGAAGATTTGATAATTAAAGTACCTTTGGGTACAATTTTTAGAGACGTCAATACTGATAAAATACTTTTTGAAGTAACTAAAGATGCAGAGGATGTTATTCTGTTAGAGGGAGGAAAAGGAGGAAAAGGGAATTGGCATTTTAGGTCATCAACACGCCAAACCCCGAGGTATGCACAACCGGGCTTAGCAGGCATAGAAAAATCTTTTCGCTTAGAACTTAAAGTTTTAGCCGATGTAGGATTAGTAGGTTTCCCAAACTCGGGCAAGTCAACATTACTATCAACAATAACAGCCGCAAAGCCCAAAATAGCTGATTATGCTTTTACCACTTTAAAGCCTAATTTAGGAATAGTGGCTTACAAAAACCATCAAAGCTTTGTAATGGCAGATATCCCTGGAATTATTCAAGGAGCCTCTGAAGGAAAAGGGCTTGGTCATTATTTTTTAAGGCATATTGAACGAAACTCAATATTGCTATTTTTAATAGCCGCCGATAGTACTGATGTTAAAAAAGAATATCAAATTTTGTTAGAAGAGTTAAAAAAACACAATCCAGAACTATTAGATAAGGAGTGCTTGCTCGCTATTTCTAAGTGCGATTTATTAGATGAGGAACTAAAAGAAGAACTCGAACAAGATTTACCCAAGGATATAGACACTGTTTTTATATCCTCAATAGCTCGCTTGGGCTTAACAGAATTGAAAGATAAACTATGGCAAAAATTATTAACTTAATGCAAATAGCTAATTATTCAAAACTTTATAAATTGTTATTTTACTGTTGTTTATATATTGTTTTTAGAATTTATCGCACTAGTAATAGTTTTAAAACTTTAGTGAACAAACAAAAAATGGAGCACCATATTTTTGAATGCCAATAAAAATGAAAGAGCAAAAAAGGCAACTATACATATACAACATATCAATAGCTTGCATAGCCGCATAAAATGCTTTTTCAATTATCAACTAAAAGGAGTATCGAACAAAATATTTACAGAAAAATACACTAACATCTAAAACAAAAAAGCTAAACTGTTGATTATAAGTTTGTTAAAAAGATTAAAAATTAAATGCTTAATTTGAGTTTGCTTCTGAAAAAACAAATTACTTTTGCTTGCTAAATTTCCTCTTTAAGGCAGTTGTTATAATATTAAAAAATCATATATAAATGCTTGTATCAGTAGTGCTTATAGTTGTTTGCTGTTTAATAATATGGAAAGCTAGTGATGGTTTTGAAACAGCATCGGAATACTTGGGAAGAAATCTGAGCGATGGAGTTAGAGGGGCTACAGTAAATGCAGTTGGTTCTTCAATGCCTGAACTATTTACAACACTTTTTTTTCTTTTTGTTTTAAAGGATAAGGATGGTTTTTCAGCAGGTATTGGTACTACGGTAGGTAGTGCTGTTTTTAACGGTATGATAATTCCATCAACTGTAATTTTAGTGGTTGTTTTTAAAAAGCTAGCAAGCTATGTTGAAGTATCTAAAAAAGTGATTTTAAGAGATGGCATTTCACTGTTGGTATGCGAATTGATATTGATTTTTATAGTATCAAAAGACTCTCTAAATTGGACACACGGTTTGCTGTTAATAATTATATATGCTTTATACGCTATTTATATGGTAGTTTCAATGACTACTTCAAAAAAAAAAGACGATATAAATAGGCTTGAAAAACAAACCGAGTTTAAATATTGTAAAAAAGGAATTTTTATAAATATATTAACTTTAAACTTAAAGCATGTTTTTATAAAAGAAAAAATTAATACTCGCAATGCTTGTGCTTTGCTAATAACTTCGATGCTTATTATTGGCAGTGCTTGTCTTTTACTAGTTAAGTCGTGTGAATGGCTAGGCGATGCATTACAAGTGCCAGTTTACTTTATAGCAGTGGTGCTGGCAAGTGCAGCTACTAGTGTGCCAGATACCATACTATCGGTAAAGGATGCTAAAAAAGGTAATTACGACGATGCTGTGTCAAATGCTCTAGGCAGTAATATTTTTGATTTGTGCTTTGCCTTAGGCTTTCCTCTATTTATCTTTACACTTGTTCACGGTTCTATCGATATAACTGCAAATAAAAGTGATTTATTAGAACTGAGCATTTTACTTTTTTTATTGAGTTTCCTAGCCTTTTGTGTTTATTTATTTAAAAGAAAGATGAATAAAATGAGCGCTGTTTTTTTAGTGCTAATTTATGTTTTATTTACAGTTTACATATTGGGGAAATCTGCTAATTCAGAAATAGTAGAACAAATATCTTTGTCGATAAAAAAAATAACAATATATTAAGCAATCTTAAATTTTATAATGAGCAAAACAGTAATTTAAAACTGTTTTTGATATTTCTTAATTGCTATTTTTATTTTTTCAATTCTATTTTCTGGGTCAGGGTGAGTGCTTTGAAACTCTGGCACTCTTTTAGATCCTGAAGCTGCTTTTAAAATTTCCATAACATTTATCAAATAAACAGGATTATAACCAGCTTCAATCATAAGTCTAACACCTAACTCATCGCTTTCTAGCTCATCTCCACGACCGTTTTTTAACAAAGTTTGTCTGCCTATATTGTTTGCCAACTGTCCTAAATCAGCCCCTACAGAAGCTCCCATAGTTAGCAGTTTCCAAAAGTTAGCCTCGGTAATTCTTTCGTTAGAATGCTTGCCTAGCACATGCCCAATTTCATGACCTAAAACCCCTGCAAGCATATTTTCGTTTATTTGTCCGTTCCTGTTTTTTAGTCTCGAAAACAAAGCATAGGTAATAAATATTTGACCTCCTGGCAAGGCAAAGGCATTTACTGTTTTTTGATCTCTGAGCAAATGAAAATTGTAATTATAACCCGATTGTTTAGCTATACTTTTGCTTACCAAGCTATGCCCTACCCTATCTACAATTCCTCGGTAATTACTATCAGGATGCAAACCACCGTATTGTCTTGTCATTGAAGGAGTTTGGCTTAAACCTATTGAAATTTCCTGCTCAGAACTTAAACTAATTGACTGTTTCTTACCAGTATAAGGATTCACCGTTTGTTGGCTACACTTACGCAAATAAGCAAAAGCAACAATTACCAAGCCTATAATTAAACGTATTTTAAACCCACTACTTCTCATGTATTATCTACTTTTAGCATAAAGCATAAAAGTACAAAATATATTTATTTAATAAATATCAATTTTTTGTAAAGCATAAATAACTTAATTTTACACAGCAAAAATTAATAAGCTATTGTTTTATGGAAACCCATTTTGAATTAAACGAGGTTACTAAAAAGTTACCCAAACATTTGCACAAATTTATAGTTAAACAACCTTATGAACAGTACACTGCTCAAAATCAGTCAGTTTGGCGTTATGTTATGCGAATTAACCTAGCATATTTAAGAGAAGTTGCTCACAATTCATATATTGATGGTCTCAGTAAAACAGGCATTTCAGTTCAAAGCATTCCGCATATGGAAGGCATGAACCGCATTTTAAAAGAAATAGGCTGGGCAGCAGTTTCGGTCGATGGTTTTATACCTCCAAATGCCTTTATGGAGTTTCAGGCCTATAATGTATTGGTTATTGCTTCAGATATGCGCACTGTTGACCATATAGAATACACTCCAGCACCCGATATTATCCATGAAGCTGCTGGCCACGCTCCTATTATTGCAAACCCAGAATATGCTGAGTATCTGCGCAGGTTTGGCGAAATTGGCTCAAAAGCAATTTCATCTTCTAAAGATTTTGAGCTGTATGAGGCAATTCGTTTGCTGTCAATTTTAAAAGAAAACCCAAATTCTACTCAAAAAGAAATACATCAGGCACAAGAAAAGGTAAGCTGGTTGCAAAACAACCTAGGTGAGCTTTCAGAGATGGCTAAGATTAGAAATTTACACTGGTGGACAGTAGAATACGGTTTAATAGGAACTATTGAAAAGCCTCAAATATACGGTGCTGGCTTGCTGTCGTCAATTGGAGAAAGTAAATGGTGTATGCAAAAAAAGATAAAGAAAGTAGCCTATAGTATTGAAGCGTCTAATTTGGGTTTTGATATTACCAAGCCACAGCCTCAATTATTTGTCACCCCTGACTTTGCTTATTTGAGCTTAGTTTTAGAACAATTTGCCAATACCATGTCGGTAAGAACTGGTGGGTTAGCTGGAGTTAAGAAACTAATTGAATCTAAAAGCTTAGGAACCGTTGAATTAAGCACAGGCATTCAAATATCTGGTGTTTTTACTAGAGTAATTTCAGATGATAAAAACAGACCTATATTTGTGCAAACTAGCGGGGCTACCGCCTTAGCCAATAGAGATAAAGAACTGATTGGACACGGCACAAACTATCATACCGAAGGGTTTGGAAGTCCTATTGGTAAGCTAAAAGGGATAAATATGGCTATTGAAAATATGAGCCCAAAAGACTTAGATATATACGGCATTTACGAAGGAAGAAAGGTGGTGCTTGAGTTTGAAGGAAATATTAAACTTGAGGGAGAGGTTATAACAGGAACCCGAGATATAAAAGGTAAAATATTGTTGATATCGTTTAAAAACTGTACTGTAAGCTACAAAGAACAGGTACTGTTTAAACCCGATTGGGGAGTTTATAATATGGCAGTTGGCGCAGAGGTTGTATCGGCATTTGCTGGACCTGCCGATGCAAATTCCTTTGAAAACTTAGGAAATATCTCAAAAACTAAAACAAGTAAAATTATATATTCTGACCAAGAAAAAGAACTGTATGCATTTTACAGTGAAGTTAAGATGCTCAGAGAAAACAACACAGTATCTGAACATAAAATAAAATATATCTTTGAGCAATTAAAAACTAAATTCACTAACGATTGGCTGCTTCCTTTAGAACTGCTTGAAATAGCTATTGATAAGAATTACTTTATAAAAACAAGTTTGACTAGCTATTTAAACGAGCTTAAGACCAATAAAAACTACAAATCTTTAATTGAAAATGGCATAGAATTGCTAAACAATTGCAAGTTGGTATAAAACTCTTTTTAGCAACCATTAACTATTTTACAATATATATTTTTTTATGGAGTTGAATATTGCCGATAGCTGGAAGTGTGTATTAAAAGAAGAACTAAAAAAGGATTACTTTGCCCAGCTTATTTTTTTTGTAAACCAAGAGTATAAAAAATACACCTGCTATCCTGATAAAAAAGTTATTTTTGCGGCTTTTTCACATTGCGCCTTTGACAGTGTTAAGGTTGTTATTTTAGGACAAGACCCTTATTATCGCAAAGGACAAGCAAATGGCTTGTGCTTTGCAGTTAACAATAAAATAGCTCACCCACCATCGCTGGTTAATATATTTAAGGAAGTAAAAGCTGATACAGGAACTTTAAATAGCACTTCGGCAAATTTATTAGGTTGGGCAAAGCAAGGAGTACTGTTACTCAATGCTGTTTTAACTGTTAGAGAGGGCAAGGCTGGTAGTCATAGCGGAATAGGTTGGGAAAAGTTTACAGATGCTGTAATTAAAATAATTTCTGAACAAAAAAAAAATATAGTGTTTTTATTTTGGGGCGAGTACGCTAAAAGGAAAGGTGCTAAAATTGACAGAAAAAAACACTGCGTTTTAACCTCTGGTCATCCTTCACCACTTAGTGCCAATCGAGGCTTGTGGTTTGGAAACAAACATTTTTCAAAAACAAATTCATTTTTAAAAGCCAACAATTTAACAACTATATTATGGTAGATAATACAGCTTGATTGTAAAAGGGCAAAGTAATGGCATCTAAAATATCTTCAGTGCAATCGGGGTAGTTAACCTCTACTGTTTTGTTCGATTTTAACCAATTGTTAATTTCACTGTATTGTTGCTTGTTGAATTTTTTCAAAACTTTAACTCCCATTTCTTTTAAACTCAAGGCATTGCACTGCTGCTCGTACTGATTTTTCATGGGGATAACCAACAGTTTTTTTCCTAAGTACAAAGCCTCGGCAGGTGTTTCAAAACCAGCACCGCACAGCACGCCATTTGAAGATGCAATACTCTTTATAAAAGCCTTGCTGTTAATAGGACGTATAATAATATTGTTTTGATATTTATGTTGCTCGGTGTGTTTTGAAAAAACTTCCCATTTTACATCTTTAAACTCCGCTAAAATCTTTATTATTTTTTTATCGCTATAAGTTGGAAGGTATACAGTATAATGCCCTTTGTTTGAAATATTGCGATACCTAATTTCTTTTCTGATAATAGGGGTAAAAATTGCCGATGAATAGGCTTTAAAATGAAAACCAAATTTAACTTTAGCAGGTGCGTAATACCTTAGTATAAGTCGCTCAATTTTATGTACTCCATACTTTGGTGCGTTATCGTCTAGTACAGCATTTTGATGACTTAATGATATAATAGGCACATTTCTCAATTTTGCGGCCCAAGCAGTAACGGGTTCAAAATCATTGATAATTAAGTTGTATTGTTTAATTGGAATTGTTTTAATTTCTTTTAATAAGTTTCTTATTCTGAGTTTTCTAAATGTCGAAATAAAATCTATCCCTCCCCTTTTGCCAAAAACAAAACTCAAACCATATAGCTTGTACTTTATTTTAAATGGAAATTTTAATTCGCATTGATAACCGCTAATTAAAACATCAACTTCGGCTTTTCTTTGTAAATAAGGAATTATCTCTATTGCTCTGCTAGCATGACCGTTTCCTGTTCCTTGAATTGCATATAAAATTTTCATACTATTGTTGTCATTTACTTTTTATCGACTGCATAAAACTTGATCAATTGTCAGTTTGCTTATAAAAGCTATATGCACTTGTGATATGCTTAATTTTTAGTGTACTTTTTAAATATAAACTTTGTTTTTAAGGTTTTTATTTTGACGATTTTCTAATATTAAATTCAATTAAAAGCTTTTCAAAAAGTTGCGCATTATTGCTGTCTATTTCAATCAAATCTACTTCGTTTGTTTTAATGTTCGCATTGTTATTTTTAGCTAATTCATCTTTTTCGTATTCGTATAAGTTCCATTTATTATTGTTGAACTCTAAGGCGGTTAGGTTTTCTATCCAATCGCCCGAATTTAGATACAGTGTTTTACCTGTTTCATTTTTAATTTCTCTTATTTCAGGCTGATGTATATGCCCGCAAACCACATAGTCATAACCCTTTGATATAGCGATATCCGAGGCGGTGGTCTCGAAATTATTTATAAACTTAACGGCACTTTTTACACTGTTTTTTATTTTTTTTGAAAATGAAAGTCGACCATAACCCAAACTTTCGCTTACCCAATTTGCAAAAGTGTTTAACATAATTAAAGTATCATAGCCTATGCCACCAAGCTTTGCTAGCCACTTTGAATGTTGCATGGTAAGATCGAAAACATCGCCGTGAAAAAACCAAGCTTTTTTTCTGTTGATATTTAAAACCACCTTGTTTACAATTTCAAAGTTTTCAAGGCTAAAGCCTGTGAATCTTCTTAGCATCTCATCGTGGTTACCTGTAACATAATACACCTTAGTGTTGCCCGAGGTAATAAAAGACATGATTTGTTTTATAACCTTTAGATGGGCTTTAGGAAAGTACCGCTTGTTAAATTGCCATATATCAATTATATCGCCATTTAGGATTAAAGTTTTTGGGCTTATAGTTTTTAAGTAATTATTTAACTCTACAGCCCTACATCCAAAGGTACCTAAGTGAACATCTGATATTACAGCTAGGTCAAGTTTGCGTTTTTTGTGCTTCTTCATACAATAAATTAAAGTTATATAATTTTTTAAACAATTTGTAACTGTTGAAAAAATGTGCATTAAAACTTGTGTAGAGTACTTGAGCACGATTTGTTTTTGTTACAAATACAATACACTTTATTCAGTTACAAAATTATTGTTGTAATGTTTTATAACTAATATTAAATTGTAAAGTATTAGTAATTATATCTTTATATTATTGTTATGAAATTGTTACTTTTAAGTAAAGTATTTTTGTTTTAATTTTGCAATACCCAAGTGCCCTTTTCTAACAAGGGCATGGCTTGTTTGTATTTTAATTGTTTTTGTTGACCTGTTTTTATGTTTTTTATGATAACGCGCTGATTGCGACCAAGTTTTGGAGTATCTCGGGTAATGGTTTCAACTGTTTGCTGCTTCTCTTTGCCGTATTGGGCAATGCCTTGTTGATTAGAATTTTGAACATCTTCTTTGTTTAACCTTAATTTTGCCTGCTTGCGTTTAAGTCTTTCTGAAAACTCAACTTGTTCAGGGGCTGGAAGCTGTGCCTTGAACAAAAATGAAAGAACCTCTTTATTTATTTTATCAAGCGTTTGTTCAAATACATTAAAAGCCTCAAACTTATAAATTAATAAAGGATCTTTTTGCTCAATATGGGCTGTGCTTTGAACGGAATGTTTTAATTCGTCTAACTTTCTTAGGTGATCTTTCCAATTTTCATCAATTATAGCTAAGCTTATATTTTTCTCAAAATTGCTAATCAATGATATTGCTTTTGTTTGATATGCTTCTTCTAAGTTGATTACTACATTTAAAGTTTTGCTTCCGTCTGTAAAAGGCACCCAAATGCGCTGGTAGAGTTGGCTTTGTGTTTTATATACATGCTCGATAAGAGGGAACGCTTGCAATGCACGTAAGTTCATAGAATCTTTGTAGTGGTCGGATACCTCTTTGTAGAGCCTATTTACTAAGTCTTGTTCGGCAGTATTATTGAGTTCTTGTTCTGAAAATGGCGATCTCATAGAAAAAAAACGAAACAATTCAAATTCAAATTGCTGAAAGTCTTTATTGTCTTGATTGGTCTTTACAATTGAATCACAAGTGTCGTAAATCATATTTGCAATATCAATTTGCAGGCGCTTTCCGTAAAGGGCATGGCGGCGACGTTTATAAATAAACTCTCGCTGCGAGTTCATTACATCGTCGTATTCAAGTAACCTTTTGCGAATGCCAAAATTATTTTCTTCAACTTTTTTTTGTGCTCTTTCAATTGACTTGGTAACTAAAGAATGTTGGATAACCTCTCCTTCTTTTAAACCAATTCTATCCATCATTTTTGCAATTCTATCCGAGCCAAACAAACGCATTAAATTATCATCAAGAGCAACGTAAAATTGAGATGAACCTACATCGCCTTGACGACCTGCACGACCTCGCAACTGTCTGTCAACACGTCTGGAGTCATGACGCTCAGTGCCAATTATAGCTAAACCTCCCGAGGCAATAACTTGTTCGGACAATTTAATATCTGTACCTCTACCTGCCATATTAGTTGCTATTGTAACCTGTCCGGGTTTGCCTGCTTGAGCAACTATTTCGGCTTCCTTTTTATGCAGTTTAGCATTTAAGATATTGTGCGAAATTTTTCGCATCTTTAGCATACGACCCAATAGCTCAGATATTTCAACCGATGTAGTGCCAACTAAAACAGGTCTGCCCTGTTTAACTAGCTTAATGATATCTTGAATTACAGCATTGTATTTTTCGCGAGTAGTTTTATAAACTAAATCTTGTTTATCATCTCTAGCTATGGGTCGGTTTGTTGGAATTTCAACTACATCTAGTTTGTATATTTCCCAAAATTCTCCCGCTTCGGTAATAGCCGTACCTGTCATGCCCGCTAATTTACGGTACATTCTGAAGTAATTTTGAAGCGTTACTGTTGCAAATGTTTGAGTGGCATCTTCAATTTTTACATTTTCCTTTGCTTCAATGGCTTGATGTAAACCGTCAGAATAACGACGACCTTCCATTATACGTCCAGTTTGCTCATCTACTATCATAACTTTGTTGTCCATCACAACGTACTCAATATCTTTTTCAAAAACAGTATAAGCCTTTAAAAGCTGGTTCATAGTGTGAATACGTTCACTCTTAACACTAAAATCTTTGTACAGTTCTTCTTTGCGTTTTGCTTTTTCTTCTGAGCTGCTATTGCTTTTGTCTATATTGCCTATTTCTACACTAAGATCAGGTAAAATAAAAAAAGAAGTATTTTTTGTAACTTCCGAAAGATGAGCAATACCTTTATCCGTTAAGTCTATTTGATTGTTTTTTTCTTCTATTGTAAAATACAGGCTAGCATCAACCTCGGGCATAAGCTTATTGTTGTCTTGCATGTATATGTTTTCGGTTTTTTGGAGAATTTGTTTAATTCCTTCTTGAGATAAAAATTTAATTAAAGCCTTGTTTTTAGGCAATCCTCTGTGAACCCTTAGCAAAAGAAAACCTCCTTTTTTTGTATTTCCTTCGCTTATAAGTTTTTTTGCCTCTGCTAGCACGCCAACTAAATATTTACTTTGGGCTGAAACCAAGTTAGCAACTAAGGGTTTTAGCTCGTTAAACTCGTGACGGTTGCCTTGCTGAATGGGACCTGATATAATTAAAGGGGTACGTGCATCGTCAATTAATACTGAATCAACCTCGTCAATAATTGCGTAATTGGGCAGTCTTTGTACTAACTGATCTTTTGAACTGGTCATATTATCGCGCAAATAATCAAAACCAAATTCATTGTTGGTGCCATAGGTAATATCGGCATTATAGGCGTTTTTTCTATCTTGTGAGTTTGGTTGGTGGTAGTCTATACAATCTGTACTTAGTCCGTGAAATTCAAAGATAGGTCCCATCCACGCACAATCGCGTTTTGCCAAATAATCATTTACAGTAACCACATGAACTCCCTTGCCTGTTAGAGCATTTAAATATATGGGTAGGGTTGATACTAAGGTTTTCCCCTCTCCAGTCATCATTTCGGCAATTTTACCTTGATGTAATACATAACCGCCTATCAGTTGCACATCGTAGTGAATCATATCCCAAGTAACAGGCTTACCTGCAGCATCCCAAAAATTAGACCAATGAGTTTTATTGTCTTTTATGTTTACGTGTTCTCTTTTGGCCGATAATTCTATATCAAAAGGAGTTGTGCTTACTTCTAAAAAAGAATTGTCGTTAAAACGCCTTGCTGTTTCTTTTACCAAAGCAAAAGCCTGAGGCATTATTTTTTCTAAAACTTTCTCAGTAGCTTGATATGCTTGATCTTTTAAAGTGTCAATTTGAGAGTAAATTTCTTCCTGGTTATCAATATCTGCAGTTAATACTTTTTGTTCTAAAGCTTTAATTTTATCATTAAAAACTTGATTAGACTCAATTATTTCAGCTTTAAATTCAACAGTTTTTGCTCTTAGAGAATCGTTTGAAATATTTTTTAAATGATTTTCAAAATCTTTTACACTTTTTACAATAGGCTGTAGTGATTTTAGATCTTTTTGTTGTTTGTTACCAACAAATAATTTTATTATCGAGTTTAAAGTGCTCATTTTTTATATTATTGTTTTATGGTTAATTACAAAGATTAGCAATTGTGTTTAGTTTAATGCTAAGTTGTGCTCAAAAATAAGTAAAAAAAAAGCCTCTTTTTACGAGACTTTTTGGTTGCTTTGTTCAATATTCGTCTTCATTCCAAAAGTAGTCTTCCTCTGAAGGATAATCAGACCAAATTTCTATGATAGAATCGTAAGGCTCACCTTCGTCTTCAATGTCTTGTAAATTTTCTACAACTTCTAAAGGTGCTCCTGTTCTAATTGCATAATCTATCAATTCATCTTTAGTCGCTGGCCATGGGGCATCGGCTAAATAGGATGCTAATTCAAGTGTCCAATACATTTCTTTATCGTTTTTTTTAAATTTCCGCAAAAATAATTTTTTTTTTAAAAAGTCAAAGCTTTTTTTTAAAGTGTGTAACTTGTAATAAAATAGTTATTTAGGGTTTTTTAGGCGTCCATTTAATTTCCTCTGCGTTTAATTCTTGAGTCAATTTTCGCGCCAACACAAAGAGGTAGTCGGAGAGTCTGTTTAAGTACATCAAAACAATAGCACAAACATCTTCTTGCCCACTTAATGCCACTGTAAGGCGTTCTGCCCTCCTGCAAACACAACGTGCTATATGACATATTGATACGGTTTGATGCCCCCCTGGTAATATAAACTGTGTTATTGCAGGTAGATTTTCGTTTATTTGGTCAATATTTTCCTCTAAAAATAACACAGATTCATTGCTTATTTTTAAAATTTTAAACTCTTGCCTGCCTTTTTTAAGTAGATCGTTTTTTGGAGGTGCTGCAAGCATAGCCCCAACTGTAAATAGATTGTTTTGTATATGAATTAAAGTTTGTTTTAAAGAATTATCAGTTAATTGATCTTTGAGCAAACCTATATAAGAATTTAGTTCATCAACCGTTCCGTAACTTTCAATTTTTAGATGATTTTTTAAAACCCTACAGCCTCCAAGCAAAGAAGTACTGCCTTTATCTCCTGTTTTGGTGTATATCTTCATATTTTTAAATTTTAAACTCAAATAGTTAATTTTGCAAAAAAACAATAATTGTGCTGTAAATTGCTCTTATGCTTTTATATACTGACCTAATTTAAGTGTTTTTAAAGATAAATTTTGCTGATAAGTTTTATTTGCTTTCCTCAAGGTTTTTTAACAACCCAGTATTTAAGCTTAAACCTTATTGTTAATTATTTTTAAATAGCTTTGGTTAATAAATAATTTATTTTGGTGTTGTTGTTTTTTTTATTTTTTCAAGAATATATTTTGGGCAACGAGTGGGCTTCATATTAAGTTTATTTACAAATACCAAAACAGTATTGGCATTGCACAATAACTCATTATATTGATTTGTTATTTCGTAGTAAAACTCTAACCTAAAGATTGGAATTGCTTTTAAGCAAGTAGTAATGGTAATTAAATCATCGTAATATGCTGGTTTTTTAAACTTGCAATTTAACTCAATAACAGGAAGTATTATGTTGTTATTTTCTAAGCATTTATAGCTTGTATCTAAACTCCTTAACCATTCTGTTCTTCCAACTTCAAAGAACTGTGCGTAGTTCCCGTGATAAACCACCCCCATTTGATCTGTGTCTGCATATCGTATGCGAATAGTTGTTGTATTTTTGCTCAAATTATATTTTTTTATTCTAAAAAAATCAATAGTACGTAAAAAAAAAATAATAAACAATAGCAATTTCATTTTTTTTTACTGAAATTTATTCACACTTTTGTTTGTACAATTGTAGGGTTTTATAAAGTCCTTATAGTCAAAAAAATTAATAAAATTAATCATTTTTTTTAATATGAATAAGACAGCTGATTCAGTTTGGGCAAAATGTTTGTCCTTTATTAAGGACAACATTAAACCACAGGCATACAAAACTTGGTTTGAACCCATAAAGCCAGTAAAGCTATCTGAGGAAGCTTTAACAATTCAGGTTCCAAGCAAATTTTTTTACGAATGGTTAGAAGAGCACTATATTAAACTGTTGAGGGTGGCTTTAGTAAAACAGTTAGGAAGTGAAGCTAAGTTAATTTACGATGTTCGTATGGAAAATACTTACAGCAGCAATAATCCGCAAACTGTAAAAATACCAAGTGCAAACAGAAACCCCATAAAACCGCAAAAAGTTACAGTTCCTTTAGAAACTAAAAGAGAGTTAAAGAACCCTTTTGTGATCCCTGGATTACAAAAAGTCAAAATTGAATCTCAGCTAAACCCCAATTATAATTTTGTGAATTTTATTGAAGGCGACTCTAACAGATTGGCAAGATCTGCTGGAATGGCTGTTGCAAATAAACCAGGTGGTACTTCATTTAATCCCTTGTTGATCTACGGTGGAGTTGGCTTAGGTAAAACACATTTAGCGCACGCTATAGGTGTTGAAATTAAAGACAAATATCCAGAAAAAACGGTTTTGTATATTTCGGCAGAAAAATTTACCCAACAATTTATTGATTCAGTAAGATCAAATACTAGAAATGATTTTATTCATATTTACCAAATGATTGATGTTTTAATTATTGACGATGAGCAATTTTTATCTGGAAAAACAGGAACTCAAGATTTGTTTATACATATTTTTAAACACTTGCAGAAAAACGGCAAGCAGGTTATATTAACTTCGGATCAAGCACC
>JBKDZU010000087.1:0-27197 GCA_047971505.1 Tenacibaculum sp.
GACAAGGCGCCACTTAACCCTGTTTGTGCTTGTTGAAATTTAGCCATGTTTTGAGCTGTTAAATTTCCTAGGTTTAAAGTGGTTTGAGTTGCCTTTGCTCTTGCGTTAATAACTTCAGTTAGAGTTGATTTTTCAAAGTCAGCAGCTCCCTGCACAGTTTTTACTAAATTGCCTATCAAATCATTACGTCTTTGGTAAGAACTCTCTACCTTTGACCATTCTGTCTTGGCATCCTCCTGCAACACAACAGCCTTATTGTTAAACCCTACTGCCCATCTGTACAATACAAATGCCATTAAGCCAATAATAATTAAAGGCATTAACCATTTTTTCATTATAAATAATTTTTAAATTTTAATTAATTTTATATATCTATATTTTGAATATCAACACTTTAAACAAAAAGTGTTGGTTTAAGCTTAAGCTGCAAAACCTTTTTTACACTTTAGCCTTATTTATTTAAAGTTGATTTTTAATTTTAATCAACTCTGCTTTTACGGTTTCTAATTTGTCAATAATTTGATTGTTTTTCTCAAGTTCACTCTTGTTTTTCCTTAGCTTTAACTTTGCTCCATCTAGAGTAAAGCCTCTTTCTTTTACTAAGTTATATATCAATTTAAAATTTTCTATGTCTTTTTTTGTAAACAGCCTATCTCCTTTAGCATTTTTTTTGGGTTTAATTAACTCAAATTCTTTTTCCCAAAAACGAATAAGAGAAGTATTAACACCAAAAGCTGTTGCTACTTCCCCAATTTTATAATAACTTTTTTCAGATAGTTTTAAATTCATTATTAAATGTTAATCATACGATTGACCTTTTTGTTGTGAAGCTTTTTGCATAGCCACAAACTCCTCGGGCGTTAAGTTTCCGTAATAGTAATAAATTGGATTTACGGGTTGGTCGTTTTTGTGAACCTCATAGTGCAAATGAGGAGCTACTGAGCGTCCTGTATTGCCAACATATCCAATTAGGTCTCCTCTAAACACTTTCTGTCCTTTTTTTACAGCAAATTTACTCATATGTGCGTAAATAGTTTTGTAGCCATATCCGTGGTTTATATAAACCACGTTTCCAAAGGTTCCGCTTCTAGTTGCTCTGATGATCTTTCCATCGCCCGAGGCGTAAATAGGAGTTCCTGTTGGTGCAGTAAAATCCATGCCGTTGTGCATAAGCCATGTTTTTAGCATAGGGTGTAAACGCATGCCGTATCCAGATGCCATTCTCGTTACATCCTGACTTTTTACTGGCTTTATTGCTGGTATTGAAGCTAGCATTTTTTCTTTTGCTTTAGCTAGATTAACTACCTCGTCTAAAGACTTTGACTGAACAACCATCTGTTTAGATAGTATATCTAGCTTTTTGGTAACATCTTTAATCATATTGCTATTTTCAAAGCCATCGAGGTGTTTGTATCTATTTACTCCGCCAAATCCTGCTTTTCGCTGTTCATCAGCAATGGGGGTAACCTCGAAAAAAGTTCTGTAAATAGCATTATCTCTAATTTGTAGTTCAGCGAGTATTTCTGAGCTTTCTTCCATCCTTTTTGACAGTAATTCGTAGTGTAGTTTTAAATTTTCAAGTTCTCTTTTTTGTCCCCTTTCTTTAGGGGTAATCAAAAATTGGCTAAAACCTATAAATCCTAAAAAAGCTATTAAAAAAACACTTGAGATAGCTAGTAATATTTTTTTGTACTTGTCATTAGCATTGCTCTCTATTTTTCTATAAGACAGTGTTTCTGAATCATAATAATATTTTACTTTTGCCATAATACTATAATGTGTTATTTTTGTACTCTTTATTACTTTATTAATAAAACAAATTTTAAGACTTAAAAGTATATTAACTAACAAAATTACAAAATGTTTTAAAATTTATTTTTTTTATAAACTTTTTTAAATAAAAATTAACAAATTAAAATTTAGGAATTGGTATGAAATCGAAACATATAAGGGCTAAATTTTTAGAATTTTTTAAATCAAAACAACACAGCTTAGTTTCATCTGCACCATTAGTATCTAAGGGCGATTCCAGTTTAATGTTTATAAACTCAGGCATGGCTCCGTTTAAGGAGTATTTTTTGGGCAATGCCACTCCAGTGAGCAACCGAATAGCCAATTCTCAAAAGTGTTTACGTGTTTCGGGCAAACACAACGACTTAGAGGAGGTGGGCTATGATACATATCACCATACTATGTTTGAGATGCTGGGTAATTGGAGCTTTGGCAATTACTTTAAAGAGCAAGCCATAACCTGGGCTTGGCAACTGCTTACTGAGGTTTATAAAATTGACAAAGACCTTTTGTATATAAGTGTTTTTGAAGGGGATGATAAACAAGGTACAAGCATGGATAAAGAAGCTTACAATTTTTGGAAACAGATTGTTGCAGAAAAGCGTATTGTGCTGGGTAATAAGGAAAATAATTTTTGGGAAATGGGAGAACAGGGTCCGTGTGGTCCTTGTTCTGAGATTCATATTGATATTCGATCAGATAAAGAAAAAGCTAAGGTAGATGGTAAAAGTTTAGTCAATGCTAATCATCCTCAAGTAATTGAAATATGGAATTTGGTTTTTATGCAGTACAACCGCAGGGCAGATGGCTCTTTAGAGGAGCTTCCCTTAAAACACATCGACACAGGTATGGGATTTGAGCGTTTGTGTATGGTATTGCAAAATGTTCAGTCAAATTACGATACTGATTTGTTCATTCCTTTGATTAAAGAAATTGAAAGTATTACAGGTTGTGTATTCGGCGAGCAAGAAAAAACAGATATTGCTATTCGTGTAATTGCCGATCATATTCGCGCCGTAGCGTTTGCTATTGCCGACGGACAACTGCCTAGCAACAATGGCGCTGGATATGTTATACGCAGAATTTTGCGCAGAGCCGTTAGATATGGCTTTACGTTTCTAAATCAAAAAGAACCCTTTATTTACAAACTCAACAAAACACTTTCTGAACAAATGAGCGATGCCTTTCCAGAGCTAAAAAAGCACGAGAGTTTAGTAAATAATGTTATTAAAGAAGAAGAATTGTCTTTTTTACGAACCTTAGATCAAGGGTTGCTTCTATTAAATAGAGTAATAGAAAGAACTAAAGGGAAACTTATGTCAGGAAAGGAAGCTTTTGAGTTATATGACACCTATGGCTTTCCGCTTGACTTAACCCAATTAATTGCAAGGGAAAAGGGCTATGCTGTAAATCAAGCAGCCTTTAGCAAAGAGATGAAAGTTCAAAAAAACCGTTCGCGAGCTAAAGCTTCTGAGATAACTACCGATTGGTTTGTGTTAAACAACCAAAAAGGCACTCAATTTATAGGCTACGATAGCCTAACTGCTAAAGTACAACTAACGCGCTACAGAGAACTAAGTGTTAACAAACAAAAGCAATATCAATTAGTATTTAACAAAACTCCATTTTATCCAGAGGGCGGAGGTCAGGTTGGCGATATAGGATTTTTAAAAAATTCTAAGGGCAGTTCTACAAAAATAGTTAATACCAAAAAGGAGAACAATTTAATTGTTCATTTTGCCGACAGTTTGCCTGAAAATATACACGAACCCCTCAACGCTATTGTAGATAAAGAACACAGAAAGCTAACCTCTTGCAATCACTCCGCCACTCACCTACTACACCAGGCTTTGAGAGTTGTTTTGGGTAAGCATGTTGAACAAAAGGGTTCTTTGGTTGGTCGTGATTATCTGCGTTTTGACTTTTCACACTTCTCAAAAACAGATAGCAGTCAACTGCAAAAAATAGAAGCCTTTGTAAATGCTCGTATTGCTGAAAATATTTGTTTAAAAGAACAGAGGAATATTACTATGCAACAGGCAATAAATCAAGGTGCACTTGCTTTGTTTGGTGAAAAATATGGCACTAGTGTTCGCACTGTTCGCTTTGGGGAGTCGATAGAGCTTTGCGGAGGAACTCATATATTGCAAACTGGCAATATTTGGTATTTTAAGATTATTTCTGAAAGTGCTATTGCAACAGGTATAAGGCGTATTGAGGCTATAACAGGCTCAAGTGCTGAGAAATATTTTCGGCAAATGCAAATAAATTACAATAGCGTAAAAGAATTGCTAAAAAATCCTAAAAATATATTAAAAGCAGTAACTAACTTACAAGACGAAAACGCTAGGCTAAAAAAGCAAATCGAAAACCTATTAAAAGACAAGGTTAAAAGCTTAAAAGAGCATATTAAGAGTAAATTGCAACTAATAAATGGGGTTTACTTTTTAGCTGCTGAAGTTGACTTAGATTCTGCAGGTTTAAAAAACCTTTCATTTGAGATAGGTAAAGAGTTTGAAAATCTTTTTTTGGTGCTCACTAGTGCGCTTTCAACTGAAAAAGCTGTGCTGAGTTGTTATATTTCAAAGAATTTAATTGATAATCGTGGCTATAATGCTTCAAAAGTGGTTAAAGAATTGGGGCTGTGTATTGGAGGAGGTGGTGGTGGACAAAACTTCTTTGCAACCGCAGGTGGTAAAGATCCAAGTGGGATATCTGAAGCCCTAAAAAAAGCTCGACAATACATATGATAAAGTATTTGCGATAAACACACAATATAATATAAAATTGGCAAGCTAAAATGATTCTACACACACAATTGGCGTTAAAATCAGAAAAATACAGCACAATTAACTACAACTCAAAATTGTGTTTAATAGGTTCTTGTTTTTCTAAAAACATGGCAACTAAATTTTTGTATTATAAATTTCAGTGTTTTCAAAATCCCTTTGGCATTTTGTTTCACCCTAAAGCTATTGAAAATTTAATCAGCCGTGCTGTTAACAAAAAACCTTATATTAAAAAAGATATTTTTTACCACAATGAATTATGGCACTCCTTTGATGCTCATTTACAATTGAGTTCTCAATCTGAAAAAGAACTTTTAAACAAGCTAAACACAGCTGTTAAAAGCACTTTAAAGCAACTAAAAAACACAACTCATTTCATTGTTACATTAGGCACGGCTTGGGTGTATATATTACTTAAAAATAAGTGTATAGTTGCAAATTGTCATAAATTATCTCAAAAAAAATTTCTTAAACAAATTCTTTCAGTTGAGCAAATTAAGCAAAGTTTAAACGCAATTAACACTCTTGTAAAAAGTATAAATAAAGAAATTTGCATTGTTTACACAATTTCTCCTGTTAGGCATTTAAAAGATGGTTTTGTTGAAAACCAGCAAAGCAAGGCGCATTTAATTACAGCAATACATCAAACAATTAATAAAGCAAATAATATCAACTACTTCCCGTCTTATGAAATTATGATGGACGAACTTCGCGATTATCGTTTTTATGCAGAAGACATGATACATCCTAATACAATGGCTGTTAATTATATATGGGAAAAATTTAAACAGGTTTGGGTATCTGAAGACGCCCAAGAGCTTATGCTCAAAGTTGAGTCCATACAAAAAGAATTAACTCACCAGCCTTTTAATCCCGATACTGAACTACATAAAAAATTTTTAAAAAAACTAGCCCTTAAACAAACAGCACTAAAAAAACAGCATCCTTTTATCAGTTTTTAAATTTATTAATAAGCTCAATTAATAGTGAATTTTAAAAAATTAATGTCAATATAAGCTAACAGTTCTTAATACTCAATTTTGTACTTTTGAGTAAGCTAAATTAGTTAAATTTAATCCTTAAAATCAAACATATAATGAAATTAAAAAAAATTTTCTTATTACTTTGGATGGTGCTAATCAATACCAATACCAAAGCCCAGCATTCTATAACACCTAAGCTAAGCCACCCTCAATCTACTAGCTTAGTGTGGTTGCCCGATCCTCAAAATTATATAAAATTTGGTGCTAATCAGCCTGTATTTGAGTTGCTTACCTCTTGGATTGCTCATAATAAGGAAAATTTAAATATAAGAGCTGCTTTGTGCACAGGCGATTTGGTGCAGCACAATAATATATGGCTTGCCGATGGAGTAAATGCAGATCAAAACAGTATACAACAATGGAGGTCAGTTTCAAAAGCTTTTGAGCGTTTAGACAATGTTTTACCCTATTTCTTATCTCCTGGAAATCACGATTATGGGTATGCAAATGGAGAGAATAGAAAATCGCAGTTTGCACTCTATTTTCACCCCGAGCGCAACAAACAATTTAATAAAACTTTAGCAGCTATCTTTAGTAATGGCAAGGAAGCACCTAGCTTGCAAAATGCAGCTTTTGAACTAATTATACCTAAATGGAAAAAGTTGTTGTTTATTACTACTGAATTTGCTCCACGCGATGAAGTGCTTGATTGGGTTTATAAATTGTCTGTATCTGAAGAATATAAAAAACACTTGCTAGTTTTTATAACTCATTCGTATTTAAAGTCTGACGGAACTCGTATTGTTAAGGAAAACTACAAAATGCGTCCTGTAAATTACGGCGAGGAAGTTTGGGGCAAACTATTGCACCGAACATCTAACATTCAACTAGTTCTCTCTGGGCACTATGCACAAATAGGCTCTTTTAAAGACAATGTAGGTTACCGCAAGGATTTTAATACAGTAAGTAAAACTGTTCATCAAATAATGTTTAATGCTCAAACCGAGGGAGGAGGTAATGGAGGTGATGGCTGGTTGCGTTTACTCGAATTTCTGCCCGATGGTAAAACAATTAAAATACGTACCTATTCACCTTTTTTTGGATTTTCGCCCTCAACAGCACATTTAGCATGGCGTACTGAGCCTTGGGATGAATTTGAAATATTAGTTGATTAATTGTAAACATAAAAAAAGCAACCAAAAATAAATTTTGATTGCTCTTTACAATAATAAAAAAATTTTAGTAATAAAAAATTATGAACGAGTTGCTGTTCCAGTAATGGAGATTGTTTGTTTTTCCATTTCTAACACTTTACCTGGTTCCGCATCCTTTGGAATAGCATAAAACAAAGGAACAATATCAAAAGCAGTTTCGCTGTTGTCTGGATCAGGCTCAACTGAGATGGCTACCATTGACCCTCTTAAATCAGTTGGAAAATTTAAACTATCAGGAGCACTTTTAATATAGTCTTCTCCTGGAAATTCAGGACCATCGCTCTTATCACCTTTAAAAGGAGAAGTGCTTGCATTGTCATCTTTACCCGTAACTGATAAAAATGTACCTGTACTTAAAGGTGTTCCATCTATAATTGCCCAACCTTCATACTTCCAACCTTCTTTTAATTTGGGAAGCGTTAAGCCTGCTTTAAACTCACCGTCTGAGTTATCAAGAAACCAAACACCACTTGTTTCGTCTTCATCTGATTCGCTGGTGGGAGTTGCTAATATAAACTTTCCCGAGACATTAGAAAAATCACCTACAAATTCTGAAACAGAAAGACTTGCTGAATTATCGTCAAAATTACCTGATAAAATTTTTGTTTTTGAAGGCTTTGGATCATTATCAGATGCTGGTTCTATTGATAAAACAAATGTTTTAGCACTATTTAAGGTTGTACTGTCGTTAATTTCAAAAACAGTTTGTGATAATTCATTATTATTATCAACACTAAAAGTACCTGTTGAAACAGGGATACTGTCAACTATTAACCAACCTTCATAAACATAGTCATTTCCTAAAGCTGGAAGTTTGTCAATCTTTAGAGTTAAAGTAGAGGGGGGTGTAGGGGGTGTAGGGGGTGTAAGTGTTTCCTCTTTCTTTTCTACGCATGAAGCAAAACTTAAAGCTATAATAGCAAAAAGACTTAAAATTAATTTTCTCATTGTTTTTTGTTTTAAAATTTCAAAAGCAAAATTATTTCAGGCTTTTGATTTAAAATGTCAGATAACTAACATTTAGCTTATTTTTTTTAAACAACCTTAAATTTTTTCTATTAAAATCAATTAGCCCTTCTTGTTTCATTTGGTTCATCAGTGTATTTAAGGTTGGACGAGAAATACCTATTAAAGTAGCAATATCTTTTTGTGTGTAAGGATGCTGTATTATATAATCTTGTGTTGTATTACATAAATTACCATAGTCGCTGCAAAGTTCGTTAAAAAACTCTATTAAGCGCATTTTAGCGTCTTTGCACAACAGCAATTTTAATCTGTTTTCCAGCCTTTTTACACGTTGTCCTATAATTTTGTGTATTTTAAAGTTTATCGCTGAATTGTCTTTCATTAACGAATGCACAATATCTTTTGAAACCACACACACTGATGTTGAGTTTTCAATTGATTGGGCAAATTCATTGTGGTTTTCTATTCCTAATATTGCTTTTTCTCCAAATATTTCTCCTTTTGCTAAAATAGCTTTTATTTGTTCTTCTCCGTCTTCAGTAAAATATCCTATCTTTACTTTTCCAAATTCAATTAGGTAAATTTTATTTGCAGGATCTTCCTCAAAATATATGTAATCACTTTTTTTGTAAATGTTTATAGAATGATTTTTTTTGTCCTCTGTATACTTGTAAGGACATAGCAATTTAAAAAGATTAATTTCTTCGAAGCAACAAATACTACTCATGTTTTTAGGGAATTAAACTGTTTAAATATAAATTTTGTATTGAAAATCAAACAAATATAAGTACACCAAATTTTGTGCCATTTAAAACTAACCTAAATAAAAAATCTCGTTGTTTTTAGGGCTCATTTTCTTTTTGTAACTGGTAATTTATGTTTAAATATTATTTATCAGCAGATTAGCAACTGCAAATTAACGGGATAAAAATATATTTACTAAACTTATTATTTAGTTATAAAGTTTTAACAGAGCATTTTAATGTCAAAAATCAAATAATTAAAACAAGGATTTAAAAAAATGTATTAGCTTATTTAAGTTACATTTTGTTTTTTAATCAAATTTAATGCCGACCCTTCCTTAAACCATTCAATTTGCCCACTGTTATAAGTGTGGTTTGCCAAAATTATATCTTTTGAACCACTAGTGTGAATTATTTCAATTGTCAAAGGTTTAGAAGGCGTGAATTTGTTTAAATCTAAGAAGTTAAAAGTGTCGTCTTCCTGAATTAAATCGTAGTCATTTTCATTGGCAAAAGTTAGTCCTAACATACCTTGTTTTTTAAGATTTGTTTCGTGAATACGCGCAAACGATTTTACTAAAACTGCAACAACCCCTAAGTGGCGTGGTTCCATTGCTGCGTGTTCGCGGGAAGAGCCTTCTCCGTAGTTGTGATCGCCAACAACAATTGTCTTAATTCCTTTAGCCTTGTATGCCCTTTGTACTTTTGGCACTGCGTTGTAAGTACCTGTTAGCTGGTTTTTCACTAGGTTAGTTTGCATGTTAAATGAATTTACCGCTCCAATTAGCATGTTGTTTGATATATTGTCTAAATGCCCGCGATAGCGCAACCAAGGCCCAGCCATTGAAATATGATCGGTAGTGCATTTACCATGAGCTTTAATTAATAATTTAGCTCCTTTTATATCATAACCTATTGGTGTAAAGGGTTTTAATAATTGCAAACGTTCTGAGTCAGGCTTTACTATAACTTCAACCTTACTTCCATCTTCTATAGGTTTAATATAACCTGCGTTTTCAACAGCGAAACCTTGTGTGGGCAATTCCCAGCCAGTTGGTTCGTCAAATTTTACTTGCTCTCCATTTTCATTGGTTAGCATATCTGTAATAGGATTAAAATCTAAGCGTCCAGATATTGCTATTGCTGCAACCATTTCGGGCGAAGCAACAAAGGCATGTGTGTTCGGATTGCCATCGGCTCTTTTGGCAAAGTTTCTGTTAAAAGAATGAACTATGCTGTTTTTGGGTGCATTTTTAGGGTCTTTATAGCGTCCCCATTGCCCGATACAGGGTCCGCAGGCATTGGTAAATATTTTAGCATCAAGCTTTTTAAAAACTTGTAAAATTCCATCCCTATCGGCAGTGTAACGCACTTGCTCCGAACCGGGATTAATCCCAAATTCTGCTTTGGTTTTTAAGCCTTTATCAATGGCTTGCTTTGCAATTGAGGCTGCTCGTGATAAATCTTCATACGACGAATTTGTGCAGGAGCCTATTAAACCCCATTCAACTTGCAAGGGCCAATTGTTTTGCTTTGCTTTTTTTGCCATATCTCTACCTGCTTGGGTAGCTAAATCAGGAGTAAAGGGTCCGTTTAGATGAGGGTTTAATTCACTTAGATTAATTTCGATAATTTGATCAAAATACTGTTCGGGATTTGCGTAAACTTCAGGGTCAGCAGTTAGGTAATTTTTAATTTTGTTTGCCTCATTTGCCACTTCATCTCTTCCAGTAGCTCTGAGGTAGCGCTCCATAGATGAATCGTAGCCAAAAGTAGAGGTTGTAGCTCCTATTTCAGCACCCATATTACAAATAGTCCCTTTGCCAGTGCACGACATGGCGGTTGCTCCTTCTCCAAAATATTCAACAATAGCACCCGTGCCTCCTTTTACAGTTAAAATGCCTGCAACTTTTAAAATAACATCCTTAGGTGCTGTCCATCCATGTAGTTTCCCATTGAGCTTCACTCCTATTAGTTTTGGAAATTTTAACTCCCAAGGCATACCTGCCATTACATCAACAGCATCTGCTCCACCAACCCCAATGGCTAGCATTCCAAGTCCGCCTGCGTTTACTGTGTGAGAGTCTGTGCCTATCATCATCCCTCCTGGAAAAGCGTAGTTTTCCAATACTACTTGATGAATAATTCCTGCTCCAGGCTTCCAAAAACCTATTCCGTATTTGTTTGAAACCGATTCTAAAAAATTAAACACCTCGTTGCTGTTGTTTAAGGCCTGTTGTAGATCTTTATCGGCACCCAACTTTGCTTGTATTAAGTGATCGCAGTGAACTGTTGTTGGTACAGCTACCTTTGTTTTTCCTGCTTGCATAAATTGCAATAATGCCATTTGTGCTGTGGCATCTTGACAGGCAATGCGATCGGGGGCAAAATTTACATAATCTTTAGCCCTTTTAAAAGCTTTAGTGGCTTTCCCATCCCATAAATGTGTGTACAATATTTTTTCAGCTAAAGTTAAAGGCTTGCCTGTAATTTTACGAGCAGTATTTACCCTGTTAACCACATTGGCGTAAACCTCTTTTATCATATTAATATCAAAAGCCATATGCAATAATTTTGTTGAGTTTTGCTGTGCAAAAGTAGCAATTTTTAATTAATTTCAAAAATAAACAATGATTGTAGCTTATTAATAAAAATAATTTATTAATTTTTATTTTAATTATTTTTTTAATAAAAAATAAGTTAATATATGTTAATTATTTTAGAAAATAATAATTATGCTTTTGGCTGTATTAAATTTTTACTCGTCCTTTTAGTAATGAATATTAGCTTATAAATACCAATAAATTTTACTTTTTTAAATATTTAAATTAGTTGGTCTTTTTTGTATAAAACCGATATAGCACTATTAATCAGTATTTTACATTTAAAAAAGGAGTTAAATGTGTTGCGCTTGTTTTTTGATATTTAAATTAGAATTCTTATACTTAATGTAGTATAGTTGTATTATATCGGTTTTAAATTTTAGATGTTTTTTAATTTTTTTAAATTATACACAAACGATTTGAGCAACGAAACCCATCCGTTAGTTAATCGGAACAACTTTTTATACCTTAAGGGTATGTAACAAGTGATAAATACATGTCAAAAAATAGATTTTTCTGGCAAACACTAGCTATATGCTTTATGCCAATTTGGTTAAAGTTATGTTTTAAACAAAAAAAGCAGTTCTGTAAGCCGGATTCTGTTATCTTAAAATTAAAGATTCTTATCATTTATCTAGCCTTAATATTGCTGTTAAGGTCAATCTGCCTACCCCTTAGAATTGTGCGAACAACACTCAAGCTCTAATATATGTGGCATTTCACTGCATAGAGTTTACCTGATTTCACTACAGCATTTCTGTACATTCTTTCTGTTGCACTTGTCCTCGATTTACATCGGACGGATGTTATCCGCTATGCTTGTTCTATAGTGTCCGGACTTTCCTACTTACTTTACAAAATAAGTCGATAAGATAGAACTGCTTATTTTATTATTTATTTGCTAATTTACAAAAAAACCCACTCAAAAGAATTGAGTGGGAAAAATTGCTATGAAAAAGAAAAAGTGTCTAAGACGTCTCTTAGACATTACAAATGTATAAATATTTTATCTTTCTCCAAAAAATAATCAACTTTTTTTTAAAAAATATTATTTAGATGATTTTGCAAATAATAAGATGTAAAACATTAATTTTTAATAAAATACTTTTATAGAATGCTGTTTGCTATAAAAAATTTATACTTACAATTGTATTTTACACTTTATAATTTTAATTGTAAAGCACTTAAATTTGATTTTTGTTTGATTGTTAAAGAAAGAATTTCAATTAAGCAGGCTGTATAATTTTAGGTCAAGTCAATAAATAATTACTGTTGTTGCTTTAATTATTACTGATAGCTTACATATAAATAATTTTAGTTTTATAAATAAAAAAACCCACTCAAAAGAATTGAGTGGGAAAAATTGCTATGAAAAAGAAAAAGAATCTAGAACGTCTTCTAGACTGCACAAATATATGAATATTATTATATTATTTCAAAAATAATATATCTTTTTTTGTGTTTTTTTTATCGATAATAATTAAATTGTTTTTTACAAATGCTATTTACCTAAAATAATAGCTTTGACTTAGTAATTATTAAGCAAGCAATGCGCTTTTTGTTTTTAAGAAAACATGTCTTTTACCTTTTCAAAAAAAGATTTGTCAGATTTTTGCGGGTTTGGACTAAAATTATCATCGCCTAACATTTGTTCAAAAAAAACTCTTTGGTTTTTTGTTAGCTCTTGAGGTGTCCAAACGTTTATGTGAATTAAGAAATCTCCAGAGTCATAGTGTTCAATACTTGGTAAGCCTTTGCCTTTTAAACGTAAAATTTTACCCGATTGTGTTCCTGGTTCTATTTTAATTTTTACCTTACCTGTAACCGTTTCAATTTCTTTTGAAACTCCTAATACTGCCTCCGAGAAGTTTATATATAGGTCATAGTGGACATTACTTCCTTCGCGTTTTAAAGTTTTATGAGAGCTTTCTTCTATTAAGACCAATAAATCGCCTGCAATTGAATTTTTTCCTGGTGCTTCGTTGCCCTTACCTCCTACTTTTAACTGAACTCCTTCTGACACACCTTGAGGGATATTAATAGATACGGTTTCTTCCTTGACAATCATTCCTTGATAGTCGGCTCCTGAGGGTTTATTGCTGAGCAATTCGCCAGTACCATAGCAGTTATTACAGGTAGAAGCAGTTTGCATTTTCCCCAAAAAAGTATTAGTTATCCTTGTTTGCTGTCCGCTACCCTTGCAAATAGAGCAACTTTTGTAGATTACTCCCGGTGCTTGAACCTTTCGCCTTACTTTTACTTTTTTTTCAACGCCTTTTGCTATTTCTTCTAGAGTTAATTTTACTCTAATCCTGAGGTTGCTTCCTTTTACTCTAGCTTGACGTTGGCTTGAACGACCAAAACTGCCAAAACCACCTCCAAAGGCTTCGCCAAATATGTCTCCAAACTGACTAAAAATATCATCCATATTCATACCGCCACTAAAGCCTCCTTGCCCACCTTGGAAAGCTGCATGCCCGTATTGGTCATAACGAGCTTTTTTATCTTGATCGCTCAAAACCTCATAGGCTTCAGCTGCGAGTTTAAATTTTTCTTCAGCATTCTTATTATCAGGGTTTTTATCTGGATGGTATTTAATAGCCATCTTTCTATATGCCTTTTTTATCTCTGCTTGCGATGCTGATTTTGATATTCCTAATATTTCGTAATAGTCTTGCTTTGCCATCTTTTTTAAATTGACCTTTAAAACAATGCTACAAGGTAGGATTGTTATATTGAATTAGTATTTATATTTGTCCAATAACAACTTTTGGATGTCTAATTATTTTAACACCCAGTCTATAACCTTTTTCAACACAATTAATTACCTTCCCTTTTAATTGTTCAGTAGGCGCAGGGATTTGAGTTATAGCATCGTGAATTTCTGAATCAAAATTATCTCCCTCCTTGACTTCTATCTCAGTTAAACCTTTTTGAATTAATACATTTTTGAATTTACTGCTTATAAGTTCCATACCTTTAAATAATTCAGAGTCTTCAGCTTTTTTAACTTCTGCCAAGCCTCTGTCAAAATCATCTATAATAGGCAATAAAGCTGTCATTAATTCCTGACTTGCTGTCTTAAAAAGCTCGATGCGTTCCTTGCTAGTTCGCTTTTTGTAATTTTCAAATTCAGCAAACAAACGCAAAAACTTGTCTTTTTCTAATTGTAAAAACTCCTCAGATGTAGACTCTTTTTTTTCTACCTTTTGTTTAGGTTGTTCTTCTTTGTTATTTTTTGCTGTTTTTTTTTGCTGTTTTTCCGATTTTGAGTTTTCTTTAGCACTCTTTAACTTACTACTTGCTGCATATGGGTCTTTACTCATGGTAACTCATTTTTCTTTATATTTTTCTTTACTTCTCTTTTCCTTACAATAATATTGCCAACTGCAAAACAATGACATTTTGACACAAAATAACTATTCATCAATCTATTGCCTTAAAAGTAACTCTGTGCTTTAAAACTCATGAAATACAACTAATCAATATGTTGCGTTTGAAAAAGGATTAAGTATATTACTTTAAATTATTATATTTAATGTATTAATTATATTGGTCTTAATTTCAGAATTTTTTTTATTTTTTACAAATTATAAACAAAACGATTCGAGCGACAAAACCCGTCCTAAATTAGAGATAGAGGGGGAGTCACAATAAGCTTTTGCTTTTGTACAACAACTTAAAAAAGAAGAAAACTGTATTACACTAAACTAAAGTTTAATACAGTTATTTACTATTAATAATTGAGAATATACCAAATACTATTTAATTTAGTAAAAACTATAATCAGTATTGTTGAGTTAAAATATTTTTTTTTTAAACTAAGTATCCAAACTAAACATATTTACTTACTTAATAGGGATGGATTTATATTGTGGTGTGATATGGCAAATTAATATATTCTTAATTATTTTAATGTTTTTTAAGATATAACTCTCTGTTTACAATGCGTTTACTATTTTAGCATTTTGCGGTATATCAAACTGCGCATTTTCTATAAATTCAATATTTGAAAGTTTAGCCTGACCGATAATATCTGTATAACCATCTTTTAAAGACCAGTTGTGGAAAGTCCAATTTGTTGAAATCGGAATTGAATTAACCATCTTAATATCATTGTATTTAATGGCATGAGGGTCTTTTTCAGCCTTTTCTTTTCCTTTGCCAAAGCTAACTATATAAGCAGCTCCTTCTATAAGGTGTGTATTTGGGTTTTTGTAAACTATATACCAATCATCGGGTGCATCTCCTATTCCCGATTTAAAGGCTAGCTTACCTGTGCTTAAGCTTTTATTTCCCCATTTATTGGTTTTAAAATCCGACCAAATAGTTCCTTTGTCATTTAGCTTATACGGGAAACCCAAAAAATAAGACCAAGTAAAAATGTCAAAACGCGCTGCTTTTAGCTTATCGTCAGCTATGCCTAAGGCATATACGTTTGTGCCATCAAAAACAATTAATGACCCATCTTTTTTTTCAATCTTTATCTTTCCTCCTCCAGGCTCTTGTGTTATTACTCCTTCTAAGCGCTTTTTTCCTCCAAAAGCAATATCAATAGTATATCTTATATACTTTTTAGCCATAAAGGTTTCTTTGTTGTGTTTTTTTTCTATCGACAAGATAAAATTTTCTGCAGTTTCTTGTCCGTAAGAAATTGCAGTTTGTAACGCGATAAGCGCAAAAGCCAATATTTTTTTCATTTGTGTTACTGTTTAATTTAGCCTGAAAGTCGCTATAATAGGCTATAAATTACATTTTTTTTTCTGTTTTTTTTAATCTTTAAATAAACAACTTAATGATCAAGCATTTGCAACAAAAACTTTATTATTGCCTAAAGCACCTCTAATAAGCACAATATTGCTGAGTTTTTTTAAGAAAATTACTCTTTTTTCAGCAAAAGATAAAAATTTGCTCAATTAATGATAATCTTCGGTTTATACAATTTATTTTATAAACCTTTAAATTTCGGTTATCGCTATTAATTTTTAGTCAAATTAATTAGAAAGACTAACAAAATAGTTTTAATTTTATCGTTTTTATCTGTAATTATCATCGCTTTTATGAATGTGCGCAAATATAAAGTAGCTAATACTCTTAAAATTAACAATGTTAGTACCAAAGAAATCAAGGCAGATGCAAAAAAAGAGCTTAAAAAGTTTAGAAAAGAAATAAGTTCGCTTCAAGAAATTATGTATGCCCAAGGCAAGCACAGTGTTTTAATTTGTTTACAAGGCATGGATACTTCTGGGAAAGACAGTTTAATTCGCGAGGTTTTTAAAGACGTAAATGTAAGAGGCGTTATAGTTCACAGTTTTAAAACGCCTACTCGCTTAGAGCTAAAGCACGATTTTTTATGGCGTCATTACACAGCCCTTCCCGCTAAAGGTAAAATTGGAATTTTTAACAGAACTCACTACGAAAATGTATTGGTAACTAGGGTTCATCCAGAGTATATTCTGCATGAAAATTTACCTGATATAAAATCAATTGAAGATATAGATAGTGCTTTTTATCACTCGAGAATGAACAGAATAAACCAGTTTGAAAAACATTTAGAAAAAAGTGGTACTATTGTGCTGAAGTTCTTTTTACATCTATCGAAAGAGGAGCAACGTAAAAGGCTTCTGCGTCGTTTAAATTTACCAGAAAAAAATTGGAAGTTTTCAGCAGCAGACTTAAAAGAGCGTGCCTTATGGGATGCTTATCAGCAGTGCTATGAAGATGTATTAAACAGAACATCAACATCTTATGCTCCTTGGTATATAATTCCAGCTGATGATAAGCCATCGGCCAGATACGCAGTAGCAAAAATATTATTAGAAGAGTTAAAGAAATACAAATTTACAAATCCTAGTCTGTCTAAACAAACAGCAAGCCAGTTAAATGAATTTAAAAAACAATTAAAGGGTCAATAAAAACAAAAGTTTTAAATAAAGCAACTCGAAAAAAAAAATTAAAATGGAGTTAAACTTAAGCAGACCTCTAGTATTTTTTGATTTAGAAACAACGGGGGTAAATATTGCAACCGACAGAATAATTGAAATTTCAATATTAAAAATTTTTCCAAACGGAACTAAAACAAGTAATACTTGGTTGGTAAATCCAGAAGTTAAAATACCAAAAGAAGTAACTGCTGTTCATGGCATTACTGACGAAAAAGTAGCAAATGCCCCTAAATTTAAAGACTTAGCACCTGAGATAAACCAACTAATAGCAGATGCTGATTTGGCTGGGTTTAACTCTAACCGCTTTGATATTCCTTTGTTGGCAGAGGAGTTGCTCAGAGCAGGCATAGATTTTGATATGGAAAATAAAAAAGCAGTTGATATTCAAGTAATTTTTCACAAAAAAGAGCAAAGAACTTTAAGTGCAGGATATAAGTTTTACTGCGGAAAGGAACTAGTTAAAGCGCATTCAGCTGAGGCAGATACCTTGGCGAGCTACGAAATACTCAAAGCGCAATTAGATAAATACAAAGATATTGAAAACTCAATAGATGCGCTGAGCGAGTTTTCTGCTCAAAGAGAAAGAGCTGATTTTGCAGGATTTATACTGTATAACGACAAAGGCAAAGAAATTCTTTCCTTTGGAAAATACAAAGGCAAAACCGTTGAAAAAACTTTCAAGGAAAACCCAGGCTACTATTCTTGGATACAAAGCGCAGAGTTTCCTCTTTACACAAAAAAAATTTTAAGAAAAATAAAAGAAAGAATTAGCAAACCAAATATTAAAATGCTTAAAAAAAACTAATATTTCTTTCTAAAAGATAAATTACTATAAATGATATAAGTAACTTTAAATAAAAAAACAATGCATGTAGAATACAAAAACTTAGCCGCTAATTCAAAAGTTTGGATTTACCAATCGGACAGAGCTTTTTCCAATCTAGAAGTAAAGGAAATAAGTAAAAAAGCACAAGCTTTTACTGAAAACTGGACATGTCATAGTGCTAGCTTAAAAGCTTCTTTTTTAATAAAGTACAAACAGTTTTTAGTGTTTGCAGTTGACGAAAGTTTTGAACCTGTTTCGGGCTGTTCAATTGATGCTTCTGTCAAATTTATAAAGCAGCTAGAAGCTGAATTTAACATAAGCCTTACCGATAGAATGAATATAGCTTTTAAAGATGACATGGGTATTAATATTGTTAAATTGGCAGATTTTAAAAAACTTGTCAAAGACAAAAAAATTACTCCAGCAACCGTTGTATTTAACAATATGGCAAACACAAAAAGCGATTTTGAAACCCAATGGGAGGTAATTGCCGAAAACAGTTGGCATAAAAGGTTTTTAGCCTAGTTAAACAAAAAAAATACCACTATACAAAAAAGATGAACAAAAAAATACTGCTTTTTTTTGCATTGCTTACATGTAGCATGCAGGCACAAGAGGTTTATCCCGACCCCTTAGTTGCTAAAGATTCTACAGCCCAAAAAATATGGGTCGATAGCATATTAAGATCTATGACTATCGATGAAAAAATTGGTCAATTATTTATGATTCAAGCCTATTCTAATCGCGATGAGCAACATAGAGATTATATTAGCCAAATGATTAACAAATATCATATTGGCAATCTGGTTTTTATGCAAGGAACTCCCGAAAAGCAATTAGCCCTTAGCAACTTATATCAAAGTAAAGCTAAGGTGCCTCTGCTCATTGGCTTTGACGGCGAATGGGGATTAGATATGCGTTTAAAAAACACTTATCGTTTTCCTTGGAATATGACCTTGGGTGCCATTTCAGATAATCGGCTAATTGAAGAAACAGGAAAAAGAATAGGACAACACTGCAAAAGAATAGGAATTCATATAAATTTTGCTCCAGTTGTTGATATAAATACAAGTCCAGACAACCCTATTATAGGTAATCGTTCGTTTGGCGAAAATAAAGAAAATGTAAGCCAAAAAGCTTTTGCCTTCGCAAAAGGTATGCAAAGTGTTGGTGTGTTGGCAAGTGCCAAACATTTTCCTGGGCATGGAAATACCTCTACCGATTCTCACAAAATGCTTCCTACAATTAATTTTAGTGAAGAGCAATTGCTAAATAATGAGTTATATCCATATAAAGAAATTTTTAAGTCTAAAATTGCTAGTGTGATGATTGCTCATTTAAGCATACCGCAATTAGAGCCTGATGTTAATTTGCCATCTTCCTTGTCAAAAAAAATTGCAACTGACCTGTTACAGACAAAACTCGGTTTTAAAGGCTTGGTAATTACCGATGGTTTAAATATGAAAGGAGCTACAAATTACAGCACTCCAGCTGAAGTAAATCTAGCAGCATTTTTGGCAGGAAATGATATATTGCTGATACCGCAAAAAACCCCCGAAACAATTAAACTCATTAAACAGGCATTAGATGAGGGAAAATTAACAGAAAATCGCATTGATTTTTCGGTGCAAAAGATATTAAAAGCAAAGTATTTGGCAGGATTAAACAACTACAAACCGTTATCTAACAAAAACCTGCAAAAAGATCTACACAAAACTCAAGACAAATTACTGCACAGAAAGCTAATAAAAAACGCAATAACTTTAATTAAAGACGATACGCTAAACTTGCCAATTAAAAATCTTAAAAACAAAAAGATAGCCTATGTATCCTTAGGAGACGATTCAGGTGATGATTTCTTTAATATGCTAAAGAACTACACAAAAATAACCAAAGTTAACACAAAGCATTTAAGCAATTTGTTAAGCGAATTAAAAAAATACAATACAGTAATTGTTGGCTATCACAAGTCAAACAAACACCCTTGGAAAAGCTATAAATTTAACAATAAAGAATTGGTTTGGCTACACGAAATTGCTAGAAGCACCAACACAATACTATGTGTAATGGCAAGTCCTTATAGCTTGTTACAAGTTGAATCAACCAATATTGAATCGCTCGTGGTTTCGTATCAAAATAGTAAAATATCTCAAGAACTCACAGCCCAAGCCCTATTTGGCGCCATTGAAATAAAAGGAAAACTGCCAGTATCTATAAAAAATTTTAAGGCAGGATACGGACTTAGCACTGCTAAATTAAACGTTTTAAAGTATACTATTCCTGAGGAAGCTGGAGTATCATCTGTAAAATTACAGCAGATAAACAAGCGAATTGATACAATACTCATGAAAAAAATGACACCTGGAGGGCAGATTTTAGCAGCCAGAAATGGCAAGGTTTTTTTTAGTAAAAGCTTTGGTTATCATACTTTTAAAAAAAAGCGAAAAGTAGTAAATTCAGACCTTTATGATTTAGCTTCGCTTACAAAAATACTAGCCTCATTGCCTGTGTTGATGAAAGCTGAAGAGGAGCAAAAATTAAGTATTTATTCAAGCATAGGCAGTTTATTGCCTAAGTACAACAAATCAAACAAAGATACACTGTTGTTAAAAGAAATATTATCTCATAAGGCTCGTTTAAAACCGTGGATCCCCTTTTATCTTCACACTAAAGATAAACAAACAGGAAAAAATTCTTCAAAGTACTATCGAAAAAAATGGTCTAAAGAATTTAGTATAAAAGTTGCTGAAAATTTATTTTTAACAAAAAAATACAAAGACACTATATTTTATAAAATTGCTGAATCAGAACAAAGAAGTAATCCTGAATATAAGTACAGCGATTTGGGATATTATATGATAAAAGAAATCCTTGAAAAAAAATACAATCAAAGACTAGATATTTTAGCCAATCAAATGTTTTACAAATCGCTTGGAGCAAACAGAACCACTTATATACCCTTAAATAAGTTTAAAAAAAGCGAGGTAGTGCCTACTGAAATAGACAATTATTACCGACACCAGACAGTTCACGGCTTTGTACACGACATGGGAGCAGCTATGCTAGGTGGCGTGGGCGGACATGCAGGTTTATTTGCAAATGCCAACGATATTGCTAAAATTATGCAAATGTACTTGCAAAAGGGTAATTATGGTGGAATTGAATATTTTAGTCCGCAAACTATTGACAAATTTAATACTAGGTATTATGCTCATAAAAAAGTGAGAAGAGGCTTGGGCTTTGATAAACCTCAAATTACAATTAGCGAACAACCAACCTGTGGTTGTGTTTCAAACATGAGCTTTGGACATAGCGGTTTTACAGGTACTTATGCTTGGGCAGACCCTGAAAGTGGAATTTTATATGTATTTCTATCTAACAGAACTTATCCAAGTATGAGCAATGACGGTCTTATAAAAAGCAATATGAGAACCAAAATTCAGTCAGATATACAAAATGCTATTTTGCATGATAAAAGCTCGCGTGATATAAACTTAATCATAGAGCAATAATTATCTAACTTGTCGGAATAAACTCTAAAGCAAATCCGTTAATACAATGGCGTATTCCAGTAGTTTCAGCAGGACCGTCTTTAAACAAATGACCAAGATGCCCGCCGCAATTATTGCACTTTAACTCCTTGCGTGCATAGCCAATTTTATAATCTACATCAAAGGTGACATTTCCTTTAATTTCTCGATCAAAAGAAGGCCAACCAGTACCCGAATTATATTTGTGTTCAGATTTGTACAAAGGATTTTTACAAGCTACACACACATAAATACCTTTATTGTAATTTTTGTTTAAGGGGCTTGAAAAAGGTCTTTCTGTGCCAGCCTCTCTCAAAATATAATACTGTTTAGAATTCAGCAACCTTTTCCACTCCTTATTGCTTTTGCTAACCTTATAAGTCTTTTTTTGGGAAAAACCTACAAAGTTTAAAGACAAGCTCAATAAAACTAGTAAAATAAAACTTTTCATGTTTTAAAAATCTATATATCTTATTAATAACCTGTGTTAAGCTTTGTTAGTTTTTTATTTGTTTTTTAATAAGGTTTTAATTACTTAAATGTTTTTTGTCAAGTATAAAGCTTATCATTTTCTCAGTAACACTTTTATTGCGCAACATTTTTATATGCCCCAAACCTTGTGTTATAAAAAGAGAGCCTTTTTGCAAGTTTTGACGAATACTAACAGCGCAACTTACATTTACATCTCTATCAAGACTGTCGTGAATAACTAATGTTGGAATTTTGACCTGTTTTGCAACGGTACTAGAAGAATGTTTATCTATATCAATTTGCCAGCGCTTGTCGTAAATAGTCTTAATTTTTTTAGCTATAATAGGTTTTAATTTTAACTTATTTGTAAAATCTAAAATAATATCGGATATTTTATCACAAGTCCCCATAGTAATAAGCTTTTTAACAGTTAAACCTTCAGAAATAGCATTGTACAAGCACAGACCACCAAAAGAATGACCTATAGCTACTTCAAAAGGACCTAATTGTTTGTCAATCTCTAAAATGGTATAAACAAATTCTGGCATTGAGGTTGTTTTACCTGTTGAATTTCCATGTGCCGGACCGTCAAAAGAAATTAACATATAAGATTTTTCTAACAGTTTATCGGCTGTTACATAAATTTGCGAACTTCTACCCGCCCAACCGTGAACAAATAAGACTTTTTTTTTTGAATAACCATAGCTTAAAACTTCAACCTCCTTTTGTATACTTTTTATTCTGAGTGTTTTTTTTTGAGCACTGTTGTAAAACATTTTTTCTCTAGAAGGTCTTGCAATGCCAAAGGGGGTTACAAAAAGTACAGATCCAAACTTTGAAGCCAAACTCAGTGAAAAAAACTGTAAAATATTGACAAAACAGATAAGCCCTTTGTGGATTATTACACTTTTAAATTTTTTAACCAACTTAACAAAATTCATTGTTTTTTTTGCTAAAGATAAAATATTTAAAATTAAAAACAGCACTTTTTTACTTCTAATTAAACAATTAATTATTAAATTTTTACATCTATAATTAATCAAAAATAAAAAGTTATAACCCTATTTGTGCTAAAATTATAATAAAAAAAATCTTATATTCAGAAAGTATTACAACAACAAAGGCAAATCAAAACTTTTAATATTATAAATTATATTTGTACAAAAAGTTATTTCTATTAAGCGTTAAGAGTAATCAAAATAATTTATACTTTTGATTATTAGAATACAATAAAATTTACAAATAAAATGAAAAAAGCAATAATTTTAGTTTTTATAATGTTGCTATGCATTGAGTGTAGCACAGTGCCTATTACAGGCAGGAAAAGACTTAATATAGTGAGTGACGCTGAGGTTTTACCGGCTAGCTTTGCTCAGTATGAGGGTTTTTTAAAAGAAAATAAACTATCAAAAGACGTATCTAAAACTAAGCAAATAAAGAGTGTGGGGGAAAAAATAGCCGCTGCTGTTGATAAATTTATGAGAGCTAACAATATGGAAACCGAGGCTAAGGCGTACAAATGGGAATTTAATTTAGTGGAAGATAAAACTGTTAATGCATGGTGCTTGCCAGGAGGTAAGGTGGTTTTTTACACTGGAATAATGCCTATTTGTGCTAATGAAGACGGAGTGGCAGCAGTGATGGGACACGAAATTGCTCATGCCTTTGCTAAACACGGGCAGGAGAGAATGTCAACAGGTCAATTGCAACAATTAGCAGGTACAGCGGTAAACATAGGAACAAAAGACAGCAAAAACGCTGCCTTGTGGAATATTGCCTATGGAATTGGAAGTCAGATTGGAGTGATGCTTCCCTTTAGCAGAACCCACGAAACAGAGGCCGATAAGCTAGGTCTAATTTTTATGCTAATGGCAGGCTATAATGGCAATGAGGCTGCTGAGGTTTGGGTTCGCATGAGCAAAAGAGCTGGAAAAAAAGAACCTCCACAGTTTCTGAGTACTCATCCTTCAAACCAAACCAGAATTAAAACTTTAAGAGATTATTTGCCAGAAGCACGTAGGTTGGCAACAAAATACAGTACAGCCAGCAAAAAATAAACCCCTGTGCACTTGCTGGTTAAATATACCCTTTATATTTTTTATTTAAAAAGAGTTTATAAAAAAGTTTAGTCACTAAATTTGCAGCAAATTTGTGTATTTTTATTTGGTTTATAACCTAATATTATTGCTCATCAACATTAAGCGTACTTTGTGTCTTTATTCAATTTTACAAATGATGCTAATCAAGTTAAAAATTAAGCGTTAAACAAAAATTATTGCTCATTAGTTTTTAAAAAACATATAGCAGATGCGTAGCAGCAAAAATTTAAATATTTGTCGATATAATTATTAGCTCAGCAGATAAATTTTAACAAATTGTAAATTAAAGACAAAAACAAAATAAGAGTATATGGGATTAATTGACGACAAAAAAATTAGAGAAAAATTAAAACAAAAAACTTGGAATGAAGTAAAAACGAATGACTCTTGGGCTATTTTTAAAATAATGTCTGAATTTGTCGATGGTTATGAACGACTTAGTAAAATTGGACCCTGTGTATCAATTTTTGGTTCAGCAAGAACAAAAAAAGAGGGTGTTTATTATAAGTTGGCAGAAGAAATTGCTTTTAAATTAACTCAGAACGGCTTTGGGATAATTACAGGTGGTGGTCCTGGAATTATGGAAGCAGGAAACAAGGGTGCACACAAAGGAAAGGGTATTTCTGTTGGTTTAAATATCGACCTACCTTTTGAGCAGCACGACAACCCTTGGATAAACCCTGGGAAAAGCTTAGATTTTGATTATTTTTTTGTCAGAAAAGTAATGTTTGTAAAATACTCACAAGGGTTTGTAGTTATGCCCGGAGGTTTTGGCACTATGGATGAGCTTTTTGAGGCAATAACTCTAATTCAAACTAAAAAAATTGGACGCTTTCCTATTGTATTGGTTGGAAATACTTTTTGGAGCGGGCTTATCGATTGGATTAAAAACACCTTGCTAGAGGAAGGCAATATTAGCCCAGAAGACTTAAACTTGTTTAGAATAGTAGATACTGCTGACCAAGCCGTAGCACATTTTAACAAATTTTACTCTAAATATAAGCTAAAACCCAATTTTTAAAAAAATAATCATACCTAAAGAGCCTTTATTGCTCACAAGCTTTTTGACAGTACAAAATATGTTTAACAAGTATTTTTTTACTATTCTTTTGATTTCAGTTGTATGCTTGCACAATTCTTATTCTCAGCGTCAAATCAACAAAATCACATCAAATATTATTTTAAACGACAGCAGTAATACCTTTGATATTGAGCAAAAAATAATTTTTTTTAACCCTTCAAACAAAATTTTAAAAAAAATATACCTGCACAATTGGGCAAATAGTTTTACAAGCAATAAAACCCCACTTGGGAAGAGACTTATTGAGAACTATAAAAAAGAGTTTTACTTTTCAAAAAAAAGCGAGAAAGGTTATTCTCGATTAAAAAAATTAAGGGTAAGCCACAGTGAAACTAGTTATAAAACATTAAAAAACAAACCCGACATTATTGAAATTAGCTTAAAACTAGGTCTTAAGCCTAAAGATAGTACAACCGTATTTTTGCGTTATACTGTTAAGCCTCCAAGTTCAAAATTTACAGGCTATGGAAAAACAAAAACAGGTTACCATATGCGTTTTTGGCAAATTATTCCTGCAGTTTATACCAACAAATGGCATTTGATGAGTAATTTAGATATGGACGACTTGTATCAGGATGTTGCAAAATACGAAATTAAATTGAGCATCCCTAGCAAATACGTATTAGAGAGCAACCTTTATCAATACAAAACAAAACTCAAAAACCACACCGACTATTACCTTGTTGGATACAGTAAAAAAGATATAATTATCAGCATTGATAAACACAAGAGGTTCACATCTTTTAAAAGCAAAAATTTAGAAATAAAAACAGATGCTTTTGACAGAAACATATCCTTAAAAACAAGTGCAAAAATTATAGACAAGCAAATAAATTTTATAAAACAATGGCTTGGCAAGCATCCTCACTTTGAAATTTTTGTAGATAAAAATACCGTCAATAAAAACAATTTATATGAAATATTTGGACTGCCTAAATGGCTCAAACCTTTCCCTGAAAATTTTAGATGGGAGCTAAACTTTTTTCACGCTCTTTCTTCAAAATACATAGATGACATTATTATTCATAACAAAAGAACAGCGTATTGGTTTATAAATGGTTTAGAAACATTTTTAGTAATGGAGTATTTAAATGAGTACTATCCTAATCTTACTATTTTGGGCAAATACTCAAAATACTGGCCTATTAAAAATTACAATATCAGTAAACTCAACCAAAACGACAAGTTTTCGTTTATATACCAATTTAGTGCAAGAAAATTTTTTGACCAAGCATTAAACACCCCGTCAGACTCTCTTTCTAACTTTAACCGAAAGGTAATTAGCAAATACAAAGCTGGTTTGGGTTTTAAGTACTTGCAAGATTATTTGAACAAAGCTGTATTTAAAAAAAGTATTAAGCAGTATTTGCGCAGCAATTACCTTAAATTGAGCAGCCCATGGACTTTTATCAATACACTTGAACAAAATACCACTAAAAACATCAAGTGGTTTAAAAATGATTATTTGCAAACCTCAAAAAAAATTGACTATAAAATAAGTTCTATAAAAAATAACTCAAATAGCGATTCGCTAAAAGTAATCATTAAAAACAAAAGCAATTTTAACGCTCCTGTTGCCTTATACGGAATTGACAATAAACAAATTATATTTAAAAAATGGGTAGTCGATACAACTGCTGAAAAACTGACAGTAAGTGTAGCAAAAAAAAAAATAACCAAATTAGCACTTAATTACGAAAACAGTTATCCTGAATACAATACACTTGATAATTTCAGAACACTTAATAATAAGCTGTTAAACAAGCCTATCCAATTTCGTCTATTTAAAGATGTTGAAGACCCTTATTACAATCAAATTTTTTATTATCCCGATATTAAATACAACTTATACGACGGAGTTATATTGGGTATAAAACTTGAAAACAAACCTGTAATACCCCGCAACTTTGAATTTTTATTAACCCCTAATTACAGCACGCGAAACGGTAATTTTACAGGTTCTTTTTCGCTATCTTATAACTATTTTTTTCAAAATTCATCCATATATAAAATCAGGTTCGGAGTTAGCGGAAGTAATTTTCACTACGCGCCTAATCTTAGTTATAACACCTTTAATCCGTATATTAATTTAGTTTTTAAAAGGCAAACCCTGCGAGATGTAGGTGCTAAAAACCTAATGGCACGTTTAATTTTTA
>JBKDZU010000088.1:0-22454 GCA_047971505.1 Tenacibaculum sp.
AAAAAAATTAAACTAAAATTTGTTACCTTAAAACAGATTTTTTTCGAGTTATCCAAACAAAGTAATTTTAATTTTACATTTGGCAGCTATGTTTTGAATAGCAAAAAAACATATAGTATTTATTACCACAAAAAAACCTTAGAAAATGTTTTAGCCGACCTAAGCGAAAAGTTTTCATTTGACTATATAATACAAGGTAGTAATATAGCCATAAAACCAAAACCAACTAAACGCTACACTTATAAGCAAATTGAGGCACAACAAATTACTGTTTCAGGAGCAGTTAGCGACAAAACTGGTATGCCTTTACCAGGCGCGTCGATAGTTGAAAAAGGAACAAATAACGGAGTAACAACCAACCTTGACGGCAAATATAATATCAGTGTTTCTAGCTTAAAAGCTACACTAGTATTTTCCTATTTAGGTTATACAAGCAAGGAAGTACTTGTAGGCAAACAAAACACTATAGCAGTTCAGCTGCAACCCAGTTCCCAAAAGCTAAATGAGGTAGTGGTGGTTGGCTATGGCACTGTGAAGAAAAAAGAACTTACAGGAGCCCATGCTGTGATTACAAGCAATAATCTAGCTACCAGTTCTTTTACCTCAGTAGGAGCCGCCTTGCAAGGAAAGGCATCAGGAATATCTATACTGAGTTCTAGTGGTTTCCCTGGTTCTGACACCTCCATACGAATAAGAGGAGTTAATACCTTTAGTGGTAATAGTTCCCCTTTGTTAATTGTAGATGGTATCCCTATAAATGGCGGATTGGAATCTTTAAATCCAAATGACATTCAAAGTGTAAGTATTTTAAAAGATGCCTCATCAGCTGCCATCTATGGTAGTCGTGCCGCCAATGGAGTGGTGCTTATAAAAACCAAAAAAGGAACTACACAAAGAGCCAGATTTTCAATAAACATGAGTTCAGGAATTCAACAACCAAACAATATCATCGAGGTGCTTACTGCTGAAGAATTTGTATCTGTCATTAAAGAAATGCGAGACAACAAAGCTGCAATAGACGGCGGTAATCCAACAACCCGTTTCGACGATGTTTCACCCCAATTTTTTGGCTCAGGCACTAAGTGGAGCAACTATATTTACAAAGCCGCTCCTACCTACAACAAATAAAATATTAAGTAGGTTAAGACCTTTATTTAAAGATATAAAAAAGCAAAGTGCCTTTGAGTGTTAAAGAAAAAATGTTAACATTAATAAAAAGTTACCAGGATAAAGATAATTTTGTTGACTATCAAAGATAAGTACTTATACGGTGACCTCTATAAATATATTTTTTTGGGCATTTCGTTTTTTAAATTTGGGCATTTCGTTTTTAAAAAAATGGGCATTTCGTTTTTTGGATTATATAACAAGTCCTTCTTTTTTAGATTTAGCATAGTTTATAATTAACAAAATAATCCATTCTAAAATAACTAAAGAATAAACTAATATAAAGCTAGGCGTTCCAACATTTTGCAGGAAATTAATGTAAGATTAAATATCCATTTGATAAAGTAAAATTGAGAAAAATTATTATTAAGTATGATTAACGTAATATTGCTTCCTTTGAATAATATTTTTTATTATAAATCATGGTGTAAGCACCTATTAGAACAATTGTAATTATTTCCGCAGAAGATCTCGATAACCATATTCCATTGATCCCTAAATCAAAATAATTAGGTAGTATTAGTAATAGTATACCGACAAAAATCACTCCTTTGAATAAATGTAAAATAATAGATAGCTTAATTTTACCAATACTTTGCAGATAAGCTCCAAAAATATAATTTGGTCCAGCGGCTAAAAATAAAAGGAAAAACAAACTTATTCCTTCGGTTGCGATAGCATAAAAATTTTCTGATTCATCTCTTATAAAAATCTGAATAAGCTCTTTGGGTATCAAAAAAGCTAATACTGTTATTATACACCCTAAGCAAGTAGTGAATAATAAAGAAAAATTTAATGTTTTTATAACTCTATTAGGCAATGAAGCACCTATATTAAATGATATTACCGGCAAAACAGAAATCATAGCTCCTGTAAAAAGTCTTAAAAAGATAACGCTTAAATAATTAATTATTCCAAATACAGATATTGCAATTACTCCAAAAGGTATTAAAGCCTTATTTATTAATATCAAAGCAATAGAAAATGAAATCTCAGAAATAAAAGAAGGAAATCCATGATAAAACAAGGTTCTCCATTTTTTATATTTGAGTGTAAATTTAAATCTCTTTAAGTTTAAGTTTCCTTTACTTGAACTTAAATATATGTATAAATAAACTAATGATATTAAGATTGCTATTCCTGTAGCAATTGAAGCTCCTTTAGTTCCTAAGGGTATAATTACAACTAAGAGTATATCTAGTAATATATTCGTAACAACTGCCAAGATTGATGCATTTTTAGAAATTCTAGGAGCTCCGTCATGACTAATTGCAGTTCCCCAAACCATTCTTACTAAGAGAAAAGGAATCCATAAAAAACCAAAAAAGGTATAATCTTTTGCATTTTCAAAAAGTTCATTATTATAATTATCTATTAAATAATAAACAATTGTTTCAGAAAAAAATGGACCTATAAAAAAAATTAATATCCCAAAAATTATAACCAATGTTGTTGTGAAGTTAAAAACTTCATCAGCTTCTTCTTTTTTTTGTGCTCCAAGACTTTTACTTAAGAAAATACCTCCTCCAACAGAAATAATAAGTCCAAATGCAATAAAAATAGTAATTATTGGTAAAAACAATCCTAAGGATGCTGTTCCATATTTCCCTACATATTTACCCAATATTAAACCATCAATAATTTGATGTATTGTAATAGATAATAAGCTTATTAATGTTGGGATATAGTATTGAAAGAATACTGAACTTATCTTTCCTTTATCTGCTTGTATTAATTTACCCATAAATCTAAAATTTATATTTTAAATTGATTAAATAATAACTTCCTAATCGTTTTTTACTTACTATTTGTGTATAATTTGAATTAAAAGAATTTGTAACCAATTGATTATCTAGCAAATTACCAGCTAACAGGCTAGCATATGTTTTTTTAAATAGTTTATATCTTAAAGAGAAATTCAAATCATTATATTCATTTAATAATCTGTTATTATTAGTTTGATTTTCATAGCTATATTCAGCTTGAAATAACATTTTATCATTTATAACCCAAGCTATCTCAGCAAAAGGTCTCCATGTTTGAAATTTATTTTCGAAACTTAATAATGAAGTTTCATTATCCGTTTTATATTTATTTCTTGAATACGTTAATCCTAAATCAAGCTCAATTTTATTTTTTATTTTAAAATTATTAGTCCATGTATAATTTTTAGATATACAGCGGGATGATTGTAAAGTCACAAATTACTGTTTTTTAAGCAGTTGTAAATTATAAACAGATGAAACAAATAAAATATAATACAGTTTTACTGATTAAGGCTTGCACTATTGTTTTAACAATTATAAGCTGCAATGATAATGATTTTTTAAACAGAAGTCCCTTCGGGCAACTAGATGAGAATAATTTTTTTGTTAAAGCAGAAGATGCCAATCTAGCAGCAATAGCCTGTTATGAACCTTTACAGAAACCCAATCTGCACTGGGCTTCAGCTCAATTAGAACTAGGCATGAGCGACGATTTTTCACCTCAAGGCTTCAATGATGCCTCTCCTTTTTATGGTGCCACTTTTAACCCTAATGAAAACAGTGTTATTCGTGGTATATGGGTGCGCAGTTTTCAAGGTATTGCATTGTGTAATAACAGTATAGCAAGTGTTAAAGCAATGAGTAGTTCTGTTATTTCAGAAGCAGACAAGAATAAATATTTGGCCGAAATGAAATTTATACGTGCATTTTGGTATTTTAGGTTAATACGATTTTACGGCGATGTACCCCTGCGTACCAAACCCATAAAAAAAACAAATGATTCTAAAGAATTTATGTTGCCAAGAACAAATCATACCAAAATAATTTCTGATTTGATTATTCCTGACTTTACATTTGCCGCAAATAATTTGCCAGCATTTTGGGATACAAAAAACAAAAAAAGAGCTACAAAGAGCGCCGCCCATGCATTTTTAACAGAAGTTTATATATACATTGACAACTATGAAAAAGCCATAGAGCAAGGTACTCAGGTAGACAAATTTGGTCATTTTTTACTAGATGATCCAAACAAAGTTCTTCGAGTAGATTATGAAGGCAATCCAGAAATTATATTTGCCATAGGTTATACTAACGGTGTTGAAACCTATCGCGAATACTATTACGGCACTGTTGAAGACTTGGGAGATAAGGGTCGTATTATGAGGGGGAACACCTATTCAGGAGGTTATTTTTATCCCTCGAAAAACCTTATTGATTTCTACCGATCTATCGACGGAAAATCTATAGATGAATCGCCCTTTTACAACAAAGCCAAAGCGTGGCAATACCGAGATCCCCGATTTGACACTACTTATTTTACAATAATGGATGAAATTGAAACTACAACAGGAGTACAACTCAATTGGCAAAAAGACTTTCTTATAAATAAGCAAACAGGTTTTGATATCCAGAAAAGAGGCGTTTGGTATGGAGAGGATACATGGAACCGTTATGTAGATTATGTTTATATGCGCTTGCCAAGAGTTTATTTATTGCTTGCTGAGGCTTACGCAAAAAAGGGAGATTTTACCAATGCCAATCACTATGTTAATATGACAAGGAAAAGAGCCCGTAATTTTGCCCTATCAAAACCCGAAAAGTACATTCCTAAAGGATTAGGAAAAACCAATGTATTACCTCCTTTTAAGGTTAGCAACCTAGAAGAGGCACTTAAAGCTATTGATTACGAAATGAGAGTAGAGCTGTTTACTGAAGATGTTTTTAGGTACTTTGATCTAAAACGTTGGGGAACCCTTAGTAAGTGTTGGTCTTTAGTTGGAGGGTTTACTTGGGAAGATAAATTTTTAAATCTTCCCATTCCAACAAGCGAGCTCAGCGCTAACACTGAAATGACCCAAAATCCTGGTTGGTAAAAACCATTCTTTGCCCTACAATTAAAAACCATTAAAACTCACTTTTTTTGGGATACTCACCTTTAACACGAAACCTACTAAGCCTTGAAACGAGTTAAAACATTCAGCTGGATAATTAAAAAAAGACACTTTAACATTAAAATATAATACAACAAAAATAAACACTGCTATAGCCAAAAAAATAATTGCAGTTTTTTTTAACACCATAAATATAACTTTTAAAAAAGACAATCATTAGCTAAAATATTAATCACTAATAATATAAGTTAAATTTGTTTACTTAAAATAGAAGTGTAATTTTATCAAAATACTATCATATTGTTAAGTTGTTTAAAAATAAGTTGTTGGTATTTGAATAAATATAAAAATATTGTACATTTGCGCACTCTTAAATTTAGAGAAATTAAAGTACAAACAAAAACAGTAATTAAGTTAGTATGCCGACTATTCAACAATTAGTCCGTAAAGGAAGAACCAAAACAACTAAGAAGAGTAAATCGGTTGCTTTGACGGCATGTCCTCAAAGGCGTGGAGTTTGTACGCGTGTGTATACCACAACGCCAAAAAAGCCTAACTCGGCAATGCGCAAAGTTGCTCGTGTAAGGTTGACCAATGGCAATGAAATTAACGCGTACATCCCTGGCGAAGGGCATAATCTTCAAGAGCACTCGATAGTATTAGTTAGAGGTGGGAGGGTAAAAGATCTACCTGGAGTTAAATACCATATTGTACGCGGAGCATTAGATACTGCTGGAGTTGACGGAAGAGCTCAACGCAGATCTAAATACGGAGCAAAACGTCCTAAAGACAAAAAATAAAAAATTATCAGAACTTTTTTAATGTAATAACATGAGGAAAAGAAAAGCTAAAAAAAGAGTTTTATTACCCGATCCGCAGTTTAACGACCAATTAGTTACACGTTTTGTAAATAATTTAATGTGGGATGGTAAAAAATCAGTAGCATTCAAAATATTTTACGACGCCATAAGCATAGTAAATGAAAAGAAGACTGGCAGTGAAAAATCAGCCTTAGAAATATGGAAAGAAAGTTTGTCAAACGTTATGCCACATGTTGAGGTGCGCTCTCGACGTGTTGGTGGAGCCACCTTTCAAATTCCAATGCAAATTCGTCCAGACCGAAAAGTATCTATGGCAATTAAATGGATGATTACCAGTTCACGCAAGCGCAATGAAAAAACGATGGCAGAACGTTTAGCAGCAGAAATTTTAGCCGCTGCAAAAGAAGAAGGCACTGCCTATAAGAAAAAAGTAGATACACATAAAATGGCCGAGGCTAATAAAGCGTTTTCGCACTTTAGACTTTAATAAGTAATGGGTAGAGATTTAAAATTTACAAGAAACATTGGTATTGCTGCACATATTGATGCAGGAAAAACCACAACTACCGAGCGTATTCTGTACTACACAGGCGTATCTCATAAAATTGGCGAGGTACACGACGGTGCAGCAACTATGGATTGGATGGAGCAGGAACAAGAAAGAGGCATAACAATTACCTCAGCAGCCACAACCTGCAAATGGACTTTTCCAACAGAAAACGGAAAGCCCACTGCCGATGCAAAGAACTACCATTTTAATATAATTGATACTCCCGGGCACGTTGATTTTACTGTAGAAGTAAACCGCTCATTGCGCGTGCTTGACGGGTTGGTGTTTTTATTTTCTGCCGTTGATGGAGTAGAACCCCAATCTGAAACCAATTGGCGCTTGGCCGATAATTACAAGGTACCTCGTATGGGCTTTGTAAACAAGATGGATCGTCAAGGCTCAAACTTTTTAGCAGTATGCCAGCAAGTAAAAGATATGTTGGGATCAAACGCTGTGCCTATAGTATTAAACATAGGCGAGGAAGTTGACTTTAAAGGCATAGTTGATTTGGTTAAAAATAGAGCTATTATATGGCACGATGAAACCCAAGGAGAAACCTTTGATATAGTTGATATTCCAGAAAGTTTAAAAGAAGAAGCAAAAGAACTACGCGGAAAACTCATAGAAGAAGTTGCCGCTTATGATGAAAACTTGCTCGAAAAGTTTATGGAAGATGAAGAGTCTATCACCGAAGAGGAAATACACGCAGCATTACGCTCTGCAGTAATGGATATGTCTATCATACCTATGGTTTGTGGCTCTGCCTTTAAAAATAAAGGAGTTCAGTTTTTGTTAGATGCGGTATGCCGTTATTTACCATCACCGATAGATAAAGAAGCAATAGTAGGAGTTAATCCTAATACTCAAGAAGAAATTTCTCGCAAACCTAACGTAAACGAACCATTTTCAGCATTGGCGTTTAAAATTGCAACCGATCCTTTTGTAGGTCGTTTAGCTTTCTTCCGAGCTTACTCAGGAAGGTTAAATGCTGGCTCGTATGTATTAAACAACCGTTCAGGAAACAAAGAACGCATTTCGCGCATTTATCAAATGCACTCTAACAAGCAAAATGCCATTGACTTTATAGAGGCTGGTGATATTGGAGCTGCTGTTGGCTTTAAAGATATTAAAACGGGTGACACCCTATCATCAGAAAAATCACCTATAGTACTTGAATCAATGGATTTTCCCGACCCAGTAATTGGTATTGCAGTTGAACCTAAAACTAAGGCAGATATTGATAAATTAGGTGTAGCGTTGTCTAAACTAGCCGAAGAAGACCCAACTTTTACAGTAAAAACTGACGAAGCTTCAGGGCAAACTGTAATATCAGGCATGGGTGAATTGCACTTAGATATTATTGTAGATCGCTTAAAGCGCGAGTTTAAAGTTGAGGTAAACCAAGGTCAACCCCAAGTTGAATACAAAGAGGCTATTACAGCAACTGCTCAACATAGAGAGGTTTACAAAAAACAATCGGGCGGACGAGGTAAATTTGCCGATATAATATTTAAGATGGAGCCTTCTGAAGAAGGCAAACAAGGGCTTGACTTTACTTCTGAGATCAAAGGAGGTAATGTGCCTAAAGAATTTATCCCATCAGTAGAAAAAGGGTTTAGAGAGGCCATGAAAAACGGTCCTTTAGCAGGATACGAAATGGATTCTATGAAGATAACTCTAATCGATGGCTCGTTTCACCCTGTAGATTCTGATCAATTATCTTTTGAACTAGCAGCCAAGCTAGGCTATAGAGTAGCTTCAAAAGCAGCAAAGTCAGTAATTATGGAGCCAATGATGAAGCTAGAGGTGCTTACTCCAGAAGAAAATATGGGCGATATTGTCGGTGATTTAAACCGCAGACGCGGACAGGTTAACGATATGAGCAACCGCGGTGGTTCAAAAGTTGTAAAGGCCATAGTGCCCTTATCTGAAATGTTTGGTTATGTTACTTCACTCCGCACTTTATCATCGGGTAGAGCAACCTCTACCATGGAATTTTCTCATTATGCTGAAACTCCAGCCAATATTGCAGATGAAGTAATATCTAACGCAAAAGGTTAAATTAATATGAGTCAAAAAATAAGAATAAAATTAAAATCGTACGATTACAACTTGGTAGATAAGTCGGCCGAAAAAATTGTAAAAACAGTTAAAAGTACAGGAGCTGTGGTTAACGGACCTATACCTTTACCTACTCATAAAAAGATTTTTACAGTACTGCGTTCGCCACATGTAAACAAAAAATCGAGAGAGCAGTTTCAGCTAGCAGCCTATAAGCGCTTGTTAGATATTTACAGTTCATCATCTAAAACCATAGATGCCTTGATGAAACTCGAATTGCCAAGTGGGGTAGAGGTTGAAATAAAAGTGTAACACACAACTTGTATTATTGCACTACAGAATACTACACAAAAAAGGCTTTTTATATAAAAGTCTTTTTTTATGCCCTATTTTTAAAGGCTGTTGTAAAATCGCATAGTGACCTAGCCATAAAACATCTTATTTTTTAAAATACATTTGCTGTATTTAGTTTGTTGTTTACAATTATTAGTTTTTTTGTGCAAGAACTAAGCAAAATACTGACAAGCAAGGCGATATAAGCTTAAATTTTCACTCTCCAATTATATGTATCAACTTCCTTATTGTATTGAATATCTAATAACTTTTGTTTAAAGTACAAAGCATATGAGTTCTCTAATTCAGGTAGTTCAAATATAAAATCCTGATGTTTAAACCCACTTATAGGACTAACCACGGCAGCTGTTCCCGTTCCAAAAACCTCTTTTAGCCTACCTGTTAAAGCAGCCTCTTTTATTTCACTTATTTGTATATTTCTTACTTCGATTTTAATTTTGTTATCCTTAGCCAGTTGTATGATAGACTTTCTAGTTATTCCATCTAAAATCCTATCGCTTATTGGTGCTGTTATTAAAGTGTTGTTTATTCTAAAAAACACATTCATAGTACCTGCCTCTTCTAAAAATTGATGAGTTGCAGCATCTGTCCAAATAATCTGTTCATATCCTTGTTCTTGTGCTAAGTGATTTGGATAAAACTGAGCAGCATAATTTCCAGCTGCTTTGGCAAAGCCTACACCTCCATTGGCTGCCCTACTGTATTTTTCGGCAATTAAGACACGTATCTTACCCGAGTAGTACGACTGTGCAGGTGAGCAAATAATAAAAAACTGGTAAGCTTTTGCAGGTGAAGCAGCTATAGCTCCTTCGCTTGCAATAATAAAAGGTCTGATGTAGAGAGAATTGCCAAATCCAGATCTAACCCATTTAGCATCGAGGTTTAAAAGGCTTTTTAAAGCTCTGTGGAACAGTTCTTCTGGCAAGGCAGGAATTGCCAATCTCTCAGCCGATTTATTTAGTCTGCTAATACTTTGATCGGGTCTAAACAAAAATATTTGGTTGTTATCATCCTTATAAGCTTTCATGCCTTCAAAAACAGCCTGACCATAGTGAAATACTCTTGCTGAAGGTTCAAAGGAAATAGGACCGTAAGGTATAATTCTCGCATTTTTCCATTTACCGTCATTGTAATTGCACACAAACATATGGTCAGTAAATACCGTACCAAATTTCAAATTATTAAAATCTACACTTTTTATTTTAGAAATTTTAACCGATTCAATTTTTATATTCATATAAAACAGGTTTTATAAACTACAAATCTATAAAAAAAATAGCAATTACTGTAAAAACTTTATAAATAAAACAAATATCAGTATCATTGGCAATTGGCTTAAATGCTTAAAATACCGATAAACTAAACTTTTATTGCTAGTTGTTAATCGTTATATTTAAAATTAGGTTAGTTTTTAGTGTATTAACAGTGCTGATCAATCTTAAAATAAAGTATAATTTTTTGCTGATAAGCATTTGATAAAAACCCTCAAAAATTATTATTTTTTTATGTTCGTTCTTATCCTTTAGTAAAAAACTTAAAACCAGTAAATTTAAAACTAATAAAGGTGTAAATAAAATTGATCTAATATTTTAAACACAGTAAAATTACCTTTGATAAATTAAATATTTTTGCTCAATATAAACAAGATATGCAAAGAGAAATAATTATTACTTCCGACGGTTCAACAAGTGTGTATTTACCCGAGTGGAATGAATATTACCACTCCAAGCACGGTGCTATTAAAGAGGCTTATCATGTTTTTATAAGAAACGGCTTAGAAAAGTTGCAAAAAAATGCGATATCTATACTTGAACTAGGCTTTGGCACTGGTTTAAATTGCTTTATAACTTTTTTAGAATCAAAAAATAAAATAAACTATACAGGGGTAGATGCTTATCCACTTTCTGCTCATGAACTCAGCAAATTAAACTATATTTCAGAACTTAAAGCAGAAAAGCACACAGCTATTTTTAATAAATTACACGAGTTATCATGGGGTAAAAAACACTCAATTACCCATAATTTTTTTTTAACTAAGCAGTTAAAGTTTTTTAAGGATATAACGGATGTATCGTGTTATGATCTGATCTATTTCGATGCATTTGGAGCAAGGGTTCAGCCCGAATTATGGACTGAAGAAATTTTTTTTAAAATGTTTAAAGCCCTAAATGCAAATGGATTTTTAGTTACCTATGCTGCCAAAGGAAGCGTTAGGCGTGCTATGCAAGCTGTTGGTTTTTTAGTTAAAAAACTGCCAGGACCTCCAGGTAAAAGAGAAATGTTAAGAGCTATAAAACCATCGAACTAGATGAATTTAAATTATAAATAAAACTATATTATAAGAATCTAACAAGTTCAGTTAATTGCCTATGCACAAAGGCGACGGATAAAACAACAAAGCAAACGGCAAGGTAGGGGGCGACATTTTTTTTGCTAATCTTATAAATAAAGCTTTAAAAACAAAGGGTTTAATCTAAATTTATTAATATGAAATTTAAAAGAAAATTTGGAAGAAAAAAGAAAGTAAACGCTAAAAGAGGCTTTTTTTATATTCTGTTGCTAATTGTTGCACTTTTATTGTGGTATAATATAGAAAAAATCATCCAATACATATTGTAAAGCAAGCACTACCCGAGTAAACTAATTTGCCAGTCAAAAGCCACTATTTTTAAAATTAACTTCTGGTTTTACTACAATATACATTGTATCTGTGCAAACTATATTTTTAATCAATAAAAAATAAATACAATAGTATATTTTATAATCAGTCTGCTAAGGCTTTTAGGCACAGATACATCTACACAAAAACAATAACTAAAAAACTAATTATTAGCGTATAATAAAATAATATTTAAAAATAAGCTTTTTCTTTAAAATGATTTTAGATTAAACTAATTATTATTATTAGATAAAACTAATTATATATATTTGCCCATCTAAATATTTTAATTAACCCAACTATGTCGTTTAAAGATAAGTCAATTTTAAAAACATTAGCCCTGTTGAGTTTATTAGCGTCTTGTGATAAATTTGAACCTGTCGCACCTTTAGAAGAAGAGCTTTTAGACGGTCCTTTAGAAGGACTTAGCTCAGCCGAAGGTGCGCAATTTTTAGCAGGTGATATAGCATTTAACGACGAGGTATTTACCTCGCAAACAGGCTTAGGACCTCTTTTTGTTGCCACGAGTTGTGCAAGTTGTCACGCTGGTGATGGGAAAGGCACTCCCTTTACCACACTAACCCGTTTTGGTCAAACTGATTCAACCGGGAATAAATACTTGCATTTAGGAGGACCACAATTGCAAAACAGGGCACTACCCGGATACGAGCCAGAAAGCATCCCCAAAGGAGCTAGCTTTTCAAAATTCACTCCACCAGCCGTTACAGGGCTTGGCTTTTTACAATATCTAAGCGATAAAGATATTTTGGATATGTCAGACCCTAACGATGCTGATGGCGATGGTATATCGGGAGTTCCCAACTGGAGCACCTTAAAAGAATATGTAACTCCGCTCCGCAATGCCGTTGTTAAAAACGGAAAATACATACATCGTTTTGGTAAAAAAGCCTCAGTGTATAACTTGCTGCAACAAACAATTGATGCTTATAATCAAGATATTGGTATAACATCAATCTTTAGTTTAACAGATACCTATTCAGGGCTAAGTATCGACCCCGAGATATCTAGCCAAACTATAAGAAATGTAGTTTTTTACTTAGAAACCCTTAAAGCACCTATACCTAGAGATCAAGAAAATCCAAAAGTAAAAAAAGGAAAGGCAATTTTTACTGATATAAACTGCGCCACTTGCCACAAGCCCAAATTAACTACTGCTTACTCACCTATTGAAGCACTTTCATTTAAAGAGTTTTATCCTTACACCGATCTTTTGCTACACGATATGGGACCAGAATTAGATGATGGCTATACCGAAGGCAGTGCTTTGACTTCTGAATGGCGCACTCCACCATTATGGGGACTTGGCTTATCACCAGCTTCACAAGGAGGACAGTATTTCTTAATGCACGATGGAAGAGCAAATAGTATTGAACAAGCCATTATTATGCACGGTGGCGAGGCAGAAAGCAGTAAAAATAAATACCAAAACTTAAGCCAATCGGATAAGGATATGCTGATTAAATTTTTAGAATCGCTGTGATATGAACCGAAAAGATTTTATAAGAAACTGTGGACTTATTTGTCTAGGTGCTTCATCGGCAGGGACTTTACTATCGAGCTGTATAACCACAAAGAGCATAACAGCACCTATTATAGGGAATCGCCTTGTAATAAAGAAGGTAAATTTTATAAAATCTAATAAAAATATTGATTATCTTATTGTCGAGAATCAACAACTGCAATATCCCATTTGTGTTTTTCGACTTTCAGATACCAATTACAAGGCTCTTTATATGCGTTGTACTCATCGAGGTAGTCAACTAAGCGCCTATGGCGACAAGCTAGTTTGCTCAGCCCATGGTAGCGAGTTTAACAATAAAGGACAAGTAACTCAAGGTCCTGCCACTCAAGCACTAAAATCATTTCATATGCAAATTGACGAGCAAAACATTTATATTTCACTAAAAAGAACTTAATAATTAATTCAAGTATCAAAACAAAATATCAAAAGTAAATCGTTTAACCTAAACCTATTTATATATGGAGAAATTCATTACAATTGTGCTGTTGCTTTTTGTTGAACTTATACAAGCTCAAATAAGCAACAGTTTTGTTAAAAAAATAAACCCCGCAGATACACTACAGCAACAACTCAATATGGATGCTGCTTACGACCGACCTTTTTTGAGTTTTGATAAGATACCAATTTCAGTAGGAGGCTATTTAGAAGCAAATTGGCAACATTTAGGAACCGACGGAGTTTCAGAAGGACATCAGTTTCAAATACCTAGGTTAACATTGTTTGTTTCATCTTCAATAGGAAAGAAGATAAAGTTTTTGAGTGAAATTGAATTTGAGGAGGGCGGGAAAGAAGTTGCTATTGAATTTGCTTCTTTAGATGTAGAGTTTTGTCCTTTATTAAATTTCAGAGCAGGTGTAATTATGAATCCGATAGGTGCCTTTAACCAAAATCACGACGGACCTAAATGGGAGTTTACCCACCGACCTATTTCGGCAACACAAATGTTAGCGGCAACTTGGAGCAATGTAGGCTTTGGTATTTACGGGAAAATGTATAAAAAAGAATGGATGTTTGGTTATGAATTGTATTTGTCGGGAGGATTTGACGACTCAATTATAGATAATAAAGAAAACAAAACTTTTTTGCCCGCTGCCAAAGAAAACGAAGATAGGTTTGAACAAACAGCCAGCGGCACTCCGCTTAGCACAGTTAAAATAGCGGTAAGGCACAATGTTTTTGGAGAAATTGGAATGTCGTACATGGGAGGAATATACAACACCTTTGAGCAGGATGATATAGAGCTTGATCAAAAAAGAAAGCTTCATGTATTTGCCATTGACTACAACAACAATTTGCCAAAGCTCAACACTTTTGTAACGGGCGAATGGGCATGGATTAATGTAAACATACCAGATACCTACACCCAACAGTACGGAAGCAGGCAGCAGGGCGGATTTTTAGACTTAGTACAGCCTATTGTAAAAAAGAAAATGCTAGGCTGGGAAAAGGCTACTTTAAACTTAGCTTGTCGTTTTGAGTATGTAGATTGGAATGTAGGCACTTTTAATGAGAGTGGAAATAAAATTGGAGACGAGCTATGGAGCATAATGCCTGCACTTAGCTTTAGACCCTCGCAGCAAACCGTGTTTCGCATTAACTACCGCATACAAAGGCAAAAAGATATTTTAAACAACGACCCGATAAAAACAGGAGGGTTTATTTTTGGAGTTTCATCATATTTTTAGTTAAAACACTGATTTTATTAATAAATTTAACTAGTGCTCCTTGTCAGAAAGTCTTATTTCTTAAAATCTATTTATTGCGTATTGCATAGTGCCTGCCAGAAAGCTCTATTTTTTAAGATGTATCTATCACTTGTTATACTCTTTAATAGCACTTACAAATCAATTTTCACTTTAAGTTAATTTAAGCTAATCAACAAGTTTATAGAATTACTTTGTTATAAGTTTAGGGCTCTAAACAAATATGACGACAAATAACGAAAGGCTGAGGGGGAGGTTAGGCTTGTGTTTTTAGCTCTATGTTTAGTTCATTTAATTGCTCGTTGCTAACAGCGGCAGGAGTGCCTATCATTACATCCCGCCCTGAATTGTTTTTTGGAAAAGCAATAAAATCGCGAATTGTTTCCTGCCCTGCCAATATAGCCACTAAACGGTCTAATCCAAAAGCTATACCTCCATGTGGTGGTGCTCCATATTCAAAAGCTTCCATTAAAAAGCCAAATTTCAACTTAGCTTCTTCAGGGCTAAGCCCAAGGTGCTTAAACATTATAGACTGCATTTGCTTATCGTGAATACGTATGGAGCCGCCGCCAATTTCATTGCCGTTTAATATTAAGTCATAGGCGTTGGCTTTTACTTTTTGAGGATGTGAGTTTAATTGGGCTAAATCTTCAACCTTAGGCGAGGTAAAAGGATGATGCATGGCGTGGTATTGCCCCGTTTTTTCATCTAACTCAAATAGAGGAAAATCAACAACCCACAAAGGAGCAAATTCATCAGGTTTTCTCAAATCCAAACGCTCGGCTATTTCCATGCGAAAAGCACTAAGTTGTGTTCTTACCTTGGCGGCTTTCCCCCAAAGCACACAAATCAAGTCTCCAGCCTTAGCACTTGTTAGCTCTGCCCACTTGGCTAGATCGTTTTGATTGTAAAACTTATCTACTGATGATTTATAAGTGCCATCTTCAAGGCATCTAACATATACCATGCCCGAGGCGCCAATTTGAGGGCGTTTAAGCCAATCGGTTAACTTGTCAATTTCTTTACGCGTATAAGAAGATCCGGCAGTAATTGCCAACCCAACTATTAATTCTGCCTCGTTAAACATCTTAAAATCTTTGTGCTGAGCAAATTTGTTGAGTTCGCCAAACTCCATTCCAAAGCGAATATCGGGTTTGTCGGTTCCGTATTTCCTTATAGCCTCGTCAAAAGTCATTCTCGGAAACTTATCTAACTCAATCCCTTTAATTTCTTTTAATATATGGCGAACCATATTTTCAAAAGCATTTATAACGTCTTCTTGTTCAACAAAGGTCATTTCACAGTCAATTTGAGTAAACTCTGGCTGACGGTCGGCACGCAAATCCTCATCTCTAAAGCATTTTACTATCTGAAAATACTTGTCAAGTCCTCCAATCATCAACAATTGCTTAAAGGTTTGCGGACTTTGAGGCAGGGCATAAAATTGCCCAGCATTCATGCGAGAAGGAACTAAGAAATCTCTAGCTCCCTCGGGAGTGGCATTGATTAAGTAGGGGGTTTCAACCTCTATAAAGCCTTTAGCAGTAAGGTATTTACGAACTTCATTTGTTACTCTATGACGAAAAATTAAATTGTTTTTTACAGTATTGCGACGTATATCCAAATAGCGATACTTCATGCGTAAATCTTCGCCTCCGTCCGTATGGTCCTGAATGGTAAAAGGCGGTAGCTTTGATTTATTTAAAACAGTTAATTCAGAAACTAAAACTTCAATTTCTCCTGTTGATATATTTGAATTTTTTGAACTTCGCTCAATAACCATTCCTTTAGCCTGAACTACAAACTCTCTACCCAGAGTTTTAGCTTTATTCATTAAGTTTTTACAAGTGCGTTGTTGGTCAAAAATCAACTGAGTAATTCCGTATCGGTCGCGCAGATCAACCCAAGTTATAAAGCCTTTATTGCGCAACCCTTGAACCCATCCAGTTAAGCTTACTTCAGTATTAAGGTGCAATGCTCTTAGCTCACCACAAGTATGTGTTCTGTACATTTTTTAAAATTTTAGTTGTGCAAAATTAAGTGTTTTAGCTTTTTTACTCGTAAAACTCAACCTTAAAATTTGACAAATATTTTAAGTTTATCAATTTATGCTATGAAACACTTTTGTACTATGCTGCGAAACACTAACTGTTTAATTTCAAATAAAATAAAAATTTATTTAAAAGCATTTAAACCAGTGATATCTAAACCTGTTATCAGCAAATGTATATCATGAGTTCCTTCATAGGTAAGCACGCTTTCTAAATTCATCAGATGCCTCATAACAGAATAGTCTCCTGTTATTCCCATGGCTCCTAAAATTTGACGTGCTTCTCTTGCTACCTTTAAGGCCATATCAACATTATTCCGTTTAGCCATTGATATTTGAGCAGAATTGGCTTTACCTTCATTTTTTAAAACCCCCAAACGCCAAGCTAATAATTGGGCTTTGGTTATTTCGGTTATCATTTCGGCTAGCTTTTTTTGTTGAAGTTGATACTGACCTATGGGTTTTCCAAACTGAATTCGCTCCTTGGCATAGCGCAATGCAGTATCGTAGCAATCCATAGCAGCACCAATGGCTCCCCATGAAATACCATAACGAGCAGAATCTAAGCATAATAGTGGAGCACCTAATCCAGATTTGCCCAGCAATAGGTTTTTTTTAGGGATTTTTACATTATCAAAAATTAATTCCCCAGTTATAGAGGCTCTTAAGGACCATTTATTGTGAGTCTCTGGAGTTGAAAAGCCTTCCATACCACGCTCAACAAGCAAGCCTTGTATCCTACCTTGTTCATCTTTAGCCCAAACAACGGCTATATCGGCTATGGGTGCATTTGAAATCCACATTTTAGCTCCATTTAGCAAGTAGTAGTCGCCTAAGTCTTTAAATTTGGTTTCCATAGCCCCAGGATTTGAGCCGTGGTTAGGTTCAGTCAGCCCAAAACAGCCCAGCCATTGCCCTTGGGCAAGTTTGGGCAAGTACTTTTTTTTCTGTTCTTCACTTCCGTAGTTAAAAATAGGCCACATAACCAATGATGACTGTACGGAGGCCACTGAGCGGATGCCGCTATCGCCCCTTTCGAGCTCCTGCATTATTAATCCATAAGAAATTTGATCTAGGCCTGAACCGCCATATGCCTCTGGAATATAGGAACCAAAAGCTCCCACCTCGGCTAAGCCTTTTACAAGTGATTTTGGAAATTTTGATTGCTGTGCATAATCTTCTACAATAGGAGATAGGTGCTTCTTTACCCACTCGCGGGTTGTATTGCGAATCAATATATGTTCTTGACTTAGCAAATTGTCAACTAAATAATAATCGGGAGCTTTAAATAAATCAGGCTTCATTGTGTTTATTGTATTTTGGTTGTATTTATAATTTAACGTGAAAACAATATTTATTTTAGGGACAAATAAATGCACTTAATTAAAAGATGGCATCCAAAATTACTTAAAAAAACAATTAATCCTAAGCATTTGCGTATGTTTGTAAATTATGAGATTCACCTTAGGTAAAAACGAGAGGCTAAAGAGCAAAAAACTAATTGGGAAGTTGTATGCAGAGGGGAGTTATATAAAAGTTTTTCCTTTAAAATTGAATTATCTACAAATTGAGCACAACTCAAACTATTTGGCTCGGGTAGGAGTTTCTGTGTCTAGGCGCAATTTTAAAAGAGCCGTTGATAGAAATAAAATAAAAAGATTGATCAGAGAAACTTATCGAAAAGAAAAGCATTTTGTTTACTCAGAAATAAGCCAGCCTTATGTGTTTATGATTTCCTATATTGCAAAATATAAGTTTAAATATGCTGATATTGAATTTAGAATGAAAAAATTATTGGCTCTTTTTGTTTGCAAAATTAAACAAAATGATGCTCTTACAAAGACTGAGCATTTTTCGAGCAATAATAAAATGAGTGAGTAATAAGTTAATAATGTATAAGTTTTACATATGAATAACAAAAAAATACTGTTAGTAGCAGGTCTTTTTACGCTTGCTGTGCTGTTTTCATTTCAGTCTCGTTTTTTTGAAATAGCTAAGCAAATTGAAATATATAATAATTTATTTAAAGAATTAAATATTAATTATATAGATGAAATTAATCCTGGTAATTTAACAGATAGAGTAATTAAAAGCACACTTAAAAACCTCGACCCTTATACTAATTTTTACAATGAACAAGATGTTGAAGATGTAAGGATAAGAAGAGAGGGCGAATACGGCGGAATTGGGGTATTGACACATTATTCAAAACAGGGAATTGTACTTTCAGAGGTTTATAAAGATTTTCCAGCTGACAAGGCAGGGTTTAAGCCAGGCGATATTATTATAGGTGTAAACGGACAAAGCCTTAAGGGGCTTGCAAACAGTGAACTTTCTCAAATATTAAAAGGAATACCAGGCAAGGAAATTTACCTCGAGGTGCAAAGGGGTAACCAAAAAATAAACTCGGCGATAAAACTAGATAAGATAGTTGTAAATCCGGTTCCTTTTTTTGATATGATAAACGACGAAATAGGCTATGTTGTTTTAACTCGTTTTACTAGCAAAAAGGCAAGTGAAGAACTTACAAAGGCGGTTGAGATATTAAAAAACAAGGGCATGAAAAAGTTGATTTTTGATCTAAGAAGCAATCCAGGAGGCTCACTGCTAGATGCTGTAAACATAACCAACCTGTTTATACCCAAAGGTGAAATAGTTGTTGATACTAGAGGAAAAATTAACAGTAACAGCCAAATTTACAAAACAAATAAAGAGCCTTTTGATACTCAAATACCCTTGGTGGTGTTGATTGACAATAGATCGGCCTCTGCCTCAGAAATTGTAGCTGGAGCCTTGCAGGATTACGATAGAGCTATTGTACTTGGAAAGCGGTCGTTTGGCAAAGGTTTAGTACAGCGCTATTTTAATTTAAGCTATGGCACTCAAGTTAAAATTACAATTTCAAAATACTATACGCCCAGCGGAAGATGTATTCAGGAACTCGACTATGCAAACAGAGATTTTAACACGGGTAAAGTGCCTAAATTTTCGGATAAAGAGGTCTTAAAATTTACGACAAAAAACGGGAGAAGTGTTTATGATGGAGGAGGTATTGTGCCTGATGTTGAGGCTAAACAAACAGATAGTAATTCAACCACCAAGGAACTGCTAAAGTCAAAAGCTATTTTTAACTTTGCTTACCAATACAGCAGTAAAATAAAAACCCTTGACTCGTTAAACTTTAAATTTAGCGATACTGACTTTAGTGAATTTAAAAACTTTTTATTGACAGATACCAGTTTTGTTTCAAAAGATGAAAATACACTTAAAAAAGCATTTGGCTTGCTTAAAAATAAGCAAGCAGTAAAGGATGAGTACGAAAAACTGGCTTTAAAATTAAATCTAGAAAAAATAAAAAAGATAAGTGAAAACAAAGACCTAATTGCTGCAGCTATTGAAAGAGAAATAATAAAAGCTGCTTTTTACAAACAAGGTATGTACAGGCATCAACTAAAAAATGACAATATAATTAAGCAGGCTGTTAATTTGCTTAATAACAGCTTAACATACAAAACTATACTCAATAAATAATACAGTTAAACGAGGTTTAATATTTAGTGAAAATATGTCGAGAATTAATCAAAAAGAAAGGACTCGGGCTCAAGAATCAACCAATGCCATTGAGCGTTTGTACATATCTATGAGGCATCTTTTTAGCCGTGGTTTTTACAAGCCTATGGGGATTTCGGGAGAAACTCTAAGAAAATCACTTTTGGCACTAAGACCTGAAATTTACGGCTCAATAGCAGAAGATAAAACAGAACTAAACGGATTAAAATACGTAGTTGAACGCCTACCTGAAGGTATTGAAGAATGCCAGTTTATTAATCTAACTGCCGATGAGGGATACAAAAACTCTAATTTTAAGGCAATAATTCCTTTAAAGAGAAGAAGGAATTGTTACAGAATAGACAAACATCAAATAAATATTGAAATTACAAGAGGAAGATCTGAAATTTACGATATACTAACTCATTTAACTTTTTTATTTATAGAGTCGTATAAAATTAAAGATAGAATATTGATAGGTGGCACTGGCAATGTATTTATCCGAGAGTGGACTCATTTAGAGGAAGCAGTGCTGTACAATAAAAAACTCAGCAAAAAGGAAAAAGACGTGATGATAGTGCATTTGGCAAGTATTTTGGGAAGGACCTACTATCAGGTTTACGAAAGTTATAACTCTTTTGCAACCGATGAAAATCCAAACCGCTTTTTACACCTTATTTATTGGTTAGGAAAGCTGGCTGTTAACGAGGCGGTTTACGATAAGAAAAGAAGCATTAAGTTTAGCTCAGTGCTTATGGAGGAAATTGGACATCATTACTACGGTGAGGTTTGGGCAAATAATATCAAAGGAGTACTGTTAAAAAAAGGGCTTATTGAAAGACCCATACATATCATCAGCGCAAATATGCACAGTGTGATGAATACCTTATACGCAAAAAATGCACTGCCAAAAGAAGCTGCAAGCAACAAGGAGTTTAAGCTTTTTGAATTGCTTAGCAGTGCCGATAGCCAAGTTTTGCAAACTAGAGTTAAGAAATACGCTTCGGAAAATGGACTTATTTACCTAAAAGACAGTTCGGGCACTAATATCAATGTTCAAATTATTGACACAGCTAAAATAAGTTTTGACCAAAGCGCATTTAAAATAAAAAATAGCGAGCAACAAAAACCTCTAATTATAGTTATGGATTACGCCTTTGGTGAACAAGCATATGAAACTATGGACGAATTGCTGAAACCCTATAAGGTAAAGGGAGGTAAAATTCATCTAAATGTAGTTTCTATATCTATTATGGGGAAGGCAGGAATATTGGAAGGGAAAAAAGGCGATATTATGATACCGTCTTCTCATATTTTTGAAGGTACAGCCGACAATTATCCATTTAAAAACCAGTTATCAAAAAACGATCTACAAGGATTCGGTGTTCAGGTTTTTGACGGTGCTATGGTAACCGTATTAGGCACCTCACTTCAAAATAAAGATTTGCTAAAGTTTTTTCACGATTCTACTTGGAATGTAATTGGACTTGAAATGGAGGGAGCTCACTATCAAAAAGCAATACAATCGGCTTGTAAAATTAGAGGAAATATTTCTGAAGATGTAAAAGTGCGCTATGCCTATTACGCATCTGACAATCCTCTAGAAACAGGAGCGACCCTAGCCTCAGGAGGTCTGGGAATGAGCGGAGTAAACCCGACTTACGCCATAACACAGAAAATATTAGAACAGATTTTTTATTGAGTTACAATTTAATTAGCTCCCGCATGAAAACTTATAGAGTAATACTAATCAATATATTGCACTTAAAAAAGTAGCTGAACCTTTCTTTTTATCAGAGCAATAAAACGAACAAGTAACAGATTAAAGTATCAATACCAAACGGGTAATCTTATAATATAAATACATATGAGTTGGCTTAGCCCTCTATTAATCAGACTTTAACATTTTAGATTTTCAAAGTTAGTAATTTTTGTGTTTAGATTTGCAGAGCGAGGAACACCCCAGAGAGATTATTTATACCGTAAGTTGTTTGAGATATTGGCACCACCGAGAACTGCCCTTGGGCTCATTATTACCCGTATATTGTTGTATTTCACATCGGGGGATGGTAAGTGTGAATCGGCTTTTTCTTTGTTTTATGTTTGAATATTGGGTTATA
>JBKDZU010000089.1:0-27912 GCA_047971505.1 Tenacibaculum sp.
TAATTCGGAAAATTATATTTATATTTGCTATATATAATATATATTTTATATTTCAAATTTTTTTAAATTTTTAAAACACATTAAAATAATGCTTGTTTGTTCTATATAACCATTTAAAAAAATTATTTATTAACAAACTTATTTTAAAATTTTGATTCTCCCCCCTACCCCCCCCCCCCCGTATTTGCTACAGTTTTTGTAAAACGCCAAGTTTTATTAGCTTTTTTTCTGTTAAGTGTATTAGTTAGCGTATCAGCACAGATTAGCAAATACTCCTTATTTGCGCTTTCTAAAGCTGGTAAATCTGAAATAGACAACGTATCCTCTCCAAATAAAGGGTCGTTGGTGTACAATACTGACGACAATCAAATTTATTTTTTTGATGACAACAATTGGATAGCCCTTTCAAGTATAACTAAGAACTTATATATTAAAGATGGCAATCTCAGCGACAGCAGGGTTTTAGATGGTAACACAAAGTCATTAACGTTTAATAACTTGGACAAATTTGAACTCTTTGCTCAAAACGGAATTGTACTTAACGGCAATACAGAAGTTTCTAGAGGTTTGATTCTTAAAGAATTTCTTGAAGACAGTTCGGGATCAAAAGGCAAGAATGGACAGGTTTTAACCTCAACCTCAGAAGGAACAAAATGGGAAGATAAAAATTTAGCTTCAGTTGTTATCAAAAATTCCAACTATATTTTAGCGCCCACTGATAGCGGAAAGGTATTTGTTTTTGACAGCTCAACCGATATAATACTTACTGTTCCTAAAGAGCTTCCTGTAGGCTTCAATATTAGCATCTATCAAATTAACAACGGGAAAGTTACAATTAAAAACAACGATGGAGTTAATGTGTTAAACAGATTAGGTCGTAAAAAAACAGCTGGAAAAAATGCAGGTGCTGGTTTAATATGCATTAGATCCAATACATTTTATTTAACAGGCGATTTAAAAAAATAACGTATGATTAAAAATAAATATATCTTTTTTGTATTTTTTCTTTTGGCAATTAGTGCGGTGTTCTCACAAATAGGAAATTATAATCACTATCCAACTATGACACCCACACATATACTTGACGAAAAATTAACAGATATTAGTTTTGCCATTTCGATGCGGGTTTTAGAAAGCAATTACAATGGGCCTCTTTTAAGGCTTAGAAGATCTAGCGATAATGCTGAAAGGGACTTTGGTTGGGGCGACAATGACAAGATCGATGTAGATGCCATAATAAAATGGAGCGGCGAAGACAATGTTTTTATCCATACGTGGTACGACCAAAGTGGTTTAAACAGAAATGCTGTGCAAACTAATCCTGCCTTTCAACCTGAATTTGTTTTTCAAAATATTTCTGTATTCCGCCTTAGAAGCGATGGCGTGGATGATCATTTAATCATTGACACCCCTAATGGAATTCAAGATGTTACAAATCAAGGAAATCAAGGCACAGTAATTACTCTTGCCCTTGCCACCAAAAAAGGAGAAGAACAAGGTTCTTTTGGGGTAGTTGATAAATTTGATAATAGGTGGTCAGCACATATAAATCACGGTGATAGTAAGTTTTATTTTGACCCTGGTAATTGTTGTCCTGAACCTAGATCTTTTGAAAATAAATCAGGTGAAGGAAAATGGAAAGTATATACTTTAATAAAAACAAGTAATCGTTCAATTGCCAGACGAGAAGGTGTTGAAATGTTTAATGGCGATTATACTGGAAGATGTACACTTACCTTAGATTTTGCTATAGGATGTATTAATGGTAATAATGGTCCAAATCAAGTATTTGGGACAACTGGATTTAACGAGTTTATAATGTACAAGACAAATATTGACCCAATCCAATACCAAGAAATAGAGCAAAGCCTTATGGCTTTTTGGAGAAATTAGAGTCATAGTTTATTGCTTCGTTTTTTTGAGTAAAAAATAATAAAGAAGAAAAGTGTTATACATGCCTTTTTTTGAGGCGTTGTACAAGGATTAAAAAATTGTTCCCAACCACCTAATGGGGGTGGGCTTCGTTACACGAATCGTTTGTGCATAATTTGGGAGAAATAAAAAAAATTAATTAGTATATTTCCAATTGCTATATCACTAGTGAGTTATACAAGGAGTAAAGGTTGTTCTGCAGTACTCTTTTAAAAAATTAACACAAAGTTTACACAAAGCTAGCTATTTCAAAAAAAAATCTTAACATAAAAACTATTTACAAATAATAAAAATATTATTGTTTTGCAGTAACATATTTTAATAATTGTAAATGTTGCACAATCAATGAATGTTTTAAATATTTTGCTAAGTCTATTTGTTTTATCGGCAAGTGCTTGTCTTTATGCACAAAAGGCTACAGTTAAAGGGGTGGTAAGCGACGGAGAATTTCCACTTCTTGGAGCTAGTGTTACAATTGCCAATTCTACCAAAGGAGTTATAACTGATTTTGATGGTAACTTTGTATTGAAAAATTTAGAAGCAGGCAAATTGACAATTGATATTTCCTATATAGGCTATCAAACTAAAACAGTAAATATTAACCTAAATAGTGGTCAAATTAAACAATTAGGCACTATTGTATTGCTGGCTTCTTCAGAGCAGCTAAATGAAATTGTAGTTACAGCTCTAGGCATTAAAAAAGAGAAAAAAAGGCTGGGTTATGCCGTTCAAGAAGTAAAAGGGCAAGAATTGGTAACAGCCCGTGAGGCAAATATAACCAACTCTTTATCTGGGCGCATGGCAGGAGTACAGGTTACAGGAGGAAACTCTGGAGTTGGGAGCACCTCTTTAATTACTATTCGAGGCGAAGGTTCGCTAATACCCGGCAATAACTCACCTTTATTTGTTGTTGATGGTATACCTATTAGCAATACAACAGTGAGCAATAGTGTTGAAGAAAACTTAGAAACAGACTATGGTAATGGAGCACAAGATATTAACCCAGATGATGTAGAATCTATTTCAGTTTTAAAAGGACCTAGTGCAACAGCCTTATACGGTTCAAGAGGCATGAATGGAGTAATTTTGATCACTACAAAATCTGGCAAGCAGGGCAAGGGACTTGGGATTTCTTTTAACCAAACATTTAGTTTTGAAAAACCATTGAGAATTCCTAAATATCAAAATGAGTACGGGCAGGGTTCTGGCGGAAATTTTTCTTTTCTCGATGGATTAAATGGCGGCATCAACGATGGAGTAGATGAGAGTTGGGGTCCACCTCTAGACGGCAGATTAGTGCCTCAGCACAACAGTCCTACAAGCAGTGGTTTTAGAGCTGGAGATATTGCACTCAGACCAACTGACGACAATGGAATTTTTACAGATAAGATAATCCCCACTCCTTGGATAGCCCATCCCAACAACATAGAAGATTTTTTTGAACTAGGAACCACCTCAACCACAAATGTAGCCATTGCAGGTGGCAATGAAAAGGGGAGTTTGAGGCTTTCTTATACCAACCTCAACAACAAGGGTATACTTCCTAACACCAACCTAGAAAGAAATACTTATGCGTTAAATACATCTTATAATTTAAAAGATTGGTTGCGAGTATCCTCATCAGTAAACTATGTAGATAGCAGCAGTGGTAACAGACCTAATAACTCTTATGGAACCGAAAACATTATGTACCTATGGGTTTGGTTTGGGCGTCAAATTAATATGAATTCTTTGAGAAGCTATTGGCAACCAGGGCTTGAAGATAGGCAACAATTTAATTATAATTACAGTTTTCACGACAATCCCTACTTTACCATGTATCAAAATACCAATAGTTTTACCAAAAACAGGGTTTTTGGCAATGTAAAAATAGATATAGAACTAGCTAAAAACTTGTCTCTAATGTTGCGCTCGGGTATAGACTATTTTGACGAACTGCGCATAGGAAAAAGAGCTTGGAGTACACAGCGGTTTCCCAAGGGGCAGTACCGAGAAGATAATCTTTACCGCAAAGAGCAAAACAGTGATTTTTTGTTGGTGTACAATAAAAGTATAAATAAAGATTTTGATATATCCCTGTCATTTGGTGGCAATCGCAGGTTTGAAGAAGACCGCTACAAACGAGTAAGTGCAAATTCGCTATCAGTACCAGGTATTTTTAACTTAGAAAATGCAGGAGAGCCTCTGTCAAAAAGCCAATTCAACAACCAAAAAAAAGTCAATTCGCTCTATGCTTTTACAAACCTATCTTATAAAAACTATCTGTTTTTAGACATTACTGGTCGCAATGATTGGTCAAGCACCTTACCTGTTAATAACAACTCTTATTTTTACCCATCGGTGGGGCTAAGTGCGGTTATTTCAGATATGTTTGAGCTGCCCGAAGCCTTTTCGTTTTTAAAATTAAGAGGCGGTTGGGCAATAGTTGGTAATGATACCGAACCTTATTCGCTGATAAACACTTTTTCGTTTAAAGAACCCTTTGGCGATTTTCAAAGAGTAGATGCATCTGAGATACTTAAAAACTCTAATTTAAAGCCTGAGGAGGCTAATTCAATTGAGTTTGGAGTTGATATTAGACTCTTTAAAAGCAGATTGAATTTTGATATTAGCTATTACAACTCTGTAGTAAAAAATCAAATACTCACGTTGCCAGTATCTGAAACATCGGGATATACTTCTAGAATTATAAATGCTGGTGAAATACAAAATACAGGCTTAGAAATAGTGGTTAACACCAAGCCCATAGTAAATACCAATGGTTTTAATTGGGAGAGCAATTTTAACTTTACCGCTGCTCGAGGTAGGGTAAATGCGTTGACAGATGATATAGATATATACACCATATCTTTTAAATACATTGATGTTCTAGCCAAGGTAGGCGGCAGAATGGGCGATGTTTACGGTACAGGATTCATCACTGTAAATAACCCAAATAGTGAGTTTTATGGTCAGGTGGTACACGGAGACAATGGCTTTCCTGTGCGCGATCCTAATTTAAAAAAGCTCGGAAATTACAACCCTGACTTTACCCTTGGTTTTCAAAATAATTTTTCTTACAAAGGTTTTAATTTAAGTGCTTTGTTTGACTGGAGGCAAGGAGGTGTTATAAACTCTCGAACAGTTCTCATAGGAGGAACCTCGGGCATGATGGATTTTACAGCTCAGGGCAGAGAAGAAGGTATTATATCGGAAGGAGTTATACAAAACCCCGATGGCACTTACAGAGTTAACGATATTAAGCTAAGTGGTAGAGATTATTATTGGTCAAGATACAATCGACAAAATGAAGAAGTAGGTATGTTTAGTGCTACTTATGTTAAGCTCAGAGAGATAAAGTTTGGTTATAATTTTTCTGACAAATTACTAAAAAACACCTTTATCGAATCCCTTTCGCTGTCTTTAGTGGGCAGAAATTTAGCTCTTTGGACAGAAAACCCTCACTTTGATCCCGAAACCCTATCGTTTAGTGGAGGCACCATAGTGCCAGGAGTAGAAGATATGGCAACCCCTAGCTCTAGAAGCTTTGGTATTAACCTAAATGTAAGATTTTAATTTTAATAATGCAAGAAATGAAAAAATTAATCCTAACTTTTGCTGTAATAGCCCTTTTGCACAGCAGTTGTACTACCGACTTTGAAAACATAAACACCAATTTAAACCAACCCGAACAAACAAACCCCGACTTATTGCCAGAACGAGTAACTCCCAATTTATTGCTGTCAAATATTTTATCGACAGTAGCTGATAGAACAGCCATGACGGGTTGGATTAATGGAAATATTGTTTCACAATTAACTGCAAAACTACTTTTCTCCGATTTTGACCGCTATAACTGGGGCTCTGAAAAGGTAATATGGAGTTCCTATTATGGTATTTTACCTGAAATTGAGCTAGTTCTAAAGTCAGTGCAAACAGAAGCGAATAAAAATACCAGTTACGAAGGTATATGTTTAGCAGTTAGGGCTTATATTTATGCAAACCTAACGGATAACTGGGGCGATGTACCTGTTTTTGAAGCTATAAAAGGAGTTGAGGGTAATTTTAAACCTGCTTACGATAAGCAAGAAGACATATACAAGCAGATTTTAGATGATTTGAGTACTGCCGACAACCTTTTAGCCCTAGGCAAACCTATAACAGGAGGAGACATTTGGTATAACGGTGACGTTGTGAAGTGGCGCAAGTTAGCAAACAGCTTAAAACTTAGATATTTGCTGAGAATTTCAAACAAACAAGATGTATCTTCTGCCATGCAGGCTGTAGTAAATAATGGTTTTATATTTGAAAGTAATGACGATAATGCTGTTATGGAATATCCTGCAAGCACCCGAATAGATTCTTGGTTTGTGAGCACACAAAGAATTGGTAGCTTTGACGAGCACAGAATGAGTCAAAACTGCGAAAGGATCTTAGTGCAATTTAATGATCAGCGAATGCAAGCTTGGTTTCAGCCTACTGATAATCAACAAGACGACCCTAATTTATTTGTAGGCTTGCCAAATGGTTTGAGCGAAGATAGTGCAGGTAAATTCAATGGTGGCACCGATAATATTTCTAGGCTAAATGAAGATTTTTTTTATCGTTCTCCAAATTTGGTAAAAGCAGCAGTTATGCAATTTGCCGAGTTGCAGTTTATATTGGCAGAAGCTGTGCAAAAAGGCTTAATATTGGGTAATGCCGAAACTTACTACAACAATGGAGTTAAGGCATCTTTTGAATATTGGAATGTAACTCAAAACACAGACCAGTACCTCAGTCAACCAGGTGTGCAATATGATGGCAATTTAGAAACCATTATCACACAAAAGTGGTTGGCTTCTTTTTTGGTGGGCTTAGAGGGCTGGTACGATTTTAGAAGAACTGGACTGCCTTTGTTTATAAAACCTGGTCCTGGTCACAGCAACAATCAAAACCAGGTTCCTGTCAGGTTTCTATACCCTAGTGACGAACAAACCTTAAATGCTGAAAACTACAAGGCTGCTGTTTCTGCTATGGGTTCAGACAATATTAATATTAAAGGCTGGTGGGAAAGCTAAAAAATATTGCTTATAAAACTAGTGTGGTTTATTTGCAAAATAGACCTTGTAAATTAAAAAGTATGCCATTTAGATAAGTATATGTTTATCAAAACAGTATGCAAATTATATACAGGAAAAAATATTTATACTAAGTTTTATTTATGAAAAAAATAACCTTAACCCTTATAGGATTAGTAATATTGTTTATCGGATGTAAAAAAAACAATAGCAATACAGCATCAAAGGAAGCGGAGGATAAAAGCCCTAAGGTATTTTTAATTAGTTTAGATGGAGTTAGGTGGCAAGAAATTTTTACAGGAGCCGATTCACTGCTAATCAACAGCCCTGTCTTTAACAAAGACACTGCTTTATTAAAGCAAAAATACTGGGATAAGGATTTTAAAATCAGAAGAAAAAAATTAAATCCTTTTCTTTGGGAAACCCTAGTTAAAAAGGGACAGCTTTACGGAAATAGAAACTTAAACAACAAGGTAAATGTAGCTAATAGCTATTGGTTTTCATATCCAGGCTATAGCGAAATACTAACGGGTTTTGCTGACGATCAAAAGATTAACAGCAATAAAAAGTACAATAACCCAAATAAAACCATCTTAGAACTCGCCAATAGTATGCCTGAATTTAAAGGAGAGGTAGGAGCTTTTGCAAGTTGGGATGTATTTCCGTATATAATTAATGAAGAGAGAAGTGGCATATATGTAAATGCAGGTTATAGAGAGGCAGTTGCCGAAAACATAAGTGATAAGGAGCTGTATTTAAACCAACTTCAAAAACAAGCCATAAAACCTTGGCGTTCGGTAAGGCAGGATGTTTTTACTCATCATTATGCGTTAGAGTTTATCAAGAGGAAAAAGCCAAAACTATTGTATATAGCTTATGGTGAAACAGATGATTTTGCTCATGATGGAGATTATACAAATTATCTTTTATCATTAGAAAACACAAACATGATGATTCAGCAACTGTGGGCTTATTGTCAGTCAAATGAATACTACAAAAATAAAACTACTTTTATTATTACAGTTGACCACGGAAGAGGTACACAGCCTATAGAGGCGTGGAAGCATCACGGGCAGTATAATGATGATAAAGGAAATACAAAGAGGGTAGAGGGGTCAAACCAAACTTGGATAGCAGTACTTGGACCCAGCATTGATGCAAAAGGAGAAGTGGCTGAACAAATGCAACTGTACAATGATCAAATAGTTAGCACTATTAAAAAAATACTTCAAATAACAAATGACAAAGGCTTTGAAAATAAGCAAGTATTACCCTTTTTTGAATAATATATGGATAAGCAGTTTGACTTAATTGTTGTAGGTGGAGGGATATTAGGCACTTTTCATGCCTATCACGCAGCAAAAAAAGGTTTAAAGATTGTTGTTTTAGAAAAAAATAGCGCTCCGCAAGGAGCAAGTGTTAGAAATTTTGGACAGGTAGTGCCTTCGGGGATGAATCAGAAATGGCAAAAATACGGAAGAGAAAGCCTTAGCATTTACAAAGAAATTCAAAAACAGTTTGATATTTCGATGCTTCAAAATGGTACAATTTACTTGGCTTCAAATAAAGAAGAGCTACAACTTATTGAAGAATTACATCAAATCAATAAAAACAACGGCTATAACTCTGAGATATTAACTAAAAAAGCCTGCTTAGCCAAATATCCTGGTTTAAAAGATAGCTATTGTAAAGCAGGATTGTTTTTTTCGGAAGAAATAACAGTAGAGCCGCAGTTTGCGATAACACGCTTACATCAATTTATAAAAAAAGAATTAAGTGTGCTAATTAAATACAATGCAACTGTTGTAAATGTTCAAAATACGGGCGTAGGGACTGTAGTTTCTACATCGGTAGGTAATACGTATTGCGCTGTTAAAACTATTATATGCAATGGATGCGATTTTAAAATTTTGTATCCAAAGCTCTATTGTGAAAGTGATTTGGAAGTAGCGAAAATACAAATGATGCAAACTCAGATTCAGCCAAATTACAAGTTGAGTGGGTCAATTTTAACGGGATTAAGCATAAGGCGTTACGAGGCTTTTAAAGAGTGCCCTTCTTGGAGTGCTGTAAAAGCAAAAGAAAATATAAACGGTTTGGAAAAAAAGTACGGTGTTCATGTTTTGTTTAAGCAAGCAACCGATGGTTCGGTAATTATTGGAGACTCTCATCAGTACGCAGATGCTAAAGACAAAGATAGCCTTGGGTTTTTTATACAACAAGAAATTGATAATTTTATAGTTAAACAGGCAAAAAAAATAATAAAATTGCCAAATTACGAAATAAAACACAGATGGGTAGGCTTTTACAGTCAATGTAAAAATGCCGACGTATTTGAATATAGCTTGGGTAAAAATATACATATAGTAACGGGCATTGGAGGTAAAGGAATGACTGGAAGTGCAGGATTTTCAAAACACAATATAAACCAGTTATTTAACTATTAATTTAGCTAAAGTATGACAAACACTATTAAAATGGTTGTTTTTGACCTAGCAGGAACTACTCTTAACGAGCAAAATGTAGTTTATAAAACCTTGTGTAAAGCAATTGTAAACCACGGTATAGATACTAATTTGCAATTGGTTTTAAAGCTCGGAGCTGGAAAAGAAAAACATCAGGCTATAAAAGATATTGTACAGTTTTCAGCTCCCGATAAAATTCGAGAATCTCATTTAATTTTTAAAAATTTTAAGGCTATGCTTAACAAGGCCTATCAAAAGCTTGAGGTGCTACCCGTAAAAGGGGTTGAAGAGGTTTTGTTAAAGTTGAGAAAAGACCAAATTATAGTGGTGCTTAACACAGGCTATGACAGACGTATTGCTTGCACTTTACTTAAGAAGATAGGCTGGAGCGAAAAGTTTATGTACGATTTGCTCATTACTGCTTCAGATGTAGAAAAGACCAGACCTTACCCCGATATGATTAAAAAAGCTATGCGCAAATTCAATATCACTGATCCTTTAAAGGTATTAAAAGCAGGAGATTCTGCCGTTGATATCGAGGAAGGGAAAAATGCAAAATGCGGTATTACGGTAGGAGTGCTATCGGGAGCACAAAGTCAAGAACAGCTCAAAAGTGCTAAGCCTGACTATATTATATCTTCCTTAAGTGAATTGTACAAAAAAGTACTGCTGTAAAAATTTGCACTTGCTAGTTTAATATACCTATATAGTACGCTTAATAGTATTTGCCAAGTAAGTGTTTTTGTATATTTTTGCAATATGAAAAAATTAAAAAAGCGTTGGGGGATCAATAGTAATTGGGATTTAATAGCTATTCTTACTGTATTTGCCATCAATGGTTCGTTTGTAGCGTGGATTACTAAACCTGTTATCTTATCTTTAGGTCTTTCATCAGAAAATGTTCCCCTTTGGATATATTGGACACTCAGAATTTTACTTGTTTTTCCAATTTATCAAATCACTTTACTCTTAGTGGGTTGGATTTTTGGTCAGTTTCGTTTTTTTTGGGAATTTGAGAAAAAGTTTCTAAGCAGATTAGGATTTGGTTTTCTGTTTAAAAAATAATGATCTAACCTTTAAAGCACATTAAATTAGAGTGCTGATTTAATTTAAGTCATTTACAATAAACAAATTCACAATAATACAATTAGTCAGAAAGTGACAAATATCATTCAGAGCATTTTTTTTATAAACTGAGAGGTTTTTGTTAGTTAGCTCTCGCGTTAAAATTAATAAAATACATTTAATTAATATATTACACTAAATACAAGGATTTAATTTAAACGCCAAAAAATAAATGTAGTAAATTTAACTACTTTTTTTAGCCGTAACATACTGATTAATATCGATATATGAGTTTTCCAGCAGGTATTATAATTAAATACAATAAGCTATAATGTATAAATGTATTTTGAAAAATAGGTTTTTATGGCTAAGGTGCTGTGAACTATTCTTTATTTATAAGACCAAAAATTGTATAAATTTAAGTTGTAATACATTTTTTTTGAACGAGCTTTTGCTCAACTAAATACTCGGCTATTTGAACGGTGTTGGTAGCGGCCCCCTTTCTTAAATTATCGGCAACTATCCACAGGTTTAAAGCATTTTTTATCGATAGATCTCTGCGTATTCTTCCTACAAAAACCTCGTCTTTACCTTCAGCAAAAACAGGCATAGGATAGAGGTTGTTTTGGGGGCTATCCTGTACTATAACTCCTTGAGTTTCTGAAAGTATTTCTCTAATATCTTTTAACTCATAAGGATTGTTAAATTCTATATTAACAGCCTCAGAATGACCTCCTACAACAGGAACTCTAACTGCGGTAGCACTAATACCTATACTTGAATCATTTAGTATTTTATGGCTTTCCCTAACCAGCTTTAACTCTTCTTTGGTATAGTTATCCTGTTCAAAAGCATCGCAATGAGGTAAAGCATTTTTGTGAATTTGATAAGGATAAGCCAACTCTCCTTCAACATTGTGTATTTCATTTTCTAGCTGATCAACTGCCTTTACCCCAGTTCCAGTTACAGATTGATAGGTGGATACAACAATGCGTTTTATAGAATATTTTTTGTGTAAGGTAGCCAAAACCATTACCATTTGAATGGTAGAACAGTTGGGATTGGCTATAATTTTGTCGTTTTTAGTGAGTATAGATGCGTTAATTTCGGGCACAATTAATTTAATTTTTGGATTCATCCGCCATGCCGATGAGTTGTCAATTACCCTGCTACCCACAGCGGCAAATTGCGATGCCCACTCTAAAGAGATGCTAGCCCCAGCTGAAAACAAGGCAATATCGGGTTTTAGGGCTAGGGCTGTTTCTATACCCACTACTTTATAAGATTTTGTTTTAAAAACTATTTTACTGCCTATGGAACGCTCGGAAGCAACGGGGATTAATTCGCTTAGCGGAAAATTTCGCTCAGCCAATACCCTTAGCATTACATTGCCTACCATGCCAGTAACTCCTACAACAGCTACTTTCATCATTTTTATGTATAATTTTTAACAATGTGTAAATGCCATAAAATATTACAAAACATAATTATTTAATAATAATTTATATATTGTGTTTATTATCGCATTAATTTATTTTTTTGCAGTATATGCAATTTTAGTTTGTTTGTCATAAATTATTTTTTCCCCGTTTAGCCAATTGTTAAATCCTACTTCTCCAAGCTTTTTTTCATAATTCTTGAACTTACAGCAGTTCCTTCAACTGCAACAGAAACAATAAGAGGTAAACTTGTGTATCTTACCACTCCATCAACTAAAAGGTCATACTCTTTTCCAGCTTTCTCAAGAGCAATTTCCATAGAATCTTCAATATTCCAACCAACTCCTAAAAAGAAAGACTTTTCTCCTTTTACTTTTACACCTTCTGCCATGTTAAAGTCTAAACTTATATTTTTTGAGCTAATTAGGGTAAAATCAACAAGTCTAACTGTACAACCTGGAAAGAGTGCCGAGTACTAATATTAAAATTGCTAAGTTTTTAATTTTCATTTGTGTGTATTTGTTTTAGGTTTATAAATATTTTACGGTTGTTATTTCATAGCTTATTGCGCAAACTACTAAAAGTTTAACTCAAAATACAGTTTTATTATATTTATTTTTTAAGTATATTATTTCGATTAAAATTTTGAAGAAATAAATTCTTATATTTTAATAACTACTACATTATGCATTATAGCTGACTGAAAAAAATGCACTATGAATAGTGCAAAAGTCTAAAAAAAAATGTTTGGTTGTATGTTATTTTTTATAAAATATTATATTTTATCAAAATAAAAGTAAAAGTGTTATTTTAAACGGTAAAAACTAAAAAATAAGTACCTTCGTAACACTTTTTAGCAAAAAGACAAAATAGTAGATGTTGTAGTTTAACACAGAAAATAATAAAGCACTTATGCAAAAGATAGAATTAATGGCACCAGCAGGTAATTTTGAGTCTTTACAAGCTGCCTTAGACAATGGATGTAACTCAGTGTATTTTGGTGTTGAGCAATTAAATATGCGAGCTAGAGCTTCTGTAAATTTTACCTTAGATGATTTAGAAGAAATTTCTCGTAGGTGCTTAGAAAAAAACGTCCGCAGTTATTTAACCTTAAATACTATTGTTTACGATCATGATTTATCGTTAGTTAAAGTTTTGATTAAACGCGCAAAAGCAGCTTGCATTTCAGCGGTAATTGCTATGGATCAGGCAGTAATATCTATGGCGAGAGATGAAGGTTTGGAGGTACATATATCAACCCAAATCAATATAACTAATATTGAAACCCTAAAGTTTTATGCCTTATTTGCCGATACTTTGGTGCTCAGTAGAGAGCTTAGTTTGCGACAAGTAAAAAAGATTACTCAGCAAATTGAAAAAGAGCAAATCAAAGGACCGTCGGGACGCTTGGTAGAAGTAGAAATATTTGGTCATGGCGCTTTGTGTATGGCAGTGTCTGGCAAGTGCTATTTGAGTTTACACTCGCATAATTCATCGGCTAATAGAGGTGCTTGTAAGCAAAATTGCAGAAAAAAATACAAGGTTATCGATCAGGAGTCAGGCTTTGAAATGGAAATTGACAATGAGTATATTATGTCTCCTAAAGATTTGTGTACTATACACTTTCTTGATCAGGTTGTAGATTCTGGTGTTAAGGTATTAAAAATTGAGGGCAGAGGGCGTTCTCCTGAATATGTTGCTAAGGTTATTAGGTGTTATAGAGAGGCTATTGACAGCTTGCACAAACAAACTTATAACAAAGATAAGGTAGCTGTTTGGATGCAAGAACTTAAAAAAGTGTATAACAGGGGTTTTTGGAATGGGTATTATTTGGGACAGAAAATAGGCGAGTGGAGTGAAAGTCCGGGGTCGCATGCTCATCAAAAAAAAATTTACTTAGGAAAGGGGAAGCACTATTTTCCTAAAGTTGCAATTGGCGAATTTAAAATGGAGGCTTTTAAATTATCGGTTGGCGATACTATTTTAATTACTGGTCCAACAACAGGAGCTAAAGAAATGAAATTAAAAAGCATGTTTGTGAACAATAAAGAAGCGCAAACGGCTGTTAAGGGCGATGACATTACACTGAAATTAGACTTTAGAATCCGAACCTCCGATAAGCTGTACAAAATTGTTAAAACTCAGTATTTTTAAAACCATGGTAATCATAACATTGCAACGCAATAAATGCATAGGGTGTAATTATTGTGTAGAACTTGCTCCCTCACAATTTCAAATGTCAAAAAAGGACGGAAAATCAGTGTTGTTATGTGCTTCTGAAAAAAAAGGATTCTTCACCCTAAAATCACACGATAGCACAATATTTAATGCCGCAGTTGAAGCAAAAAAAGCTTGTCCGGTACGAATTATTGAAGTAAAAAAACTGTGAGTTTAAGGTTTTAATTTAGCTTTTTTGTTTTAATTCCTAAAAGGATTGTTATATGCTTTAGTAATGTTAAAAGAAATAGCTAACAATAAGGTAGTTGAAATTTACATTAGCAAACTAGCTATATTAAGTGTATAAAATTTTAGAAACACTTTTAGAGCATTGTTTAACAGTTTGTAAAACAGCTAGCTTTAACTTATAATTTAGTGCAAATTTTTAAATAAATGAAGAGGTATTTTTTTGTAACTGTAAAAATTGCAATAATTTCGGTATATATAATTTTTTTAACAGGTTCAATAGTTAGAATGACAGGCTCTGGTATGGGTTGCCCAGATTGGCCAAAGTGTTTTGGCTATTATATTCCGCCTACTTCTGAACAGCAAATATTGTGGAAACCTAATACCAAATACAAAAAGGGTAGTATTATAGTAAAAGACAAGGCTTTGTTTGTAGCTGAAAAAGATATAAAAACAAACAGATATTTTAAGCCTAGTAACTGGAGTAAATACACCAAGCACAGTTATGCAAAGTTTAACAAATACCACACTTGGACTGAATATATAAACCGATTGGCTTCTGTGTTGGCAGGTTTTGTGTTTTTGTTCTTAATATACGGTTCAACTAAATTTTGGAATACAAATAAAACTGTTGTAATTATAGCTTACAGTGCTTTTGCATTGATGTTGTTTGAGGCTTGGCTAGGTAAAATTGTAGTAGATACTAATTTAAAGCCCATAGTAATTACAGCGCATATGTTGGGTGGCTTGCTCATAATAGCCTTATTGCTGTACTTGTATTTTAAAATTGCTAAACAGCCAGAAAAAAAACACAGATACAATAGCTTATTTAGCAGATTATTGCTTGTTTTGCTAGTGTTTATTACTGTGCAAATTATTTTAGGAACTCAGGTTCGTCAATTTATTGACCAACAGATAAAGTTTTTTGGTTTCGAAAATAAAAAATACAGCTTGATGAACCCTAGCTTTGTGTTTTATTTTCACCGATCGTTTACTATAGCCATAGTTTTGTTGAGTTTGGTTGTTTTTTATCTAAATCAAATCAAAGATCTAGGGTATGGGCTGGTAAGCTTGGTTGTTTTTTTAATATTTTTAGAAACCCTAAGTGGTATATTGATGTATTATATTAACTTCCCTTTTGGTACTCAGGCCGTACATTTACTGGGAGGAGCACTCTTGTTTGGTTTACAGTTTTATCTGTACTTGCAAGGCAGAAGGTCTAAAATGGTGTTTAAATAGTTAAATTGTTAGATAGAATACAGCAACAGGCGGCGTAATTAGCAGTTTAGGATTACGGGCTTAAGTTGTTTTTTAAAATTAAGTGAAATGGCAAGTTAATCGTTCTTCCACTTTAAGGATTCTAGCATTTTAACCATATCTTTTTCAATATATTTAACTGCAGGATAAATAGAATCGTAATTGGGTTTTGCATAAAAAAAAAGCGATGCCTTGATAAAATGCTTTGTGCTATCGGTTGCGTGAAATTGCATTTGTGAGGCGGCGTTGCCCTCTATTGTGCACATTTTTCCGAACACTTTATAGTCATCGTTGTTAAAACTTCGCCACGATATAAAGTCGGCCTTTATGGTATGTTCAAATACTAATTTTTCAGCTTCGAGAAACAACTCAGTCAAATTGTTGTCAATGGGTCTGTAGGTGATATCTATTGATGCTTTTAGTTCAGGATACTGAATCTTTAGCCAGTTTTTTGGAAGCTCTACAAGTTGAGTGTTATGGGCTATCATAAATACATAAGGTCTGTTTACTTTTAAATTGCTGTAATTTTGCTCAGGGTAGTTTAAACTCAAATAAGCCTTGGGTTTAGGTAGGGTTTGTTCACTACAAGTTGTTAAAATTAAAGCAGTAAGTGTGTATATAGTTTTACGCATTTTTACTCACTTTTACTTGTTTTATTCGCCTTTTGTCAATTAGCTCAACACTAAAGGTATAAGATTCAAAGTTGAATTTTTCACCTTTTTTAGGAAACTTGCCCGAGGCTTCTAAAATAAAACCCGCAAGTGTTTCACTTTCTCCTTTTATTTGTTCAAATGCTTCTTCATCTTGCTTACCCATAATTCTACAAAAATCTTTGATACTTATCTTGCCGTCAAAAATATAATTTCTTTCATCTAGCTTAGAATAAAACAAATCTTCATCGTCAAACTCATCTTTTATATCTCCCACTATTTCTTCAATAACATCCTCTAGGGTAACTATGCCACTGGTACCTCCATACTCATCAACTACTATAGCTAAATGGTTTTTCTTTTCTTGAAACTCTTTAAGTAAGTCGTCTAATTTTTTGTTTTCAGGAACAAAAAAGGCTTTGCGCAGCAGTGTTTGCCATTTAAAATTACTTTTGTTTAAATGTTCTAACAAGTCTTTAGCGTAGAGTACGCCTGTAATATTATCAACAGTATCTCTGTAAACAGGATTGCGAGAATATCCGTTATTTACTATTATTTTAAGTACCTCTTCAAAACTGCTGCTATCTGAAATTGCACAAACATCAGTTCTTGGGCGCATAATTTGAACCGTTTCAGTATTGCCAAAAGTTACTATGCCTTTAAGTATTTTTTTTTCTTCTTCAGAGGTTGTAGTATTGGAAGTTAGCTCTAGGGCTTTAGATAGTTTTTCAACCGATAGCTTATTGTACCTTGCTCCTAGTTTGTTTTCAATGGTAGCAGTTAGTTTTATAAGTAGTATACTCAAAGGCGTTAAAAAAGTGTTTAAAAATTTTATGGGTTTAGCCATCAGACCTGCAAAGGCAAGCGATTTTCTATTGGCGTAAACCTTAGGTAATACTTCGCCAAAAAGCAAAATTAAAAAACTGATAACAACTACCTCTACAATAAATCTAAGTCTTCCAGATAGGCTTGTAAAAAAAAAGCCACCTAAAGAAGCAAAAACAAGAACCAAAAGTATGTTTATAAAATTATTAGTTATTAAAATACTAGCCAATAATTTTGAAGGATTTTTAAGCAGTTTAACCACGGTGCTTTTCCCTTTGGTTTTTTCGGTTAATCTATCTAATTCGGTTTGAGATATTGAGAAAAAGGCAATTTCGCTTCCCGATATTAAGGCAGAGCAAATTAGCAAAACAAATAGTACAATTGTATTTATGGTAGCCATCCAATTAGGGCTTGAGAGTAGGGTTAAAACAGGTTCGGGTTCTGGAGACAAGGCTTAAAATTTAGTGTAACTAAAAAGGCAAATCATTTTAATCGCTAAACGGTTCTTTGCCGATAATATTGTTTTCTGAAGCAGTGACACGATTTGACGGAGCTTTATTAATGTTAGCAGGGTCTTTTTTGGTAGATAAAAACGAAAGGTCTAGTACTGAAATTTCAGTAGCATATCGCTTTTGACCCTCAAATTCGTATTGACGGCTTTTTATACGACTTTCAATGTAAATCTTATCGCCTTTTGATAAATATTTCTCACAGCTTTCAGCTAATTTATTTCTAACCACTATATTGTGCCATTCTGCATTTGTTATCTTTTCTCCAGTTCTTTTGTTTGTATAGGTTTCATTAGTTGCAAGACTAAAACGTCCAAGGCAGTTTTCTTTATCAAAATAATGCATCTTTACCTCGTCGCCTAAATAACCAATTAAAATTACTTTGTTTACTGTTCTTGCCATGGTTTTGAATTTTTGAGTAAAGTCAAATGTACAAAATTTAATTTTGTTGGCTTGTGTTTTTTTAATTTTTTAGGCTTTTTGTTTGAGAATGCATTCTGATAGTGTATCTTTGCTCAAAATTCAATCGTTTTTAACTAATAAATACAAAGGTTTGGTTTTTTTAATGATTACTTAAACTAATAATTAAATCTGGTAGGGATTAGTGAAATAATTTCAATAATATTGTTTTTAAAATTAAAAAAATACAGTACTTTTATCAACATTTACATATATATACTGTGTTTAATGTTTATAGTTTATTATAGGTTTGATTATATATAAAATGCAATAAAATAATTAAGATGGTAATTATATTTTATATCCTATTTTTATTAGGTTTTATTTTTTTAGTTTCTTTTTTTACAGTAAGACAGCAAACAGCAGCAGTTATAGAGCGTTTTGGTAAGTTTTTAAGCGTTCGTCATTCTGGCTTGCAATTAAAAATACCTTTGATAGATAAAATTGCAGGAAGATTGAGTTTAAAAATTCAACAGCTAGACGTAATTATAGAAACCAAAACACTAGATGATGTTTTTGTGAAACTAAAAGTTTCGGTTCAGTATAAAGTAATTAAAAACAAGGTTTACGATGCTTTTTACAAACTTGATTTTCCAAACGATCAAATAACTTCTTACGTTTTTGACGTTGTACGAGCCGAGGTGCCAAAAATGCGTTTGGATGACGTTTTCGTTAAAAAAGACGATATCGCAATTGCAGTTAAAACAGAATTAAACGATGCTATGTTAGATTATGGTTATGATATAATAAAAACACTTGTAACGGATATCGATCCTGATCCTCAAGTAAAGTCAGCAATGAATAGAATAAATGCATCGGAACGCGAAAAGGTAGCTGCGCAATACGAGGGCGATGCTCAACGCATTTTAATAGTAGAAAAGGCTAAAGCCGAAGCTGAAAGCAAAAGATTACAAGGACAAGGTATTGCCGACCAACGAAGAGAAATTGCAAGAGGCTTAGAAGAATCTGTTGAAGTATTAAACAAAGTTGGCATTAACAGTCAAGAGGCATCTGCCCTAATTGTGGTTACACAACACTATGACACTTTGCAGTCTATCGGATCAGATACAAACAGCAACCTTATATTGCTTCCCAATTCGCCACAAGCAGGTAGTGATATGCTTAACAATATGATAGCTAGTTTTACAGCTAGTAACCAAATTGGAGAGGCAATGAAAAGTGCTAAGGATAAAAAAAACGATAAGCATAAAGAATAACTATATATTAAAACTCAGTATTTAAGTAGCTGTTTTTTGCAATCTTAAATTTATTAATTATTAAGTTTTATTTGCAGCTAAGTGGTTGAAAATCATATATAAGTTAAAATTAATTTTTATAGTTTATCACTTGGTTTATTTTTACAATAGTTTACCTTTAATTATTTGGCATTTATTAAAAATGCGTAAATAAAAAATACGAATTAAATGCAAATTGGCAAGCTAAAGCTATATAGATAGAAATAAAAAGTTATTAAGTTTAGTTTAAGGTTTAAATATGCAATAATTTTTTAATACCTTTGTATTTAGCTTAAAAAATATTTATTATGGAAATTTTATCTAACAACAAAACTTTAATATCACAGGTTTCTGATATTGATAGAGTTAATTTTTACAAAAAGACCTATGCACATGTTGCAGGTGGTGTGCTTTTGTTTTTAATTTTTGAATACATGCTTTTTCAGAGTCCTGCTCTGGTAAAACTGGCACTTTCGCTAACAGTGGGTTATAGATGGCTTATTATGCTTGGTGGTTTTATGATTGTAACTTATTACGCAGAGAGCACTATTTTAAAAACTACCGATAAAAAAGTTCAGTATTTAGCTAGCATTGGCTATGTATTTGCTCAAGCTTTTATTTTTATACCCTTAATTTTTATGGCAATTAGCTTTACTAACAGTTTTGACTTGCTAAAACAAGCAGGACTTGTTACTTTGGGGCTATTTGCAGGAATTTCATCAATAGTATTTATCACAAAAAAAGATTTTTCGTTTATACGCGCTGGATTAACATTTGCTTTCTTTATAGCATTAGGTTTAATTGTAGCTGGGCTTATCTTTGGGTTTAATTTGGGCTTGTGGTTTTCAGTTGCTATGTGTTTACTTGCAGGAGGTTCAATTTTATATCAAACCTCTAATTTGGTACACAAATTTTCTACCGATGACTACATACCAGCTGCATTGGGCTTATTTGCATCGTTAATGCTTTTGTTTTGGTATGTGATTCAAATATTTTTGTCGAGAGATTAAAGCCATTATATTTCTTCAATTTTTGCAGAGCTAGTTAGGAGTTTAATAAAATAGCACAAAGAAATAAGATAGTGCGTCAAAATGTCAGTATCTATTAAAAGCTTCTAGGTTGCAGCAGTGTTTTTAGAATGTATTTGTTGCTTTTGTTCAATTTTATTATTGTTATGTTTTAACTCCCCCTAATTGATCGGATTAAGATTGCAGATATAAATTCTATACTAATTTTGTCAATTATAAAAACGAAATGCCACCTTTAGCACAGAAGAAAAGTTCTCGATATTGCGAGAGGCATAAAAAAATGGAGTAAAACTACACTAGATAAACACACGGTATTTATCCTGCCACCCTAACTAAAGTTGGCGAAAAAAGTTTAACGAAATGGGTGAGGAAAGATTATCTCACGGGATGACACCTGCTCATTTAAAGCGAACTCGAGAACTGAAAAAGGAGAATCAAAATCAAGCGGTGCGCGAGTAATTTCATATCTACGGTTTTAAACTTAAAGAAAAATAAAGCGTTACATACCTCTTTTTTTAAGATGTTGTACAAGGATTAAAAAGTTGTTCCGACCATCTAATAGGTTTGGGTTTTGTCACTCGAATTGTTTGTGCGTAGTTTGGGAGAAATAAAGAAACTTTTAAAACTAAGATTAATGCACTAAAGATAAGAATTTAATTTTATATACTAGCAATTAATCCATGTAAAATTTATTTGTTATTAATATAATAGATAAGTAAAAGTCATTATTAACCATGCTTGAAATATTTTTGAAAGGATTACTCGTGTCGGGGAGTTTAATAATTGCCATCGGAAGTCAAAATGCCTTTGTTTTAAAGCAAGCCTTGTTAAAGGAGCATATTTTTTATGTTTGTGCTATTTGTTTTTTATTTGATTTTATATTGATGAGCTTAGGTGTAATGGGCTTGGGTACTTGGATTAGCAAATCGCCTAATTTAACAAAAATACTAGCCTTAGGCGGATCTGTCTTTTTAATTTACTACGGCACAACCGCCTTTATAAGTGCCTATAAGGCTAAGGATAGTTTAAATGCTTCTCTAATTAGTTCTGAAAACAAAAACTCAGGGCTAACAAAGGTGCTGCTCTCAACTTTAGCAGTTACACTATTAAACCCACATGTTTACCTCGACACAGTAGTCATTATAGGAGGAGTAGCAGGCACACTTAATAGAGACCAGAAAATAATCTTCTTAACTGGCTCTATAACAGCCTCATTTATTTGGTTTTTTAGCCTAGGTTACGGGGTGAGATTACTCAGCCCGTTGTTTAAAAAGAAATCTACATGGAAAGTGTTTAATTTTATCATTGGCTGCATTATGTTTTTTATAGCAGGTAGCCTTGTAGTATACGCTTTAAAATAATATTTGATTGTATTTATACAATACATAAACACTGATCATCAACCTTAAATTAACTAAAATATCTACTCTATTAGCAAATACTTTCTTTATATTGCTTTTGTATTTTAACTCTTCAAAAAACAAGCGATAAAACTAAATATACCTTGTGCTAAAATTCATAAAGTGCAGCTAGTAAATATGTTGCATTGCTGGTTGAATCTGTTGAGTATTTTTTGAGTCAGAAAAAATGCATTTATTAGTTGAGTTTAAAACTCGTAAAGAAAGTATGGCAGCAAAATTTGTAGGATGATATCTACAATATATTGCGATAATAAGCAATATACAACTTAATATTAGGTAAATACCACTAATAATACAAGCAATTTTAAATAAAGTGTAAAAATTTTAATTTACATTTAATTATTTGCGTAATTTTTTAAAAAAATATGAGAGTTTCCCCAGTCTTTTTTTAATTGAGTTTTTAACTCTTCAATAGAGCTAAATTTTTGTTCATCTCTTAAAAAGCACAGCAACTCAACAGTTATTTTTTTGTTGTATATATTGAAGTTGAAATTGAAAAAATGCACCTCAATTGTTTGGTTTGTTCCTTTTACGGTGGGTCGATTACCTATATTCATCATTCCATAAAATGTTTGATTGTCAATATACGATTTTACAACATAAACTCCACACTTAGGAATAAGTTTGTAACTTTCTTCTAAACAGATATTTGCAGTAGGGAATCCTATTTTACTTCCCAGCTGTTTACCCGAAATTATTTTTCCAGTAAGTGAAAAATTGTATCCTAAATACTTATTGGCTGTTTTAAGTCCTCCGCTAAGCAAGGCATTTCTGATTTTAGTAGAACTAACAGAAACCTCTTCAATGTTTTGTGCAGAAATTTTTTCAATTTTAAAGTTGTACAGATAAGCATATTTTATGAGTTGCTCGGCACTTCCTTCTCTGTTTTTTCCAAACTGATGGTTGTATCCAATAATCAATTTATCAATTTTAAGTTGGTTTAGCAATATGTTTTTAACAAAGCTTAAAGCCGTTAGTTTAGAAAATTCTTTGTCAAAAGGATGAATAATCAAACAATCTAGCCCTAGTTTTTTTAAGCGCTCTATCCGTTCATTTATACTGTTGATTAGTTTAATTGCTGCGCCTTGTTGAATCACGCTTCTGGGATGAGGGAAAAACGTGAGGACAACAGATTTTTTATTATTTGATTTTGCCTTGCTAACCAGTTCTTTAATAATTTTTTGATGTCCTATATGTACTCCGTCAAAAGTACCTATAGTTACATAGCTTTTTTTATCAGCAGTGTAGTTAAAAACAGAGTGAATTACTTTCAAAATAAACAATCAATTTATACAAAAATACAATATTATATTAATGATGGGTATTTTTTACGGGGAGTTTAAAAAATATAATTTGGAGTTAATCAGCAAGTGTAAGTTTTATTTTTTTTGTAGATATTAAAAAAAACAGATTATCAAAATAGTTATCACAATTAACTTGCCTTACTAATAATTAAGTATAGGTTTATACAACAACAAGCTTGCTAGTTGAATTTACCGGCAGTAAAAATTGTGTTTTCACAAGGTTTTATTCCAACAAAAGCAGCATTGTGCTTTAAAATTGTAAGTATATATGTTAAACACAAGTTCAAATAGCATTTTACACTCTTAACAAATGCTCTATTGAGTTTTTTATTGACAAATATTTAGTAAAATTTTAATATTATTATTTTGTTTCCGATAATTTAAAAACTGATAAATAGATGCTTAAATAACGTGTTAGCAAAACAAGTATTAACAAAGTATTAACTCTTAGTCAAGTTTTTTACAGCTATTAATTTGAATAAATAAATATAGTACTTTGCACCCGATTAATATTATTTTATAAATTATGAGGAACAAACTATTAATTATTTTATTTGTATTGAGCAACTGTTTTGCCTTTGGACAAACAATTGTTACAGGAACTGTAAACGACGCAGTTTTTGGAGATCCCATCTCGCGTGCTAGTGTTAAAATAGCTGGAAAGGCTTTAGGGACAAACACAAGTTTTGACGGAAAGTTTACTTTAAAGGTAGCCGAAAAGCCTCCTTTTATTATTGAAATTTCGCTTATTGGTTATCAATCAGAAAGCATTGAAATTACTAAAAACAATCAGCAGATTAAAGTCAGTTTATCTGAATTATTTACTCCGTTAAACGAGATAGTATTATCAGCCTCAAGAACACTTGAACGCATTATGGAATCGCCCGTTACTATTGAAAGAATGAGCATAAGAGACATTAAAAGCACACCTTCGCCCATTTTTTATGACGCTTTAGAAAACCTTAAAGGAGTTGATATCAACACAAATAGTTTAACCTTTAAGTCAGTAAACACAAGAGGTTTTGCAACTTTTACAAATATCAGATTTATGCAGTTGGTTGACGGCATGGATAATTCTTCGCCAGCTTTAAATTTTCCCATAGGTAATTTACTGGGAATGCCTGAGTTAGATGTTCAAAGCATAGAATTGCTGCCCGGCGCCTCATCGGCTCTTTACGGAGCTAATGCTTTTAACGGTATTATTTTTATGAACAGCAAAAATCCTTTTGACTATCAAGGTATTAGCGCCTCTTTTAAAACAGGTATTACGAGTCAGCAAGCAGGGGGCAACAATAACTTTTACGACTTTGAACTGAGAATGGCTCATGCTTTTGACGATAAATTTGCTGCCAAAGCAACGCTGTCGTTTTTTAAAGGAACCGAGTGGTATGCCACCGATTACAGAAACAAGAACATAGAACGAGGGACTCATATACCAGGAAACAGAGATTCAGATCTCAACTACGACGGAGTTAATGTTTACGGCGATGAGGTTAGTTTTAATATCAAAGAAGCAGCTAAAATACTTGAAAGTCTAGATTTTATTCCCTCTTCAGACGGAAGTTTAATACCCAATCCATTTCCAAAAGGAGGCTCTGCGTTAATTCCAAGTGTAAATGTGAGTAGAACAGGATATAACGAAATTGATTTGATTGATTATGAAGCTAAAAACATAAAATTTTCAGGCTCTATGCACTATCGACCTTGGAGTGACGATCGTTTAGAGCTTATTTACAATGCCAAAATAGGAACTGGAAATACTATTTACCAAGGAGTTAATAGGTTTAGTGTTAAAAATTTTTTTATACAGCAACACAAGTTAGAATTTAAAGGTAGAAATTTCTTTGTCAGAGGCTATTTAACCGAAGAGGATGCTGGAGACTCTTACGATGCTGTATTTGCAGGCATTAACATTAATAAAAAGTGGAAAGATCACGAAGTTTGGTTTGGTCAGTATGTAGGGGAGTATTTCACTTCTGTTTTAAGTGGTGCTACAGATAGTGAGGCTCATAAGGCAGCCAGAAAAGTGGCAGAACAAGGGAGGTTGGAGCCTGGCACAGAAGCCTTTAAAACAGCTTTTAACGAGGTAGTAACAAACCCTGATTTAGTAAATGGAGCTAAGTTTTCTGACAACACCAAATTATATCACGTCGATGCAAACTTGAACTTAAGAGACTATATTGACTGGGCCGAAATTCAACTTGGAGGCTCTTATCGTCAGTATGAATTAATTTCTCAAGGAAGCATTTTTACAGATTACAACGGTCCTATTGTTTATGGTGAGTATGGTTTGTATACACAGGTTCAGAAAAAAGCACTAGACGATCGTTTAAAATTTACAGGATCGATTCGCTATGACAAGTCCAAAAATTTTGAAGGAAATTTTTCGCCCAGAATTTCATTAGCCTATGCAGTAGGAGAGGTTAAGCAGCACAACTTTAGAGCCTCCTTTCAAACAGGTTTTAGAAATCCTACCACACAAGATCAATACATAGGTTTAAATGCAGGAGGAGTAGTCTATTTGGTAGGTTCAGCACCTGATAATTTAGACAGATATACAACAGATGCTAAAGAGCTGAGCAGCCAAGGAACAATTTTAACTGGTTTAACCGAAAAAGCAGTATCGGGAAGAGAGGCTTACGAAAATGCCTTTTCTTTGAGTTCTGTTTTGAACGATAATCCAACAAAGTCAAATGTAAGTTTAGTAAAGCCCGAAAAAGTAAGTGCCTATGAAATTGGATATAGAGGAATTTTGCCCTTTTACAAAGAAAAATTAGGTATAGACTTTAGCGTGTATTACAATGATTATAGTAGCTTTATTTCAAATCAAAATGTGATAGTTCCTCTGTACGGCAAAATTGGAGCTGCCGATAGCTTGGCTTTAAAAGCTATTGACAATAAAGACTCGGTAGTGTTTTCGACCCTTACAAACTCAAGTGCAGATATTAGTTCCTATGGCTTGGCAATAGGTCTAGATACAAATATATTTAACAATTACAACCTTGGTTTTAGCTATACTTGGTCTCGTTTTACTTTTGACCGAGCCTCAGACCCCGATTTTGAACCAGGTTTTAACACTCCAGAGCACAAAGTAAAGTTCCAGTTTGGCAATACAGAATTATTTGACAATTTTGGTTTCAACATTAATTTAAGGTGGCAAAATGAGTATTTATGGGAATCGGCTTTTTTAGATGCAGTAATTGGAGCCAGAACAGTGCTAGATGCACAAGTCAATTACAGTATACCCAAGTGGAAGTCAACCTTTAAAATAGGAGGAACTAATTTAACTGGTAAAGAATACTTGAGTGCCCCCGGAGTAGGAGCTATAGGTTCTCAGTACTTTATCTCTTGGATTATCAATAATTAAGCTTAGCTTATAATAACAAAGCAAGTTTTTTATACAGAAAAAAAATAAAAAGCAATTAATCCAAAAATATAATAGTAAAGTTGTAACAGTTGTTTATTGTATTTTATATTTAAAAAGATTTTTTTTAATTTAGCAATTTACTAAAGAGGAGTTCTAATTTGTTTAATTAGTATTTTTTTTAAAATTTTTAACAAGGGATCTATATTTTTTTTTAAAAAAAATTAAGCACAAGTGTAATTTAAAAGAAAAAAAATGTATTTTGCACTCGATTAACAAATTTATTATAAATCATGATGAACAAACTATTAATTACTTTATTCGTATTATATAACGGTTTTGTCCTTGCACAAACAACCGTTACTGGTATTGTAAACGATGCAACACTTGGGCAGCCTCTTCCGGGAGCTAATATTAAAATACTCAGAAAAGCTTTGGGGACAACTACAGATTTTGACGGAAAGTTTACTTTAAAGGTATCTGAAAAGCCTCCGTTTATTATTGAAATATCACTTATTGGCTATCAAGAAAAAAGGATTGAGATTACTAAAAACAATCAGAATATTGAAGTGAGTTTACTCGAAATGGCTACTTCTTTAGATCAGGTAGTTGTATCGGCTTCAAGAACGCCCGAACGCATTATGGAATCGCCAGTTACTATTGAAAGAATGGATGTAAGAGGTATTAAAAATACTCCTTCACCTACGTTTTACGATGCCCTTGAAAACTTAAAAGGCGTCGATATCAATACAAACAGCATAACCTTTAAATCGATTAACACACGGGGGTTTGCCACCTTTTCTAATACTCGATTTATGCAGTTGGTTGACGGTATGGACAACTCCTCTCCAGCCCTAAACTTTCCCATAGGGAACTTGTTGGGTTTATCGGAGTTAGATGTTCAAAGCATAGAATTGTTACCTGGTGCTTCGTCAGCACTCTACGGAGCCAATGCTTTTAACGGTATTTTATTTATGAACAGCAAAAGCCCATTTGATCATCAAGGTATCAGCACTTCTTTTAAAACGGGAATTACCAGTCAGCAAGCAGGGGGTGATAACAATTTTTACGACTTTGAACTGAGAATGGCTTATGCTTTTGACGATAAGTTTGCCGCTAAGGCTACCATATCTTATTTAAAAACAACCGAGTGGTATGCTACCGATTACAGAAATAGAAGCACTGTGTTAGATAGCTTTATACCAGGAGACAGAGATTCAGATCTCAACTACGACGGAATTAATGTTTACGGTGATGAGGTTTCTTTTAATATTAAAGATGCTGCAGAGTTACTTGAAAAACAGGAATTTATACCTGGTCCTGACGGCACTTTAATACCCAATCCATTTCCAGAAGGAGCTTCTGCTTTGATTCCAAGTGTAAATGTCAGCAGAACAGGATATAATGAAATAGACCTTATAGACTATGGTGTAAAGAGCTTAAAATTTTCAGGATCTCTTCACTACAGACCCTTGAGCAATGATCGTTTAGAGTTTATTTACAACGCTAAATTAGGA
>JBKDZU010000090.1:0-4171 GCA_047971505.1 Tenacibaculum sp.
TGCAATTATTGGAGGAACAACAGCAGCTATTAAAGGAGGAAACTTTGGTGACATATTATTAGGAGCATTTATAGGAGGTTTTGCCGCAGGCATTGGTGCAGGTGTTGCTAACTTAGTTGCGGGAGGAGCATTTTTTGGAACACAAGCACTTAGCGTAGTCGGTTTTTGGAGTGGAGCTATTACAGGAGCTTCCGGCGGCTTTGCTGCAGGCTTTACCAACGCAGCCCTTACAACTTGGACAAGTGGAGGCAATTTTACCGACGGCTTATCCAACGGCTTTAAAGCAGGAGTGCAAGGAGCATTGATAGGAGCTGCCGTAGGGGGAGTGGCAGCTGGAATAAAAGCGAATAAGCAAGGATTAAATTTTTGGAGTGGAGAAGGAACAATTGATATGACCAAATCTACTTTAGCATCTGTTGGTGAAGAGGTAAAATACTCTAATGAATCACGTAAAAATTTTGTTAATTCTAATAAGGAATTAAAAAAACTTTCGGTAAATGTTGACAATACTTATGCTGATGGCAGTGTGCCTTCTAAAAATTATATTAGCAAAGATGGGTATTTGTATAAAAAAAATGGAGCTCATGTATTTGGAGTGACAAGTGTTAAAAAAAGAGGTTTCTTAAATATAAGACAAAGAATTGATGTTTATCTTTCTAAATCAGCATTTAAGAGTTCTGCACAGTTGTATATGACGATTCATCATGAATATATGCACGCATATTTTTTCAGAATAGGATTGGATAAATCTACTCATCATATATTAATAGATCAATGGCATTTTGATCAATCAATGGCATGGAATGACCTAACAAATATTAACTCTTTAATTATGAAAGGATCATATTATGATTTTAGTAATGCTTTTTCGGTTCCTCAATTGCATTATAATCAATTCGGAATTTTTAAAATAATAAATTACTTACCATGATAAAAAAACTTTTTTTAATATTTTTTTGTGTTATGTCTTTTTTAGGGTATTCACAAAGTTATACTATATTTCAGAATAAGTTTTCCCCTTTTCGTCAGTCTTTGCCTGATAATTTTAATCTTGTAAAAAGTGAAATACCTACAAAAATAAATATTTTTTTTATGAAAGATAATAGTATCAATGTTGCTAATCTAAAATCAATGCCAAACAAAGGGAATGCATTTATTCATGGTAAAAAAATAATTAACAAGAATTTTTCTTTATACTTGTATTCTACTGAATATAAATTTACCGTTAAAGGCTATTTATTATTGGCAAGTTCTAAATACCTTCTTGGTTATGTTAAGGTTTATGAACATTCCTATGGACCTGATTTTTTTAGATCTTACATAATTAACAATAACGTTATTAGTGTTCTAACACATGATGAATACTATGATATAGATATAGATGATGGAATGGATAATTCTAAATGCTCTTACTCTGTTTTATCTATAACTGAAAAAGGTTCTATAATTAATCTTAATAGAAATGAATCAATTAAATTTCTTAAAGAGAATAAGCAAAAAATTAATTAATTTCTAAGTATATTATTAGAATGATAAACTTCAACTCCTCGAGAATAAAGATTAAAAAGACAGCTGTTTCAATAGGTAATTTTATTAATATAAGCACAAATAGAGAAATTAATAAAAACTTTGACAGCTTTGTAATTGAAGACCCTCTTTACATGCATGAGTACGGTCATACTTTTCAAAGCCAAATATTTGGTTTGTCTTATTTGTTTGCTATTGGTTTGCCTAGTGCTATAAGTGCAAAATTTTCAGAAAAAGGCAAACACATATACAGACCTTATGAAAGTCAGGCAAACAGATATGCTGCAAGTTATTTTGAAAAACATTTTGGTGTTGATTGGACAGATTTTAAAATTGATTATCCTTTATAAAGTCATAGCTTATGAAACTAATTATATTTATATTATTATTGTTATGTTCTGAATGTATGGAAAAAGAGTATTCTATTGTTTTAAGAAATAACTTTGGTGTAAGGCTTAAATATCATATTGCTAGTGAAGATTCTCCAATAAAATATCCAGATACAATACTATTAAAAGATTTCCATTATATGAGTTTGCCAAATATTACATATATTGTGTATAGAGGAAATAGTCAAAAATGGGAAGAAAGAATTATAATGCTTCCATCTGACACTTTGTCAATTTATTTTTTTCATCCAGATACTTTGTCAAAATACAGTTGGGATATGATAAGAAAAGATTACAACATATTAAAGCGTTATGATTTAAGTATAGAAGACATACAGAGGTTAGATTATGAAATAACCTACCCACCAACTTCAAATATGAAAGATATAAGACAGTACCCGCCTTATGAGTAAACATTATTTTTTGAAAAAACAAATAAAAAAATCGTATCTTTATAACAATATTTACTTAAAACAAATTAACGTTCATTAACACAAAGACCCTTTAGCCAAGCAGCACCCAAAGCTTTAACCGCTACAGTTATGTACTTAACAACCCCCTTAAGTTTACTGACCCTAGCGGAGAGTTTATTATTGCAGCTCTGATAGGAGCTTTAATAAGTGTGGTTACCAACGGAATAATGAATTTAATTGAAGGAAAACCTTTCTTTCAAGGAGCTGGTTTGGCTGCTTTAACTGGTGCTATTGGTGGAGCTTTTGCTAAAATTATTGGTAATGCCGTCCAAGGACTCAAAGGAATACTCAAAGTTGGTGTACAAGCCGTTGCCCACGGTCATTTGGGAGGTATGATGTCATTGGCTATGGGAGAGGCGATTATTTTAGCGGCTTTGCTGCAGGAGCTATAGGCACAATGGCAGCCTCAGGCACAGCAAAGCTTATGAACAGTAATCTGTTTAAAAACGCCTCTAACTTTTGGAAAGCTGCAGGAACTGTAACAACGGGCTCGCTTTCTGGTGGTGTGGGAAGTGTTGTAGCAGGTGGCAAGTTTTGGGACGGCTTTAGAAACGGAGCTATTTCATCTTCCCTAAACCATGTGGTGCATGTGATACAAAAACAAAGTAAAATTATTAGATCTACTCGTGAAGCATTAAAGCACTATTTTGAAGGTAATGGCGAAAGTGTAGAATTACACTCCGACGTTAAAAAAGCCTTGTTAAATTCAAAGCAATTTGTCAGAAAATTAGCAAAGATATTGAGTGGTAAAACAACTTCTTTAAATGGAAATTTTAGTGTTGATTTAACAAAAGACTTTTTTTATGTTGGAAGGACTAATATTAATTATAGCATTAATTTTCTCAAGAATGGAAATATAAGAGTTGATTTTAATTTGTTTGTAAATGATGGCTTTTGGGATGTTGATTTTATAAGCGAAAATACACTTGGTAAGCTAGGTTTAAGTTCTTATAAACCTGATGGGTTAGGTCCAAACTTAGAAAAATTTGGCGGTATCCCATACAGATATAATGTTCAAACTGTTTCTTACATAAAAAAAGATCCAGGATATTTTAAAAATTAGATTTATGTACATAGATATAAAATTTCATTTAGTCTTTTTTTTAATTTTAGGTATTATTTTTACACTTATTTTATTTCTTTCATATTTTAAAACAAAAAAAACTGTCATTCTATTTTTAGGTTATTTTTGCTTATCATATTGTATATTTCTAACTACAACTATAATTTATGATATAAAAAATCAATATCTTTTATATTCTTATGATTTAAATAAAAACGGTATTTTTGAGTTGGATGAACAAAATCTAACACAACAAAATTTGATATATAAAAATGATTTGGGAATTAATTTTGTTCCTTTTTTTTCAATTTTCATATCTATACCGTTTGCGTTTATTTTAATGGCTATTCACTTTTGTATAAAAAATATAAAAGCAAATAAATGGCTTAGGTATGGTAAATAAAACCTTTCTCTAAAGTTAGAGAGTAAAAATAGAGTTTTGATATTAGATAATCCATATAATTTTGAAATGCATAAAGGATGGTCACCTAAAACTATCACTAGAAATTTATTTACTTTAATGGGCAGGGTTTATAGTGTTATTGGTATACTCTATAAGATCGTTGCATGGTTAGTATTATTTTGTATTTTTTTGTATCTTTATTTTATGGAATTAATACATCATTACACATTTGCGGATAGCATTTTCGATTTAAGTTCACGAAAGATAAAGCGAACTTTTTTCAATCAAATCAATACACTTATAGATTGGCAACCAA
>JBKDZU010000091.1:0-38362 GCA_047971505.1 Tenacibaculum sp.
CAAAGCCAAAAACTTAGACTTAGGCTTTAAAGTATTTAAGCTAGACAGCTCAAACATTAAAGCGTGGACACCAGAAGCAGAAAACCTAGAACAGAACCTATTAGATGCTGTAGAAAACATAAAAGAAGGACGTACCGAAAACGACCTATTATTTGAAATCCTACTTAAATACGGTTTAGACTTAGCACTGCCAATTACAGAACACAATATTGCTGGAGCAAAAATATTTAATATAAATGCTGGAACACTACTAGTTTGTTTAGCAGACGATATTACCATTGCCGTAGCCAAAAGCATTGCAGAACTTAAAAACAAACTCAAGCCTGAAGTTTGCCGAGTAGTATTTAAAGACAACGGCTTTAAGGACAGCGAACAAAAAACTAATGTAATGCAAGCACTAAAGCAACACAATATTAAAGAAGTAAGAAGTATTTAATTGTGGTTAAAAAAATGAAACTAAAATTTGAAAGAAACCTAGAGTATCAACAAGAAGCTATAAAAGCCATAGCAGATATTTTTAAAGGTCAAGAAGTGTGCAAAACCAACTTTACGGTTGCACCTTTGCAAAATACCGATGGTCAAGCATCCATGTTTAATACCGATTTGGGTGTTGGCAATAAATTGTCTTTACTAGATGAAGAGCTTTTAGAGAATGTACAAAAAATACAGTTGCGCAATGGTTTAAAGCAAACCCAAGCACTAACCTCGAAAGATTTTTCAGTAGAAATGGAAACAGGTACAGGTAAAACCTATGTGTACTTACGAACCATTTTTGAGATGAATCAAAAATATGGGTTTACCAAATTCACTATTGTAGTACCTTCCATTGCTATCAAAGAAGGAACAAACAAATCTTTAGAAATTACTAAAGACCACTTCAAAGGTATTTACGACAATGTCAACTACGATTTTTTTACCTACGATTCTAGTAGACTAGAACAAGTAAGAAGCTTTGCCGTCAATGATTATATCCAAATCATGGTAATTAACATTGATGCATTCCGTAAAAGTTTTACCGACCCAACAAAAGAAACCTCTGCAAACATCATCCATCGCACCAATGACAAATTAAGTGGTTATAAACCTATTGACTATATCAGTTCTACTAATCCTGTAGTAATTATTGACGAACCACAGTCAGTCGATACAACTTCAAAATCAAAAGAAGCAATTAATTCATTGAATCCGCTTTGTTCGTTGCGTTATTCTGCCACTCATAAAGACAAGCACAATTTAATGTACAAGTTAGACTCAGTTGATGCCTACGAGCAAAAATTGGTTAAACAAATTGAAGTAGCTTCTATTGAGGTAGAAAATGTACACAATCAAGCCTATATCAAATTTTTAAAAGTAGATAACAAAAAGGGATTGCGCGCTTATGTAGAAGTAGATTCCTTTAAAAACAGAAAAATAACCCGTGAAAGAAAATGGGTAAAACAAGGTATTGATTTATATGAAGACATTACAAAAAGGGAGGTCTATGAAGGCTATATTATAAAAGATATCAGCGCAGAACCTGGCAATGAATACTTAGACTTTACCAGCAGACCAGACTTTCTTAAATTAGGTCAAGTTATAGGCTCGGTTGATGATGATTTAATCAAAAGAAAGCAAATTAGCAAAACTATAGAAGAACATTTAAACAAAGAATTAATACTTAACCAAAAAGGCATAAAAGTATTGAGTTTGTTTTTTTTAGATAAGGTATCCAATTATCGCATATACGACGAAGATGGAAACGCAAGTAATGGTAAATATGCTCAAATGTTTGAAGAAGAATATCAAAAACTAACTAAATATCCAAAATATAAAACGTTATTTGAAGGTATTAAAAACTTGGAAGAAGAAATAAGCGAAATACACAATGGTTATTTCTCTATTGATAAGAAGAGCAAAAAAAGTAACAAAAAAGATAAGTACGAATACTTTAAAGATTCTAGTGGTAAAACAAATGCTGACAATGATGCCTATAATCTTATTATGAAAGATAAAGAGCGTTTGTTAAGTTTTAACTCTAATCTTCGATTTATCTTTTCGCACTCGGCTCTTAAAGAAGGCTGGGACAACCCTAATGTTTTCCAAATATGTACACTTAATGAAACGAGTTCCGAAATTAAAAAACGCCAAGAAATTGGTCGTGGGTTGCGTTTAGCTGTAAACCAAGAAGGAGAACGCGTGGGCGGATTTGAGGTAAACACCCTCACGGTTATGGCAAACGAGTCATATGAAGATTTTGTAGCTGAACTTCAAAAAGAAATAGAACAAGATACTGGTATTTGTTTTGGAATATTAAAACCCCATACCTTTGCCAATTTAATAACTAGTTCAGAAGATGAAAATAAAAAGTATTTTGGAGAAGAAAATTCTCAAAAGCTTTATGACTATATGTTAAAAAAAGGGTACATTGACCCGAAAGGGAAAGTTCAAGATTTACTTAAAACAGATTTAAAAAACAACAATGTAAAAGTTCCTAAAGTTTATGAATATTTAAAAACACCTATTGTTAAAACTCTTAAAAAAATTGCTGGAAATCTCAATGTTAAAAATGCTAAAGAGCGTAAACATATTAAAATCAACAAACAAATATTCTTAAGTGAAGAGTTTAAATCGCTTTGGGACAAGGTAAAATACAAAACCACCTATTCCGTTGAGTTCGATACAAAAAAACTTATTAAAAAATGTGCCAAATCTATTAAAGATAATTTAATGACTGTACGAGGAAAGTTTGTATTTAAGAAAGCAAAAACTAAAATCACAAAAGGCGGTATTGAAGCAAAAGAAATAGCAACCTCAACTTCTATAGTAGATTCAAAATACATCAATTTACCTGATATTGTAAGTTATCTTCAAAATGAAACTAACTTAACCAGAAAAACTATAGTAGATATTTTAATTGATAGCAAATGCTTAGAAGCTTTTAAAAACAACCCTCAACATTTTATTGACGAGTCTATTACACTTATTAAAAATGAAATGAGTCATTTTATTGTAGATGGTATTTCGTATCAAAAAATAGGAAAACAAAGCTACTACATACAAAAATTGTTTGAAAATAATGAATTGATAGGCTATCTTAAAGAGAACCTAGCCGAATCAACCAAAAGCCCATTCGATCATGTCATTTACGATTCTACAATAGAAAAAAGCATTGTTAAAGACTTTGAATCAAGTAATGAAGTTAAGGTATATGCCAAATTACCAGCTTGGTTTAAGATTGATACTCCTCTAGGAACATACAATCCTGACTGGGCAGTGCTTTGGAATAACAATACAATTAGCAAGCTCTATTTTGTGGTTGAAACTAAAGGAACACTGCTTTTGGATTATAATTTGCGACCTGCGGCAAAATCAAAGGTTCAATGCGGCAAAAAACATTTCGAAGCACTAGGAAAAAATATAAATTTTGAAGTTATAAATAACTTTGACAACTTTCAAAATATAGCAAATAAGTATATTAAATAAAAACTGTCAATGCTTATATAAACTCTGCAATACTGTATATTGCATTTTTTACTCTTTAGTAAAATAAGCAAATCAAAAGCACAGTGTAGAGCAAAGCCAAAATTTTTAAGCAAAATATACTATTTTGGTATAAAAAGTTGTTTAATAGAGTAAAGACAATGCAAAAACAATTATTTTTGCATATCTTTTAGCTCAATCTAACTAAAACAGTAAATAAAGGTAATAAGCGAAGACAATATAAATGAAAACAATAAACTTCTCAAGGATAGATAAACAAAAGTTTTTTAGAATTTTAAATAAAAGAGTTAATCATTATTTTAATGTAAATAAACTAAAACGCACTGGCAACAGAGAGTTGTATTTTAAAGCTATTGTAATGTTTGCTGTATTTATAATTCCTTTTATTGTGATTCTCACCGTGAGCATGCCTCAGTGGATAAGTTTGATTTTATCAGTAGTTATAGGCATTGGAATGGCTGGAGTTGGTATGAATGTAATGCACGATGCTAATCATGGGTCGTTTTCAAGCAGTAAATGGATAAACAAATTAATGGGTAGTAGCATTTATATTTTAGCAGGGAATGTATATAATTGGAAAGTACAACACAATATACTACACCATACTTATACCAATATACAAGATTTTGACGAAGATATTGATACAGGCGGAGTTATTCGTTTTTCAAAATATGCAAAATGGCATTATATTCACAAGTTTCAAAAATATTACTCCATATTTTTATACGGTTTATTGACCATTAATTGGGCAATTATTACTGACTTTAAACAAATGCGCAATTATTTAAAAAGAAAACTAGCTTATGGCAAGCTTCCAAATCCAGCAAAAGAGTGGACCAAACTCGTAGTTTCAAAGCTAATTTATTATTGCCTTTGGATAGTTTTGCCCATAGTTATTTTAGATATTTCCTGGTGGAAAGTTTTAATAGGCTTTTTTATAATGCACTACACAGCAGGAATTATACTAAGTGTTATTTTTCAACTGGCACATGTAGTGCCAAAAACAGAGATGCCCTTGCCAGATAAAGAGGGTAATATCAAAAACACTTGGGCAATTCACCAACTGTATACCACGGCAAATTTTGCTCCTAAAAATAGGTTTATCAATTTTTATACTGGAGGCTTAAACCATCAGGTTGAACATCATATATTCCCTAATATTTCACATGTTCACTACAAAAAACTAGCTGTAATTGTAAAGAAAACCACTCGAGAATTTAATCTGCCATACAACGAATACAAAACAACCCGAAGGGCCATAATTGAACACTTTAACCATTTGGCTGAACTAGGTAAAAAACCAAAATTAACTTAAAGTTTAAAACCTTGTAACTTACAAATTATGCTAAACAACTTGTCGGACAGGATTAAGTGCTTACCCACTTCTGCCACTTTAGCTATGGCTGCTAAAGCTAGAGAGCTAAGAAATGACGGAAAAGAGATTATTAATTTAAGTTTGGGAGAACCCGACTTTGATACGCCAAATTTTATTAAAGAAGCTGCAATTTTAGCAATTAATCAAAATTACAATTCGTATACTCCAGTTGATGGCTATGAGGAACTCAAAGAAGCTGTTAGCTTTAAGTTTAACAGAGATAACAACTTAAACTATACCCCTAGTCAAATAGTAGTTTCAACTGGTGCTAAGCAATCAATTGCCAATATAGCTCAGGTATTGTTAAACCCAGGTGATGAGATATTGCTGTCCGCGCCCTATTGGGTTAGCTATACCGCCATAGCAACCTTGTGCCAAGCAAATATAGTTGAGTTACCTACAACAATTAAAAACGATTTTAAGATTACCCCCCAGCAATTAGAAGAGGCTATTACTGCTAAAACAAAAATGATTTTTTTTAATTCACCCAACAACCCAAGTGGCTCTGTTTACAGTGAGACTGAGCTTAGGGCTTTATCGGAGGTTTTAGAAAAACACCCTCAAGTTTTTGTTCTTTCGGATGAAATTTACGAACACATAAACTACAGCGACAAGCTATTTAGCTTTGCCTGTATAAAAAAAATGTACGAGCGTACCATTACCGTAAACGGGCTGTCTAAAGCTTTTGCCATGACAGGTTGGAGAATTGGCTATATCGGAGCTCCTCAGTGGATTGCCAAAGCTTGTACCAAAATGCAAGGTCAAATCACCTCAGGAACCAACTGTATTGCCCAACGTGCAGCAATTACTGCCCTTACAACTTCGCCTAAAAAAATTGCTTATATGGCAACTCAATTTAAAGAGCGCAGAGATCTAGTTTTAGCTTCACTAGAGCAAATACCTGAAATTGTGACTAATACACCCCAAGGTGCATTTTACATTTTCCCTGATATATCTTCTTACTTTGGAAAAATCATAAGAGGTAAAGAAATTAACAATGCCGATGATTTTTCTATGCTATTGCTTCAAGAAGCTCACGTGGCAACTGTAACAGGCAGAGCTTTTGGCACTCCAAATTGCATACGCTTGTCATATGCTGCCTCTGAATTACAATTAAAAGAAGCCATTAAAAGAATTAAAAAAGTTTTGAGTTAAGCAAATCCACAAACCTTTAAAACAAAATATCATCTTTAAACAACTATAATTCTGTGCTATAGGTTTTGGCTAATCCTTATCTAATTTTTGCAATTCCGATATTTTAAACCTGTTGACGACTTAGTTCTTTTGCTCGATAGGCATTTTTATGAACACTAGCTATAGCGCGTCCACTAGGGTCATTTGCATTTTTAAAACTAGCGTCCCAACTTAGTGCTACCGAAGAACTACAAGCAACAGAAGGCACAGAGGGTACTGTTAATACAACTGCTGGGTTTGGAAAATGTTCTTCAAATAACAAGCGATAGTAGTATTCTTCTTTCACTCTTGGAGTTTGTACGGGAAATCTGTGTTGGGCGTTTTCCATCATTTCATCCGTAACAGCCTTTTCTACAGTTTCTTTTAAAGCATCAATCCAACTATAACCCACTCCATCTGAAAACTGTTCCTTTTGTCTCCAAGCAACACTTTGAGGCAAATAATCTTCAAAAGCTTTGCGCAACAACCACTTTTCCATACGCTGACCATTAATCATCTTATCTTCAGGGTTAATTCGCATAGCTACATCTATAAACTCTTTATCTAAAAAAGGAACTCGACCCTCAATGCCCCAAGCCATAAGGCTTTTGTTAGCCCTTAAACAATCGTAAAGATGCAAACTTTCAAGTTTACGTATATTTTCATTGTGAAACTCCTCTGCATTTGGCGCTTTGTGAAAGTACAAATATCCTCCAAAAATCTCGTCAGCACCCTCGCCAGATAGCACCATTTTTATTCCCATTGACTTTATAACTCTAGCCATTAAATACATAGGAGTAGAGGCACGCACAGTAGTAACGTCATAGGTTTCTAAATGGTAAATTACATCTTTAACCGCATCTAAGCCCTCTTGAATGCTAAAGGTAATCTCGTGGTGTACAGTGCCTAAGTGCTTAGAAACTTTTTTGGCAGCAATCAAATCGGGTGAGCCTTCTAAACCTATTGAAAAGGAGTGCAACTGAGGATACCAAGCATCTTCCTTATCGCCAGTTTCAATTCTTTTAGATGCGTATTTCTTAGCAATTGCCGAGGTTATAGAAGAGTCTAATCCGCCAGATAGCAACACAGCATAAGGAACATCACTCATCAGTTGCCTGTGCACTGCATTTTCTAAAGCACCTCGCAGCTCATCAATATGAGTTTGATTGTCTTCAACAGCTTGATATTCCATCCAATCACGTGTATACCAACGCTGTAGTTTACTTTCCCTTGTGTAGTAATGTCCTGGAGGAAACACTTCAATTTTATTGCAAATACTCTCTAGTGCTTTTAACTCAGAAGCAATATAAAAAGTACCTTTTTTATCCCAACCCATGTACAAAGGAATAATTCCCATGTGATCACGAGCAATCAAATACTCATCTGTTGCCGAATCGTAAACAGCAAAGCTAAAAATTCCATTTAACTCATCTAAAAAATGTTCACCCTTTTGCTTGTAAAGCGCTATAATTATTTCGCAATCTGATTGGGTTAAAAATTCGTGTTGCCCTTTTAATTGGCTTCTTAGTTCTTTATGATTGTATATTTCACCATTGGCAGCTAAAACAAAACGCCTGTCATTGCTAAATAAAGGTTGTTTCCCCGATGCAGGATCAACAACAGCCAAGCGCTCATGCGCTAATACAGCTTTTTTATCACTGTAAACACCACTCCAATCTGGACCTCTATGCCTAAGCTTTTTGACCATTTCTAAAACTTGAGGTCTCAATACTTCTGCTTTCTCTTTTAAGTCAAAAGCACAAACTATTCCACACATAATCTTTAAATTTATTTAATTCAGCAAAAACTCTTAGTTATTGCACAGCAAAAATCACTATAGCATTTAGTTTCGCAAATATAAGTACAAAAATTGATTATAAATATTAATTTATTTTTACAAATTAATTTAAAAATGTAATGTATTGTTAAAAAGCAATAAATTACTAAATTATAAATAATAAATTATAAAAAAGATAAAATTTTTACTTTTTTAGCAAAAACATTTTAAAAAATAAGATTTTATGGTCAGTACTATTCACAAAAATCAAAACTTGTGTTTGCTGGTTTAATCTGCAGGTATTTAAAAAAGAATATTTTTTTTGCTCAATTAAAAATCTGTTATAATTTTGTGCTATTATGACAGTGCAAAATAACATAAAATGGTGGGCTTACTTAAAGACTAATTAAGTGAGTGTGCTGTTATAGATGATATAAAATTGACAAAGCTTATCTCACTGATAAGCTTTTTTTTTACAATTAAGTTAGCTCAAAGAATATTTTGTTTAGTTTTCTTTGAGTTAATGATAGCAAATTAAAAAACATAATTTAATTTTTCCTTGTGATGAAATACACATTTGTTAGCAACTCAATAAAACAATTAGCCGATACGGTAACCCCCGTTGGGCTTTATTTGAGATTAAGGGACAAATACCCAAATACCATATTATTAGAAAGTTCTGATTATCACAGCAAGGAAGAAAGCTTTTCATTTATCTGCATAGAACCTTTAGTTGGTATAAAAGCCGATAAGGATAAATTTTCAGTTATATTTAAGGGCAGAGAAGTTAGTGTAAATACAATTGATAAAAATTTTAACACCCTATTTAAACAATTTACCAGTTCTGTCAGTTTGGAGTGCAGCCCTGAAATAAGACCGTTTAACGGCTTGTACGGTTATACTAGCTACGATAGTATTCAGTATTTTGAAAGCATAACACTAAAGAGTAAAGAGGCTGAGTCAGCCATTCCAATGATACAGTACAATTTTTATAAATTTATAATTGTCATAAATCATTTTAACGATGAGATGTTATTGATTGAAAATGCTCAGCATAGCGAAAAACTGAGAATTAACGAAATACTAACTCTAGTAAACACACAAGCATTTAACACTCAAAAGTTTAAAACACAAGGTAAAGAAACCTCAAACTGTAGCAATGAAACTTTTAAAGAATACGTAAAAAAGGCAAAGACCCACTGCAAAAGAGGCGACGTTTTTCAATTAGTACTGTCCAGACAATTTCAACAAAGTTTTACAGGCGATGAATTTAATGTTTACAGAGCACTTATGTCAATAAACCCATCGCCTTATTTGTTCTATTTTGATTACAGCAATTTTAAATTAATAGGTTCATCGCCCGAATCTCAAATTAAAATAAAGCAAGGAAAAGCAATTATAAATCCTATTGCAGGTACTTTTCGTCGCACAGGAAATTTAGCTGAAGATATTGAATTAGGCAAAAAATTGTCAAAAGATAAAAAAGAAACTGCCGAACACGTAATGCTGGTTGACTTGGCGAGAAACGACCTCAGCAAACACTCAAAAAACGTAGTGGTAAAAGAATTTATGGAGGTTCAGTATTTTAGTCATGTAATTCATTTGGTATCTTTAGTTCAAGGACAGGTTAAGGATGACCCTGTAGAGGTAGTTGGCAGCACTTTCCCAGCAGGCACATTAACTGGATCGCCTAAGTACAAAGCAATGCAACTAATTGATAAATACGAAAACCAGTTGAGGGGCTTTTACGGAGGTGCGGTTGGAATTATAGGCTTAGATGATACAGTAAATTTAGCCATAGCCATACGTTCGTTTGTGAGTAAAAACAACACACTTTACTACCAAGCAGGAGCGGGGATAGTTATTCATTCAACAGAAGAAAACGAACTGCAAGAGGTAAACAATAAACTAGCTGCTTTAAAAAAAGCATTGCTTTTAGCCGAAAATATTTAACAGTTTAATATTGATGCAATTTAATTCTATATAAAATAAAAATGCAATTTTATGAATATTTTAGTACTAGATAATTACGATTCATTCACCTATAATTTGGTGCATATGGTTGAAAAAATAACCGATAAAAAACCCGATGTTTACAGAAATGATAAAATCACTGTTAAACAAGCGCAAACTTACGATTTAATAATCCTTTCTCCTGGACCTGGAATACCTGAAGAAGCTGGGATTTTAAAAGAACTGATCAAAACCTGTGCTGGAAAGCTGCCTATTTTTGGAGTATGCCTCGGATTGCAAGCAATTACAGAGGTATTTGGAGGAACAATACAGAATATGGACGAGGTTTACCACGGAGTTGCCACTACTGTAAAAATAATTCAAAAAGATGCCTTGATATTCAAAGGTGTTCCTAATTTATTTCAAGCTGCACAGTATCACTCTTGGAAAGCATCAAAAAAAAACTTCCCAAAAACCTTAGAGATTACCGCCACCGATCAGCGTGGAATTATAATGGCACTTAGGCATAAAACATATCCTTTGAGTGCAGTACAATTTCATCCCGAGAGCATTTTAACTCAAGTAGGGCAGCAAATAGTAAAAAACTTTATAACAGGTTTCTGTAAAAAAATAGTAGCCTAAAATTAATATAAAATAAACTTAGTTGTAAAAACTAATTTGATATATAAACACAACAAAAAACCAATAAATAATTTGAATTTTACAATAACTAAAAACATTAACAATTAAAACTTATTCCGCAAAATAAGGTTGATTTTTTAAAATAAAGACTAATTGTATGAAAGAAATACTTGAAAAACTTTATCAGCACAAAAGACTAAGTAAGCAAGAAGCTAAAGAGGTACTTACAAGTATTGCACAAGGCAAATACAATGAAGCACATTTGGCATCTTTTTTAACTGTTTTTATGCTTCGCCCCATTGCAGTAGATGAACTTGCGGGCTTTAGGGAAGTTTTGTTAGAATTAGCTGTAAAAATTAATCTTTCAGACTTTAACACTATTGATATTGTTGGAACTGGCGGCGATGGCAAAGATACTTTTAATATATCAACACTAGCTTCATTTGTAGTTGCTGGCACAGGGCAAAAGGTTGCCAAACACGGTAATTATTCGGTATCTTCAAAGTCGGGCTCTTCTGATGTTTTACAAGCTCTAGGATATGAGTTTAGCAACGATGAATCTACCTTAAAACGGCAACTTGAAAAGGCAAATCTTTGTTTTTTACACGCTCCTGCCTTTCATCCAGCAATGAAAGCAGTGAAATCCGTCAGAAAAGCCCTTAAGCTAAAAACTTTTTTTAATATCTTAGGTCCTTTGGTAAATCCTAGCTTACCACAAAACCTATTTTTGGGAACCTACAATTTGGAAGTAGCACGCTTGTACAGTTATATTTTACAAAAAGAAAAACTCAATTACTCAATAGTACACAGCCTTGACGGATATGATGAAATTTCACTAACATCGGCCTTTAAGCTATTTAATACAGATGGAGAAAGGATGATAAGTCCAAGTGAACTGAACTTTAAAAATGTACAGCAAACGGATATTTACGGCGGAAATTCTGTAGCAAATGCCACCAAAATATTTGTAAAAATTATAAATGGTAAAGGAACAGAGGCTCAAAACAATGTAGTATTGAGCAATGCTGCCTTTGCTTTATCTTTAATTGACAACAAAAAATCTTTTAAAGCAGCTTATCAACAGGCAAAAGAATCGCTTTTGGGACTAAAAGCAAAGGAGTGTTTAAACAAACTAGTTAATACTTGACAAACCGCTAACACAAAACAATAAAGCTACTGTAAATTGACAAAACAATGACAATACTCGATAAAATAATAGCGTTTAAAAAAACAGAAGTAGCAAAAATTAAGGCAGAAATACCTTTAAAAAAACTAACCGAAAGTCCGTGTTTTAAAAAGCCAGTATTTTCTTTAAAAGTAGCTTTAAACAATACGAGTTCAACAGGTGTTATTGCTGAGTATAAAAGACAATCGCCTTCGCAGGGAACTATTAATAACACTAACTCGGTAAGTCAAGTTACAAAAGGATATTTAGAGGCAAATATTGCAGCTCAATCTGTACTTACAGATACCTTTTTCTTTGGAGGCTCGGTTGCTGACTTAATGGAAGCTAGAGCAGTTAATCAACAAAAACCTATTTTGCGCAAAGATTTTGTAGTTGACGGATTTCAAATAGTAGAAGCTAAAGCAATAGGTGCTGATGTTGTATTGTTAATAGCCCATTTTTTAACAGCTAAAGAATTAAACGCCTACGGACAATTAGCTGCCGATTTAGGACTAGAGGTTTTATATGAAGTTCACACTCAAGAAGACCTTGATAAAATATCTGACCTAGCAGGTAAAATAATAGGGATTAACAACAGAAACCTCGATACGTTTGAGGTTGACTTAAAGCACTCTATAGCTCTAGCTGACCAAATACCTGATAGTGCTGTTAAGGTTTCGGAAAGTGGAATTTCTGATCCCAACATAGTAATAGGTCTTAAAGAATACGGCTTTAAAGGCTTTTTGATTGGTGAAAAATTTATGAAAACTAAAGACCCTGGTCTTGCGTGTAAAAAATTTATAAGCCAAATTAAATAATTTATAAAATGAGCCAAAACTACATTGAGTCATTTGATCCACTACTTACAAACTCGCCTAAGATTTTAATTTTAGGAACCCTGCCCGGTGTAGAGTCTTTAAAAGTGCAACAATATTACGGGCATGCTAGAAATGTTTTTTGGAAAATTATCTTTCAGTTTTTTAAGCAACCCCCAACAACCAACTACTCTTATAAGATTGACCTTTTAAAACAAAACAAAATTGCTTTGTGGGATGTGTGCCGTGTAGCAAAAAGAAAGACAAGTTTAGACTCTGATATAAAAGGTGAAAAACCCAATGCAGTTGAAAAACTTGTAGAAGCTTATCCAAGTATTGTAGCTATAGGCTTTAACGGAAAGAAAGCCCGAGAGTTGTACGATACATTTTTCAATCGCAAAGCAAGTATAGATTATCATACCTTACTTTCAACCAGCCCAGCTAATGCTAAATATAGTTTTGAAGAAAAATTTAACAATTGGAAGGAAATTTTAAAAAAAATATAAAGTTAAAAATTTGCGGCATGAAATATGCTAATAATATTAAACAATTAGCAGCTTTACAGCCTGATTATTTAGGATTTATCTTTTATCAAAAATCAAAAAGAAATTTTAAAGGACTTATTCCTGAAATTTCTAAGAAAATAAATAAAACAGGGGTTTTTGTAAATAAAGATATTGAAACGGTAGTATTACTAGTACAAGAACACTCATTAGAAGCAGTGCAACTTCACGGAAGTGAAACGCCGCAATACATAAAAGAATTAAAAAAGCAATTACATAAAACCCAAATTATAAAAGCTTTTTCTGTAAATGATAACTTTAATTTTAATCAACTAAAACCTTACGAAAAGCTTGTCAATTATTTTTTATTTGATGCTAAAGGAGAAAAGCCAGGAGGCAATGGAGTAGTTTTTAATTGGAAGCTTCTCGAGAGCTACAATTTAAAAAAACCTTATTTTTTAAGTGGAGGCATAGGCTTAGAAAGTGTAAGTGCGTTAAAAGAGTTTTTAAAAACAAGTTGTGCAAAACACTGCGTAGCCATTGATGTTAACAGCAAGTTTGAAAGCAAACCTGGAAATAAACAAATAAATAAATTAAAAGAGTTTAAAAACTCTGTATTTAGTAACCAATAATATGAAATATAAGCCAGATAGCAAGGGTTATTACGGGCAATTTGGAGGTTCTTTTGTGCCTGAGTTATTACAGCCCAATATAGAGGAGTTGGATGATAATTATGTTAAAATAATTTCTTCCGATGAGTTTAAAAAACAATATAAATACTTGTTAAAACACTATGTAGGCAGGCCAAGTCCGCTGTATTTAGCCAAGTCACTTTCGCGTAAATACAAGGCTGATATTTATCTAAAAAGAGAGGATATAATTCACACAGGTGCGCATAAAATTAACAATACTGCAGGTCAAATTTTAATTGCAAAACATCTAAAAAAAACTAAAATAGTAGCCGAAACAGGTGCAGGACAACACGGAGTTGCAACAGCAACTGTTTGTGCCTTATTGGGGATTGATTGCATTGTATTTATGGGACAAACCGATATGAAGCGCCAGGCACCTAACGTAGCTAGAATGAAAATGTTGGGAGCAAAAATCATCCCTGCCTCCAGTGGCAGTAAAACTCTGAAAGATGCGACCAATGAAGCCATTCGTTATTGGATTCAAAATCCCGATGCTTACTATTTAATAGGTTCAGTGGTGGGTCCTCATCCTTACCCAGACTTGGTAGCTCGTTTACAGGCTGTTATTTCAGAAGAAATAAAAATTCAACTTAAAGAGCAAACAGGTAGCGAAAATCCGAATGCTATTATTGCTTGTGTGGGTGGTGGCAGCAATGCTGCTGGTGCTTTTTATCACTATTTAGAAGATGAAAAGGTAAAACTCATTGCTGTTGAGGCAGCTGGGCTCGGAGTTAATTCAGGTAAAAGTGCTGCTACATCCCAATTAGGTGAGCTAGGAGTGCTTCATGGAAGTAAAATCCTTTTAATGCAAGATAAGTATGGGCAAATAATTGAACCTTATTCTATTTCAGCAGGTCTTGACTACCCTGGGGTTGGACCTTTACTAGCCTTTTTGCACCACAATAAAAGAGCTATATTTATGCATGCTACTGATAGGGAGGCCTTAGAGGCAGCTTATTTGCTAACTAAAACTGAAGGTATTATCCCAGCACTAGAAACGGCGCATGCCTTAGCGGTGCTTCCCAAGCTAAAAAATATAAAAGGTCAAAGTATAGTGATAAATTTGTCAGGACGTGGCGATAAAGATTTAGACACGTATATAAAAGACTTAGAAAGTTAAAATTGAGTTTATGAATTCACTAGAAAAGTTGTTTTTAAAAAAGGATAAAAACTTGTTGTCTATCTTTTTTACAGCTGGGTTTCCCAATTTACACGATACAGTAACAATTATTAATGAATTAAGCAACAATGATGTAGATTTTATAGAGGTGGGCTTACCTTATTCTGATCCTTTGGCAGATGGTACAACTATACAGCACAGTAGTTCAGTGGCATTAAAAAATGGGATGAACCTCGATCTTGCTTTTAAACAATTACAAACATTGAATAACAATAGCATACCCTTAGTTGCAATGGGATATTTAAACCAAATTATGCGCTATGGTGAAGAGACTTTTTGTAAAATGCTTAAAGCTTGCCATATTGATACGCTCATTATTCCCGATTTGCCTTTATATGAATATGAAGTTTACTACAAAGGCTTGTTTGATAAGTATGGATTAAATATGGTGTTTTTAATTACTCCTCAAACCTCAGAAGATAGAATCCGCAAAATTGACAAATTGACAAAGACATTTATCTATGTGGTTGCTGCTAGCGCAATAACGGGGTTTAAAAAGGAAGTGTCTAAAGAGCAAATAAGCTATTTTAAAAGAATCAAAAATATGCATTTGCAAAGTAAGCTAATAATTGGTTTTGGCATACACAATTGTAAAACATTTAACACCGCATGCAAATATGCTAATGGCGCTATTATAGGCTCGGCATTTATCAATGAATTAAATAAAAGCGGTATTTGTGGTATTGCAAACTTTGTAAATAGGTTAAAAGCAATTAAATAACTTTCAAAATACCATCACAAATTAACCTCTAAACCCAAGCGCATGGTTCTGCCAGGTGTAGGTATGGTAATAACACTGCCGAGGTCAAATTGGTATCGGTCAGTAAGGTTATCTATATTGACAAATACGCTAAAATTTGGATTAAGCCGATACCAACCATATACATCGATAGTATAATCGGAAGGTAGTTCAGAAATAGGTAATTCGGAAATAATACCCGATGCTCCAGTGCCTTCTAATAAATTTTCTGGATACTCTTTTTTACTGTGATATCTCAGCCTCCCTCCTAAGCTTAGTTTTTTCTCAAAAGCATATAGTCCTAAGTCTGTTGCAAAAGATTGCTTGGGAGGAATTCTGCTAGGGAGCAAACTCCACGGGTATCCTTGTTCTGTACACTTGTTGTTTAAAGAGCCGTAGTACAGGGAGCACGCTGATGCATCTTGGTATAAAACTGCAGAAGAGTTTAAAAACATATAAGGACTACTGTAGCTTAAACTAAATTCAGTTCCGTTTAAATTAAATTCATCGTAATTTACAAAGATAAATTCAAAATAACTTGTAACTCCAGGTGATATATAATTTTTAGTGCTGTTGTAAAATTTGTTAATTCCTATCACAAGTTGATCGTCTGAAGAAAGTAGAGTGTTAAAATTAGTTTGAAAACCTATTTCAAAAGCTCGAGTTCTTTCGGCAGTTATAGGAAATTTTTCATTGTAACTAAAAATTTGTGATGATTCGGTTGATTCGTATAAGCTGGGATTTCTGTTGATGCTCGAAGCCTTTGTGTATAAATTAATCCACTCAAAGGGACGGTAGCTTATGCGCCCTATAATGTCGCCCTTAATACCGTAGTCTATCTTTTTTTGGTCGCTGTTGTTATCATGCACTATTGCTGTATGGGCTTTTGTTTGTGCTTGCAGTAAAAACTTTTTCCATTTTATTTCGGCAAGCAGGTAAGCACTGTATAGCTCTTGATTTCCATTGCGTACAGTACTTAATATTTCTTCAATGGTTTCTAAAGGAATTATTTTTTCTGTTTGTGCTGTGAGTCCATAACTAAGTGTTAAAGGTAAAAAGTTGAACACTGTAGTGTTATAAGCAATTAAGCCTTTTCGATTATTTTTATATTTGTGAAGGTACTGATCGCCATAATTTGCTCCTAGTACTTGCCCAAGTCCGTTTCGTTGATTAAAATCACCATTATTTGCGTATAGCGAAACATGCAGATTTATTTTTTTATTGGGGTTGAAGCTATAGTTTAAACTGTATGAATATATATCGGCAGAGCCCAGACCCCATTGGGGCATGCTTTCTACTCCTTCTTCAAAAGGATTAAAATCAGCATCAAAACTGTTTTTTCTCCAATATGCTGACATTACCTCTCCAGCTTTTTGCCCGTGGTATCGATAAATACCTTCAATTTGGTGGTTAATACCTATATTCCACTTAAGTTTAAAAAGTGTTGACAGACTGCTATAACTTGTGTTAACTACTTCTTGTTTGGGCTTTACAGTCGGGTTTTTAAAATTGTCTGAAAAATCAGAGTTAAATTCATCGTAGTATTCTGGATTGTATCCATATTGTTCAGCGCCGTTTTTTCCAGCAAAAAAATTCCCTTGACTTCGCGTGTTAATCGCCGCTGTTAAATGCAGTTTGCTGCCTTTATAAGCAACTGCAAGCATGCCGTTATTGCCATTGAATCTGCTTTCGTTAATACTGTTGGTTAAAATATAGTAATTTTGACTTGTTTCATCTTCAAAAACATTAGGTCTGAGGTTGTTGTTGGTAATATTGCCCTTTAAAAGTATACCAAAAGAATTTCCGCCAAGCACTACATCATCAGCATTTATAGTAGTTAATTGTACCACTCCCCCTGGGGCTCCTATTGTGTTTGGGTTAAAGGAGGCACCTTTGTCAACTTGAACTTTTCTTATCAAATCCATATCTATATAAGTTCGGTCGCTAGTGCCTTGATATCCTCTGTTGGTTTGTAAGGACTGCAAGCCTCCATCAATTAATACAGATACGCGACCGTTACCTTGTAAGCCTCTAATGCCAATATCTAAGGCGCCTGCTTCATTTCTTATATTATTTATTTGCACCCCTGGTAGTCCATTAAAAATTTCGGCGTTTGAACTACCTCTAAACTTAGCAATAGTTTGTTTTTTAATTTCAATTTTTTCAAGAGTTTCTTCTGTTTTGTTTGAAAAAACCATTACCTCATCTAAAAGAGTAAACTTATTTCCACTTTTGTCAATTGCCAATCTTACAAAAAAACTGTTTACCTTGTATTTATACCCTTTTATCTCTAAAATATCTCCTAATTTGCCTTCAATACTAAACAATCCTTTATTGTCAGTAACAACCATTTTATTTTTTAAAAACACTTTTATACCTGGATAAGGATCGCCATTGTTATTTAAAATTTTCCCTTTAATTTGAGCATTTAAACTTAAGCAAATAAATGCAAGTGCTAAAAATAAAATAAAATTATAATTTTTCATCTGTTTGTAATCTTGGTATTTATGTAATTAAATGTTAATTATTTTGGCTAAAAATAAATTCTGCACTACTAACACTTATTAAAGAAAAAGAAGCAGACATAAATTTATTGCAAATATATCATTTATTTAGATTCAATAGCAATATATTTGTAAAAAATATATATTATATTAACAATGGCTAGTTTTTGTTTTGAATAACAGCTACTTGCATTTTAAACTAAAGTAATCATGATAAACAAACTATTTATTTTTTATTTATTATTTTTCAGCATAATATCTTGTAAAGAGTTAACCATTAAACCTGTTACTACTGGGATAGATGGAGGTACTATTTTAGCAGATGTTGGAGGTCCTAACCAGCCCAATCAAGTTTATGTTGATTTAAGCACAGGTGTAAGCACTTCGGTTAGAAGGGATGTTTGGGATTTAGGTTTTTATACAGGCAATAAGTTTAGTGTTGTATTAAATAGTTCTTTGCTAATGGCTGCAGCTGCTTTAACGGGAAGTGATATAAATTTGGTAAATTCTTTATCAGAAGAGGTTCAAAGCTTGCAAAACGAGGTTAGGGTTGGGGTTTTATATTCTGAAGGTACTCAAGAAAAATATGTCGATGGAGCTTTTGGCACTATTATAGATTTAAAAGCTCCTTTTTTTGGCGAAAGAATAGAAACAGCAATTGCCGAAATTTCCGATACGGATTCTGACAACCCAGTATACTTGTTAAACCTTGGAAGAGAAATAAGTAACGATATTCCCAATATAGGCGATGCAGAGACTTATGGCAATAACAGGGGTTGGAAAAAGATTAGAATTTTAAAAAGAGCTAACAATTATCTGCTACAGTACGCAAATTTAGACGATACAAATTACAAAGAAGTTAGCATTTCAAAAAATCAAACCTATAATTTTACCTTTTTTAGTTTTTCAACTGAAAGCGAGGTAAGTGTAGAGCCTCCAAAAGCAAGTTGGGATTTAAATTTTACTGTATTCACAAATACAATAAATGGAACTTCTTTAGGTGATATAGATTTTGTGCTAAACAATGTTAAGGGAGGAGCGAGGGCTTACAAAATGTTTTCGAATCCAGAGGCTTTTAATTACAGCGGGTTTAGTTTTGATAATTTTACTTTTGGCGATGTTGTAATAGCAAATTTTATAGACGATCAACGCAGTATCGGCAAAAGCTGGAGAACTATAAGCGGAAAAGTAAATGATTCTTTTTACAAACTGGAAATAAATGATGTTTTTTACATACTTAAAGATACCGAAGGTAATTTATATAAAATAAAATTTGACAACTTGGTCAATGCTAAAGGTGAACGAGGTTACCCTCAATTTACTTACAACTTACTTAAATAGGCAAACTATATAAATTAACAGCAGCAAAGAAGTTTTATTTTTCAAAGCATATTGTTATAGAGGTAAAAATTTTTATCATTTTTTAGATCGTGTTAAAATTATTAATATAGCTCGTTTATTATATAAATTAAGTGTTTTTGGCATATTTGTTGATATTGTAAAGTTGGATTTCGAGAAACCTATTTTTGGTTTGTTTGATAAAGATTTTTAATGAAGTCAATTGTATGTAAAAGTTCTATAAAATTAAACGGCTAAGCCCAAAAGTAGTTTATCGTTTTTTGCTCAGTTGGTCTTTTATTTAAAATTTTAAAAATTTGTAAAATGATGAAATTATCAAAAATACTATTTATACCTATATTAGTTTTATCTCTAGCCTCTTGTAGTTCGGTAAGAGTCGCTACTGATTATGATTCAAAAATTGATTTTTCAAAATATAAAACATTTGCATTTTATAAAACTGGTATAGATAAAGCACCTATTTCCGACTTGGACAAAAAACGCATAATGCGCAGTGTAGAAACTGAGTTGTTGGCAAAAGGAATGACTAAGTCTTCTAATCCTGATGTTTTGGTTAGCATTTTTACCAAATCTAGGGATAGAATTAGCTTTACTGACAACTTTTACGGATATGGAGGCTTTTGGTATCCGTGGCATTTTTACGGATATGGATATTACAACAGACCCTTTTCTATTTATCAACACATTGAAGGCACACTGTTTATTGATTTGCTAGATGCTCAAAAAAAAGAATTAATATGGCAAGGAATAGGCACAGGAGCACTTAATATGATGAATACAGAGCAAAAGAAAGAAAGAATAAGAGAATTTGTAAAAAAAATTATGGCTAAGTACCCACTGGGACTAGACCAAAAACGATAATTTGTTTTTTATATAAGGGGATGAAAGAGGGGCTTTACCTAGGGGTTTGGCTCCTCTTTCTATTTGTATCTGCAGTTTGCCTGTTAGCGATTTATCAATTTTAAAACTCTATATATTAAAACATTACAATATATATTGGCTGAAAAAAATTAAACTTATTTATTTCTTTATTTTTTCTTAATTTAAAATTGACCATTTGCTTTAGTAATGTTTTGCAATTTAACACTTTTTTTTATTTAATGGTCATAATTTTCTTAAAAGACTTTAATTTTACTATTATCTATAACTAGCTCCTACTAAATACTCGATATGGTACTGATTTTTTAGTTATTTTACAAAACTGAAAAGCGTGTACTTTTAAATTTAAAGATGAAAAGATATTAAAAGATAAAAAGAAGATAAAAAGAAGATAAAATATTTTTATTTAAGGGAGGATACCTTTAATTGCTTAAAATGAATTTTAAGTAAAAGTTAACGCAAAACTTTTTTAATACAGCGAATCAAGAGTTAAACCCAAACAGCAATTGTAAGTTTTAGTTTATCAAAAATTAATCAATATTAAAATCTAACTCTTGATTCGCTTAATTACTTAGCCTCTAACAATTTTTAAAGGCAATTTGTAAATTTGCACTGAGCTTAAAGGACGGTTATAAACTTTTTTATAATTAAGTTTGTTTTTAATAAAACTGCACACTTGTGAGTTTTTGCAGTTAATATCTAAAATTATAAACTCTCCTTTTTTGTTTACTACAAACTCAACAACTGTTTTGAAGTTCTCTTCTACATCAAAATCAGTTTTGTCTAATAGTTTTATAATATTAGCCCTGATTTGCTCTTTGTTTGGATTTTTATCTATTCCAAACACAGAAATGTTTATAAATATAAACACTATAAATAAAATTAGCTTTCTCATTTTTTGACTTGTTTTAAATTGTACTTTGCTTTTTTTATTACGGTGCAAAATTATTGATATTTAATATTTTAATTAAATATAGGGCTATTACTAAATTCTTTTGCTTTTGTTAATATACGCACCTGTTTTTAACCTGTTTGCTTTTTGTTAACATTGTCGATTAAAGTATTTTTTTTAAACTTTATTTAATTATGCACAGTTGAGCACTGTAAACATTTTAAATGTTTTTTATTTGCATCAAATTTGATAAAGCTTATTTAATTGCTCGTGTTACTATTGTGTTATGCAAGCTAAAGTCAGGTCGATAAAGATGAGTAATTACAGGTATTATTAAGTTTACAAAAGTAAATATTTTATTCAACAGTTACTGATTTTGCTAAATTTCTAGGTTGATCTACGTTCTTATCGAGCATAACGGCAATGTGATAAGATAGTAATTGTAATGGTATAGTAGTAAGGAGTGGAGTAAAGATTTGTTCTGTATTTGGTATTTCAATTAAGTGATCTGAAATTTCTTTTACAGTTCGGTCGCCTTCAGTAACTATTGCTATTATTTTGCCTTTCCTAGATTTGATAGCCTGTATATTGTTTACCACCTTTTCGTAATGTCCATTATTTGTAGCTATTACAAAAACAGGCATATTTTCGTCTATAAGCGCAATGGGTCCGTGCTTTATTTCGGCAGCAGGATATCCCTCGGCATGTATATATGATATTTCTTTGAGTTTTAAGGCACCTTCTAAAGCAACAGGGAAGTTAATTCCTCTACCTAAGTACAAGCAGTTATTTGCATTCATATATGCTTTTGAAATTTCTCTTATCAAGGGATCTATTTTAAGAAGCTTTTCAATTTGTAAAGGAATTTGTTGCAAGGTTTGTAAGTATTTATTTATCGATGACTTTGATAAGATGCCTTTAGACTGAGCCAACTTTAAGGCTAGGAGTGAAAGAACAGTAATTTGAGTAGTAAAAGCTTTGGTTGATGCCACTCCAATTTCAGGTCCTGCATGGGTATATGCTCCAGCCTCGGTTTCTCTTGCAATTGAAGAACCAACAACATTGCAAATGCCAAAAACAAAGGCTCCTTTTTGTTTAGCTAGTTTAACTGCTGCCAAAGTATCGGCTGTTTCACCCGATTGTGAGATTGCAATTACTATATCTTTTGATGTAATAATTGGATTTCTGTATCTAAACTCAGAAGCGTACTCAACTTCAACTGGCATGCGTGCTAGCTCTTCAACTAGATATTCACCAACCAAGCCAGCATGCCATGAGGTGCCACAAGCAACAATAATTATTCTATTGGCATTTAAAAATCTAGCCATATTATCGTCAACCCCTGCCATGCGGATAATACCTCGATCAGCAAGCATCCTTCCTCTATAGGTATCTATAATTGCTTTGGGTTGTTCGTGAATTTCCTTTAGCATAAAGTGTTCAAAACCACCTTTTTCTATTTGCTCAAGATTTAATTGTAATTCTTGAATATCGGAGTCAACTTCTTTGTCTGTTTCAATCTTTCTAACTCTAATTTCTTTTCCTTTTTTTATTATAGCAAGTTCTCCATCTTTTAAATATATGGCATTTTTAGTGTATTCTATAAAGGGAGAAGCATCTGAGGCAACAAAAAATTCACTGTTGTCTTTTCCAATTCCAACCGCTAAAGGACTTCCTAATTTAGCAAGTACTAATTCGTCGGGCTTAGCTTTGTCAAATACTGCAATTGCATAAGCACCTATAACATGATTAAGAGCTATTTGAACAGCTTTGCCTAATTTACAATTTTCGTTTTTTTTTACCTCTTCAATAAGATTTGCTAAAACTTCTGTATCTGTATTACTGATAAAATAGTAACCTCTTTTAACGAGTTCTTTTTTTAAAGTACTGTAGTTTTCGATAATTCCATTGTGAACTATTGTCAAATTTCCAGACTGAGATGTTTGGGGATGCGAATTAATATCATTAGGAATACCATGAGTAGCCCAACGAGTATGACCCAATCCAATTTCACCAGTCATCTCGTTTTTGTTTTCTTTAGTAAGGTTTTCTAAATCGCTTACCTTACCTTTGGTTTTAAGCAATTTAACCGTACTGCCGTTGTATATCATAACTCCAGTACTGTCATAGCCTCTGTACTCTAATCTTTTTAAACCTTTAATTATTACAGGGTAGGCATCCCTGTAGCCTATATAGCCAGCTATTCCACACATAATTTTATTCTTTATCTTTTTTCTGAATAAGTAATTTTTAAAACAGCCTTTTTTTCTCCATTATCGTCACTTTCATCAAACAAGGTTACTCCTCTTGGATTCCAATTATAGGGCAAAATTCTAGTATTTAATACATTGTTTATCACCGGATTATCTGTTGGATTATTATATACTTTAACAGTTAAAGGTGAAAAGTTTGTAGAACTCCCATTTAAAAGGTTTGATATATAGTTGGTTATTCTTATAGTGTATTTTTCAGGATTATTATCAGTACTTACTAAATTACCATCAAATGCAATAATCTCATTATAAGCATCTTCTAAATGAATAGGAGAACTAGTGTCATCGTCATTTTTTTGGACTATATGCGCAAACAGCCTCTGAGGCAATACATCTTTTTCAGTATTTATACTTTGGTTTACATAAAAACTTAACGAGGCCTCATTTATAAGCAAACCATATTCTTGATTTTCAGTATCTCTAATTGTTGCTAACTCTTTTAAACTCAAATAGTTATCTTTAGGGTCGTTATCTCTATTTTGATATTTTAGCAATAAATTATCAGGGTCATTTTGCTTTAATTTGCTTAAATTTACTCCTAAAATACTTATTTGAGCTAAAGTCCCTGTAGTTCCTTGTAAGGTAAAATTATTAGGCGGAACAGGTATTTCTGCTTCTAAAGTTTTGTACATTCCGCTTTTTACTCCGCTTAATGGAAATGAATATTTACTAGGTACGGTGTCTTTATAAATTAAAGTTTCACTTTCACTGTCTATCTCATAGCGTGTAATTGTATAGTAAAACTCTAAGGCAGCAGGATCGTTGGCTGATGAAGATAAGCTAAGAGGAACTGCAGAGCCATCATCGCCTTGTACTTTTGCTATTATGCCTCTAAAGTAAGTATTAAATTGATCGGCCGATGAAAATTTAACACTATTAAATTTATCCCAAAAAAGATTTTTCATAATCTCAATATTTAGCGGTACGGCTAAAAAAGGAGCATCATTACTTAATTTTTCACTGCTGTTAAAGGTATCGGAAGCTCCTGTGTTAATATCAGTAATTCTGCGTCTTACAACATTATAAACTGTATCGGCTGCCGATGGTATAAAGCTAAAATTATCATTCTCATTTAGCAGTTCTAATTGTATAAACTCGCGGTTCGATTCAAATTTATTAACCTCAGAAGGATTACTAGGGTCTAATCTGTTTAAAAATGTGCCATTTCTGTATATTTTTAAACTAGTTCCTATGCTAGGGTTTCCCAAAACAGAATCTAATTTAAAAAACGAGCTTCCATCCGTATCTGTCTTTATACTAGCAGTATAGGGTAGTACTAATACTACTTTGTCAAGAGAGTAAATAGAATCTATTTCACCAACTTCAGATGCAGCTTTAGAATCGGATGTTTTTAAATTTGTCAAAAATCCTATTTGACTAACAAATGAAGCCTTTAGGGTTTTGTAATGCTGACTCCTATAAACCCCAAGCCAGTACTCAGGGATATTAATTTCTATATTATCGGCCCTTACACTATTAACGGGGATAGACTCAATTTTCAATTCTAAATCAACAACATTGGTTCTGAATTTAGTATTTGTTATTAAACTGCCACCTATATCGTTAAAGTCTTTTTCACATGATGAAATTAATAATATTACACTTAGCAAATACGAGCCTATTAACACAAATCTTTTTTTCATACACTTATTGTATTTTTTAATTTAGTCATACAAAACTATATAAATTAATAATTATTTTGTTTTTTACAATTTTTAGTTTAATTCTAAAACGCTTTTTTTATAAAATTCTAAATAGGCATCTGCCAGGTCTTCCTCAGATTGAAATTCTAAAACCTTGGTATTATTTGTAGCTATGTAGGTTTCAATCTCCTCTGGCAGTATCTCGCTTGCTTTAACCACAGCATCAGAATTTTTTACAGCACTTTTTAATATATTTATATAATTGGGCTTTTCAAATGTTAAATCTTGTTGATTGCTAATTTTGTCAAATCGTATTTTTTCAGATAGCTTATTGTTTAATTCACCCTTAAACCCATTGTTGTATAACGAGGTTACAATTTTACTTTGACTAAATAAGGGTTCTTCTGTGTAAAATTCTTTTAAATACAAGGGTAGTAAGGATGCCATCCAACCGTGAACGTGAATAATATCAGGAGCCCAATTTAACTTCTTCACTGTTTCTATTACTCCTTTGGCAAAGAAAATCATGCGTTCATCATTATCGTCAAACAACTTATTATCTTCGTCAGAATACATAGCTTTACGCTTAAAATATTCGTCATTATCTATAAAATACACCTGCATTCTTTCTCTAGGTATCGAAGCTACTTTGATAATAAGAGGCATATCCATATCGTTAATTATTAAGTTCATCCCCGAAAGTCTTATAACTTCATGTAATTGATGCCGTCTTTCATTAATCAGTCCATAACGAGGCATAAAAACACGTGTTTGAACTCCCTTTGAGTGGGCTCGCTTTGCAACATAAAATGCTGTTGTTGCTAATTCAGTTTCGGGCAAATAAGGACTTACCTCAGATGATACATATAATATTCTCTTATTCTTCATTAAATCAAACTCTTTATATACAAGAAGCAAAAATAAGGATTTTTATGCTAAAACCGTGTTAAATTACTAATTTTGCCCTGCTTTCGTTATATTTCTAGTCAAATAAGCCACAACAAAAAATTAAAACAAGTCCGAATATCAATTTACAACAAAAACTTTTAAAGCAAAATAATAAATGCAAATTTTTAATTTTAAATTAGCCCTTAATAATTTTTTAAAACAACAAAAAAGCAAGGCTAAAACCATAGGTTTTGTACCTACTATGGGAGCTTTACACCAAGGTCATTTATCTCTTATCAAGAGAGCTAAAACAGAAAACAACCTAGTTGTGGTAAGTATATTTGTAAATCCAACTCAATTTGACAATAAAAAAGATTTGAAAAAATATCCTAAATCTTTAAACGAGGATATAAGGCTTTTACAGGAAGTAAAGTGCGATATTTTATTTGTTCCATCAATAGCAGAAATATATTCTGATAAGGTGAGGGCTCTAAGTTTCGATTTTGACGGTTTAGAAAATATTATGGAAGGCAGGTTTAGAAAAAACCATTTTAACGGAGTTGCAACTATAGTTAAAACCCTTTTTGAAATTGTTGAACCTACAACTGCTTATTTTGGTAAAAAAGATTTTCAGCAACTTCAAATTATAAAGAAACTGGTAAAAAAATACAGTATTCCGATATTGATTAAAGGAGGTTCTATTTACAGAGAAAAAGATGGCTTGGCAATGAGTTCGAGGAATGCTCAACTAACAAAAGAACAAAGAGTAGCCGTTCCATTTATTTATAAAACTCTAAAAGAGGTAAAAGAAAAATTTAAAACACAAAAAATTGAAGAACTTACACATTGGGTTGAAAAGCAATTTAGCAAGCACAATACTCTAAATTTAGAATACTTTACAATTGCAGAAGAAGAAAGCTTGCAAAATCCAAAAAACATTGAAGTAAATAAAAAATACCGAGCGTTTATAGCAGTATTTGCTGGCGATATTCGCTTAATTGACAATATAGGCTTGTGTTGCGCTTGCACTTAAGGCTAGCTCAAGTGTGGATTAACTAAAAATCAATTTAATACGCAAGACTTACTTGTTTTAATAAATAGCGCAATTAAATATCTTCACATGATCATTCGTTTATTTTAACAAGCATATATTCTTTGTTACTTAAATTAAAACCCTTATATTTAATATATTACATTGATTTTATTTCAGATAATTTTTTATTTTTTCAGATTATATACAAACAATATCAAACAACGAAACCCATCCATTAAGTGGTCGGAACGATTTTTTAATCCTTGTGAAACGCCTTAAAAAAAGTATGTAGCACGCTATTTTTATACTTTTTTTACTTTTTAAGTGGATAAAAAACTGAGCAAAAGGTCAAGGCTCTCGATTCATAAAGTGTGTGTTTCTGGTATAATACGCCTTAAAAAATGGTACAATTCGTTTTGGAGGATTATACAAACCATCAAGTCATATTGCATTTAAAATTAAATATTTTCTAACAACTACAATTGTGTTTTTTATATAAAAAAACTTAAAATAAAATTGATCTAACTATATTAAAACTGTACCTAACTGCTTATAAATACAATACTTGACGTAAATTTATTCAATTACATTCAATTACAAACGAAAACAATTACTTAATAACCAAATATTATTTTTAACACAAAACATCTTTGCCCTATTAAATTAATTGATACGTTTAAATTTAAACTAGCAAATAAGATAAAAATATGCAAGCAACATTCTTAAGAAAGCAAAGTTTAAGGATTAAGATAATAAAAAACCAATAACATAGGTGTAATTTACAAATGACATTGTGTTTTTGAATACTGAGTTAAACATATCAAACCAAAACAAATTTGCAAACACATAAATAATAATAAATATATAAAAATAATACTTATGAATTCACTTAAAAACAAAGTACAGTTAATTGGATACTTAGGAAACAATCCAGAAATCACCACTTTTGAAAGTGGCAAAAAAGTAGCTAAATTTTCTTTAGCCACGAATGAAAGCTATAAAAACACACTAGGACAAAAGGTAAAAGATACCCAATGGCACAATATTGTAGTATGGAACAAAACCGCATCCTTTGCCGAACAGTTTTTACAAAAAGGAGTTGAACTAATGGTAGAGGGAAGGCTAACTTATAGGTCGTTTGAAGATAAAAAGGGACAAAAGCGTTATATAACAGAAATAATTTGCCATGAACTCTTTATGTTGAGAAACAAAAATCAAGTGCAAGAAGTTTTATAAGCATATACTCAATAAGCTAAGACTTTAGCAATATATAATACTAGCTCTTAAAACAAAATTACTCAAATATAATTTTTATTTTAAGATGAGCATAATACTTTAAATAGCTGCCTTACAAACAAGTTGTATTAAAGCAACCTCTAAAAACAGCAAAAAAAAGCTTGGTTTTGTTAGGCTAATCAATTTATATTTAACATATTGTACTATGCATCAAAAGATACAAACTACACATAGACTATAGTTTTTTTGACCGAAACATTCGCCAAACAAAGTCGAATAAATTAAGGAATCATTCTAGAGAAGTTGAACTAAGGTATTGATATTAATAATTGACAATGAGTTGATTAAAAACAGATATAAAAACACTAGCTAAATATAAGTTGAAATAGAATTTTCAAAAAATATTAAAAATAATCACTTATGAAAAATAAAGGGTTTTTAGAGATACTTTCAAATAATTACCTATTTTTGTAATACTATCAAATGATACTATCATAGTTTTGAAGCCACCATATAACATTACAGATGAGATATTAAAATTAGTTGCTTATATTTCAGAGAAACTAGGAGAAGTAAATAGTGATTTCTGTCAAGTTGTGCCACTTAAAGAGATGTTGCAATTATAATTAAAATTTAGGTGTTATTGATTTTTTATGATTTTTTTTCTCATAGATTTTCTTTCGAGTTTTATTCTGTGAGAAGAGTTTCTGTGCGATCTAAAATGGCATCTGCAATAGTACTTTCGCCTATAGCGTCATACCATGCCGATACATGTATTTGCAATGCTATTATAATTGATGATTTTCCATGCCTGTCATCAATAATATCCATTAAAACCTCACATGCATGATTGTCAAAACTTTGAAGACCAAAATCATCCAGTGTTAATAATTCGACTTTTAAGATTTTATAGAGTTCTTTTAAGTATGTACCATCCATTTTACAGAGTTTTAATCTTTTGAGCATTATGGCAGTATTTTGATATAGTGTTTTATTTTCAAACATATATGCTTGATGTCCCAAAGCTTAAACAATATAGCTTTTGCCTACGCCTACGCTAGAGACTCTAAATTATAATGTAATTTTCACTTTTTTGCTTCCGTTTATTGGTCAAGGCAAATTAAACCAGCAAGTGCAAGTTTTGGTTTTTTTTTTGCAAATTGAATAAAAACCAACTCCTATTTGACAAAAAAATATCCCAACCATAAATTAGCTTTGCATTTTGCAGCAAAGTTGCACTTTTAAAAATGCTTAAAATTATTGCAATATTCCTCAAAACAATTATTGCTAAACGCATTTGCTGACAAATTTTAAACAAAAAATATGACAGATAATAAGTTTGATGCTATTGTTATTGGCTCGGGAATATCAGGAGGATGGGCAGCTAAAGAACTGTCCGAAGGCGGGCTAAAAACACTCGTTTTAGAAAGAGGAAGAAATATTGAGCACATAACAGACTATCCAACAGCAGATAAAGAAATTTGGGAACTCCAATATAGAGGAAAACCCAGTTTAAACGACAAGAGAAAACAATACAAACAACACAGAACCAAATTTGCAATTCATCAATCTACCAAGCACTGGTTTGTAAACGATTTAGAACATCCTTATAACGAGGCAAAAAGCTTTGATTGGATAAGGGGTTATCACGTAGGAGGTCGTTCCTTAACATGGGGCAGGCAAGCCCTGCGAATGAGCAACCTAGACTTTAACGCCAATAAAACTGAAGGCATAGCCATAGACTGGCCTATCAGATACAAAGACCTAGCACCTTGGTACACACATGTTGAAAAATTCATTGGAGTGTTTGGAGAAAAACTAGGCTTACCACAACTACCCGACGGTTATTTTTCACCACCCATGCCTCTTAACTGCGTAGAAAAAGAGTTTAAAAGGCAAATTGCAAAGCACTATAAAAACCGTCAGCTTACCATAGGTCGATTTGCCAACATAACAGGCACAAATAACCGTGCAGGCAGACACAATTGCTCGTATAGAAATAAATGCATAAGAGGCTGTCCGTTAGGAGCATATTTTAGCAGCAATTCATCAACCTTACCAGCGGCAAAGGCAAGTAAAAACATGATTTTACGACCTAACTCAATAGCATACCAAATAGTTTATAACCCTAAAACCCAAAAAGCAACGGGAGTTAAAGTAATAGATACCCTCAGTAAACAAAAGCTAGTATTTAATGCCAGTTTAATTTTTTGCTGTGCCTCAACCGTAGCTTCAACCAGCATATTATTGCAATCTACTTCAGAGAGATTTCCTAAAGGCTTGGGAAATGACTCAGGCGAGTTGGGTCGCAACTTAATGGATCACCACTTTAGAGTAGGAGCTACTGCCGATTATTTAGGCTTTGACCAAGTTAACTACACAAACAACCGACCAGCAAGTTTTCACATACCTAGATTTCAAAATCTTGGAGATAAAGCATCTAAAAAGAAATTTTTAAGAGGATATTCTTTTCAAGGAGCTGCAAGGCGAAAAAACTGGCACAGGTTGGTTGAAGATTTTTGTTATGGCGACGAGTTAAAGCAAAAAACGCTAAAACAAGGAGTATGGCATATAGGCATTATCGGATTTGGAGAATGCCTGCCCTACCGCGATAATAAACTCTATTTAAATTATCAAATTAAAGATAAATGGGGCTTGCCCACAGTAACCTTTGACTGCGAATTTAAAGAAAATGAAAAAATAATGAGACAAGACATGAAAACAGAAGCAATTGATATGCTAACAAAAGCTGGTTTTGTTAATATAAAAACCTTTGACGATTCATTTGTGCCAGGACATGCAATTCACGAAATGGGAACTGCGCGAATGGGGACAGATCCCAAAACCTCAGTTCTTAACAAATACAATCAAATTCATCAAGTGCCCAATGTTTATGTAACCGATGGTTCATGTATGACATCCTCAGGAAATCAAAACCCCTCACTTACCTATATGGCACTTACAGCCCGAGCTGCCAACCATGCAGTTGAACAATTTAAAAACGGACTATTTAACTAATGCAAAGAAGAGAAGCACTTAAAAACATAGCTCTAGCTTTTTCAAGCACAATTGCCCTACCACAATTATTGAGTATCTTACATTCCTGTTCAGCCAAACAAACAAATAAAAAATATTTATTTCTAAGTCAGGAACAAGGCAAAGTAATAAGTAAAATATCGCAAGTGCTACTGCCTAGCTCTAACTATAACAATGAAGAACATACTGATGCAACCTATTTCTTAGACCATATGTTTTATTGTACAGTTGAAGATAATCAACAAAAACATTTTAAAAAAAGCAGTCAAGCCTTTAATAAAACCTTTTTAGCAAGCCACCACAAAAGTAGTTCTAAGGGAAGCATTAAAGAATTTAAAGTATTGATTGACCAACTTTTAAATATTTCAAATAAAAAACAAGCAAGCGTTTTAAAGCTATTAAAAACCCCTGCTATACACGTTGCTGAGAGTAAAAAATTGCAGTACTTTACCTATAGCTTTATCACAAAAGTAAAATATTACTGCTTGTTTTATTACTGCAGCTCAAAAACCTATTTTAATTCACAGTAAATATTCAACACCTTAGCTAACTCAATATACAAGTAGCATAAACTCTAAACCTTTTGGCTTACTATTAAGTGATTAAAAGTACTTAACACTGTTTTTCATCTGAAGAAAAAGTCAGTAAAAACTAATAGCTAAGTGTAAAAAATTGTCAAAAAGGAGTAATAATTTGTCAAAAAATGCATTTTGAAAAAAATCAACTACCCTTTTGCAAAAAATGTACACTATTAAATAAAAACATTTGTCCAACTTTGTTAGCGATATTAACTAAATAAAAAATATGAACTCAAGAAGAGATTTTGTAAAAACTACCGCTTTAATAAGTGCTGGTTTATCAGTATTCCCTACTATGACCTTTGGAACAAAGCCTAAAGAGAGTAAAGAAAAACTAAAACTTGCATTTGTAGGAGTTGGTTTAAGAGGAACCAATCATTTGCTCAATGCTTTAAAAAGAGATGACATAGAAGTAATTGCTCTTTGCGATATTGACCCAAAACGCATAGAAATAACCTTAGAACACATTAAAAAAGCAGGGCATAAAAAACCCAAAGTATTTGGTAAAAACGACTACGATTACAAAAACCTGCTCAACCTAGAAAAGCTCGACGCTGTGATTATTTCTACCCCTTGGCTTTGGCATACAAAAATGGCAGTTGACTCTATGAAAGCAGGAAAGTACACAGGACTTGAAGTATCGGCATCAAATACACTTGAAGAATGTTGGGACTTAGTAAACACTCACCAAAAAACAGGCTCTTATTTAATGCTTCTAGAAAATGTAAACTACCGACGCGACGTAATGGCTGTGTTAAACATGGTAAAAGAAAATGTTTTTGGAGAGCTTCTGCATTTTAGATGCGGTTATCAACACGATTTGCGTAAAATTAAATTTAACAATGGCATAAAACCTCATGAAGAGGGAGTAGAATTTGGCGAAAAGGCTATTTCAGAAGCAAAGTGGAGAACACAGCACTCTCTTTTAAGAAACGCAGATGTGTATCCAACTCATGGTTTAGGACCTATAGCTGTTATGACCGATATCAACAGAGGAAACAGATTTGTGTCACTTACCTCACATGCAACAAAAGCTGTAGGCTTACACAAATACATTGTTGAAAAAGGAGGGACAAACCACCCAAATGCTAAACTAAGATGGAAGCAAGGAGATATCATCAGTTCAACTGTTGAAACTGCTCAAGGACAAACCATAATTATTACGCATGATGTAAACTCGCCTCGACCTTACTCACTAGGCTTTAGGGTGCAAGGAGTACAAGGACTCACAGAATTCGACTACCATACAAAACGCATTCATATAGAAGGAGTAAGCAAAGGACATAACTGGGAAGCTATGGATACTTGGTTAAAAAAATATGATCATCCTCTGTGGAAAAAATACGGCGAATACGCCTCAGGCTCAGGGCATGGAGGAATGGACTTTTTTGTATTAAACGCCTTTGTTCAAGTAGCTAAGCAAAATATTGCACCACCCCTTGACGTATACGACGCTGCCGCTTGGAGTGCTGTTACTCCTCTTTCAGAGCTATCTATTGAAAACAATGGAGAACCTCAAGATTTTCCTGACTTTACCAAAGGACAATGGCTCAAGCGCAAGCCCTACCCTTGGATTAAAGACACCTATTAGTAAACATTGTTTAAACGTTTTACTATTATTTTTAACAAAGCTATTAAATAAGGCTAAACAACTTAAGATAAACAACTAACCCAAATCATTTATTAATTTAACTATACAAGCATGAAAAAACATTTATGTATTTTACTACTGCTGTTTTTATGTTTTTCGGAAACGCTTAACGCACAACAAAAAATAATAACAGGTAGAGTTGCTGACCAAGCAAACCTGCCAATAGCAGGAGCCACCATCGTAATAAAGTCAACAACCACCGGAGTTTCAACAGACTTTGACGGCAATTTTAAAATCAAAGCCTCTATTGGCGACCTTTTAATTGTTTCTTCATTGGGCTTTTTAAATAAAGAAATTACTGTTGGCAATCAAAACAATATTGCAGTAACTTTAATTGAAAACTTAAATCAACTCAGTGAGGTTGTAGTGGTTGCCTATGGAACACAAAAGAAAGAAACTGTTACCTCATCCTTGGTAAGCATAGAGGCTGAAAGCTTAAAAGACCTTAGCACTCCCGAAGTTTCATCAATGCTCCAAGGCAAGGCAGCAGGAGTTCAAGTAGCAGCTTCTTCAGGTGCTCCAGGATCAACTCCTAGTGTTTTAATTAGAGGTTTTGCTTCTTTAAACGGGAGCGTAGAGCCGCTTTGGGTGGTTGACGGAGTTATTCAGCACAGTGTGCCCATTATTAATCCTGCCGATGTTGCCAATATTTCGGTATTAAAAGACGCCTCAGCAACAGCACTATACGGCTCTAGAGGTGCTAATGGAGTAATTGTAGTAAGCACAAAGCGAGCAAAAAAAGGCACTAAACCTCAATTGCAGTTAAATTTAAAAACAGCAATAAATATATTTAATACAGGTAATTTTAAGGTAATGAATTCTGAACAGCTTTATAATTACCACCTGCTCTTTTCAAATAGCAACCCCTGGTTTACAGAACAGCTTTTAGAGCGCAATACCAATTGGCTCGATATAGGCACAAAAGATGCTTTTTTAAAAGACCTAAACACAAGTTTTAACGTTTCTACTGAAAATCTTAATTGGTATTTAAACGCAGGCTTGTACAGTGAAGAAGGCACCTTACGCGGAAATGAACTCAACAGATATACCTTTAGAACTAACCTCGATTACAAAATTAGCAAGCGACTTACTGTTAAACCCAAAATATCCTTTAGCTTTGACAACCGAGACAAGGTGGCAGAGGCTCCTCTATACGAACTTTTTTTAAACCTGCCTTGGGATTTGCCCTACAACAACAATGGCGTACCTGTAAACGCATTAGAATCTTCAGATTGGATAGGAAGAGACAAGCGAAATTACCTATTTGACCAACAGTGGAACTACTCAGAATTCAATATATTTAATATGAGTGGTAATTTTGACTTTGAATTTAAAATTTTGCCAAATCTTTCATACATATCTACTAACAATTTTACCTTTTTTAGGTCGCTGTCTAAATCGTATATCGACCCTAGATCAAATGCAGGCAAAGCAGATATAGGCTCAATAAGTGGTTTTTCGGCAGATAGGCTTACCCGATTTAACACCCAAATGTTAAAGTATTCAAACGTATTTAACAGTTTACACACCGTCAATATACTCGGTGCCTATGAATATAACGACTACACTTACCAAGACATTGGCGCAACGGGCAAAGGTATTATTCCAAATACAGAAATTATAGAGGTTACAAGTAAACCAGGTTCAGTTAGTGGCAATAAAAATGATTATGCACTGCAGTCCTTATTTTTAGCTACAGATTATGATTTTAACAACAAGTATTTTGCAAAGGCTTCTATCAGAAGAGACGGCGCCTCAAACTTTGGACTAAACAACAAATACGGAAATTTCTTTTCACTAGGAGTAGGTTGGAATATCCACAGAGAGGAGTTCTTTAAAAGCAGTCTTATCGACCAGTTAAAACTTAGACTTAGCTATGGTTCAGTAGGCAATCGTCCTTCTTCACTGTACCCCTATCAAAACACCTATAGGGTAAACACCCAGTATATTGGCATACCAGGGGCTATACTGGCTCAATTTGGCAACTCAGATTTGGAGTGGGAAAAATCTTATGAAGCAAACTTTGCCTTAGACGCCCGCATTTTTAATAGACTCAATATAACCCTTGAATACTATAATAAAAACACCTCCGACCTATTGTACTTTGTAAGCCTGCCCGACATAACAGCCTTTTCTGGTTACTGGGAAAATGTAGGAGGCTTAAAAAATACGGGATTTGAAGCCGTAATTGCTGCAGATATTGTAAGAAATAACGACATAAGTTTTAATATAGGTTTTAATATAGGAATAAACAAAAATCAAATTACTTCTTTATTTGAAGGAGCAAACGAAATACCTTTTGATACAAGAATATTTAAAGTGGGAGAAGATGCCAATACCTGGTATATCAGAAAATGGCTGGGCGTTAATCCAGACAATGGAGAACCTCAATGGGAGGTAATTGACCCAAGCACAGCAGAAAAATCTAAAACCAGCAATTGGAACAACGCAACCTTACAGCCCCTAGGCACCTCAACCCCCGATTTTATAGGAGGCTTTAATACCAACTTTACTTATAAAAGCTTTTCGGTAACATCTAATTTTAGTTTTTCTAAAGGCGGAACCATTTACAATAGTTCAAGAGAGTTCTTTGACTCCGATGGCTCTTACCCAACCTTTAATCAGATGTTATTAACAAATGGCTGGACTAGATGGCAAAACCCGGGTGATATAGCAAGCCATCCGCAAGCTATATTAGGAGGCAATAACAACTCAAATAAGCGTTCATCGAGGTATCTGGAAGACGGAAGTTATTTAAGACTAAACAATATAAGCCTGTTGTATAACCTGCCCGATGCACTATTGAGTCGTATAAAACTCAAAGGACTTAGCCTGTACTTGTCGGGTGACAATTTGATTACTTGGACAAAATTTTCTGGAACAGATCCCGCAATAGGCGGATTAGGAGGGGATATAAGCCTTGGCTATCCCCTACCCAAAAGATATGCCTTAGGACTTAATGTAATTTTTTAATAATCAAACCATGAAAAAATTAATTTACAATATTATCATATTAAGCAGTATACTTTTTAGCGCATGCGATATAGAGAGAAATCCTTATAATCAAATAGACACTGATGAGTTATTTAATGATCCAGGAGCTGTAGAGGCAGCTGCCATAGGAAATTATGCCTTGTTAAAGGGAGATTTGGGATATGATGGATGGATAGACCAATTGCACAGGGCAACAGAGTATGCTGGCGACAATGTTTCACTAAGTGGTACAACAGTTGACCCTTTGTTTTTCCTTTATAACTATCAAGCCATTAAAGACAACGGCAGGCTTAATAGTTTCTGGAGAGATTCTTTTAAAATTACAGTGGGCACTAATGTAATTATTGAGAAAGTTCAGGAGGGAGTCTCTGTAGAAATAGACCAGATTTTAGGAGAAAATTATTACTTAAGAGCTTTAGTGTATTTTCAAATGGGAAACTTATTTGGAAGACCTTATAATCAAGGAGAAAGCAACCTATCGGCACCCTTAAAACTCAGTTCTAATATCAATGACAGACCCAAACGCAATACAGTCCAAGAGGTTTACAACCAGGTAATAAATGACTTGCTAAAGGCTGAATCTTTGATGAATATAGACAAAGGATCTTCCTTTGCCTCCAAAGAAGCTGCTCAGGCTCTCCTATCAAGGGTTTATTTGTACAAAGAAGATAATGAAAAGGCAGAAGAGTACGCTGATAAGCTTATAAACTCAGGAAAATACAATTTATTGACAAGGTCTGAATTTTCGATGATGAATACACTAAAACCAACAGATAATAAAGAAGTGATTTTTGCAGTTACACTCAACAGTGACTCAGATTTGCTAGGTCAATTTGACAATTGGTTTACCATAGGTTCATTATATGCGCATATAGACGGCATAGGTTGGGGAGAAATGTATGCCTCTAGTAGCTATTTAGATTTGCTTAACCAAAACCCAAACGATGCCCGAAAATCCTTTATTGCGCCACAGTATTCAAAAGATGAAAATGAAAACAAAATCCCCTCGGTTTACTGGGTAAAAGAAGTAGAAAACGAAAATGGCAATATCAACTATGTATATCAATTTGTCAAAACAAAAAACAACAGTGGAATTACCACTTTTGAATATGAAGAAAATGAGTACACTTTAGAATCAGAAGAACAAAATGGCAATACTGTATATTTTTTTAACAGTCCTGACGGACGGCAAAATGTAAACTTCGATTTTGATTTAGAAAAAAGAAATGGTCACCCCAAGTTTTATATACTCAAGGCCTCGCTTCAAGAAAACAATGTGCATATGTGGTCGCCTATAGTTTCAAGACTCGCCGAAATGTATTTGAATAAGGCGGAGTCCTTAGCTAAGAGAGGAATGGAACAAGAGGCTTTAAACAATATTAATATAATCAGAAAAAGAGCAGGAATTCCTGAGTACACTTCGGCAAATTTGCCTGCTGGAAAAACGGTTCTAGAATTAGTTTTAGAAGAAAGAAGACTAGAACTAGCCTTTGAAGGACATAGGAGATTTGATGTGTACAGAAATGGCAACACAATGAATAGAAGGTATCCAGGAACCCATTTGAATAATTCAAATCCTTTTTTTGAAATCCCCTCCAGTCATGTAAGAGTGGTTGAGTTCATACCTGAAAGACAAATTATACTTCAGCCATCTTTAGTGCAAAATCCCTAGTATGAATAATGGAAAGACATCTCGGTGTCTTTCCTTTTATTTTATTGCAAAAGATAAAAGCACAGATCAATGTTTATATGGCAAGTAGTGCTAACTTAATTAACAAACCTAACAGATAAAACTTCAATAGAGGGATTTAGCAAATAAAGTTAATTGCCTCCGCAAAAATAAATAAGCAAAAAACAGCAAATAACAATTTAGCTGTTGTTTACCAATAATATTATTAAAAA
>JBKDZU010000092.1:0-11225 GCA_047971505.1 Tenacibaculum sp.
ACTGACGATAATCAAATTTATATGCATAATGGTACTGAGTGGAAACCAGTTCATAAAGAAAGTACTGCTTCTGTTTATGGCGATATTAAGTATGGAGTACAAACTTCTGACCATTTGGGTTGGTATATACTCGACGGAAGACCCTTAACAGAGCTTTCAAAAAGTGCTCAAGAGGCTGCAATATCGCTTGGTTTGTCAGATAGCCTGCCCGATGCTAGAGGAAGATTCTTAAAAAGTAGATCATCAGATGAATCTCTATTGACTAAAGCAGGGCAAAACTCATACGTCCTAAACCAAGAAAATCTTCCAAATATTAATTTTGAGGGAGCTACTTCTTCAAATGGAGGGCATAGCCATTCTGGTACAACAAAGAAAAATGGTAAGCATAGTCATACATATGAAAAACACATAATTTCTAAATTAGCTTCTTGGGGTACTGACCCTCAAACTTGGTTTATGACAGCAGAAGTGCATCAAGATCCAAATACCTCTTCTAATGGAGCGCATAGCCATGGTTTTACAACAAATTCTTCAGGAAACCACAGCCACAATATTAGCGTAGCTTCTGGGGGCTTAGAAAAGTCTATAAACAATCAACCTTTTTATTTGGCTACTCACACTTTTATTTATTTAGGAGAATAAGGCTTTTATTTATGTTTTTAATTTATTAGCACACTACTTAAAGTTAAATATTTTAACCTTATAATTACCAGTTGTAAAAGTTTATTTTTAAAAATAAACACAAACCATTATTAAAACTATTTAAATTATATTTTATTATTCGGATAATTATCTTTATAATTGCATCGTATAATAGAGATGCCAGTAAATCATATTAAAAAATTAAAGCACAGTATGATATAGAATAATTACTTGTGAATTCTATATAATTTTTAAAATAATCGATATTTATTAACAAATTTATTTTAAAGTTATGACTACCCCTTGTCCCCCCCCACCTGCACTAACTGCAGTTATTGTAAAACGCCAAGTTTTATTAGCTGTTTTTCTGTTAAGCGTATTAGCTAGCGCATCGGCACAGATTAGTAAATACTCCTTATTTGCACTTGCTAAAGCTGGGAAATCTGAAATAGATAGCGTATCCTCTCCAAGTAAAGGATCCTTGGTGTACAACACTGACGATAATCAAATTTATATGCATAATGGTACTGAGTGGAAACCAGTTCATAAAGAAAGTACTGCTTCTGTTTATGGCGATATTAAGTATGGAGTACAAACTTCTGACCATTTGGGTTGGTATATACTCGACGGAAGACCCTTAACAGAGCTTTCAAAAAGTGCTCAAGAGGCTGCAATATCGCTTGGTTTGTCAGATAGCCTGCCCGATGCTAGAGGAAGATTCTTAAAAAGTAAATCAGATGAATCTCTATTGACTAAAGCAGGACAAAGCTCATACATCCTAAACCAAGAAAACCTTCCAAATGTTAATTTTGAGGTAACTACTTCTTCAAATGGAGGGCATAGCCATTCTGGCACAACAAGTACAAATGGTAAGCATGGTCACAATTATAGCAAAAAACATAATCACAAAGTAAAGGGTCTTAAAGGAGGGAACGATGATTTTTTTCTAATAGGCGATCATATTACCGAAAAAATTTCTGACGGTGGAGCACACAACCATAGTTTTACAACAAATTCTTCAGGAAACCACAGCCACAATATTAGCGTAGTTTCTGGGGGCTTAGAAAAACCTATAAACAATCAACCTTTTTATTTGGTTACTCACACTTTTATTTATTTAGGGGAATAATTATATATTTAATAATTGTATTCTCAGTATTAGTTAATATTGTTTGAGGTTTGATATACTAACTCTGTAGTTAAAAATTGAAATATAAATTATTAGGCAAACAAAGCTATTTCTATTTTAGCTTGCTAAAGAAAGTGAGTTTGTAATTTGGGAATGCTTCGGGGCGGGTAATCTTAATTAAATCTTTTAAAACAAGGTTGGGCTTAACTGGCGATAGTTCAAAATATAAAAGCCCCCCGCTTTCTCCTTTTTTACTAGCAATGGTATAAATATTGTTTTTAGCAAAAGCGCTGAACTCTCTATAGTGAATATTAGCCGAAATTAGTTGTTTTTTAGTCTCGTACATACCACAATACAGCCAGTAGTCGGCGTGTTTTGCCTTTTCTAAAACACTTTCAAAACTGAGTTGTAAACTGCCTGTACCCTTGGTGCTTTTCCACAAATAGTTGAGGTTGGCATCCTTTAAAAAATTAGCAATAAAACTTTTACCTGCAGCTACATTCCATACATCACTGTACATGCTTCCCGTTAAAACAGTAGCAGAGTAGGCTTGGTTTTGGGCTGCATTTTTAACTTTTAAATATTCGGTTTCTATTGATTTAAAAATGCTGTCCGCCATTTTTTCTTTATTGAACAGTATGCCAAAAAATTTAATCCATTCAGATCTTCCTAAAGGCGTTTGCTCTAACCAATCGCCGTTAAAAATCACTTTAATTCCTTCTTTTTTAAGGTTGTGATACAATTTGTTGTTAGCATGTAAGGAAGATGCTATAAGCAGTTCAGGGTTTAATTCAATTAGTCTTTCGGCATTTATACTTTCTTCCAAACCCAGATCAACAAGTTTTCCTTCTTTAATTCTTTTTCTAGTTTTTACAGATGATATGTACTTAGTATGAGGAAAGCCAACTAGGGTATGCTCCACCTCAAGCAGCTCGAGCATAGGAATATGGGTAGTACTAGTTACAACTATACTTTTGACAGGTATTTTAATTTGATTGGCACTCCTCGCCTTGGCTGCCTTGCTAAGGGTATATGAAACTGGCTTATCAGAATGTTGAATGACTCCTTTAAGCAATAGTACTTTTTGTTTGTTTTTAGTTATAATGTCGAACCCTTTAGCGTACTTTACTGAACTTTTTGGATCTTTACTATAAGCTTCAGTATCTTTAGTTTTATACCTGCATTGAAGCCACAACAGTGGCAGTAAAAAAATAAACAAACAGTATTTCATATATTCTTATATTTATAATTTGTGCTAACTGCTAAGTATGCCAACTTGCTGTTTTTATCAATTTAAAAATTATTAAAAATTAGCTATCTAAACATATTTTTTAAGCTCTGTGGCTAAACATATACCAACATTTATATTATCAACCGAAATTAATATAAGCTACATTGGGCAGTAAATATAATTTAGGCTTTTTTATGCTTTTTAATATTTGCTATCATATTTTGGGTTATAGATGAAATATCAAACTTATGTTCCCAGCCCCATTCTTTTCTAGCAACGGAGTCGTCAATTACTCTAGGCCAGGTATCGGCAATGGCTTGTCTAAAATCAGGCTTATACGAAATGCTAAAATTTGGAATATATATCTTTATTTGGTTGGCAATTTCGCTGGGAGTAGAACTTATGGCTGCCAAGTTATAAGAGGTCCTTGTTTTAATTGCACTTGCAGGAGCTTGCATTAGCTTTATTGTAGCAATAATGGCATCATCCATATACATTATTGGCAAACGAGTGTTATCGGCTAAAAAACACTCATAGGTTTGGTTCTTTAGGGCTTCAAAATAAATAGTTACAGCATAGTCGGTAGTGCCACCTCCAGGAGGAGTTTTCCAACTAATAATTCCAGGATAGCGAACACTTCTAACATCTACTCCGTATTTGTTGTGGTAATAATTACACCATTGTTCGCCTGCTAGCTTGCTGATGCCATAAACGGTAGATGGCTCCATTACTGTTTGTTGTGGAGTGTTTATCTTTGGAGTTGTGTTCCCAAAAACAGCTATAGAACTGGGCCAGAATATCTTATTGAGATGCTTTTCTTTTGCCAAGTTTAGCACTGACATCAACGAAGTCATATTGAGCTGCCATCCCATTTGTGGATACCTTTCAGCAGTTGCCGATAACATAGCTGCCATTAAATACACTTGCTTTACTTTATATTTTTTTACTACCTCAAAAATTCTGTTTTTATCAGTGGCATCGACAATTTCAAAGGGTCCATCGCGCATAAGCCTATCACATCCTTTTTTAATATCTGAAGCAATTACATTTTTACTTCCGTGCACTTTTCTCAATCTTTCTGTTAATTCAGTTCCTATTTGTCCGCAGGCACCTATAATCAATACAGTGTCATTCATTGTTGGCTATTCAAAATTACAAGCATACAAAAGTATTAAAATTAAAATTTCTCAAAAAAGAGAGTTGAATTGTCAAAAAGATTATTTGTGCCTTTTTTATTGTTTTTTATAATATGAAAGAGTTTCATAGCATAGAAGATCATTTAAAGGAGTATTATAAATTAAAAGATAATCTGTCAAGGCAAATATCTGTTCATCAAAAAGGCAAGTAAGAATTAAAACCATAACACAACTGCATTCAGTTTTAGTTGAGATCTTAAAAAGTTTAAATATTGCTTTTTATAATTTTTAATAGTGTATTTTTACAACTATTGATTGTTAAGATATGAATATAAAACATTTTTTGGGCTTGCTAATTTCTTTTAGCTTGTTGTTTGCTTGTTCTAAAAAAAAGGAAGTTAAAACTCAAAACAGTAAAGCTAATTTAAGCAGCAGCCCTATGCATGTTGAGGCTTTGTTTGTTTGTGATGAGCTCGATAGCATTACCACAAAACGTATTGAGAACTGGAAAGAGTACTTTGTTTTAAAAAAGTTTTTAAGAGTATATAAAAAAATATCGCCCAGAGTAGCCTTGTACAACGCTGTAGAATTAAAAGAACTAACTAAAAAAGTAAAGGATAGCAGCAGGGTGAGCAATTTGCAAACTCCCGCCTTTAGAGCCAGAGTCAACGTCTTTGAAAACGAAGTTTTAAGGCTAGCCGATATGGTGCAAATTCCTTCTATATCGGCCGATGAAGTTAATTTTCAAGTTAAAAAAATTTTTTTAGCTTTCGGTAGTTTAAACACTAAAATAATACATACTTTTAGAAAGGAATCTTTTGACGATTCTGTTAAGGTAGCTAAGCTAAATCAAAAAAACCTTGATTTTTAGCAGTTCATAAACTCGACCAATAAGTGCAAGTTTTGATTCTTTAACTAGCTTTGTTCAGTTGTTTACCCAACCAAATTTTAAAGGTACTAACTAAGAAAAACAGCACAGGAACTACTATTAAGGTTAAAAAAGTAGCAACGATTAGTCCGTAAATAACTGTCCATGCTAAAGGACCCCAAAATATTACATTATCGCCACCTAAGTAAATATGCGGGTTAAACTCGGATACCAAAGTAAAAAAATTAATGTTTAAACCCGTTGCTAACGGAATAAGTCCTAAAATTGTTGTTATGGCTGTCAATAGTACCGGACGCAGGCGAGCCTTACCTCCGTTTATTATGGCTACTTTTAAATTCTTTGTCGAAATAACACTGTTTTCAGTTAGGTTTAAATCTGCTTTCCTTCTGTCGATTAACAATTGAATATAATCGAGCAAAACAACTCCGTTATTTACCACTATTCCTGCTAAAGCTATAATCCCCATCATAGTCATCATAATTACAAATGAAGAGCCCGAGGCAACTATACCACCAAACACTCCTATTAAGCTTAAAAAGATGGCTAACATAATTATGCCAGGTTTAGAGACAGAGTTAAATTGAAAGATGAGAATTAAAAAAATTAAACCAAGCCCAGAAAAGAAAGCACCCATTAAAAAGGACATTTGCTTGTTTTGTTCTTCAATTTGTCCGGTGTAATCTATTTTAACTGTGTTAGGCAGGTTGTCAAAGTTTCTCATTTCATACTGAATTTCACCTACTATAGCACCCGCATCGGCATACCCTGGAGCTAGAGCTGAATATACCGTAACCACTCTCTTTACATTTTTGTGCTTAATGGCACTAAAGCCCGAGGTGTTGCGCTGCTTTGCAATACTCGAAACAGGGATTGTTCGTATTTGACCTGTTGCCAAATCTCTATATGTGATAACTTGATTGAACAGCACACTAGAGTTGTATCGATTGTACTGGTTAAAACGAACATAAATATCGTAATCTTCACCATCCTGCTTATACACGCCTGCCTTAGCTCCAAAAACAGAATTTCTCAGTTGCTGTCCTACCTGTACTGCTCCTATTCCTAGTTCGCCCGCTTTTTCTCTGTCAACATCGACCAACATGGTGGGCTTTGATTTGTTGACATCTATTTTTAACTCTGCAATTCCTGCTATTGATTTAGAGTTGATAAAGTTGCGTATCTTCTCTGCTGTTTCAATCAATTCGCCGTAGTTTTTTCCTTCTAATTCAATATTTATAGGATAACCTGCCGGAGGACCCACGGGGTCTTTTTCTACAGATATTGACAAGCCAGGATAAACTCTTTTCAGTGATTCGGTAATTTTTTTTTTCAGTATTTTACTATCGGCACCTCGACGAAACTTGTACTCTCTCATAGAGGCTATTATTTTACCTCTGTGGGGCATTTCGGCAGTTGAACCTCCATCGGTTTGTGGATTTCCCGAGCCAGCGCCTACTTGCGAAATAGAACTTTCTACTAAAAAATTATAGCCCACATCTAAGTAGCTAGCATCGCTTAAAATATTGTCTACACGTTGTTCTATGTTTTTCATAATAGCATTAGTTTTTTCAATATCAGTTCCTTGCGGATACTCTACATAAACAATAATTTGATTGGGTATATTGTCGGGGAAAAACTCTACTTTTGTTCTTTGTGTACCAACAGAAGCGCCAAAGCCTATAAAAGCAATTATTAGCAACAGTACAGTAGTAGCAAAAATAAACAGGGGCATTTTACCTTTTAGGGCTTTGCTTATTATGCGTTCGTAAAAGCGTTCCCACTTTGGCAGTGCTCGAGATTGAAATTTATTTGCCAAAGGGCGAAGTATAAAACGGTAAATCCAAAAATTTACTGCTGCAAAAACAAGTAAGGTTCCTAAGGGTTTAAAGCTTCCTCCAAATAGCAGTATCAACAAACCTAATACACTTAAAACAAAGGTTAGCCTGACGATTTTTTTTATGGGCATTTGCTTATCTTCAACTTTCATAAATTCAGATACCAATACCGAGTTAAAAAATATGGCTACAAATAAAGAAGAGCCTAAAACTACCGATAGAGTTATGGGAAAGTAAATCATAAACTGACCCATAACTCCGGGCCACATGCCCAAGGGTATAAACGCTGCCACTGTAGTGGCCGTTGAGATAATAATAGGAAAGGCTATTTCGCCAATTCCTTTCTTAGCGGCTTCAACTCTACTCAAGCCTTCTTTGTCCATTAAGCGATATATATTTTCAACTACCACTATTCCGTTATCTACCAACATGCCCAAACCCATAATAAGACCAAAAAGTATCATGGTATTTAAAGTATACCCGAGAGCCTTTAAGATCATCAATGACATAAACATAGACATAGGAATGGCAAAACCTACAAATAAGGCATTTTTAAACCCGAGGAAAAACATTAAAACCGTAACAACTAATATTACTCCAAAAATTATATTGTTTATTAGGTCGTTTACCTGACCTATGGTTTTTGAAGATTGATCGTTGGCTATACTAACCTTAAGGTTTGTGGGAAAAACAGTAGCCTTTGCACGCTGTACTATTTGTTGTATTTTATCGGCTGCCTCAACCATGTTTTTTCCTGAGCGTTTTTTAACGTCGAGCATAACTACAGGCTCGCCAAACTCGCGGGCATAGGTGGTTTTATCTTTGTCTTTAAAAGAGATTGACGCTATATCTTTTAAGTAAATAGGATTGCCTTTTTCGGCCTTAACAACAAAGCTTTGCAGTTGCTGAGGCTCGTTAATTTCACCTAGTACTCTAAGGGTGCGCCTTTGTCCGCTGGCTACAATGTTTCCAGCTGACAGGGTTGTGTTTCCTCCTTCTACAGCCTGAATTACATCGTTAAAACTAACCTTAGCTGCCATCATTTTATAAATATCTACAGCTATTTCAACTTCCTTATCTTCGGCTCCTCTTATATCGGCTTTTTTAATTTCTGGCAAGTCTTCTATTTCATCTTGTAAAAACTCGGCGTATTCCTTTAGCTTTTTTGCAGGATAATTACCTGAAATGTTTATGTTTAAAATTGGTGTTTCTTCGGCAAGATTAAGTTCAAATACATTAGGCTCTACTTTTGCTTGATTAAAGGTAGGCCAATCCTCTCCCGATACCTCTTCATCAATTTCGTCTTTTACCTTTTGCTTTGCTTGTTCAATGCTAATAGTATCGTCAAATTCAATGATAATCATCGATACATCTTCTTGTGAGGTTGATGTTATCTCAGTTATATTGCTTATAGTTTTTAGTTTCTCCTCTAAAGGATCAGTGATGAGTTTTTCAATATCTTCAGCTGTGTTACCCGGATAAATGGAGCTTATATAAATTTTTGTGTCTTTAATTTCTGGAAAATTTTCTCTAGGCATATTAAAAAATGCAGCAATACCTAAAAATAGTACAATTACCATCATAACATAAATGGTAGTTTTGTTGCCTATTGCCCAGGAAGATAACCTAAACTCTTTATTTATTTTTTTGCTTTGTTTGTCCATTCTCAATTTTATTTGTTTTGTTGAGCTAATTTTTTAAGCCCAATATTGAGTATTTCTACTTGCTGTTTATTTTTTACACTTCTTGCTCCTTCATGTATCACTAAACTACCTTTATCAATGCCCGATAAAATTTCAACCACATCAGCTTGTGCTTTACCTGTTTTTATAACTACCTGCTTGGCTATGCCTATATTTTTACCTCCTTTGTTTTTAAGGCTGTCAACTACAAATACATATTGCTGTCCTGCGGCATTTTCAGAAATTATACTTAAAGGCATTAAAATAGCCTCCGAGTTGGAGTAGTCATTAATTTTTAACTTAGCTGTAAGATTGGGCTTTATGCTCCGATCTTGGTTTAAAACTTCAATTTCTACTTTAAAGGTTCTGTTTGCAGGATTTATAAAATTACCTGCTCTGCGAACAGTAGATGCTTGTGTTTTTCCTAATACGGGAAATTCAATTTGAACTTCTTTCCCTTTTTTAATGGAAGTGATATAGCTTTCTGGAACATCTGTTTCAATATACATATTGTTTAGGTTTACTATTCTGAATACTTCTGAGCCAAACCCTGGAGCTACTACAGTTCCTTGTTCCTTTATTATATCGTCAACAATACCTGTAAAGGGTGCTTTTAATACGCTTTTGTTTAACTGTTGTTTTAGTTGCTCTACTGAATTGATCAAGGCTTCATAATTGGTTTTGGCTTGTAGGTATTGTATTTCGGAACCAATTTTTTGTTGCCAAAGATTTTTTTGACGTTTATAAGTAGTTTTTGCCAAGCCCAGTTTGACTTCCGTTTGCGCAAGCTGCTGTTGTAACCCTCCATCGTCAATTGTAGCCAACACTTGTCCTTTTTGTACTCGCTGCCCTTCCTTTACGTAAATTTTAAGTAATTGACCTGGTATTTCAGGATACACCAATACATTTTTTTTTGTTTGAACGCTTCCTTGTAAGTAAACATAATGTACAAAGGGTTTTGTTTGTGCTTTGATGGTTGTTATTAAAGGGATTTTTTTAAGGGTATCGAGTTTAGCTATTTCTCTGTCGAGCAATTTTATTTTGCTAGCTAATTTTTGCTGCTCTTGGTTTAATTGATTTTTTTTCTGCCTTATTTTTTGTAAGTTTTGCGTGCTTATTACAGAATCGATCGATTGATCTTTGTTTTGACACGATGTTAAAGCTACTATAACAATAAAAATATAAAATCTTGTCTTTATCATTTTTAACTATTTAATGGGTGCATTTAATGCGGTTTCTAGCTTAGCTTTTTTTGCAATTACATTTAACATAGATTGCATGTATAGGTTTTGTTGTGAATACAATTGGTTTTGTGCCTGAAGTAAATCAAAACTGGAGGAAAGTCCTTCAAAAAATTTTATTTGTTGCTTTTTCTCTATACGCTCGGCAAGAGCTAAATTTTTTTGGTTTGTTTGATAGTTTTCTATGCTTAGTTGATAAGCACTTTTTGCGGCTTCTGCCTCGAGATACAATTTTTGTGTGAGTTCATCTTTTCGTATTTCAGAACTTTCTAGTTCTATTTTAGCCCTTGCAGTTTTTGCCTCTCTTTCAAAGCTACTAAAAAGAGGCAGCTTAATACTAATTCCGAATAAAGAATAATTATACCACTTTTGATTGCTGTTAAAAAAATTAAAACTATCTTCATTTGCATTGGCGCCATAGTTAATAAATACGGCTAAACTGGGCAAGGCTTTGCTCTGTTCAAACTTCATCAATAGTCTTTTGCTTTCGCGATCGTTTTCTGCCATTTTATAATCAATGTGGTTTTCTACATTAAAAACCTTTGTCAATAAATTTAAGTCAGTGTTTAAACTTATCAACTTATCTAACGAATCTGTAAGTACTATTTTCTTTTCAATAGGATTCCCTAAGGCAAGGTTTAGCATTTTATGGGTAATAATAAGCATTCTTTTGGCATTGCTTAAATTGCTTTCAACATTTCCTAGAGTAATTTGAAGTTGTTCTACATTTTCTTGTTCGGTTAAACCGTTGTTGTATATTTTTTGTGTTTCGTTTAGGTTTTTTATCAGTATATTTTTGTTTTTTTCAAGAATTTTAATGGTTTGTTGAGCTACTAAAACATTTCCATAGGCATTAATTACCGCCTCTCGTGTAGCTAGTTCGGTTTTTTTCTTTGCTTGTTCCGATATCTTTAAATAGGTTTTTGCCGATTGTAAGCCTATTAAATAAGAGCCGTCAAAAATTACTTGTGTCAGGCTAATTGATGCATCTACAGTTTGTTTGGTTCCAAACCGCAACGGAATAAAATTTGTAGGAGCAACCACCTCTGTGTCATTTCTCACAATATTTTCAAAGTAATTTTGAACTATATCTATGGTGCTTTGAGTGTTGTCAAAAGCCGCAGCAGGCAGTAAGGTAACCTGTTGTTTAAGCCAGTTTCTATAGTCTAGTGTAGCGTTAATTTGAGGCAGTCCTATAGTTGTTGTTTCCCATTTTCTCTTTTTGGCAGCTTTTATATTATTTAGGGCAAGTTTATTGTTGTAATTGTTTTTAATTGCATAATCAATTGCCTGTTGCATTGATAAGCGCATTTCCTTTTTTTGTGCCACTAATAAAGTGGTAAAAAAGAATATACATACATTGCAGATGTATTTTGTCATTGTTCAGCTATTTTTATTTAAAAGTTTTAGTAACTCTAATTGTTTTTCTAATTCAGTTAA
>JBKDZU010000093.1:0-36809 GCA_047971505.1 Tenacibaculum sp.
ACTATTAAAAAAGCGAAAACTAAAGAATCACATTCTAAAAAAAGCCTATAAGAACAAGCCTTTAACAAAATGGGAACAGCGATTTAACAAACTTATAGGAAAAACACGATTTAAAGTAGAGCGCACATTTGGTGGCATAAAAAGATAGTTTAATGGAGGTACTGCAAGATATAGAGGTATTAGAAAAATGTACACACAAAACCTATTGGAAGCAATGTGCTACAATTTATATAGAAGTCCAGGGATAATTGCGTCTAATTGTGAAAATTAAAAGATAATAAGCCTAATTAAGTGCGATTATCCATCCAAAAATCAACAAAAAATAGTAAAGTAGAATAAAATTTAGGTCAAAAGCATCAAGGTAGAAACCTAAACAAAAATAAGGTTGGGTTTTGCAATGGTCTTATATTATAACTATATTTTACAGAATTACCGCAACATTCAACATATAGACGCACCACTACCTGAAAATCAAAATTTAGGTTATTCAACATCATTTGGATATAGAAACCCTATCAAATCGTTTTTCTTTAGTATAATTTATAGCCATGCAAAAACAAATAATAATTTGTTGCACAACAATCAAATATTAGATAATGGTGCTATTAAATTACAAGCTATCGATCAAGATAACAAGCGTTTTAGTCATAATCTTATAACAAGAGCCAGCAAGTATTTTAGTAGTTTTAACACAAATCTTACATTAAGTGCGGATTATAGTTTACGAGATTTTCAACAAATACTCAACGCTGAAATCACAGACATTGTGAATCAAAGTTGGCGACTAAACGGAAAAATAGATACGGACATTACAGATTGGTTAAATGTCGAAATAAAAAGTATTATCCAGTTTTCAAACAATCAAATCCAAGGGCAAAACAACCAAACCATAACACGACAGTTTCATGAATTTAATGTAAATATTTATCCAAAAGAAAATCAATACATCAAAATAAAAACCGAGTATATAAATAACAACTTATTTTCAGAAAACACATAAAATTTCTTTGCAAACTTGGTGTATCGTCACACTTGGAAAAAGAAAAATATTGACTTTTGAGTTACATCTTAACAATATCTTTAATATCGAAGAATATAGAACTATTAACATCGATAACTTTAGCTATGTAGAATCAAATTTTAAACTGATACCAAGACAAGCTCTGTTTAATATTAGATTTTCGCTTTGACAAAAAACAAACTAAATGAATTAAAACGGCTACTAACAAAGTGTAATACTTCCCCATTTACAAAATCAAAAATTATATAAATTAAAGTTTATTTTATGCTTTGTTATAATCATATTTTTAGAACTTTGTATAATGTTGAGAATTAAATTAAATTCAGATTTGTGGAAACTGTTAAGATTGTTAAAATAGGTGGAAAAATCATCGAAAACACAAAGGCTTTAAACAGTTTTTTATACGATTTTTCTAAGCTTAAAGCACCTAAGGTTTTGGTTCACGGAGGGGGTAATTTACTTTCTGAACTCGCCACTGAATTAAATATCTCTGTGCAGATGATCAATGGAAGGCGAATAACCGATGCTAAAACACTAAATCTTGTCAGTATGGTATATGCTGGAAAAATTAACAAAAGCATAGTTGCACAATTACAGGCTTATAACACTAATGCCTTAGGTTTTACAGGTGCAGATGGAAATACAATAATATCTGTAAAACGTCCGTCAAAACCTATAGACTACGGCTTTGCAGGCGATGTAATTAAGGTCAATCCACAAATTTTAACTATATTAATAAAAAATAAAGTTGTGCCTGTGTTTTGCGCCCTAACTCATGATAAAAAGGGTCAACTGCTAAACACCAATGCCGATACCATAGCTGCTGAACTTGCCATAGCTCTTACCTCTTGCTATACAACCGAGCTTTACTATTGCTTTGACAAGCCAGGAGTACTAGCAAATATATCAGATAACAATTCTACTATAGAATGTATTACCGAAAAGAGCTACACTTGGTTAAAAGCTCAAAACAACATAGTAAAAGGCATGCTTCCAAAATTAGACAATTGTTTTTACGCCCTTAATAATAAGGTTTTTAGGGTTTATGTTGGCAATGCTGACATGCTGTCTAATTCAAGTGTTAAATACAGTTCAATAAGGTTGAAATGATACCAAAACTCACTTTACAGGCAATAGACTTATTAAAAAAGTTAATTGAAACTCCTTCTTTTTCTTCAGAAGAAGATAAAACTGCACAACTGTTAGAAAACTGGTTTAAAGCTCACAACATACCCTATACAAAAACGTATAACAATATATGGGCAGTTAATAAATTTTTTGATACAACTAAGCCTAGCCTGCTGTTAAATTCGCATCACGATACAGTGAAGCCCAACAAAGGATATACAAAAAATCCGTTTAAAGCTGTAATTGAAATGGATAAACTTTACGGATTAGGCAGTAATGATGCTGGCGCAAGTCTAGTTTCTTTATTAGCCTGCTTTAGCTATTTTTACTCTCAAAAAAACCTAGCCTATAACCTTGTTTTTGCTGGTACTGCCGAAGAAGAAAACAGTGGTCCTAGGGGATTAAAATACTTACTTTCAACGCTTCCAAATATAGATATTGCGCTAGTAGGTGAACCTACACAAATGCAACTAGCTATAGCCGAAAAGGGCTTAATTGTTTACGATGCTCAGGTAAGTGGCACGCCAAGTCATGCTGCTCATCCTAATACAGATAATGCAATTTACAATACCATAGAGGTTTTGCAGTGGTTTCAAAACCTGTCTTTTGAAAAAAAATCCAAAACTCTGGGCGAGGTAAAAACCACTGTTACTCAAATCAGCGCAGGGGTACAGCACAATGCTGTACCTGCCGAGGTAAAATTAGTAGTCGATATAAGGGTCAATGACCTATATACCAATGATGAAATAGACTTTTTTATGCAACAAAATGCACCCTGCTCCTTAAAAAACAGAGGCTTGCATTTAAATTCATCTTCCATATTGATAAGTCATTCTTTAGTTCAGGCAGGGCTTAGTTTGGGAAGAAAAACTTATGGTTCTCCTACCCTGTCTGACCAAGCAGTACTGCACTGCCCCTCGTTAAAATTAGGTCCTGGAAATAGTACTCGCTCACATACTGCCGATGAATTTATCTATATTCGAGAAGTTAAACAAGGAATTGAATTGTATATTAAAATACTAAATAAGTTTTTAAAACTTAGCAAATAACAGACTGCAAAAGTTAAATTAAGTTTATAGAATTACTTTGCATAAGCAGGATTTTAAACGGCTGTAACGAGAAATACTTTAGCAATTTTCTATCTGCAACCTTGACCTTTTTGCTCTGTTTTTTTAATGTAATACATTTACTAGCTTGTTTTTTGTGAGTTTTCGCGCAAAGGCTAATCAGCGTTTTTCACAGTAAATTATTTAGTGCTTTTACCTTTAGGCTAGGCAGGCTATCTGCCTTGGTTTCAAAAACAAGTGTTTTAATTTTGTTGGGCAGTACATCGAAAAAATTATCTGAAAAATGTCCTTTTTTATCAGTAAACAAAAACACATCTTTGAGTAAAGTTTTTGACTGTATTTGAATAGCAAAGCCTTTTTTTACTTTGCTGATGTTTGTCTTAATTTCAGTTTTTTTGAGTTGGAGTTCTTTGGGTTTTGTTAAAAATATCAATACCGATTCGCCGTTGAACTTAGCTTGAATTAGATTAGTATACTTATCTATATTTTTTATAGATAAATTGGCATATACATTGCTGCTGTTTGCATTTACATAAATATTTTTAGCCTTTTTATCAATTGTTTTTCCATCAAAATTAAGTGTATTGAGTTCGAGTTTTCCTTCTATATCTTTAAAATGGTCGTTAATTAGGTAAATTTTTAAACTATCATTTTTAATTTCAGAAGAAATAAAAAGGTTTTTAAAGGCTTTTTTTGCTTTGTATTGCAAGGCTTTCCAATTGCCAAAGTAATCAATACTAGACCATGAAATAGCTGGCCAACAATCGTTTAATTGCCAGTATAAGGTCCCCATATTTTTAGGCTTAGCCCTTCTGTGGGCTTTAATTCCAGTTAAAACACTCTTAGCTTGTAAGAGCTGACTTATGTAAATATAATCTTCATCATCCTCAGGAATAGGGTAATAGTCTTGCATATATTGCCTGATAAGCTGAAAGCCTCTAGAGTTTTTTTGATGATCTTTTAAAGCTTTTGTGCTTATGTCAACTCTATTGCTTTGATTGATATACTTTATTAGCTGATAGCTAGGAAATGACTGAAAACCAAACTCACTCATAAACCTAGGTACTTTTTTTTCAAATTGATTAAAAGCAGCACCGTCATGCCAAACCGACCAATCATGTGCATCGCCCTCAAATTGAAATTTATCATTACCTCTACCGTATTTAGGTGAGCTTTCCCAGTAATTAGTGGCGTCGCTGTATTTTGCTACTGCTTCAGGTAAAATACCATTAAATATTTTTTGATAGTCGCTCCATATTTGTTTTTTTTCTGATTCTGTTCTGTTTTTTTGCCAGCCCCAATTGTGCCAGCCTTCCGAGTTTTCATTATTTCCACACCAAAGGGCAATCGAGCTGTAGTTTCTCAGTCTTTTAACCTGCTGTATAGCCTCGGTTTTTACATTTTTGAGAAATTCTTTATCCCCTGGATACATAGCACAAGCAAACATAAAGTCTTGCCAAATTAAAATTCCTTTTTCATCGCATAAGTTATAAAAATAATCTGATTCATAAATACCACCACCCCAAACACGTAGCATATTCATATTTGAATTTACCACGTCTGAGAGCAATTTGCGATAGTGTTGCTTTTTAACCCAATTTTGAAAGCTGTTTTGAGGTATATAATTAGCTCCTTTTATATAAATAGGTTTTCCGTTGAGTTGAAAATAAAAAGATTCTCCTATTGAATCTTTTTGCGTAATTAATTTTAGGGTTCGAATTCCTTTTTTTATCGAACTTTTATCGTAAATCGTATTTTTAACCCTTAGTGTAAAATTAAATTGGTACAAGTAAGGTGTACCTAAATTGTGAACCCACCACAGTTTTGGGTTTTTTATTCTAAGAGGGACTTTATAGCTGTAGCTTCCCTTTTTAATATCAACTGCAATTTCTGTCTTATAATTATCTACTAAACAGCTTATTTTAGCTGTTGTATCAACTGAGCTATTTATATTGATATTAGCAATAAGATCAGCAAAATTATTATTAACAACCTTTTGTTTGATAAAGATATTGTCAAAAATCATAGTATCCCATGCTTTAATAGTTACCTTTTTCCAAATGCCACAAGTGTTTAGCTCAGGTCCCCAATCCCAGCCGTATTGAAATTGTGGCTTTCGGCTAAATACTCTGTTTCCTTCAGGCAGAGAGTATGGCAATTGTTTTTTTAACATATTTTCGCGTTTTTGGACAGGTTCAAATTTTATTAGCAGTTCATTGTTGTTTTTTAGCAACTTGTTTACAGGTATTTTGTAATACTTAAAAGCATTGTTAGCTTTGACGATAAGCTGCTTGTTTAGATATACATTTGCATAGGTATCAAGCCCGTAAAAACAAAGGTTTATATTTTTTTTATCGAGTAACTTTTTGCTTAGCTTAAAATTGCTTTTGTACTCCCAATGCTTATTTGATACCCATTTTACCTTTTTTTCATTTGATAAAACAAAGGGATTGGGGATGATTTGTGCATCCATTAAATCGACAAAAATATTTCCTGGTACAGAGGCCTCTTGCCAGTTTAGTGTATCTTTTCCTTTAAAATACCAGTTTTCAGTAAGTTCTTGTTTTACAGGTAGATTATTTTTAGTGCTACAACTTAAAATGATTAAACTAAACAGTATAAAGCTTATATTACGCATGCTTTAGTGCTTTTAAAATTTCTTTAATGATTTTTGGGTCAGAAAATTTTTCAGCGGGTTTTTTAAACTCTGACAAATTTGTGTCATGTTTTATAAAACCCCATGCAGAGGCGTGAATTTCGGCAAATCCTTCTTTTTTAAAAAGTGGAGCATTAGTAGGGTTAATTCCGCCTCCAGGCATAATTTGTATTTTATTACCGCCTATGGTGTGCAATTTTTTTAGCAATTTTATGCCTTTTTCGGCAGTTGCCTGCAATCCCGATGATAGTAAGCGTTTAACTCCTATATCAATGAGTTTTTTAAATTCTCGCTCAGGGTTGTGCACACAGTCAAAAGCTCGGTGAAAGGTAAAGTCTAAAGGTTTTGAGCTATTAAATAGAATTTTAGTTCGTTCAATATCAATATCTTTATTACTGTTTAATACTCCCGAAACAATACCTGCACAGCCTATTTTTTTGCAGAGTTCAATATCGTTTTTCATGATTTTAAATTCGCTGTCTGAGTAGCAAAAGTCTCCGCTTCTAGGTCTGATTAATACATAAACTGGAAGATTAATATTTGTTACAACTTGCTTTATTAGTCCGTAAGAAGGAGTTATGCCTCCTAAAACAAGCTCGGTACATAGTTCAATTCTATGTGCACCTGCATCTTGAGCGTTTTTTGCTGATTGGTAGGTGTTTGCACAAATTTCTAGAAGCATCATTCTGCTAAAACCTCATCGATAAATATCCATGCTTTTTCTCCTCCGCCAGGTTTCCCTTTGGGGATTAATCCATAAGATGGAACATTTATTGTTAGTTGCTTAACTGATTTTTGTAAATCAAAATTAGTTGCGCTAAAAACGGTTGTACTGCTATTTTTGGCAATATTTACAGTTTTTGTAAAGCCTGTATCAAGGGAAATTTTAAAGTTTTTAGGTGCATAAACCCAAAAGGCAGAGTTGTTGTTAAAATTAACTGAAACCTTGCTAAGCTCGGTTGGTTTATCAAAATTAACAGATATTTTAACCGAATCGGAACGAAAACCTAGCCACTCTTTGTTTTTTAAATGCTTAGGGCTTCCAAATACTCCGTTGATAATAGTGCTTTTACCTCCTTTATTATAAGATTTGTGTGGAGGCGGACTCAGGTTTACTTTTTGACCAATTGCCTTGTGATAGTGTATTTTTTCCTCAAAAATATTGCCTAGCTGTTTCTTTTTGTCAAAACTAGCAGCCTTAATAACTACTGTATTATTTATAAGTATGGGCTTGTTGTAAAGCTTAGATGCAAGGGTGGGCTCTGAGCCATCGGTGGTATACCTTATGTCTTTACCTTTGGTTTTGCTACTTAGATAAAAAAATAAGGAATCATTTTCGTTTTTGGCAGTACCGCTTAACTCAAATAAATGATTTGCGTAATTTATTTTTTTGCTGTCTAAACGCTTGAAAAAAAACTTAACCCTGTTTATAAAATCTTCGTAATTTTTATTTTCAGGCTTAGACCAAACAACTTCACTTAAGGCAAATATCCTCGGAAAAATCATGTATTCAACCTTTTTTGGCGTTTTCATGTACTCGGTCCAAACATTGCCTTGGGCTCCTAATACATATTGGGCTTCTTCTTTAGATAGTTCTTTGGGTATAGGGTTAAAGCTATATACTTTTTCTAAGGGTAAAAATCCGCCAATGGCCAAGGGTTCGTTTTCATTTTTCGATTGGTAATAGTCAAAATAACAATGTGTGTTGGGGCTTAGGATAACAGGGTGTTTTTGTTTGGCAGCCTCAATAGCTCCTTTGTTGCCTCTCCATGACATTACGGTAGCATTAGGAGCCAATCCGCCCTCTAGTATCTCATCCCAGCCAATTATTTGCCTTCCCTTTGAGTTTATGTATTTTTCCATTCGGGTAATAAAATAGCTTTGCAAACCGTGCTCATCCTTTAGGTTTTTGTCTTTGATTAACTTTTGACAGTTAGTGCATTTTTTCCATCTATCTTTAGGAGCTTCATCTCCGCCAATATGAATGTATTTACTTGGAAATAAGTCAATAACCTCATCAATAACTCCTTCTAAAAATGCAAAAGTTGTTTCTTTCGGACAGTAAATATTTTTGATTACTCCCCATTTGGTAGCCACTTCAAGTGTGTCTTGAGTACAGCCTAAGTTAGGATAGGCAGCAAGGGCTGCTTGTGAGTGCCCAGGCATCTCAATTTCAGGAATAATATTAATTTGCCTTTTAGTTGCGTATTTTACAATGTCTTTTATTTGTTCTTGTGTGTAGTATCCGCCGTATTTTTTTCCGTCAAATTTATGGGGCTTATCTCTGTTGTAATGACCCAGCAGTGTTTCTTTTCTAAAGGCGGCTATTTCCTGCAGTTTTGGGTATTTTTTTATCTCTATTCTCCAACCCTGATCTTCGGTTAAATGCCAATGAAAGGTGTTCATTTTTAGCATGGCTAGTATATCGATATATTTTTTGATAAAATCTACCGAAAAAAAGTGCCTGCCTACATCTAAATGCATGCCTCTGTATAAAAACTTAGGAGCATCTTTGATTTGCAAACATTGAACAGCAATACTTTTTAAATTCTCGCTAGGTGGAAGCAACTGAAGCAAGCTTTGCACAGCGTAAAAAGCTCCCTTAGACGATGAGGCTTCGATCAGTACTTCATTTGGACTGACATTTAAGTGATAACCTTCTTTGTTGTCGATATCACTATTTTTTAAAAATTTGATGCTTGAGGCTTTTTTAGTTGATTCAAAGCTAATTCCGTACTGGTTTTTAACAGCCTCTTTAAAATAAGCTGCTATAGCTTCAAATTCTTTTTCAGCACTTATATTTACTTTTTTATCAAGCACAAAAGTTCCTTCGTTAAGCGACTGATAATTAGGAATAGGAATTATTTGGGGGCTAATAGCAGGATGGGGTTTTTGGGCACAACTTATCATTAATAAGGTAAGAAACAACCCTAAGCATTGATTAGTTCTCATTTTATGTTATATTTTTATATTAAACTGGGGACTAATTTAATAAAAAGCGGATATAAAACAAGTCCTGATAAAAAATTTAACATTAAACACATAAATAGGATTGTAATACATTTTCCCCAATTGCTTATAAAAATAAGGTTGAGAATAAGAGACTTATATCAACAAAAAAATATTATCTTTTATGTTTTTTGATGTATGTATTGTTAAAATTAGCAATTTAGTTTGTGCTTTTATATGTGTGTTGATGTTTTTAAGCTATGTAAAGGCTAGATGTAACTTGATAAAAGCAAAAAGTACTGCAAAATATAAAAAAATTGCGAAAATATATTTATTTAGATAAAGTTAAATAAAATTTTTTATATTTGTGGTATTTAGAAACCAACGATTACACACAGATAATCAATGACTTAAAGAACTATGAGAGCTATTAAGGAATACGTTTTTAATGTAGACAGTTATATTGCAAATATTAAAAGTAAATATCTTGAAATTAGCTTGCTAACAGAAGATGAACTTTTAGTTATTCTTCAAAAAACTAAAAACTGAACAAAATATTGTTAATTTCGGTGTTTTTGCTAAAAATTCATTGGATGAATGTTATGATAAGTTTGAACAGGATTTTAACAATATATATGCTGCTTATAATAGTGCAGTTAGTTGGTGTACAGCGGTTAGTTTATTACCTTCAGAGGGTAGCTGCTCCGTGTTTTGGATATGCTGTTATACTAATGCAATAACATCTATAGTTGTAGCCATTGATAGTCACACAAAGTGCAAAGAGCAACAAAAACAATAAGGACTAGAAAATTAAAAAATTATGCTGAGCAATAAAAATTTACTTTTTGAAGCAATTGTTCTAATAATCATTGTATATCGTTGGTATTCATATATTTTTTATAAAAAAAATAAAGGCATCCTAAAAAAATTAAATATGGTAGTTTCCTGTATATCCTAACTGTTTGTTTACAACAATTATTTATCATTTTGTTTTATTTAAATGTAATGGATAAATTTTTTATTTTTTTAATTCCTATTTTGCCTTTCAGTATTTGGTTTAAGTACAAGTTTTACAGATTAAAAAACACTAAGCAAGATTATGTTTATTTGCTAGTTATATATGTTTGTATTTTTTATATTTTTTACAAATTACATTGATAAAGTAAGACTGGTAGATATGAAATTGCTCACTTACCGTTTGCCATCAGGCTTCTACACCTTGTGCTTGGCACAGCACTTTTGACCTTTCGCTCACTATTTCTAGCTGCAGCCGTTTAAAACCCCCTATTTGTCCAAAGTAATTCTGTAAATTTGATGATTTGTGTTTTGTTTTTTTAGTGTTTTTATGTTTTGCTTGGATATTCAATAGGGTGCTTTGAAAAAGAACTGCGAGTTTTTATATTTGATTTAATTTTTATATAGCTAATTAGTGATAAAGAGGCTAAAAGCATCCAAAGTATATCTATAACTAAAATGGCATTTTGGTTGTTTTTAAATGAAACCCAAAACCAATTAGCTGAAACAATTCCGTTACATATAGGTATCGAAAAACCAAAAATAGCACCGAGCAATAGGCAAATTTTGTTAGTATAATAATTATCTCTTTTAAATCTAAAAAACAAAATAAATAGAAGCCAAATGCTAAAAAAGAAATAATATATGGCACTTTGCTTATTGCTAAAATACCCATTGCTGAGCTTTACAAAAAGAAATGCTAAGGCAGTTACAGGCAATAAACTCAAACAGGTGGCTATGTAAATATGTCCTACTTTTGCAGTAAACCTACGTTTTTTCAGACTCATATTTTTTCTGTTCCTAGCTTCTGTCCAAATCAGCACGCCTGTTAAAATAACAAAACAGCTTATTAGAGCTAAAATAAAATAGCTCGCTTTTAAAAATAAACCGCCAAAATTAGCAAAGTGCAGACGGGATACTAATCTTTGTACATCCTCCATATAGTTTAACTTATTAGGATCTTTTTCTATTTGAAAGCTCTTTGTGGATGAGTCGTAAACCGTTCTGCCAAACCCTATAAAACGCTTATCTGTATTTAGTTGACCAATAAAAATATATTTCATATTAGTTCCTCTGTAGTTTTTTATATAAAGTCTATTTAAGTGGAAGTCATCCCACTGTTGAGTTGTTTTTTGAGCAAAAGTGTTTACACTTGCTATACTTTTATCAGAGTTGGCAAGCCAGGGGTAATTCTTTAGCTCTGGTCGTATATCCTCTCTAAATGCTTTTGTATTGCCTTGATACAAAAAATTAATTGGCATAAATACAAAAATACTAATGGCAAAATAGGTGCCTGTTACAGCAAAGATAAACTGAAAAGGCAAGCCGATAACACCTAGAGCTGTGTGAGCATCTGCCCAAACTCGTTTTAGAATAACTTTTGGATTAAAGGAAAAGAAATTGGAAATTATTTTTTTCCAATGTATAATTACTCCAGTAATTATGGCAAAAAGAAAAAATAAAGAAACAAAACCCGATAAATAAATTCCATATGGAAGTTGATTAAAAAAATGTAATCGGTATAAAAATTCGCCTAAGCTATACTGTTCCTTATAGGTTTTCTTTTCGCCAGTGTGTATATCTATATAAAAATATTGAGCAATTTTTCCTTTTTTTGTGGCTAATGTTGATTTGCTAGCTCCTAAACGTACAAATATTTTATCAGTATCCTCTGCTAGTATAAGGTATAGGTCTCTTCCTATTAACTCGTATTGCTCATCTAGCTTGTTGAGTATTTTGTCAAAGTCAACATCCTTTATTTGAGTATGGCTTAAAGCTGTGCCTTCTTCCCAAGCTTTAATTTCATTTTTAAACAAGGCAAAGGCTCCTGCAAAAAAAATAACATATAAAGCTATACTAATAGTTATACCGCTTACAGTATGTAAATTAAAGAAAACATTATAGTTTCTGTTGCTCATTGTACAAAGGGATTACTTTTATTGGCTAAAAAATACAGCAGATAAAGAATTATAATTATTACTATGTACAAGCCCCATGCTTTAAGACCATTGGTAAATAAGTAAGGAATAAGCAACATTATTCCCCAAACAATCACAAATGAAAATATGGTGGTAACCAACATTTCATGATGCGCAGGAATAAGCAATATCAAAACCATGTGAAATAGAACACTTATGATATAACCACCAACGAGCCCAGCCGATATTTTTGCAAATTTTTGCCAAGCTGATTTTGTGAGGTATTTTGAGTTGGCAGGCATAGCTAAAATAAAAGTTCTAAAACAAATAAAATTGTGAGAATAAAAAGCAATATATATAAGCTAACCATTTGTGTAGGAGCAAGTACAACTAGCAGGCTTAAAATAAGTATAGTTGTAAATAGCCATGCTAAAATCCCAGAACTCAATCCTAAGGAACTAACAGCTAAAATTAATGAACCTAAAAGAACAATAAAGCCTATAATTTTAGATTGTATTTTGTTGTTTTGCAACCAATATTCAAATTGCGTGTTTTTATACAAATGAGCCTTACTTGAACTATTATACAAACAAAAACAACCCAAAAAAACTACAATAATTAACAAATTAATCATCTTTATATTAAAATTTTATACTTTTAAATTCACAACTGCTTTATAGTTTAATATACAAATTCAAAAATTTATTTAATGGTATTATCTAAAAAAAATTGGTTCAAAAATAATATAAAAAATTTATTTAGACTAAGACTTCTGTTTGTTTTAAAATAATACAACTTAAAGTTCATCAACTAAAAAGCTTATGTTTAAAACTTAGTAGAGTGTGTTTTGCTTTAAAAAAAGCCTTGCTCTAAAAGTTAAAAAAATCAATCTATAATAATCATTAGCTCTTTCACGAAACCCCATAAATATAAACTAATCAATATGTTACATTTAAAAAATGAATTTAAGCATGGAACAAAAAACGCAGCTGACTAGGCTAACAGGTATTAGATCAGATTAGATCAAAAAAAAATAAGTTTTGTGTTTACTGTTAGGAATTGTTGTAGAAACCATGCCTAAAAACTTTTATTAAACAGATGTTAATATTAAAGTAGGTTTCAAAATTATATTTTATTTTTTATTAAAATATTTGAGTTTAGTATTTTTTTTATATATTTGCACAGCAATAAGCAATCAATTCACAATAAGGATTATTTTCCGTTGTGAAAACATTCAAGGTGGCATCAAATGTCGCCTTTTTTTATGGATTGCTTTTAAAGCAATAGCTACTCATACCTCGTTAGCGATAATAGATGAGTATTGCATTTAATATCTGCATACATAATTAAATACCTGACTGGTAATTTACAATAAATAAATTATTGCTATTGAGTATTTTTTTATAAACTCTAAATAAAGTTGTGAAATGGTTTAAGGCTTGAATTGTTATTTGTTCTTATCGCGTTATATTTACCCAAATTTTGATTGATGAAACTACATTTTATAGCCATAGGAGGGAGTGCTATGCACAACTTGGCAATTGCACTACACAAAAAGGGATACAGTATTACTGGTAGTGATGATGCTATATACAATCCGTCAAAATCGCGTTTAAAAAAATACAACTTACTGCCCGAAAAATACGGTTGGTTTCCCGAAAAGATAAGCAACGATTTAGATGCTGTTATTTTGGGTATGCATGCAAAAAAGGATAATGAAGAATTGTTAAAAGCACAAAAACTTAGATTAAAAATATACTCTTATCCTGAGTTTTTGTATCAACAGTCAAAGCATAAAACAAGGGTGGTAATTGGCGGTTCACATGGAAAAACGAGCATAAGTGCTATGATATTACACGTGTTAAATTATTGCGATATTGCTGTTGACTATATGATAGGCGCTCAACTAGAGGGCTTTGATACCATGGTCCACCTAACTGACAGCAACGAGTTTATAGTTTTAGAAGGCGATGAGTATTTGAGTTCAGCTATAGACAAAAGACCTAAATTTCACTTATACAAAGCCAATATTGCCTTAATAAGTGGAATTGCATGGGACCATATTAATGTATTCCCAAGTTTTGAAAATTATATTGAACAGTTTTCAGTTTTTATTGAATCTTTAACACAAGGAGGGATTTTGGTGTACAATGCAGAGGATAAAGAACTTAAAAAAAAGATTGAACTCTCTAATCATTCTATAAAAAAGTATCCTTACTGTACTCCTAAACACTTTATTAAAAATAATATTACTTATTTAAATAGTGCTAGCGGCGAGATACCCTTAGAAATATTTGGAAAACACAATTTGCAAAACTTAGCAGGCGCCAAGTGGATTTGCCAGCATATGGGTATAGATGAGGAAGACTTTTACGAGGCAATTTCAAGCTTTAAGGGTGCCGCTAACCGATTAGAAAAAATTGTAGAACACAAAACTACACTTGTCTTTAAAGATTTTGCTCATAGTCCTAGCAAGGTTAAAGCTAGCACAAAGGCAGTAAAAGAACAATACAAGGATAAAAAACTAGTAGCCTGCTTAGAGTTGCATACTTACAGCAGTTTAAATGATAAATTTTTGAGTCAGTATAAAGATGCTTTGTATTATGCCGATAAGGCTGTAGTATTTTACTCTGATAGTGCGTTAAAAATTAAGAAACTACAAAAACTTACCAAAAAGCAAATTGCCGATGCTTTTAAAAGATCTGACTTAATTGTTTATACGAATTTAGATGATTTTAAAGAATTTTTAACAAACGAGAATTTAAAAAACACATCGTTGCTTTTAATGAGTTCAGGAAATTACGGCAATTTAGACCTCAACCATTGCTTGTCGGTAAACTTGTTAAGCACGAATAAAAAATAAGACCTATTTACAAAAGCTTTTAAAAGTATGATTAACCTGTTTTTATTTTGTATAAACAGCTTTTTTAGTTTTTTTTTGATTCTATTTTGCATTGAATTATTAAGTGAGCTTAGGCATTTTTGAGTGTGCTTATCTGCATGGATACTTTGGTGCAAAACCATGCTATTCGGTTTAGATAAAAGATGCGAGTACAAGTTAATTCCTGCATTTAGTTCCTTGTATAATTTTTTGCTTTTGAATTTTACCTTATAGTCTATTTTATTTGCTTGCAAATAAAAGTCATATGCTGTTCTTAGGTTTATAGTTTTGAAATAATAAGCATAATCATTAATCATCTTTGCAAAAATAGTGTGTTTTATTTTATCTTTATCCGATAAAAAACTAAATCCATTCTTTAACAGCAAATTGTGTTTAACACTTTGATAATTAAAAAAAATTGACTTTTCTCTCCTCAATAGCTGTTTGTGAATTTCAACGGCGGCTATATACTTATCATGTACTAACCTTGTCAAATGTCTGTGGATGTTAAAAAGTTTTTTGCTTTGCTCAGTGTAGTAGCCGTATTCCTTTAAAATACAAAAAGTTTTATTAGCCTCAGCAGGGTTTACTAGTATATCGATATCGCCAACCATGCGTTCGGAAATATCTGAGTATAACCCCTCTAAAATATTACCTGTTCCTTTTAAAAACACAGGTATGATATTTCTGTTTAACAGCAACTTGTTTAGCCTTGTGGCTTGTAGTACTATCTGCTCGTTGCGCTGTTTGTTAAGTTGGCTAAGTTGCTTCATATAAGCAATTAAATCTTTAGGGAAGTATTTTGTGAAATTTACCCGCTTTAAATTACAGTATAGGGCAGGCAATACATAATGTGCCGTGCTTAGCTGTACCACCTTATCCCAATTAATACTATTTGACACCAATTTGCGCTCTATAAAAGTTCTATTGTCAGCATCATAACTAACAGTTAAACACTTGGCTACAAAAAACAGAATTTCTTTATAACTCATTTAAAAATAATTGCTCAACAGTTTTAATCATCTTTTTATTATCTGAATACAACAATTGGTAACAAGTTAAGTTTTTAAACCAATTTAAAAAAACACTTGCACTTTTAGCTTTAGGAGACAGCCAAGAATCGGGCACGAGCTTTTGAAAGGCATCAATTTTAGAAATTTGTCTTAAATCAATACCAATTTCTAATTTGTACTTTATAAAAACTAATTTCTTACAAGGCAAATGCAAAGGGCGGTTTGCGTTTTTGGGCGGCAAATATCGCACAGTTTTTTGCTGTTTTTTGAGATGATACTCGGCAGCGCTTTTTAATTCAGCATAAAAAGGCAGCAATACTGGAATACTATTTTTTTTAACCGATATTGCCGATGGAAAACTGTAAACATTTTGATTATGTGCAAGTACAGGCACAAAATCATCCGCAAGGCAATCAAAGCCCCTTGTTTGAAGCAAGGCTAAAGCTGTGCTTTTACCACTCCCTGAATCTCCCAAAAAAAGAATAACATACTTGCCATTGCTAAGTGCAGAGGCGTGAAAAATTCCCATCCAATTTTCTTCCTTATATCCGTAAATATGCTCAATTAACTTCATATAAAACTTGCCCTGAAAATAATGGCTTTCAGTTTTGTTCCAACTACCTACAAACTGCTTGTTTGCATAAAAGTATATTTTGTTTTTTTCGCAAAAAACGGCGTATCGATAATTTAAGCGGCTTTGCTCAAAGACCTCTAAATGGGCAAATTTTGGATGAATCAACAGCAGTTCGTATTCAGAGAAATATTCTACACAAAAAACAGATGAGTATATACTGTAAAATTTTTTGTAGGTAAATAAATTGGGTATCTCTAAAAAAGGTTTCTGTATATTTTTTTGCTCGGGCTTTTTAAGTAGCTTTTCTGCATCCCTTATAAATTTTTCAGCTTCAAAAGACTCAACATCGAAGCGATCGATCAAAAATGCTTTAATATCTTCTTTTAAAACTCCTTTTGCTAATTGCTCAAGTATGCTTGCAAGCAGGTTTTCCACCAAAAGATACTGGTTGCTTTTACACAACCACACTATGGTTTTCCTTTCAATTTGTTTGGTAAGTATCATATTTTACAAAAATAGCAAATTTCATTATTTTAAACAATTTTTAATTTAAAAATTAGGTTGATATTCTTCTTGTGAACTGTTTTGTGTATTCGCAATGTATAAACAAACTAAAAAGTATTAAAAAATAACTTTTATTTAACTGAGTAAGGCTATGAGATCTTTACGAAAAACTGCCATTTAAAAAAACTATTGTTGTAAAAACCTGCAGGCATTACCCTTATAACTACGACAAAAAATTAAAACTTGTACTTAACTGGTTGAATCTACCCCTAAAAGTTAATAGAGCTTATGGTTTGAAAATTAAAAAAAAAACTTAAATTTGCACCCTTAAATTGACCATTGCAGGTTTTATTTTTTTTGAAGATACCTAATGCCTTACCAACCTTAGGTTTTTCAATACACAACATTTAAAGTGATTTTTAAATAAAATAGTTGATTAAATTATTGCGATACTTTAAAAATGATTTTTGAAAGTTTTTTTAAATTACTTTATTAAATAAAATATATCCATGAAAAAAGGTTTGCATCCTAAAAATTACAGATTAGTAGCGTTTAAAGATATGTCAAACGGCGATGTGTTTATTACTCGTTCTACTGCTAACACAAAAGAAACATTAAGTGTTAATGGTATTGACTATCCACTAATTAAGTTAGAAATTTCAAGAACTTCTCATCCTTACTATACCGGTAAGTCTAAATTAGTTGATACCGCAGGGCGTATTGACAAGTTTAAGAGCAAATATGCTAAATTTAAAAAATAATTATAAATTAAAATTACTGCCTTGTAGTTTTCCAGTTTTAAGATTATTTAATAGCAGAGAGTTTACAGGGCTTTATGGCTTATTAAACAGCTTTTAGAAGTTTTTATTTTTTTTCATTATACACAAACGATTCGAGTGACAAAACCCACCTACTAGGTGATCGGAACGATTTTTTATCCCTTAATAACACCTTAAAAAAAGAAATCTATAAAGCTCCGTTTTTCTTCAAGTTAAGGCTGTAGATATGAAATTGTTCACTTACCGCTCGCTTTCAAACTTTCACACCTTGTGCTTTTTACAGCACTTTTGGTATTTCGCTCACTATTTCTCGCTACAGCTGTTTAGAGCTCTGCTTATCTAAAGTAATTATATAAACTTGTTGATTAGCTTATTGATTAGCTTAAATTAAAAATTGATTTTGAAGTGCTGTTAAATGGTATGTAACAAGTGATAAATACACCTTAAAAAATAGAGTTTTTTGGCAAGCACTACACAAGTACAAAACTACAGTTAATTACACTTTATAATTTGTTTGTTTTTTTGACTGTTAAACTAATTAGACATTATATAATCGTACTTTGACCCATGTGAATATTTTGAAAATTAATATCGCTATCTTCTTGATTATAAATATAATCAGCAATAAAGTCTCCAACTTTATTGGTAGAAAATGGCTTTTCAGAATTAATATCTTCTGTTGTAATTTGCAATTCTAAGGATTTTTCAACTGCCTTTTCAATCGTATTTGATTCCTCGTGCAACCCTAAATACTCTAAAAGCATAGAAGCCGAAAGTATAGAGGCTAGAGGGTTTGCTATATCTTTACCTTTTGCCTGTGGGAATGAACCGTGAATGGGCTCAAACAAGGCATTTTCTTTTCCTACCGATGCAGAAGCTAACAATCCTATTGAGCCTCCAATTACACTTGCCTGATCTGAAAGTATATCCCCAAATAGATTTTCTGTCAAAATTACATCAAACTGCTTAGGATTGACAATTAACTGCATAGCTGCATTATCGACAAATAAATAATCTACCTTTACATCGGGATATTGACTTGCCATTGCACTGACAGTTTTTCTCCAGAGCCTCGAAGTTTCTAAAACATTTGCCTTATCAACTAAGCTCAGTTTTTTTCGCCTATTTTGAGTTGCCTGAAATGCTAAATGAGCTATTCTCTCAATTTCTTCAATTGAGTACGAACACCCATCAAAAGCAGTTTTACCATTATTTCTCAATTCCTTTGCTCCAAAATATATACCTCCTGTAAGTTCGCGGTAAATACTGATATCGGTTCCTTTAATTATATCTTCCTTAAGGGGCGAGTTGTGTACTAAATTGTCGTAAGCTTTAATAGGTCTGATATTGCAAAACAAACCCAGTTCTTTGCGCAATGTAAGCAGCCCTTGTTCAGGACGCACTTTAGCCGTTGGGTCACTATCGTATTTAGGATCTCCAATGGCACCAAATAAAATAGCATCTGACTCTTTACAGAGGCTTAATGTTTGGTCAGGTAAAGGCTTCGTTGTTTTATCTATAGCACAAGCTCCCATCAGTGCTTCTTTGTATAAAAATGTATGGTCAAAAACATCTGCAACTGCATTTAAGGCTTTTTTTGCCTGATTTATAACTTCAGGACCAATTCCATCACCTGGTAGTATAGTAATATTTGCTTTCACACGAATAAATTTAAGTTAAATATTTAATTTTTAAAATTTTAATACAAATTGCCAAGCCTGCTATTCGCCATCTTATTTATCGCCTTTTATCGAGGCTGTTAGCTAATTTTACTAAACTCCTATATTTATTGGCATTTTATACATTCATTTTGTTTTTACATCTGTAACAGTTAATGCGAAAATTGCAATTATATAGTTTTACTTTTAGTTTTTTTAAACTACGCAATTGCAGCAGTAGCTAAGCAAATTACTTATCTGCTTTAATATTATTGAATATGTATTTTACTTTGCAAATTAATTGATTTTTGTGTAAATACTTGTTTAATATTTTTGTTTTGACTTAATTCCTCAAAAAGTTTAATTTCCTTTTTTTTGCTCACAAGAAAATCTATGTCATCATAGCCGTTAAGCAAGCACATTTTTTTGTAAGAATCTATTTCAAATTCGGCATTGCCTATGACAGTTCTGGTTATTTGATTTTTTAGGTCGACAATAATTTTAGTGGTAGGATTAATGTTTACAATATCGAGTAAACTCATTAAAAAATCTTTTGATACCTGTACAGGTAAAAGACCATTATTAAGAGCGTTTCCTTTAAAAATATCAGCAAAAAAACTGCTTATAACAACTTTAAAACCATAGCCACTTAAAGCCCATGCGGCATGCTCTCTGCTAGAGCCACAGCCAAAATTATTCCCAGCAATTAATATACTACCCTTGTACATGGGGTTGTTTAACACAAAATCTGTATTCAAGTCACCATTTTTATGGTAGCGCCAGTCCCTAAACACTTTATCTCCAAAGCCTGTTTTATCGGTAGCCTTTAAAAAGCGAGCCGGTATAATTTGATCGGTATCGATATTTTCTACAGGTAAAGGAATGGCTGTATCAATTAATTTAACAAATTTATTCATTTAACTTACTTTTTTACAAAGTTGATTATTTTCCCTTCAATTGCAGTAGCTGCTGCTGTTAACGGACTGGCTAATATGGTTCTAGCTCCCTGCCCTTGGCGTCCCTCAAAATTTCTGTTCGAAGTAGAAACACAGTACTCTCCCTCAGGTATTTTATCATCATTCATCGCCAAGCACGCCGAACATCCTGGCTGGCGCAACTCAAAACCTGCTTGCTCAAAAACATCTAATAAGCCTTCTTCTTTAATTTGCTTAACTACTTGTTGAGAACCAGGAACTAACCAAGCATTTACATGAGATGCCTTTTGTTTGCCTTTAATATAATCTGCAACTACTCTAAAGTCTTCAATTCTCGAATTTGTACAACTCCCTATAAAAACATAGTTTACAGTTCTATTTATTAAACTTTCACCCTTTTTAAAGTCCATGTATTTTAAGGCTTTATTTAAAGAGGCGCTTTCTTCAGTAGGTATAAACTCAGATATTTTAATCCCCATTCCAGGGTTTGTTCCGTAAGTTAGCATAGGTTCTATATCCTTGGCATCAAATGAATATTCTTGATCAAAAACAGCATTTTTATCAGTTTTTAAACCTCTCCAATAGGCTATTTTTTTGATTAACTCTTCCCCTTTGGGCGCAAATTTTCTGCCTTTTATATAAGCAAAAGTAGTTTCGTCGGGCGCAATCATACCGCCCCTTGCTCCCATTTCTATACTCATATTGCAAACAGTCATACGTCCTTCCATAGACATTTGTTTAAAAACACTCCCAGCGTATTCACAAAAATAACCCGTACCTGAGTTGGTGCCTAACTGAGCAATGATATACAGTATTACATCTTTTGGAAGAACTCTTTTTTTTAGCTTACCATTAACCGTTACACGCAAACGCTTGGGCTTGTTAAAAAGCAAGCATTGGCTTGCAAAAACCTGTGCCACCTGACTGGTTCCAATTCCAAAAGCAATAGTGCCAAAGGCACCGTGGGTTGAGGTATGGCTATCGCCACAAACCATGGTCATTCCCGGTTGAGTTATGCCCAACTCAGGAGCCATAACATGCACAATACCGTTGTATTTATGCCCTAAACCATAAAGGGTAATATTGTTTTTGCTGCAATTTTTACTCAGTTGTTCTAGTTGATTTCTAGACATTTTATCTTTTATGGGCAAATGCTGGTTTACGGTAGGTGTATTGTGATCGGCAGTGGCTATAATTTTGTCGGGACGGGCAATAGGTATGTTTCTATCCTCTAGCTCTTTAAAAGCCTGCGGACTTGTAACCTCGTGTATTAAATGTTTGTCTATATATAAAATTTGAGGTCCGTTGGGTATCGATTCAACTACATGAGCATCCCAAACCTTATCAAATAATGTCTTCCCCATTATGCAAGTGTTGTTTTTAAAATTTTTCCAACTCGCTTCATAATACTGTGTAAGTCTTCATCTATGATTTCTTTTTGCTTATCGGCAAATTGCAAAAAGGTTTTATAAGCTACATCGAGCTGTAATTTGGTTAATTCATAGCCAATTTTTTTAGCTCTATAAGCCAAGGCTGCCCTTCCGCTTCTGGCTGTCAGCACTATTGCGCTCTCTGTAACTCCTACATCCGATGGGTTTATAATTTCATAAGTTATTCTGTTTTTAATAACCCCATCCTGATGAATTCCTGAACTGTGCGCAAAAGCGTTGGCCCCTACTATGGCTTTATTCGGTTGCACTGTCATTCCCATCTTTTCTCTAACCATTAAACTAGTGCTATACAATAGTTTGGCATTGATATTAGTATCTAACTTTAAAGAAGGATGCTGTTTTAAAATCATAACAACTTCTTCTAAGGCAGTATTTCCTGCTCTTTCGCCTATGCCATTAATAGTGCACTCTATTTGACGAGCCCCGTTTAAAACCCCCGCTATGGAGTTGGCGGTTGCCAATCCTAAGTCGTTGTGACAGTGACACGAAATGGTAACCTTTTCAATATCTTTTACATTTTGTTTTAGATACTTAATTTTGGCACCGTATTCTTCTGGTAAGCAATACCCTGTAGTATCAGGGATATTTAAAACTGTAGCCCCCGATTTAATTACCTCCTGACATACCTCTGCTAAAAACTCATTGTTGGTTCTGCCTGCGTCTTCGGCATAAAACTCAACATCGTCTACAAAATTCTTTGCATAGGCAACCGCAGCTTTGGCTTTTTTGATCAATTCAACTTTTGAAGTGTTAAACTTGTACTTAATGTGAAAATCACTGGTGCCTATGCCCGTGTGGATTCTAGGCTTTTTAGCATCCTTTAAAGCCTGAGCTACCACTTCTATATCTTTTTTAACTGCTCGCGATAACCCACACACAGTAGCTTTTTTTACAATTTTAGCTACTTCGACTACTGAATTAAAATCCCCTGGGCTTGAAATAGGAAAACCTGCCTCAATTGTATCTACTCCCAAATTATCTAGGCGTTCGGCTATAATTAGTTTTTGCTGAGTGTCTAGTTTACATCCTGGTACCTGCTCCCCGTCTCTGAGTGTGGTATCAAAAATTTCGACCTTATCTTTTGACATATTTTTTGCTTTTGTTTATAAAAATCAAATGTATATATTCGGTTTTGTTAACAAGCGTAATTTGTATATCGTTTTACGAAGCTTAATTGACAATAAAACAATACAAATAGTTTAAAATAAGTTAATTATGAATAAAATAATTACAGCAATCAATTCGCAAAACGACGCCTTGTTTATTTTGATAAAGTCGTTGTCAAAGTCAGAAAAAAGACAATTTAATCTTTATATAGGACGTTTGGGAGGTAATGTTGATGCTAAGTTTTTTGCACTTTTTAAATTTTTGGAAAAACAAAAGGTGTACGAAGAAAATACTGTTATAAAAAGCGGTATTGTAAGCAAACAGCAATTGTCTAATTTAAAGGCGCATTTATATAGGCAAATTTTAACTAGTTTGCGCTTAAACCCTGTACACAAAAATATTAGAATTCAAATTAGAGAACAATTAGATTTTGCCACTGTTCTGTATCTTAAAGGTCTGTATAAACAAAGTTTAAAGCTTTTAGAAAAAGCAAAAAATATGGCAATTGATAGCGAGGAAAAAAACATAGCCTATGAAATTGTTGAATTTGAAAAAATTATCGAAAGCCAGCATATCACTAGAAGTATTGATACAAGGGCTAATGAACTGACCTTACAAGCAAAAAGCCTGAGTCAACAAAATGTAATAACTAGCAAGCTATCAAACTTATCTATACAACTGTACAGTATTTTACTTAAAAAGGGCTATGCTAAGAATGATGATGAATTAAAAAAAATTAATGAATACTTTAATGCTCGTTTACCAAATTACAATTTTAATAGCTTGGGCTTTAGAGAAAAATTATGGCTATACAAGACACACCTTTGGCACAGTTTTTTAACTCAAGATTTTTTGCAAAGTTACAAACATGCAAGTAAGTGGGTTAACTTGTTTAAAGAGGATGCTAAAAACATTTGCCTACATCCTGTTTTTTATCTAAAAGGCATTAACTACTTGTTGGAGAGCTTGTTTTTTATCAAGCAATACACAAAATTTAAAAAAGAATTTGCCTTGTTAGAACACATAATAAACAACAGTACAATTCCTAAAAACAACAATACCGAAATTTTAATGTTTCAGTACTATTATACAAACAAATTGCATTTGCATTTTTTAGAAGGAAGTTTTAAAGAAGGCGAATACTTAGTAGCCCTTATTGACAAAAAAATTGAACAATACACTAACTTACTCGACAATCATTACATAGTAGTTTTGCATTACAAAATTGCCTGCCTGTATTTTGGTATGGGCAAAAACAAAGAAAGCATAGTTTATTTAAATAAAATTATTAAATCAAAAAAACTGCATGTTGCTGAAGATTTGCAGTGCTTTGCTCGCATTCTCAGTTTAATTGCTCATTACGAGTCAGGCTTAGATTACCACTTAGAAATTCAGTTTAAAGATACATATCGTTTTTTGCTAAAAATGGAAAACTTACAAGAGGTTCAAAAAGTATTTATTTCCTCTATAAAAGCTTTGAGTGATGTTTTTCCTCATCAAATTAAAAATGAGTTTAAAAAAATTTACCATCGGTTGAGAGTATTTGAAAATCATCCTTACGAAAAACGAGCCTTTTTATACCTCGATATATTGTCTTGGTTAGAAAGCAAAATAGAAAACAAAACAGTTGCTCAAATTATTCAAGAAAAATTTAAAAAATTAAATAGATAATTCAAAAAAACCTTTCTATATTTGACCCCATGTTGTCAAAAGATAAATACCTGTTTATTTGCTGTAATATTGCTAGCACAAAAATTTTGCCTAGCACTGCTACTTTTATTATTACCCCTTAGGGGGCTTTTAATTATAATCATCTTCCGTTTTATTTATTATACCTCAAACAAACAAACGCCTAACTAATTTATTCTTTAATTATTTTTTTTCTTAAAAACTTACTTTTAAAATGAAAGTGTTAAAATTTGGAGGCTCATCGTTAGCCAATAGCAAAAGCATTAGTAAAGTAATTAAAATAATACATGAACTTGCAACTAAAAGCAGAGTAATTGTTGTAGTGTCTGCCATGGGCAAAACCACTGATAAATTAATTGCATCGGCAATTAGTGCTTCCGAAAACAAGTTGCTTTATTTAGAGCTTTTTAAAGAAGTAAAAAAGCATCACTTACAAGTAATTGACAAGTTGATAAACAGCTCTGATAAAGATGAGATAAGCAAGGTTGTTAAAGAAATGTTCAAGCAACTTCTCACCTTGTTAAAGGCTTGTTTTTTACTTAAAGAAGTAAGCCCAAAAACTATGGCAAGCTTGAGTAGTTTTGGCGAACTGCTATCGTCTTATATAATTTACAATTTAGCTAAGCACAATTTGGATGCTAATTATAAAGACAGCAGAGAGCTAATTATCACCTCTAATTACTTTGACAAAGCTCAAGTAAACTTTGAACTAACCAATGCAAATTGTTTAGAGTACTTTAACAAAAGCCCTCACAGAGCAACTATTTTACCGGGCTTTATAGCCAGAACAAAAAACGGACGCCCAAGCACGTTAGGAAGAGGCGGTTCTGACTATACAGCAGCTATTTATGCAGCAGCCCTAGAAGCAGAGGAACTTCAAATTTGGACAGATGTTAGCGGTATGTTTACAGCCAATCCTGCGGTGGTAAAACAAGCCTTTGCAATTAGTCAAATATCATATCAGGAAGCTATGGAACTATCACATTTTGGCGCTAAGGTTATTTATCCGCCTACTATACAGCCTGTGTTAGAAAAGGAAATTCCTGTTTTAATAAAAAACACTTTTGAACCAAAAAGCAAAGGCACTTTAATAACAAAAAAATCGGCAAACTCAAATTCTGTAAAAGGCATTAGCCATATTCAAAACATTAGTTTATTAACTCTTCAAGGCAGTGGCATGGTGGGAGTATCGGGTATTTCAAAACGCTTGTTTGAAGCTCTGTCAAACCAAGGAGTAAATGTAGTGCTAATTACTCAGGCTTCTTCTGAACACTCTATATGTGTGGGAATTTATCAGGAAGATGCCAAAAAAGCAGCAAAGGCAATCAACTGCGCTTTTGATGTTGAAATAGAGCGCCGTAAAATAAGCCCTGTTGTGGTTGAACAAAAGCTATCAATTATTGCTTTGGTGGGCGATAATATGAAAAACCACCAAGGACTAAGCGGTAAAATGTTTAGTACTTTAGGCAGAAATAATGTAAATATAAGAGCAATAGCTCAAGGAGCTTCACAAAAAAATATTTCGGCAGTTATTGACAACAAAGACGTTAAAAAAGCCTTAAACACCTTGCATGAACAATTTTTTGAAGATAATGTAAAACAACTAAATCTTTTTGTAACAGGAGTTGGCAATGTAGGCGAGCGTTTTTTAGCACAAATTAATCAACAAAATGAATACTTAAAAGAAAATCTAAAAATAAACATAAGGGTAATAGGCATTTCAAACTCTAAAAAAATGTATTTTGACGATAAGGGCATTGATCTAGATAATTGGAAATACCTGCTCAACAATGGAGAGTCTGCATCTGTAAATTATTTTTTTGAAAAAACCAAACAGTTAAACTTGCGGAATTCGGTTTTTGTTGACAATACAGCAAATAAAAGTGTAGCTAAAGAGTATAACAATTACCTGAGTAACAGCATAGCCGTTGTTACTTGTAATAAAATAGCCTGTGCATCGAATTTTGAAAACTATAAGGCACTAAAGAGAATATCGCAAAAATACGAAGCTCCTTTTTTGTATGAAACTAATGTAGGAGCTGGCTTGCCAATTATTGATACGATAAAAAACCTGATAGCTTCGGGTGATAGAGTTTTAAAGATTCAAGCCGTATTATCAGGAAGCCTAAATTTTGTGTTTAACAACTTTAGCAATAAAACCACGTTTTGCAATATAGTGTTGCAAGCACATAGAAAAGGATACACTGAACCCAACCCAATTTTAGATTTAAGCGGTATAGATGTTGCGCGCAAAATATTGATCTTAGCTCGCGAGAGTGGCTATTCAATGGAGTTGGCAGATGTTAAAAACAAATCTTTTTTGCCAAAAGAAGTGCTCGAAACCACAAATAATGATGATTTTTACGCCTCTTTAATTAAATTTGAAAGCTACTTTCAAAAGTTATTAAAACAAGCAAACACTAAAAAACAGCATTTAAAATATATTGCTGAGTTGCACAACGGCAAGGCTTGGGTGGGCTTAAGTCAAATTTCGGACCAGCATCCGCTTAACAATATATCGGGCAGTGATAATACGGTGTTGTTTTACACTGACAGATACCCTGTTTATCCCTTGCAAATCAAAGGAGCAGGTGCTGGTGCCGATGTAACAGCTGCCGGGATTTTTGCCGATGTAATTAGAACATTTAAAAGCTAAAAATACTATATTTATTTTAAAAAATACAGCGCAATAAAATGAATTTCCTTAAAATATTTGCTCCAGCCACTGTAGCTAATGTTTCTTGTGGCTTTGACACTATGGGCTTTGCACTTGAATCTATAGGAGATGAAATGACCTTTATAAAAACCCCTTATACTGGAGTTAAAATTACTAAAATTACTGGAGCAAATAATCTGACACTTAATCCCACTGAAAATGCTGCTGGAGTTGTTGCCTTGGCTATGTTGGCTAAACATCCAACAAATTTTGGAGTTGAAATTACCCTGCACAAAGGATTTTCACCTGGCAGTGGTTTAGGCAGCAGTGCTGCCAGTTCAGCAGGTGCAGCCTTTGGTATAAACCAGCTACTGGGCAAACCCTATTCTGCACTCGAACTTACTCAATTTGCTATGCTGGGAGAAAAAGCAGCTTGCGGCACACCTATTGCCGACAACGTAGCCTCAGTTATTTTTGGAGGATTTGTTTTAATACGAAGCTTTAATCCGCTTGATATAATAAAACTTCCTGTACCAAAAGAACTGCGCTTAGTGCTTATTTATCCGCAAATTGAAATAAAAACAAAAGATGCTAGAAAACTGCTACCCCAAAATATACCTCTAAAAAGTGCTGTGCAACAATGGGCAAATCTTGGGGGATTAGTAAGCGCTTTATATACAAATAACTATCAATTAATTAGCAACTCGTTAAGGGATGTTATTATTGAGCCTATAAGAAAAAAATTAATTCCGCATTTTGATTTAGTAAAATCTCAAGCCCTTAAAGCTGGAGCCTTAGGTGCTGGTATTTCAGGCTCAGGACCTTCAATTTTTGCCCTTTGCCAAGGCGATTTTAACGCCCAAAAAGTGCTGCAAGCCATAGAGGATGCCTATGCTGATAAAAAGATTGACTTTTGCGTATTTAATTCTAAAATAAACACTCAAGGAGTGCAAATACTTAACAAATACTAGGTAAAATTTATAAAAAACACAATGTATTACTATAGCTTAAACAAAAAATTGACAAGAGTTAGCTTTAAGCAAGCTGTAATTGAGGGCTTGGCTTCTGATAGAGGTCTGTACTTTCCTGTAAGCATACCTCGGTTGCCAGTTGAATTTATCAAAAATATTGGCAATTATTCAAATTGCGAAATAGCCTATCAAATTATAGAGCCATTTGTGGCTAATGAAATCCCCAGTCGAGTGCTGCGAGAAATTATTGAGGATACTTTGCACTTTGATTTTCCTTTGTTTTTTGTAGATGGCAATACAGCAGCCCTTGAGTTATTTCACGGACCTACTCTGGCATTTAAGGATGTAGGAGCTCGATTCATGGCTTGTTGCTTAAAATACTTTAAGCGCAATAGCGATAAAAAAGTAACTGTATTGGTTGCCACCTCTGGCGATACAGGTGCTGCTGTTGCTCGAGGCTTTTTAGGCATAGCAGGAGTAGAAGTTGTTATTTTATACCCCAGTGGCAAGGTGAGTAATATTCAAGAAAAACAACTGTGTACTTTGGGTCAAAATATAACAGCCTTAGAGGTTAAGGGTACTTTTGACGATTGCCAAAACATGGTAAAAACAGCTTTCTTAGACAGAGATATTAAAGGCGAACTCAGCTCGGCTAACTCAATAAATATAGCTCGATGGTTGCCGCAAATGTTTTACTATTTTTTTGCTTATAAGCAATTGTTTAAACAGCAAAAAGACCTTGTATTTTCGGTGCCAAGTGGTAATTTTGGCAATATTTGTGCAGGTATGATGGCTCAAAAATTAGGCTTGCCTGCTAAGCACTTTATAGCAGCTACTAATATAAACAACACGGTTTCTGATTACTTAGCTAGTGGAGTTTACAAGCCAAAACCATCAAAGGCTACTATTTCAAATGCTATGGATGTAGGAAATCCTAGCAATTTTGTACGTATTGAAGAATTGTATAACCGCAATTTAGATTTGCTAAAAGATGTGTTGTCGTGCTATTCATTTACTGACGATCAAACCCGCAAAGCCATAAAAACTATTTACAACAATAGCACTTATATAGCCGACCCACACGGCGCTGTTGGATATTTAGGAGCCAAGGAGTACCAAAAAAATAACCCAAATAGCTTGTGTGTTTTTTTAGAAACTGCACATCCTGCAAAATTTCTAGAACAAGTAGAAAGCATTTTAAAAATACAATTATCGGTTCCTGAGCAAATTAAACTAATTTTAAATAAGCAAAAAAAATCTATACCTATAAGCTCTTATATAGAGTTAAAAGCATTTTTATCTAATAAAAGCAGCGTAATTAACTGTTAATTAATAAGTAAACTTTAAGCATTTACATAGCTAAAAGTCAAAAACACCAAACTGGTAAAAGTGATAAGAGGTGTGGAAATACATTAGTTTTTTAAACAAATGAGTAGGTATTTTACCGTAAAGCTGATGTTTTATTGTTTTGCTATTCATCTTTTGCAATGTATTAAAATGCATTAGAAGGCTGTCTTTTTCAGAATTAAAATCAATATTTGTTGGAAACCTGATAAATACTTTTAGTGTTTTGGCATTTTTTTTAAATTTTAAAATATCAAAATCAATTGATTTTAAATAGCGCAAAAACAATTTCCCAAAAATTTTACCCAAAACCCTATAAGTTAAACTTACCTTTTTAGTTCCTAAGGATATTTCGATAAAGGTGTTACAGTGATAAAGCATTTGATTTGCTGACATAAACCCCCATTTTGGAGAACTATTACTGCTCAATTCATATAAGCAATTTTTTAATTGATAAAAATCGCATTCCATAATGAGAATTTTTATTTATTGTTGCCCGATAAGACTCAAAAATACATAAAAAATTAAAATAATTTCACTTTTTATATAAATGTTGTTTCATAGCACAGTGTAAAAGTAGTTTTATTTTAAAGGCGTTTTAAAAGCTTTCGATAATGGTCAAGGTTATTTTTTAGAATTCTCATGAGGAGCAAATCCAAATAACTACACAGGCATAATGCATGCAAATCAATTTTTTATAAAATAAACATCCCTTACAATATTTTGTTTTTTAAAGTTGTATTTATCACGTGTTAATACTCTTTAATAGCATTTACAAATAAGCATACAGCCGCGAAATACTTTACTCATATAAAATTACTAACAGCTAGTTATTAGTAAAATTATCTAAATTATATTTTATCATTCGGATAATTATCATTACATTTGTGCCTATCTCTAGTATAGATATAGCAGATTTTATTAAAAAAATAACAGTAGAATAATTGCTTGTGAATTCTATATAACCTTTAAAACAATTATTTATTGACAAATTTATTTTAAAATTATGATTACTTTCCCCCGCATCTTCTGTAAATTTATAAAGCGGCAAATTGTATTGGTTTTGTTTTTGTTAGGCACTTCAATCAATGTTATGTCACAACTAGATACCTATTCCTTATTTGCACTTCCCAAGGCTAAAAACAATGTAGATTTTCAAAATATTGACAACCCCAAACCAGAAAAAGGATCCTTAATATACAGTTTGGAAGATAAGAAAATATATCACTTTGATGGAATAAATTGGGTTTCTTGTTGCACAGAGTCAAAAAAAGGCTTGCAATATTACACTTGGAAATGGAGCGACCCACCAAAACCACCAAATATTTCAATCCTTTCAAATTTAGGAACTCCAATAACAAGCGGTATTACATCTAAAGAACTAAATACAAAATTAAGAGAGGAATTAATTGCAATTGGCAAACATATTATTCTTTTTAAAGGCGTTTTAAAAGCTAATAAAACTGGAGTATTTAACTTTAAGACGATATCTGATGATGGCACAAGAATCTATATAGATGGAGTGCTGGTACATGATAATTGGCGTGTTCAAGGTGCTACTGAAAAAACATCTAGTATTACATTAGCTAAAGGAGAGCACAACATAGAACTTTGGTATTTCGATAATGGTGAAGGTTATTTTTTAGAATTCTCATGGGGAGCAAATCCAAATAACTACACAGGCACAATGCATGCAAATCAATTTTTTATAAAATAAACATTTAATTTTATTGTTTTTATCTCTTCATTTTTAATCGATAAAAAACAGAAAAAGCAACGCCTAAGTTGTAAAACTGCTAAAACAATTCTAAGTGGCTGAGGTTGGAATGGAATTATAACTTTATCTGTAGTAGCATAAAATATTAAAACACCAACCTGCTTTTTCTTTAACATATTGACAAACAAATATTTATTTAAATAAACATGCTTCTTAGTTTCCGATATTTCCGATAAATTTTAAATTTCAATATTTTTTTAGCAAAATAGTTTTTTAATTAAAAAAATTGTACTTTTGCACAAAATTTTTTTATCTAAAATAAGATTAAATAATATTAAATTAATTAAAAAAACAATGTTGTACAATCAAGTTAAATTAAGTCAAATCAAAGTAATTTTGCTGCTGTTATGGGCAAGCCTTTTAGCTGGTTGCAATACAAAATCAATCACTCAACTTGAAGAAGAAATAGTCAACCTTGAAGATCCTTTTAAAAAAAAGATAACATCTTTTAAAGTGACTAATACCCCCGATTCAATAAATGCTGTAATCAACAATTTAAACCAAGAAATTATATTGGTTTTACCCTATTATTTAGGGCTTACAGCAGTAGAGCTAGATATACAAACAGCCGAAGGCTTTAGCATTGTAGATAAACCAGAAAACAAGCTAATAGAAGATGTTACCCCCTATCTTTTAGACAAACAAGCAAACCTAATTTACACTTTAAACGACAGCGAGGGTCATTCTTATAACTATGAATTAATTTTGGAGACCTATCAGCCAGAAATAACGTTAGATGAAGAAAATCTCAGATCAGAGTACACTAGAACGGCTATGGTAAACTCTGAATTTGGTCCGGAGCTGCACAGAACCAGCATATTTTTTAAAGGCACAAATATAATTAAAAGATTAAACGGCGTAGAGCTTACTAAAGTTTGGCTAATAGATAGTGATGGCAATGAATTTGAATTAAATGATATAAATACAGAAAATATCAATATCAGAGGTTATATTCCTTTAAATATGGAGTTAGGCAACTATCGTATACGCATAGAAAACTACTCGAGAGCAGTGACCCTGAGAAAAATCATTAAGTTGATAAAACGCGATAATGAAGTGGAGTAAATTATTTTAATCAAACAAATATTTATTAATAACATTAAAACACATTATAATAGTTATCAGTCAATTATCTACACCTTTTTATCAAATTATAAACAATTATGAAAATAAACACATACCTCATAAAAATAATTAGTTTTGTTGTAATTCTGTTTAGTACAATTTCATGTACTTATCAAGAAATTAAAAAAGAATCAACTTCGGCACTTGATCAAAGCAGCTACAACAAAATACACGAATTTAAGGTAAGCCATCAGGGTCAAACTTTTTACGCCGATATTAGCGATACGGAAATAGTTTTAAACTGGCCTCAAAACATCGAGTTACCCAACAGTATAACACCTGCAGTTACTACCCTGAGCAATTACAAACTAAGTCCAGCTTCACATGTTGCAATAAACCCCAGAGAAAAAGTAACTTATACGCTGACACCTGAAGAAGAAACAGAAGAAAATACCCAAAAAACTTACACTTTTAAAATTAATTTTTTACAGCCTGACATTAAAATAATCGAAGCAGAGCCTGTTTCTCTACCTGTAGATGCAAGCTACGGACAAGCCTATTCAATTTATGGAGAAGGCTTTTCGCTTACAAAAGAGGAAAATAAAGTATTCTTAGTTTCAGTAGATGGAAGTGTAGAAAAACTCATAAATATAGATAGAGTTTTTGCCCAAAACAACAACGGTTACGCAGATATAATAGATGTATTTATGCCCTTGGCAGAAGAGTTAAAAGAAGGCTTGTACAAACTAAAAATTAGCTTTGGCAGTAAGGAGGTTATCTCTGAAAATGAGTATTTTCATCTTAAAGACCGAAATATTCCTTACTTTGATTACGTGCCTGAGGATAAGATAACAGAGATAGACGGAATAAGATGTTTAGTGATTAATTACGAAGACAAAACCTTTTTGTTAAAAGGCGAAAATCTAGATACGGAAGAACTCACTGATGGGACAGCCAGAATTTCTTGGTTTTATCCCAACAACATAGGTCAGATAACTATTGAAATTACTGTACAAGACAGTCAAACCATACTCGTCAAGGAAAACTGGCAAAATACAGTAATTCCTAACGCAGTGTATAATAGAGGTTTGTCAGTTGATTTCGGTTCGTTTTTCGATAGTCTTACAGTTAATCTAAGAGATGAAAATGGAGAGGTAATAGGCATTTATTTTGAACAAAAATAACATCAATTCTCTCTTTTTAACCAGTAATTTAAATATACATAGCTTATAAAAAGGCTGTAGTTCTGTATAAAATTTTCTTATCTGATACAAGTAAATAAAATTAAATTTATTTCTGTATTACTAATAAATAAAATATTAAACTAATTAAAAAACAATGTTGTACAATCAAGTTAAATTAAATCAAGTCAAAGTAATTTTGCTGCTGTTATGGGCAAGCCTTTTAGCTGGTTGCAATACAAAATCAATCACTCAACTTGAAGAAGAAACTTTTAGTCTTGAAGACCCTTTTCAGAAAAAAATAACATCTTTTAAGGTAACTAATACCCCAGAGCCAATAAATGCTGTAATTAGCGACTTACGCCAAGAAATTACATTGGTTTTACCCTATTATTTAGGGCTTACAGCAGTAGAGCTCGATATACAAACAGCCGAAGGCTTTAGCATTGTAGATAAGCCAGAAAACAAGCTAATAGAAGACGTTACACCCTATCTTTTAGGCAAACAGGAAAACCTGACCTATACCCTAAATGACAGTAAGGGTAAAACTTACCACTACCAGTTAGTTTTAGAAACCTACCAACCAGAAATATCGGTGAGCGAATTATACGAAGGGAATACTATTTTGGAATATATTTATGCCCCAGACCTTTTTATAAACAGTATCCGAATCGAAGCCCAAGGTTTAATTGAAAGGATAAATGGTATAGAAATATCAAAAATTTTAATAATTAATGCTAAAGGAGAAGCATTTGAGTTTGACAATATTAAAACTACAGACTCTAACATAAAGGGCGATTTTCCAAACAATTTAGAACTAGGAGAATACCATATACGCGTTGAAAACTACTCTAAAGCTCACAATTTACAAAACCCAATTAGATTAATAGGGCTGCGATAAAACATAGAAATTGTAATAATTATAAATAATGAAAGTTTTTAAATACAACATAAATTTAATAAAAATATTTGTTCTTACTTTTCTTTTATTTGCTACAACCTCCTGCACTTATGAAGAAATTGAAAAAGAATCAATTGCTGAAATCGATCAAAGCAATTACAACAAAATATACGAATTTAGGGTAAAACATCAAGGTCAAACTTTTTACGCCGATATTAGCGATACAGAGATAATTTTAAACTGGCCTCAAAACATCGAGTTGCCCAACAGTATAACACCTGCAATTTTTACCCTAGGCAATTTCAAACTAAGTCCAGCCTCACATGTTGAAATAAACCCCAGAGAAAAAGTAACCTACACTCTGACATCTAAAGAAGGAAATAAAGAAAACACCCAAAAAGTTTACACTTTAAGAATTAACCTTTTACAGCCTAAAATTAAAATAATCGAAGCAGATCCCATTTCTCTGCCTATAGAAGCAAGCTACAGGCAGGCATATTCGGTTTATGGAGAAGGCTTTTCGCTTACAAAGGAGGAAAATAAAGTGTTCTTGGTTTCAGAAGATGGAAGTGTTGAACATCCATTAAAAATAGATTTAATGATAGCTGCATATAAAACGGGCTATGCCGATCGAATGCGTTTAGTTATGCCCTCTGCAGAAAGCTTAAAGGAAGGTTCATACAGGCTAAAGATTCGCTTTAAAAGCGAGGAAGCTATTTCTAAAAACATCTATTTCAACCTTAAAGAACACAATATCCCTTATCTCGGACCAATACCTGAAGACAAAATAAGGAAGATAAACGGGATAAGATGCTTAGTTCTAAACTACAATAATAACCAAACTTATATGCTTCCAGGCGAGAATCTTAGCAAACAAAAATCTAAAGGAAGAGTGAATTTTTACCGGTATTTAAATGTCGACAATGCAACTCAGCATAGTTCTCCAATAACTAATTTAGATGAGGATGGCAAAACAATTCTAGACGATCAAGTGCTAAACTTTAAGTTTGATAAAGCTGGAAATGTGAAGCCTAATTTTGTATACAATAATGGTGTTTCAGTTGAATTTGGAAGTTTTCCAAATGAGATTACAGTATATCTAAGAGACGAAAATGGAGAGATGATAGGTATATATTTTGAACAAAAATAACAGCAAGTATCTATTTTTTTTGTCATCAAAATGAATAGTTTTTAATAAGAAACGTAAAAACGACAAATAATGAACAAGTTTTACTTAAAAATAACACTAGTATTTTTATTCTTTTCCCAAATACTAATTTTGGATGCTTGCTCAACAGACGAACAAGTTAACACAGAAACTGAAGAAATTGACAATGAAACAGAAAGTCAAACAGAAACTACAGAAAGCCCAAAAAGCCAGATAGAAACTAATGTAGTAAGCAATTTGCTCAGCAGTGAAAGTGCTACTACTTTTCAAGAAGATGCCGGTCCTATATACTACAGTTTAGAAGAAAACAAAATAATTGACAAAAACTTGAGTCAAACCTCATTATGGGATATTGAGTTTGTAGGTGCTTTTAATTCTTCTGTCAAGGCTAACGATAAGAATGATAAAAGCTCATCGGGCTATCAAGGTTCGGGTACAGCAAAAATATACTTGTATACAGATTCAGCAATAGAAGCCGACTTGTTCAATAAACAAAAAGGTACCCTTAAAAGGGTTCCTGAACGAGCCTTGCTCGACAAAATTTACAACGAACTTAGTGCTGTGCCTGAAACGGGCATTACTCAAAGCCTTAATGAAATAGGGGTAGATGCTATTACTATAGAAAACAGTTGGTGCTATTACGATGCAGGTGGAGATCTTTATCCCGATGCAGGCCGGGTAAAAGAACATGTAGTGTATGCCCTACCCAGAGTAATTATTGTTAAAACTAACAAAGGAAATTACGCAAAAATAATTATGCAAAGTCTTTACAAAGGCAACCCTGAAAACCCTGACCGCAACAACGATCCTGGTTATTTAAATTTTAAATACACTATACAAAAAAACGGCACTAAAAAATTTACTGAATAAGCTAGTGCAAACAAACTTAGAAGCCTTTTTAAGTCAAAATGACATATTTTTTTAAATGCTTTTGCCCTGAATATTTTCTTATTCACTTAGGAAGAATAATTTTAATTCACTATCTTTGAAAGTAGTATATATTAAATGAATCCAATATAAAAATATATTCACTACAAATAATTTCTAAAATCTTACATCTATTTTTATTATGAAAAATATATTCACTACAAATAATTTCTAAAATCTTACATCTATTTTTATTATGAAATCCCATAAATAAGCAAATATACCCACCGCCATGAATATCTTTGCTGCTATGGCAGCAATAGAATACACACAGGTGATAAAAGTGGGCTGTGGCATAGATGTTCACAAGGACATTATAGTAGCGACAGTTCGTAGTAGCAATAGCGAGTATAAGACTCGTGAGTTTGGAGCCTACACAAGTTCATTGACAGATTTAAGAGATTGGTGCAAGAGCCAAAAAGTAACCCACGTAGCTATGGAGAGTACAGGAGTTTACTGGAAACCTGTTTTCAA
>JBKDZU010000094.1:0-20450 GCA_047971505.1 Tenacibaculum sp.
AGCGGTGTGCAGATACAAAGCCCCACCCCACAGGATATAACCACCACTGACCTAGAGGCTGTAGGCACTATCACCGATAACGACAGCGCTCCTACCATCAGCATAGATGATGTTCAAGTAGAAGAGGGCAGCACAGCCACCTTTACCGTTAGCCTCAGCCATGCCTCTCAGCATGCTGTTAGCTTTGAGCTGTCTACCTCCGATGTTACATCCACAGCGGGCAGCGACTACAGCGCTATAGATACGAGCTACACTATCAAGGCAGGCGACACCACCCTCGATATACAGATAGTCACTACTGACGACGGCATCTACGAGCCCACGGCAGAGACCTATGCCGTTACCCTTAGCGGTGTGCAGATACAAAGCCCCACCCCACAGGATATAACCACCACTGACCTAGAGGCTGTAGGCACTATCATTGATAAAAATGACCAATGTATAACGATTTACAATGAATTTACTCCTAACGGGGATGGTGTTAACGATAGGTTTGTAATTAAATGTATTGAAAATGAGAGATATAGAAATAATCGTTTAGAGATTTACAATCGTTGGGGGAATTTAATATACAGCAAAGATAGATACGATAATAGCTGGGACGGTAAGTCAAATGGACGCATTAACGTTCAGGTAGAAAAACATTTACCTGCAGGAACTTATTTTTACGTGTTAAATTTAGGGGATGGCAGCAAGCCAATATTAGGCTGGATATATATTAATAGGGAATAAATACGCGAGTATAAGATGAAATATTAATGCTGTTACAAGGTTTAATATATTAATCCTTTATAGTATTCTTTATTTTTGTAAAATACCAAATATAGTAAAATCAATAGCTTATGTTTTGCTTTATATTAAAAATAATAGATTTTAATTAATTTGCTAATAAAAATATTAAGCTTAAAATGTTTTTGCTTATGACTTGTTATTCATAGCTTTATAATTTTTATAAGCAGTTATGATATTTAATGTTTAAGTTTTTTATTTCTATTAATTGATATTTAGTATTTTTGAGCGAAATTTGATAGATAGAAAATAGATTTTTATATTAGCGAGAAATATTTAAGTGTTATTTTTTCTTTAGAAAATAAACTAATTTTGTATTTATTGTTGGCACTAACAAGTCAATTTGTTTGAGGTTTCATAGTTTATATAAAACTTAAATTAATTTTATAATTTTATTTTGATAAGAATTAAAAAATTCACAAGCGTAGAGAGATGAATAAGACAATACCACAGAGCCTGATAATATTATTGGTTTTACTGCTAATTAGCAGAGTAGCTTATAGCCAGCAAGATCCACAGTATACTCAGTATATGCTTAATACGATGAGTGTAAATCCTGCTTATTCAGGATCTAAAGGATATGGAGTGTTTAATATTTTAGGACGAGCCCAGTGGGTTGGAATAGATGGAGCACCAAATACCCAAACTTTAAGCTATGATACATCACTGGGTTTTAGTGGAGTAGGGTTAGGATTTAACTTGGTAAATGATGCCATAGGTCCTTCAACAGAAACTTATTTAGATGCCAATGTATCTTACACTGTTCGTACTGGTGAAGAAGGTAACTTAGCCTTTGGGATGAAGTTAGGAGGTCGTTTTTTAAATGTAGATTGGAATAAAGGAATCTATAGAGATAAGGATGACCAATTATTATCTGCCCCTATCAATAGGTTTTTGCCTACTGTAGGAGCGGGTATATATTATTATACCTATGATTGGTATATAGGGTTAGCTGTTCCAAATATATTGAGGACTGATCATTATGATGACGTGTTACAAGGGGGTAGTGTAGCAGTGGAGCGTATGCACTTTTTTTTCATTACGGGCTACGTGTTTGAGTTGAATGAGGATATTAAATTTAAACCTGCTTTACTATCAAAAATAGTAAGTGGTGCTCCTATATCTTTAGATGTGTCGGCAAATTTTTTGTTTCTTGAAAAATTTAAAGTTGGTACTGCATGGAGGTGGGGCGACTCTATAAGTGCATTGTTGGGTCTTCAGGTAAGCCAAAGTTTACAAATAGGTTATGCTTACGATTTAACAACTTCAAACTATAGTAATTATAATTTTGGAACTCATGAATTATTTTTGCGTATAGAAATGTTAAAAGATAGGACACCTAAGTCGCCAAGGTTTTTTTAATTGCTAAGGGACTAAATAATATATAGTTAGTTTTCGAAAGAAAGCTTAAAAAGTTCAGATATCTGCGTTTACTCTTTTGTTTTTGAGTTAAAAGTTTTCTCTTTAATGTATTAATTATATTGTATTCGTTCTGTGGTTCAGAAGTTTTTTATTTTTTTTCAGATTATGCACTACACAAACGATTCATACGACACAAAAATTGTTAATAAATTTAATTCCGCAGAGAAAAGTGCAGCGGATCGAAACGTCCTTAATTGGGCGAAATTCAATAAAAAGGAAAACTCAAATCCAGAGTTTGCAGAATATGTTGATGGTCTTTTAGCTGGAAATAAAGAAATAGTGAAAATGCTTATAAACACTATCTACAAAAGGGGTAGAGAGACTTTCTTTGTTAAAAGTGCAGATTTTGCAAATGGAATTCTACGCATACAGTCCGGAAGCAATGACTCTGAAAAGAAAAACCTCCCTATAATAAAAATAGACCTCAAAAACAAATATGGGCAAAACGAAGAAACTAAGAAAGAGACAGAACCTAAGAAAAAGCTTACGGGGATTGAGGATGGGTAAAGTGGTTTGGTAAAGAATAATTTGTTTCTTACTAAAAAAGCTAAAACAAAGGACTAAGTAAGCTAAACAATAAACTTAGAAAAATACAAAACAATCAATAATAAAACGTTTTTGTTTAATTTATAGAGGTCACCATTTAGTTACTTATTAATTTTGATTGATATATTTTATCACTATTGACCATTTTTATTATTAGGTTATTGAATATTGTATTTTTACTCTGAGAGCGGTTTATCCTAAAACAAAATTCATTAAAATATCGATTCAAATTACGGTCACTTACCCAAATAGGTTGTCCTAATCCAAGATTTTACTTGATGTATCATCGTATGTAAAGCCTTAAAGTTTAAACCACTAGCGCTTTCTATTTGAGTGATGTCATACACCTTTGCAATAGGTCTATAGCCTCTCCACTTATCGGTAGTAACTTTTGCTTGCCTACTTATGTGGTTAACAAAAATATATTGAAGTGATGTTGCTGAGAAGTCATCTATTTTCATAGCATACATTCTTTTCACCTTACCATCTTGTGTAAGCTGAACTGCTGTAACTGCTTTCTTTTTCTTTGTATCATAGCTTCTTTCAACCTTAGAATCTTCTTTACCTTTTAAAACAAATTCATCGACATGGACAATGCCATCCATTAGATTATTTTCACTAGAAGCCATAGCTTCTCTGACTTTTAGCATAAATAAACGTGCTGTTGTTTGGGTAACACCAAATCGAACAGCTGTGTAACTTGCTGATAAACTTTTTGTTGTGGTTAACATTTCAAAGCAAATAAAAAAAGCTTTACGCAAACCAAATTTGACTTTGTGAAACAATGTATTTGCTGTAGCTGATTCTCGATAATTACAAATGTTGCATTGCCTTGAAAAATCAGCTTTTCTTTGATAGGCTGTATGACTACATTTTAAACATTTATACCCTGCTTTGTCTTTCAAATTTGATAGGTATTCCTTGCAATCTAGGTTGGTTTTGAACCGATCAAAGAACTCTAGAAGATTTTGACCCTTAAAAATATTCATATCTTACTGATTTTGTTGACTACCAAAGATAGGTATTTATACAGTGACCTCTATTAAAACATTTATCTTTAACGTATTAACTGTATTATGTTTACCTTATTTCAGTAATTATTTTAATTCTTTTCAGATTATGCGTAAACGACTCAAGTGACGAAACCCATCCGTTAGGCTGTGGTCGGAATGACTTTTTATTCCTTTTGCACAACGCCTTAAAAAAAGAGGTCTATAAAACTCTGTTTTTCTTTAAGTTGAGGCTACAGATATGAAATTGCTTAGCGTTTCTAGCTAAAGCCGTTTAGAACTCTACTCATCTAAAGTAATTCTATAAACTTGCTAATTATCTCAAATTAGCTTAAAGTAAATTTTTACTTTATTAAAAGGTATTAACACGTGACACATGCTTTAAAAAATAGATTTTGTTTGGCAGGTACTATATATGCTTTATGCTTGTTAATTCTACTCATTAAATTTTATCTTTGCCAAGCACTGCTGTTCCGTTTCAAAATATATTTATCTGATATACAAAGCAAATCTACAACCTTAGAAATTAACGCGTCAAATGCTTCTTCTGGTTTGTTTATAATTGGTTCTTCATGACGGTTGAATGAGGTATTAATCAAAGCTGGCTCGCCAGTTTTTTTAAACCATGCATTTAGTAAACTGTACATAAACGGATCGTCATTTTTAGAAACAATCTGCGGTCGTGCCGTTCCGTCCGTATGTACTACCGCTGGGCATTTCTCATTCATAAAATCAGTACAATTGTAAGTCATAGTCATATAATGCGATGTAATATCATCTGCTTTCCATCTTTTATAACATTTATTTGCAAGGTTTTCAGCAGTTACTGGAGCAAAAGGCATATATTCTGTTCGGTTAAGTCGTTTGTTAAGCCAGTTGTTTACTGTTGTGTCTTTTGCGTGATATATAATAGAGCGTTTACACAAGGCCCTTGGTCCAAACTCCATTCTGCCGCGCACAAATCCAACAACTTTATCTGTGCTGATCGCTTCGATAATTTCTTTTTCAATTTCAGTGCATTGGGCTGTTATTTTTTCGGGAATCATAGCTGGGTTGAACTTATGATCGTATGACGGACCTAATGACATAGTATTAAGTGAACAGCGTATTCCAAAGCGAGTATAAGAAGCAGCAACAGCAGCAGCCAGAGAAAGACCTCCATCTCCCATACAAGGAAGTACGAAAACAGAATTGACATTTGGCAATTCACGTACTTTTTGATTAAGCCTAACGTTGCCAAAAACCCCTCCAGCTAAACAGAGATTAACTGATGACTGATAGGGTATGTATTTTTGGATTATACTACAAATAATATATTCTAAATGCTCTTGTGCCGCAGCTGCAATATCTTTAGAATCAAATTGTCTTATTTTTTCAATTAGCACGTCTGAATAACCTTTATAAGAAGGTTCATACCACTTTCCAAGATTGGCTCGTATTTTACCATCTTTACAATCAATCATTTGCCTCATAAGATCTTTACACTTATTTGGGTTTCCCCTTGCAGCCAGCCCTGTTACCTTGCCTTCATGTCGATTGGGCTTATGACCTAATAAGTGGGTAATGCGACCGTAAAAATAGCCAAGGCTATCGTGAGTTAATTCCTCATGGAGTGTGCTATAGAGTCCATTTTGCATTTTTGAGATTGTAAACGATCGAAAATCACCTCTTCCATCGCAAGTTACAATCAATGCGTCCTTATAAGGCGAGCAACAATAAGCTCCAAGGCTATGAGCTGTATGGTGATCTATAAAAAGAGTTTTTCCTTCAAAACCATTGATGCGGGCAAAATTTAAAAATTCATTTCGCTTATCGCGGTCATTGTAGATTTCATTAGAAATTCGCTTGCGAAAATGCAACCAAGCTTTTGGTTTTTCAGCCAGTTCACGACTTCTGTCTAAATACTTAAGCAGCAATTTGTCAGCATTAAAACCCGTAGACCACCCGTAGGCGAGATAGTCTACATCACTGAGCTTTATATTTGCTTCATTCAAAACATAGGCAATTGAATTTTGTGGCCATCGATTATCTAACTTAATTCGGCTAAACCTTTCTTCTTGAACTGCAGAAATAATCTTCCCATTAACTAAAAGGCAGGCACTTGAGTCATCATTGTTTGTTATTCCGAGAATCGTGGGATAGCTTGAAGTTGTGCTTGCTGCTAAATTAGACTGAAAAGTAGTAAAGCTTTGAGAAGAAGAATGAAAATTGTTTTGATAAATCATAATTGTTTTTTAGGTAATCAAATGTTAAAAGTTTTTAATATCTATAAATGTCTTTATAGCAATAGCTTAGTGACTATAACATAATAATAGCCTATTAGGTTTTAAGATAATATTTCACGCTCAATAATTTTTATATCGCAATTAAAATTGCTTCTTATTTTGTTAACATACTCTAAATTAGTATACTTGATCAATGGTTAAAGTTGATTAAATCAAGTGTTTTTGTTATTTGTGCGCATTAAGTAATAAACAATAAAGGCGGCTAATGTAGCAAGGATGCATACACCCAAAAGCGACAGTGAAATCGATATTGGGCTTTTGGGAGATGAGAAATACCCCACAACCGAAGGTATAACAGCATTGCTCAACATTGTAACAATCATCAAAATGGCGGTTAGTTGTTGTGGGCTTGCAGATAGTTTGCCAATCCAAGCAAACATTGTAGGCAAAACAGGACTAAAGGCAAAGCCAGCAAGTGGATAGAAATAAATAGCTTTACCAGTGAACACAGCAGCTGTTAGCATAACTGTAGCAATTGCTAAATAACTGTTAATAGCTACTGAGGGTATAAGGTGTAGGGTAAATAATGGCACTACAAATCTGCCAAGAGCTATTCCCAGCCAAAAATAAGACACACTGCTTGAGGCTATATTGAGGTTCCATCCCGAGGAAGACAGGCTTGTAGAAAACCAAACTCCTATACTGGTTTCCAGCCCTGCATAAAGCCCTCCGGTTAAGAGAAAGAATAAAACTATTGGTTGAAATTTTCCAAATTTAAAATTATTGCCAACTTGTAGAGGAGTCGTCTCTAAAACCTTGCCTAACCGAAAAGAAGGAATACCTGCAAGTGCAACAATAGATATAGCTAAAATCATTACCAGAATATTATCTGTACCCAATATTCCTGCAACTATTGGTCCGCAAATTGCCCCTATACCAAAAGTTGCATTTAGCCAATTTACTACAATAACGCTTCGCAAACCGAAGCCTTGGGCACAAGCAGTATTAAGCAGTAAAACCAATCCTCCATATCCCATTCCAGCAATTGAACACGCCGTAATAAAGCCAGTCCAGTTAACAACTTGAGACATTATTCCACATCCTAAGCAAAAAATTACTATAAACAACAACAAACGTGTTAGCGGTAGCTTTGACCCCCAAACGGCAATTGTGCTTACTGAAACAAATGCACCTAAATTGTAAATTGTAATTACAGAACTATCGGGCTCGGCTAGGTTAAAATAAGTAGCGAGCATTGGAAGGGATGCACCTAGGGTAGCAGTAAGTGCTCCTGCAATAAAAAACAATACAAATGCAGATATTAATTCTAAGCCTATTGGTAGAGAAACTTTGTCCATTAGCTCAAAGTCTAGTTTTTAAATTTTTTAGCCTTAGCAAAAATGGTAATTTGACATTGGTTAGGCAAATCAAAAATTACTGCAGTTCCTTCTTTTATAACCTTTATTTTGAGTTCACTAAAATCAGATATTAAAGCAGTTGCACCAGCTTCTAGCAACTCGGACTCGCCAATTCCGATGCATGTAGCACCAGCTTTTGTAGCAGAGGTAACCCCACTTATTGCATCTTCAAACACTAATATATTTTTAGGGTCTATTTCCAAAAGTTGAGCACATTTTAAATAAGGATCTGGAGCAGGTTTGCCATGTATTACATCATCTCGTGTTACTTGTTTATGGAACTTTTCTAAAATACCCAGTCCTGATAGGGCATTGTCAATTTTTGTGCGCCAACTGCTAGTTACTAATCCAATTTTTACACCAGCATTATAAAGGCTGTTAACAAAATAACAAGCACCCTTTATCTCTTGGTAGTTTGCGGTCTCTTCTATTTGGTCAACACAATTCCAAAGGTTTTTTTGTTCAATTTTGGGAAGATCGCCAAACAAATACGCAACGGTTTGAATGCCTGTCCTGCCATGTATATGATGGTTGCGCTCTTGTTTTGAAAGAAACTTGCCGTGTTTTTTGGCGACAAAACACCACGCTTCTTCAATAACCGAACGGGAGTCAATTAAAACTCCATCCATATCAAAAATGACTGCATCAAATTCATAAATACGAGCTTTTTTCATTTAAATATTATTTAAGTACACTATTAGGTGCAATTATTTGTATTTTAATCATTTGATTTGCTAGTAAGTAATACAGGTTAGTTTGTTGATTTGTTTTCCCTATTAGAAACAAAACATTAAATTAAAATAATAGTTTTTTAGTTTTAGCTCTTTTGTATTATTTAATTTTAATAAACGTCAATTGCATTTGTTTATTGGCTAAAGTGTTCTAAATATTAAAAACTTTTAGTTTGGCTATAGTATTTAGAGTTTTATAAGCAGTCACTAAATAAAGGTTTCAACGTAATTTTTAAAATCTTACTTATATTGCTCAGAGGTTTTTTTTTCTAGTTTCTTTTGAAACTCTTCCATAACAGGCTTTACGGTGCTTTCGGGTAAATCGGTAATTTTTATATACATTAGCCCGTCAATTGTATTGTTAAATTTAGGGTCTACATTAAAGGCAACCAAACGAGCATTTTGCTTTACATATTTTTTTATTAAAACAGGAATTCTGAGAGCTCCTGGTTCTATTTCATCAATAATTTTATCAAATTTTTGCATATCGGCAGCTGTTTCGTCAAAAACAAAATCTTTATCGGCATCTTTTAGCTTAACTTTAAACTCCTTTTTAGGGCGTATGTATTGGGCTAAATACGGATCGTAATAATGCGATTTCATAAACTCTATCATCAACGACTTAGAAAATTCTGAAAACTTACTAGTAATACTTACCCCACCTATTAAATACTTATAACTTGGATAACGCAAGGTTACATGTACTATGCCTTTCCACAGCAAAAAAAGAGGCATAGGCTTTTGCTGGTATTCTTTAATAATAAAAGCCCTTCCCATTTCAATAGAGGCTTCCATCATAGTGTGCAGTTCTGATTCAATTCTAAATAGCGATTGAATGTAAAAGCCATTAATACCGTATTTTTTGTAAATACCCATGCCTAAGCCCATGCGATAGGCACCAACCAATTTATTAGTTTTGCCATCCCAAAGGAACATGTGATAATAATAGCGGTCGTATTTGTCGAGGTCAAGAGCTTTTTTAGTTCCTTCACCAACTTCGCGATAAGTAATTTCGCGCAACCTACCTATTTCGTGTAAAAGGTTGGGTATGTGTTTTGAGTTCGCAAAGAAAACTTCATAATTTTTGCTTATTAGCAAACGGGCGTTTAACTGCCTTAGGGTTTTAATTTCTTCAATAAATAAATCGATATTTTTCTGTGAAGGAATACACTGTGTTTTTTTGGGTATTTTTAACTTATCTGAAGATAAAATTTTTTGAGCCTTCTTTTCATAAGGATTGGCTAGCATATAGGTTTTTTTTCGCAAAAATTCACCAAAAGCTATAATTTTAGTATAATTGTCCTGGTCTTTAACCGAAATAGGTCTTCCAATCCTTACTTTGATAATTCTTTTTTTTTGAGAAAGTAATTCAGATGGTAGTTTGGCTGTGCGCAAGGTATTGTTAATTTTAGATAGAAAATAAAACAACTTGCTGTTTTTAGCGTGAAAGTAAATAGGAATAATGGGCACTTTAGCTTTTTTTATAAACTTGACAGCACCTTCCTCCCAAGGCTTGTCAACCATTAACTTGCCATCTCGATAGGTTGATACCTCGCCCGCCGGGAAAATACCTAAGGGCTTTCCTTCTCTAAGATGCGTAAAGGCATTTTTTATGCCCACTACACTTGACTTCGCATTTTTGTGATTTTCAAAAGGGTTTACAGGCATTACATAGGGCTTTAAAGGAGTAATTCTGTGCAGTAAAAAATTGGCTATTATTTTGTAATCCGTTCGGTGTTCAAGTAATAGCTTTAAAAGCAAAACGCCGTCAATGCCTCCTAAAGGATGGTTTGATATGCTTATAAAAGGACCACTCTTTAAAATTCTTTTTAAATCCTCTTTTGGTATTTCAAATTCAACTCGAAATTCACTTAGCAATTCGTTTAAAAAAACTAGTCCGTTTTTGTCTTTGTGCTTATTGTAAATTGTATTTGCTTTCGAAATTTTCAGTATTTTCATCAACAGCCACCCAATAAAACTTCCAAAAACGCCAAGCTTTTCAACTTTTATTGCTTTAGCAACTTCTTTTGGTGTTACTAATCCCATAGTTCAATATAGTTATATTCAACATGCGAATATAATATATATTTTTATCTTATTGCGTACAATACCTAGTTATAAATATGTTATAATTTATTTGTTAAACAGCTAATTACTTATCTTTTAGTACAGCACTAGTACAGCCATTGGCTAGATAATTTTGTTTTATTTAGCCTCCTTAATTACTAATTGTGCCGTTTTGGTGTTTATTTGATTAATTAGTGCCTTGCCTCTTTTTTTTACCAACTCTATTGCCCTACTGTTAAAATGCCTTATGGTAAATAAGCTAACCCCTTTGTGTAGCTTAATATTGTACATTTCTTGTACTTGTTGGTAAAATTTATTATAGTTGCCAAATTTATCGTCAACACAAACAGAAAAGCTCAAAGCGGAGTTTTGAATTAAATTAACCTTTAGCCTGTGCAGGTGTAGCTTTTTAAAAATATAGCTTATATTGTTTTCGACCATAAATGAAAAGTCTTTGGCTGATACCGAAATAAGAATTTGATTTTTTTTAACAATAAAACAAGGAATAAGAGGTTTTAAGGTTAACCCCCTGTGAACAAGAGTTCCTTTTTTGGTTAAATCGTCAAAAGACCTAACATATAAGGGTATGTTTTTTTTCTCTAATGGCTGAATTGTTTTCGGATGAATTACTGAGGCTCCGTAGAAAGCCATTTCAATTGCTTCGGCATAAGAAATTTCAGTTAATAATTTAGTTTCTAAAAATACTCTTGGGTCAGAGTTTAGGACTCCTTCTACATCTTTCCAAATAGTAAGGCTTGTCGCATTTAGGCAATAGGCAAAAATACCCGCCGTATAGTCTGACCCTTCTCTGCCTAAAGTAGTAGTTTTGCCATTACAGCTACCTAAAAAGCCTTGAGTTATATTCAGCTTTGTAGAACTTATGTTTTCTTTAATACTCTTTTCTGTGGCAGCCCAATTTATTTTAGCATCGCGGTAATTGTCATCTGTTTTTACGAGTAGCCTTACATCGAGCCATTGGTTTTGTAAACCTACATAATTAAGGTATTCGCTCACCAAAGTGGTAGATAACAGTTCGCCAAAGCCCACTATTTGATCGTACGTGTAATTGTAACTTTTGTTTTGGTTTGTTTTTAGCAACTCATCTAATTGATTAAAAAGCAGGTTTAGCTTATTATAAACCAGCTTATCATCGTCAATAAATAAGTTGTTGAGTATTTTAAAATGAAAGTCTTTAATAAAATATAAAGTCTGTTTGAGTTTGTCTTTTTTGTAAAAATAAGCGTTGATTAAGGCTTCAAAAGCATTGGTCATTTTACCCATGGCCGATACTACCATCAAGGTGTTTTTTGTTCCTTCACAACGCAAAAGACTAACCATATTTTTAACCGCCTCTGCATCTTTTACAGAGGCTCCTCCAAACTTAAATACTCTCATAAAATATCTTAGATTAAAATCTTTACTTTTAACAAAGGTCTGTTTTAATTTATTGTTATAGTTTTAATGATTTGTCAACAAATTAAACTGCTTTAGTTCCACAGTATCTAAGTTTTTTGGTTTTTTTCTTTATTTTTAGCCAAGTTTAGCTCAAAATATCGATTAATTTATTGATTAGCAACTTACACTTGCCAGGGCGAGCATATTGCTTATGGCTTTAAGTGCTAAAACAAAACTGATTATAATTATATATTTAGTTTTACAAAATATATTTTAGATACTTTACAGTGTTTATTTAATTTTTCTCAACTTGTTTAATAGCCAAAAATCGGCAAGCACAAGTGCTGTTAATGATTCTACAATTGGAACTGCCCTTGGAACTACACAGGGATCGTGGCGTCCTTTTCCTTGTATTTCGGCAATTTCCCCTTTGCTGTTTACCGTTGATTGCTTTTGCATTAAAGTTGCCACAGGTTTAAAGGCTACCCTAAAGTGTATGTCCATTCCATTTGAAATGCCTCCTTGTATGCCTCCCGAAAGATTGGTTTTAGTAGTTCCGTTAGCATTAAATATGTCGTTGTGTTTTGAACCTTTCATTTTAGCACCGCAAAAACCGCTTCCAAACTCAAAACCTTTAACAGCGTTAATAGATAGCATAGCTTTGCCCAATTGTGCGTGTAATTTGTTAAAAATAGGCTCGCCTAAGCCTATTGGAATATTGTTTGCTACACAGGTAATGGTTCCTCCTAGGGTATCTCCTTGTTTTTTTATTTGTTTAATTTTTTTAATCATTTTTTCTGCAGTAACCTCATCAGGGCATCTAACCGTATTGTTTTCTGTTTTAGAGAAGTCGAGCTCTTGATAAGGCTTGGCTGTAAATATGTTGCCCACTGAACAGGTAAATGCATTTATGTTTATGGGTTTAATTAATTGCTTAGCTAGGGCACCTGCCACTATCCAATTAGCAGTTTCACGTGCAGAGGCTCTTCCGCCACCTTTATAATCTCGTATTCCGTATTTTTTATCGTAAGTAAAATCAGCATGTGAGGGCCGATAAACATCTATATTGTGATGGTAATCTTCACTTTTTGAATCGGAGTTTTTAATGATAAAGCCAATTGGAGTTCCAGTGCTAGTCTCTTGAAAAAAACCAGATAAAAACTCTACACAATCTTGCTCCTTGCGCTGGGTAACTATAGCAGACTGCCCCGGTTTGCGCCTATTTAATTCATCTTGTACGGCTTTGAAGTCAATTTTGACTCCAGCTGGAAACCCATCTACTATACCACCTAGGGCTACTCCGTGTGATTCTCCAAAGGTACTTAGCCTTAAAACATTTCCAATGGAATTAAACATAGTGTATTATTTTATCAGCAAATGTAAAATTATTTAAAAAACAAGCAAAGTTAATCTTATGATATAAGCCTAGGGATTTATATTTTTTTAGAAAAGACTAAATATATGTTTATATAAAACAAAATTTGTAAGTTTGCCTCGAACTTAATTTAACCATGTTTAGTCAATCTGAAGAAAACTATATCAAGACAATTTTTCATTTAAGCGATAATTCAAACAGAGGTATTAGCACTAATGCTATTGCTCACAAGCTTAATACTAAGGCGTCTTCTGTTACCGATATGATAAAAAAACTATCGGATAAAAAAGTTGTTATTTACAAAAAATACCAAGGAGTAAAGCTAACTGAATTGGGCAGAAAAACAGCGATAGACATAGTTAGAAAACACAGGTTGTGGGAGGCTTTTTTGGTGAATAAGCTAAATTTTTCATGGGATGAAGTGCATGAGGTTGCTGAACAATTAGAGCATATTAAGTCGATTAAACTCATCAGTGAACTCGATGCCTTTTTGGGTTTTCCTAAAATTGATCCACATGGAGACCCTATACCTGACAGGCATGGTAACTTTCAAATTGTAGATAAGTACTTGCTCGCAACTTTACAAAAAGGAGAAAAAGGTATATGCGTGGGGGTTAACGATAGTTCTACAGAGTTTCTGCAATTTTTAAACAAGCATGAAATTGCTATAGGAAATACTATAGAAGTAATTGAAATTGAATCTTTTGACGGTTCTTTTACAATAAAAAAAGACGATAAGATACTCACTATTTCAGATAAAACTGCAAATAGTTTGTACCTCAAAAAAACTAACTAAATTATGTTTAGCAATTAATATTATATTATGGACTTTTTTAATTTGATAGTTGCATTTTGTAAAGAAAATCCGATATTAGGTGCATTGTACGCATCTTTATTTACTTGGGGCTTAACCGGTTTAGGAGCATCTTTGGTTTTCTTTTTTAAAAAAATGAACCGTGCTGTTTTAGATGGAATGCTAGGATTTACAGGTGGCGTTATGGTGGCAGCTAGTTTTTGGAGTTTGCTATCACCTGCCATAGATAACAGTCCTGGAGAGGGCTTTATTAAGGTTATACCTTCAGCGGTTGGTTTTTTTCTCGGAGCTTTAACACTATTTGGCATGGATAAGTGGCTGCCGCATTTGCATATAAATTTTAAGGATAATGAGGCCGAAGGGCTTAAAACCAATTGGCACAAAACTACTTTACTTGTATTGGCTATAACGCTTCACAATATTCCAGAAGGATTAGCAGTAGGTGTTTTATTTGGTGCAGCTTCAACTATGGTGGGTGTTGAACAAACGGAAATGATAATAACTGCTATATCATTGGCAATAGGCATTGGAATTCAAAATTTTCCAGAGGGTTTTGCTGTTGCTATGCCTCTTCGCAGGCAAGGAGTTAGCAGGCGAAAAAGTTTTTGGTATGGTCAGCTTTCAGCAATTGTAGAGCCTTTTGCTGCTGTTTTAGGTGCTGTTGCTGTTTCGTTTTTTACTCCAATTTTACCCTATGCGCTTGCTTTTGCTGCAGGTGCTATGATTTTTGTGGTAGTTGAAGAGGTTATTCCTGAAACTCAACGCGATAAATATACAGACATTGCCACTCTTGGCTTTATTGGCGGCTTTATAGTAATGATGTCTTTAGATGTAGGATTAGGCTAAAAAATAATTGTTAAATTTTTGAAGTTGGGCTAAATACATATAGTAAACAAATTCAAAACAATACAATACAATTAAGTAGAAGCGACAAATATGTAGTCTTTACACAAAAACCAATAAAGTAAAGCAAAACTAATCAATATATTACACTTATTTTTGACATAATGTATTAATTCGATTTTATCAGTGATGAGTCCTGCTACTTTGTGGAGAAGGCGGGGCTCGAACCCGCGACCTTTTGACTGCCAGTCAAACACTCTAGCCAACTGAGCTACATCCCCAAATTAAAAACAACTGCCTTTTTGAGTTTGCAAAGGTACAATAATTAAGTAAAACAAAACAGGTTATTTTAACTCTAAAATCTGCAAATATGTAAAAGCTTTGTTCAGCAAAACAAAATTGCCTGTTGAATTAAAGCTATAAATGCAACTTTTTGGTTAAATGATAATTGGTTTTTTTATAGCCATAAAGCAACATAGTGTTTTTTTGCTTTAACAGGTTAGTATTAATCTTGTTTTCAATGGTTTTACTAGCCGCAAGTAATCACAGTTAATTGTTAACTCTGTATTATCTTTTAAAATAAACTTGCAGAATAAAAAAGCTAGAAATGTATAAAATACAGTGTTATAAGTGCTTTTTTATACTAAATAATTAGTCTTAATTTCAGTAAATAATCTACTTAAAATTGTATATATTCTAGATATACTAAGTATAAGCGTTTTATTTTGAGTTCTGTAAATAATTTAATAAGATGTATTTTTTATTTACAAAAGTATTTTTATATAAAAGTAATTATTCATTACTTTTGGTTTTTAATCTAATGCTATTACAATATATTAAAACAGTGTATAATTTGAGGTTTTAATATAGAGCGCAACAATGAATAAAGCTACTTAGGACTAAACTAGTGTGTTTTTATAAATTTTTATTGGTTTTTGAAGATCTATAGCTCTAATATAAAAGGTCTTATTTTGAGAAATATAAAAGATAGCCTAATTAAAATAACTTGCAAAGAATACGAATTTAAATAAACTTTTATGCTATGTCGAATAATAGTCTTTATCGCAGTTTTTATAAAAAATTATTGCCAAAGACATTTGTTTGTTTCCGCTCTAATAAAAATTAAGCATAATGAATCCGAGCCAATTTAATAACTTTAACTCACAGCAAAACGTTTATTGGCGGATTATATGTGACAGAATTACAAAAATAACAATATGAAAACTATTCAAGAAGCTGTTGAACTTACCATAAGAAGAACACCTTTTATAGAAGAGGCGCTAAACGAAAAACTAATTAATGTTTCATCATTAGCTAGAGAAATTTTACCTCATGTTTCTAAACTTTTAAAAAAAGAGGTAAAGGTAGGTGCTGTAATGATGGCTATAAACAGATTGTCGCCTGTTAATGAGTTGAGGATTAGAAAAAATATTAAAAAACTAGCTCTTAATTTGGGCGATGTTATTGTTCGCTCTGACCTCTGCGATTACACTTTTAAAAACACCCCCTCTTTATTGAAGGAAATAGCTAAAATATTAACCAAATCTGCTTATACTAACGATTCGTTTTTAACAGTTTCGCAAGGAGTTTTTGAAACAAACATTATCATCAGCAAAAATTTGCTCACTTGTGTTGAAAATATTTTTAAAAAAGAAGCAATAATATGTAGTGTTAGCAATTTAGCCTCTATAACTATTAAACTGCCTGAGGAAAACTTAGAGCAATCTGGAATTTATTATTTTATTTTAAAGCAATTTGCTTGGGCTAATATTTCAATTCAAGAAATTATATCTACTACTCATGAGATGACTATAGTTGTTAAGGAGGATGATGTAAATGAAACTTTTTCCATTTTAATGGGTTTAAAATTAGAATAAGCAGCAAAATAAAAACCTTATTCTGTTAAAACTTGAAGAGCTAATAGTAAACAAGGAGTTATAGCAACTTATATAAACTAAAAAAAGCTTGATTTTGTTAGGTTAATCAATTTATATTTAGTGTATTACATTATGATCAAAAAATACAAACAACACAGAGATTATGGTTTTTTTGACCAAAACATTCGCCTAACAAAGTTGAGTAAATTAGGGGATCCTTTAGAGAAGTTAAATCAATGGATTGACTTTAAATTATTTATAGACTTGTTGGAAAGCAAACTCTCAAAACTAACAAAGGCAAAAGGAGGCAGACTTCCCTATGATTATGGTTTTGATGTTCAAAATAGTTATTCTTCAACGCTATTATAATTTGTTGGACGACCAAATAGAATATCAAATCAACGATCGCTTGAGTTTTATGCGCTTTTTAAACCTAACTATTCCAGACGATATTCCTGATAGTAAGACAGTTTGGTATTTTACAAAACATTTAAAAGACTTGTCTTTGACCAAAGAATTGTTTTGTTTATTTGGTAAAGAATTAGAAAAGTTGGGGCTGATAGTTAATAAAGGGGGAAATTATAGATACCAATTTTTCAGAATTACCTCGACAACGCAATAAGTGAGACGCGTCTAGTTGTGTATGGCATTAATAATTGATAATGAGCCGATTAAAAATAGATATAAAAACACTAGTTCAATATAAGTTGAAATAGAATTTTAAAAAAACGGCAAAAATAATCACTTATAAAAAATAAAGGGTTTTTAGAGATGCCTTTAAAAAACAAGTACAATACATTTAACTATATTTTAATAGCAACATATTGATTAATAATGGTTTATGAATTTTCGTGCAGAGATTATTTAACGAGATAACAAAAATATTAAAAACAAATTATCAAAGACTTTCAAAATTCACAAAATAATATATATAGATAATTTTTGCCGATAGCAATATTATTTTTAATAAGCAGCAGGTAAAATTTTACCTATACATTCTCCAAAACCTATTCTTATGTTTTTATTTTTCGCATATCCTCTTAAAATAACTGTATCGTAATCATTTATAAACTTGCGTTGAGTGCCATTGTCGAGTTTTAATGGATTTTGTCCTTTCCAAGTAAGTTCTAGCATAGAGCCAAAGCTGTCTTTAGTAGGTCCTGATATAGTTCCACTTCCCATCATATCACCTGCATTTACAGGGCATCCGTTTACTGTATGGTGAGCTAATTGCTGTATCATAGTCCAATACATATATTTAAAGTTTGAATTACAAACTATGGTTTCCGAGGCATTTTCTGGTTTAATGCCCACTTGTAGGTTAATGTCATAGCTGGCTTTTGCTTCATTCTTTAAATAGGGCAAAGGCTCGTGTATTTGTTTTGGATTAGACACTTTAAAGGGCTCTAGAGCATCTAGGGTTACTATCCAAGTAGATATGCTTGAGGCAAAGTTTTTACCTAAAAATGGCCCTAGAGGGGCGTACTCCCAAGCTTGAATATCGCGGGCAGACCAATCGTTTAATAGCAATAGTCCAAAAATGTAGTTTTCAGCTTCTTCAATAGGAATACTCTTACCTAAGTCATTAGCAGTAGTTGTTATAAACGCCATTTCTAATTCAAAGTCTAACAGTTTTGAAGGTCCAAAACCAGGGGTAATGCTCTCTGCTGCTGGTTTTGATTGCCCTACAGGGCGGAGTATGGGTGTTCCTGAAGGAACAATAGATGAACTTCTGCCGTGATAACCAATAGGAATATGTAACCAATTTGGCAACAGGGCATTTTCAGGGTCTCTAAACAAGCTGCCTACATTAGTTGCATGCTCTTTACTGGCATAGAAATCGGTGTAATCGCCAACGCTAACGGGAAGCTGCATCTCTACCTGATTCATAGTAAAAATTACTTTGTTTCTGTGCTTTTCGCAATCGCGTAATTCACTGTTATTAGCATCAAAAATATCAGCAATTCTGTTTCTTACTAAACGCCATGTTTTTCTTCCATCGGCTATAAAATCGTTTAAGGTATCTTGTAAAAAAATATCGTCTGTCAAAGGGATGCCGTCAAAATAACCTAGTTGATGTAAGGCAGCTAGATCAATGGCATAATTGCCAATTCGAGTTCCTATGGTAACTATATCTTCTTTGGTTAAAAAAACACCAAAAGGTATGTTTTGAATGGGAAAATCAGAATTGACATCTACCTTTAGCCATGATTTTCTGTCAGGATTATTTGCTGTTATTTCCATTAAATAATATTTTAATTTATTATCAAACCTACATATTTTTTTTCTATTTAACCTAGTATTGTCAATAAAAAAAATACATATTCCTGTTTAGCTAAACTCTAACAACAATACTGTAAACTGCTTGCTGTTAAGTAAGCTAATTAAAGTGCTTTAAGGTTAATCGATGAGTTTGTAAATTTGATACACTATGTAAACCTCAGCCTATATTGACAGAAATATTTTATGTTTAAAGTTGCTAATTATTTTATCTATAAGATTTTTTTTGTTAGAGGCTTGTATAAATTTGCAAGGCAATTAGCGCAATAATTCAAATTTGCAAGTGTGGTTTTAATATGCCTAAAAAAATGAATTCTGATATTACTATACATATTACTGATAGAAATGGCCTGACTCATAAAGTGCTAGCACCTACTGATATGGCTATGAATTTAATGGAGGTTATCCGTTTATACGAATTGGCACCTGAAGGAACTATTGGTATATGTGGTGGTATGGCTATGTGTGCTTCTTGTCAATGCTATGTAAAATCAGATCACGATCTTCCAAAAAAATCTGATGAAGAAGAGGCTATGCTGGCAGAGGCCTTTTATGTGGAAAAAAACAGCAGGCTGGGATGTCAAATTCAAATTACACCAAATTTAGATGGATTACAGATTCAATTGGCACCTGAAAGCTAGCTTATATTTTGGTTAATTTGTGATATCTCAATAAATTGATGACTAAAAAACACGCTGTAACTATCATTAAAAGCAAAATGTAAATTTTTAATATAGTTTTTAGATGAATTTTATTATTGAAATTAATCGCTAATAAAGTAAATAAAATATATTTGAAAATCTAAAAAAACGCTTAATATTTTGCACAAGGAAAATTATATGTGGCTAAGTACCGACCTCAATAGAACTGCTCTTGAAAGCTTAATTTTTGTTTAAAAAGCTTGAGATTTTTTTTAAAATAAGTGCTTTTTTAGCATAACAGATACAAAACCCCTTACCCAACTTTAAGGGCTATTGTGGGGTAGCCCATTTTATGCCCGTAAGTATATAAACTATGAAGTGTTGAGAATTTGTATTAAATTTCAATTGTTTATGTAAGTTGTTAAGTGCTCTTTGATGAGTATCTAATTGAGCTGTTTTAACATTGCAGTTACCATTACGTCCTTCAATATAAACAGGCTGCGCCCCTTTATGCTAACCACTGCCGGGAAGTAGCCTTTGGCTTTGTTATAGCTGTAAGTAGCGTCGTATTTTTCTGCTTCAATAAATTGATGATCAAAGTTGTATATCAACTCCTCTTGTTCTTGCTCACCGGTTAAAATACCAAAATGCTTAGCACAACTAACCAGTAAATTATTCATAGGCTTGTTAATATTAACTTTGTTTTCAATACCCTTGTTAGTTTGTATGTAACCACCGTTAGTTGCCTGTTCTGCATTGCCTCTTAAAATTGTATCGGGCGAGGGCACTTTAAAAGATTTTATACCTTTAAGAGTGTGGTTTTTTAGATAATTGACATCCTCGATTGCTCTATCTCCACAAAAAACGGTATAAAGATGTGTTAAAAAGAGATCTGAATAACTGTATGGCTTAGCCTCTATTAATCGGGCTTTAACATTTTAGATTTTCAAAGTTAGTAATTTTTGTGTTTAGATTTGCAGTGCGAGGAACAACCCAGAGTGATTTTTTATACCGTAA
>JBKDZU010000095.1:0-31968 GCA_047971505.1 Tenacibaculum sp.
AAGAGCAATACTGTATTTGCCAAGAGCCCTACTAAAACAGTAAAAACTCAAATGAACCATTATATGTTGTCCATACTAGCGTATATAAAATTGGAATGGCTCAAACAGAGAACAAAGAAAAATCATTTTGCAATGAAGACTCAAATATATTTAGCTGCACAAAAAGCGGCTTACCTTGAGTTGAAAAAGTTATCAACAAATAGAGTCGCTTAATCGATTTTGACCCTGTTTTTTTGCGTAAGGTGAGTTACTAATACTAAGGCAAATCTTCACTAGTCAAATTATTAAATGATTCATTTACCTTAAACTCTTTATATTTTATACTTTTGCAACAAATTTTAAAATTTTAAACATGTTATCGGTTTCTAATTTATCCGTTCAGTTTGGCAAACGCGTTCTGTTTGATCAGGTTAATATAAAATTTACTTTAGGAAATTGCTATGGAATTATTGGTGCAAACGGCGCAGGCAAATCAACATTTCTCAAAATATTAGCTGGAGAAATTGAACCCACCTCGGGACAAGTTTATTTAGAGCCTGGTAAAAGAATGTCAGTTCTTTCTCAAGATCACTATGCTTTTGACGAGGCTACTTTGCTAGAAGCTGTTGTTATGGGGAACAAAAGTTTATTTACAATTAAAAAAGAAATTGATTCTTTATATACCGACTACAGTGATGAAAATGCCGAAAAAATTGGGGATCTTCAAGTAAAGTTTGAACAGATGAACGGTTGGAATGCTGATTCTGAGGCTGCTACTTTATTGTCAAACTTAGGAATTAAAGAAATCTTTCATTATTTGCAGATGAAAGATTTAGACGGCAAACAAAAGGTGCGAGTTCTATTGGCACAAGCCCTGTTTGGAAACCCTGACGTGTTAATTATGGATGAGCCTACCAACAACCTTGACTTTGAAACTATTACTTGGCTTGAAAACTTTTTAGCTAATTACGAAAACACTGTAATTGTAGTATCGCACGACCGCCACTTTTTAGACGCAGTTTGCACTCATGTTTCTGATATTGATTTTGGTAAGATTAACAATTACTCGGGAAATTACACTTTTTGGTATGAATCTAGCCAGCTGGCAACCAAGCAGAGAACTCAGCACAACAAAAAAGCAGAAGAAAAAAAGAAAGAGCTTGAAGAGTTTATAAGAAGGTTTTCGGCTAATGTTGCAAAATCTAAACAAGCAACCTCCCGTAAAAAAATGATTGAAAAGTTGAATATAGAAGAAATTAAGCCATCGAGCAGGCGTTATCCTGCTATTATTTTTGACAAAGACCGTGAAGCTGGCGATCAAATACTCAATATTGAAGGCTTGTCAAAAACCGATAACGAAGGCAACTTACTATTTTCTAATATTGACATTAATTTAGATAAGAATGATAAGGTAGCCTTAATTTCAAAAAACTCAAAAGCTACAACTGCTTTTTATCAAATAATAAGCGCTAAAGAAAAGCCTGACAGTGGAAAATTCAGTTGGGGAGTTACCACTTCACAATCGTACCTACCTGCCGATAATTCTGAGTTTTTTAAAAATGGAGATTTGAACTTAGTTGACTGGCTAAGACAATATGCTAAAACAGATGAAGAAAGGGAAGAAGTGTTTTTAAGAGGATTTTTGGGTAAGATGATTTTTTCAGGCGAAGAAGCTCTTAAAAAGAGCAATGTTTTATCGGGAGGTGAAAGGGTTCGCTGTATGCTGTCAAAGATGATGATGACCAGGGCTAATATTTTACTTCTCGACGAACCGACTAACCACTTAGATCTTGAGTCTATTCAAGCCTTAAACAACTCCTTAATCAAGTTTAAAGGAACTGTTTTATTTACAACCCACGACCATGAGTTTGCTCAAACCCTAGCTAACAGAGTTATTGAAATTACCCCAAAAGGAGTTATTGATAAATACACAACTTTTGACGATTATATAAATAATTCAAAAATTAAAGAACTGAGAAATAACATGTATTCTTATTAAGTGAAATCATTATTTAGTATATGCCAAAAAACTCTATTTTTCAAAGGATAACACTTACAAATTAATTTTTACTTTAGTTAATTAACAAGTTTATAGAATTACCTTGCACAATCAGGACTCTAAATGGTTGTAACTAGAAACGCTAAGCAATTTCATATCTGAAGCCTTAAATTTTTGCTTCGTTTTTTATCGTATAACTAGCCTTTGCACTAAAACCTATATAGTACTACTAATCAATGCATTATCCTTAAAAAGTATAAGTTAATAGGAAACTAAGCCAAGGTACCCTTAATGAACCGCTGTATACGAAACCGTACTTAAGGTGGTGTGAGAGGATAGATAGGGAAATAATCCCTATCTTCCTACTCGATCTAAATTTTTAACATAATTTTTAAAATATACTTGCGGAATTGAAGTGTTTATTTAAAAATACCACTAAAAAATTTAATTTCTTAATTCTATATTGTCAGCGCTCTTTTAATTGCCGAAACACTTTTGCATATATGGTATAACACTGTAATTTATATAACTACTGAATGTTACTCTAAAATATTACCTTCTTTAAATTCTATACTAATTTCTTCTTGATCGTTGACTATGACTATATCTCCTATTTTAATCATACCGTAAAACTCTAGTTCATCCCTAACAACTTTATATAGATAAACCTCGTCTTTTTGTAAAGAGCTTATGGTGCTTACAGGACTAGTTGCTTCAAAGTCATCTCTTGCATCAAACAAATCGCCTCTATTGTAATAGTCTTTTAACTCATCGCCACTCAGTGTTAACTTACTAAAAGTTATAGCTCCGCTAGACATTAAGGTTGAAGGATAGCTGTACTCCAATTCAGCTTCTTCAGAATCTGAAAAACTAAATTGACTGTTTTCAGATGAGAAAGTAAAACTACCTGTACTATTCATAGTTTGTGGTAGTATGATTATTCCGGTTTCAAGCGACTCAGTAATAACTCCTTTAATTGCAGTAAATTTACAATAAAGTGTATCGCCTTTTTGAAAGCCTAGCATACTAAGGTCTAAGCTTTTTAGGTTGATGGTATCGGTTTTTAACCCAAATGCTAATCCCCCATCTTTATCAACAGTAGCATAAGCGCCTCCGCTATTTTTTTTCCATTCTACCTTAACTTCATCAAGGTTTGCTTTTGCGGTAAAAACATTATATACTACCTCTATATGCTCTTCACTGGTATAAGGATTTTTGTACTCAATTTCACTAACCGATGAATTGCCCAATGAAAGGGCTTTTTTTACGGTAATAGGGTAAATATTATCAATAGTATTGCCGTTAGATAAGCTCGAAACTATCGAAATATCATCAAAAGTACCAAAGTCTTCATCTTTGTCCTCTCCAAACTGATTATAAGGAGATAGCACAGAGGCTGAAAAAGTTGCTTTATCACTTGAAATTAAGTTTGCATCTGCTACTTTAGTTCCATCTTTAAAAATGCTTATACTTTCAACTGAAACATTGGGGTTTGTGATGATTTTCAAATCCAATTCTTCATCGCGGTCAAAATTGCTAATACTTCCGTATTCGAGTAAAACATTGGCACCTAAATCAACAACTGGTTGCTGGTTTTCATTATCGCATGAAGCGAGTAAAAATACGCTAAATATAAACCCAAGTATAAAACGTGTGTAGATTATTTTTTTCATTTTTTATGTACTAATTTTTAGTTTTTATTTTAATTTACGTCCCAAAACAACTTGGTGGTTTGTGTATCTTCACCAATGGCAGTTGAAGCGTTTTTGTAGTTATCAAAATTGAGGTTCTGCTCGTTAACAGGATAGGTATAACGATTAGGTACTGGATTTTCAGTAATGGCAGGCAAATTAAAATTAGGAGTGTCAAAGGTTCTCCAAGCTGTCCATCCTTCAAAACCTCTATTGTACATAGCAAGCCAGAATTGTTTTCCTATTTTTTCTCTCCAATCACCACTGGCAGTGGCATAGGCTACATCTGGATTTGCCAAATAAGCATCCACCTCTGAAACATTCCAAAAATCAAAAGATGCTCTTATTGCATTATTGTAGTGAATTTCTGCATCTGCAGGCGCACCAACTATCGACATTTCAGCTGCTTGTGCCAAATAAAATTCAACCTCTGCGCAGTCTAAGAGCGAGGCTGGATAGTCTGGTTGATGCATAACTTCACCTATGTGAGTATAGCTTGAAAAGGTATTATTATCGCCGTATATTCCTCCTAAAAAAACACCATCGCCTAAGTTTTGTTCAAAATATTTAAACCTTCTGGGATCGTTTAAGGAGTTCATAATGTTTACCAAAGTATTTGTAGGAATAAAATCAGAACGTCCCGACTGTACCAAATCAACCCACAACGGATTGGTATTAGGTGGTGAGGTTTCGTAATTTAAAATAGCATTATCGCTGTTATTACTAAAAACTCCTGCCTCAACAGCTTCGGTAGCTAGAGTACTAGCCACTGTTGGGTTAACATCTGCCAAGCGCATGGCTATGCGCAATTTTAAAGAGTTGGCAAATTTATTCCACCCTGCTTCGTTACCGCCGTATATTTTATCTGCATTTGTAAATCCGCCTGAACCTATATTGTCAATGGCTGTATTTAGGATGGAAATAAGATCGGTGTAAATAGTGGCAGCGTCATCATATACTGGATCGGGGTTATTTTCGTTTAAAGCCTCAGTATAGGGTATATCGCCAAAAGAATCGACTAATTGTTGCCAGGTGTAAACCATTAAAATATCTATTTGAGCCTTTTGGCTATTTTTTTCGATATCAGATAGCAAGGAGTCATCAATGACAAATTCTCTAGCCGATTTTAAGTCTAAAAGCACATCGCTGTACATCTCAGCCCAATGATTTTGGGGGATGTTTCTATTGGTGAAATCGTAATTTGATTCATCTGTATAGGTGGTTTGTGTCCAATATTGACCCAATAACCTAAATATATTGCGGTTAACACTAGTGCTGGTCATTTGGTCGAACAAACTCTTTGTAGCAGAGGTAAACAAAAAACTGGCAGGTATTTGATCGGGTCTTTTTGGGTCTCTGTTTAAGCTGTCGTATGCTTCATCGGTTTGACAAGATGATATTGCCAAAAAAGCAAATAGGATTGCAAATATATTTTTCATCTTTTATGATTTTTAAAATTGTAGTTTAACACTGGCACCAAATTCTTTAAACGCAGGATAAGACCCCGATTGATACCCTTGAATATTACCCGAGCTCAATCCTGCTTCAGGGTCTGCATAAGGAACATTTTTATCAATAATCCAAAGGTTTCTGCCTATAAGTGAAATGGACGCAGCTTTAAAGGTGTTTCCAAGAAAATATTTATTAAAACTATAGGTAAAATTAGCTTCTCTTAATTTGACAAAACCTGCGTCGTAAACATGCTGGCTGTTTGCTGATCTTGCCCAACCCCAAGGATTTGCAAAATTAGTTGCACTAGCTCTTAATGTATTTGTATTGCCATCAGGAGTTACTCCAGGCAGTACCACGCCCCCTCCATTAGCTATGCTATTTCTTAGAGGATTTCCTAAATCGTTATTTCCTACAGTAAAGTCGTAAATACCAGTGCCGTAGCCATACCAAGTATCTAAAGAAAAGAGGTCTCCTCCTTTTTTAATATCTATTAAGAAGCTGAAATTAAAGTTTTTGTACGAAAATGTATTGCGAATACCTCCTATCCAATCTGGATTTATATCGCCAATTATATTGTTGCTAGTTGGAGTAATTTTATATTTTCCAACTACTGATGAAGATCCAGTTTGCTTTACTATAGGCTGTCCATTTTCGTGATATACCAAGTCGGTGCCTCTAATTACACCATAGGGTAAACCTGGAGTAGCGTTTATTGAAACTCCACCTTGCATGGATGCAAGCTCCAGATTATCAACACCATCTGCGAGTTTAACTACTTTATTTCTGTTTCTCGACCAGTTTATATTGGCATCCCATTTAAAATTTTCTGTTTTTAGAACAGTTCCCCATAAACTGAGTTCTACTCCTTTATTTTCTATGGTGCCCGCATTTAACAGAAGCTCGTCAAAACCTGTTGAGTTTGATACAGGAACTGGCATAATTTGATTTATGTTTCTAGCCTCGTAGTACGAAACATCAAGACCTAAACGCTTTTTAAACAAGGTGGCTTCTAAACCTACTTCCCAGTTTTGCTGTTTTTCGTTTTCTAAATTTATATTGTTCTTTTTTTTAGGATTTGAAGCGCTGGTTGAACCGTTAAACGGAGAATTTAAATCAAAAATATTGTAAACTCTGTAAGGATCTGTACCTGCACCAACTGTTCCGTAGTTTCCTCTTAACTTAGAAAAGTTTAGCCATTTAGCATTGATTAATTTTGACAAAAGTACACTTCCTGTTACTGACCAATACTGGTATCTGTTTTTGTCAATAGGCAAACTAGAGTTCCTGTCGGTTCTTAAAGTTCCTTCAATGAAATAGGTATCGTCAAAACCAAAACTCGCTCTGCCGTAAATACCATCAACCATTTGAATTTCAGAATTTTCAACAGGAGCTTCAGGGTTGTTAACGCTATTGCTAAGTGTGTATAAACCAGCAACTGCTAAGCCTCCGTTGGTAGATGCTGTTATGTTGTTTCTTTCATTTCTTCTGAGGCTAAAGCCAAGATTGCCGTCAAAATTTATCTTTTCGCTAATATCAGTATTGACAGAAGCTATAAGGTCGTAGTTAAACTCCGATACATTGTTGTTATATCGACGGTAACGGGATACATCCGTGCTACCTACATTGATTCTTTCTTCTTGTAGTTCGCTGTAAGTATCAAAGGCAAATCTGCCCAATATGCTTAGCCAATTGTTTACTTCCCAATTTAAGCTGGTGTTGCCATAATAGCGATTTCTTACATCGGTTTGAAAGTTCTCATATAACACCCAATAAGGATTGTCAAAATATATGGGCTTTAAATTTGTAGCAGAATTTGGATTCCAAGTTATATTCTTTCTAGTGCTAAAGTAAGCCTGTTTTTGTTGTTCAATATCTACGTTTACTTGCCACCACTGTCTGAATGACTGCATTAGATTGCCCGCGTCGTAGCCCGTACCATATCTTCCTTTTCCGTTTACTTTAGTGTAATTTACAACTGCTGAAGCTGTTAAGTTATCAGTTATATTGTGTGAGGCAGAGAAATTAATGCTATTTCTTTTGATATTGCTGTTGGGTAGGTTTCCATCTTGTAGCAAATTAGTGTATCCTAGCCTGAAAGCTGAATTTTTATTCCCTCCATCAATAGAAATAGAGTTTACATAAGTGCCTCCAACTTCCCATATAGAATTAGGTGTATTTTTTGCCGCAACCCAAGGAGTAGCTTTTTGATAGGTTGGTAAATTAGAATAAATTGAATTCCATTGATATACAAGTGTATTAGGATTAAAAGCAGCACCAAATGAGGCGTCTTCACTGAAAGGAGTTGTTAGATCGGGAACGCCATCTCCATCTATGTCAGTATAGCCAAAATAACCAGTTGGATCACCGTAAAACTGACCATAACCAGCTCCGTATTTATTTTGATATACAGGTAGGGTTGATTGGTCAACCGTACTCATAGTTGCACTTGAGTTAACAGTAATACCCAATCCTTTTGTTTTTTTTCCTTTTTTGGTGGTAATCATAACTACCCCGTTAGAGCCTCTTTCACCATAAAGGGCTGTAGCGGCGGCACCTTTTAGTACGTTTATCGATTCTATGTCATCTGGGTTGATATCCGAAGCTGGATTCCCGTAGTCATAACCTCCTCTACCAGTTTTTTGGTCTGAGGTATTGGTATTAATATTTCCAAACGGGATGCCGTCTATAACAAAAAGTGCTTGATTGTTGCCTGTAAGCGAACTGTTTCCTCTAATTACCACATTAGTTGAACCGCCTAAAGTACCCGAAGGTCTAATGCTTAAACCAGCTATTTGACCCGAAAGTGAGTTGACAAAATTAGAAGTTTTTACTTTGGCAACTGTTTCTCCTTTTACTTCTTGTGTTGCATAACCCAAGCTTTTCTTATCTCTTTTGATGCCAAGAGCTGTAACCACAACTTCTTCTAGTACGTTGTCACTACTCATTAAAATATTAATAGTGTTTGAGGTGTATACTGTTTTTTGTACAGTTTTCATTCCAATATAGCTAAAAACTAAAACATCTCCCGTTTTAGCTTTTATAGTGTAGTTTCCGTCAAAATCAGTTTCAGTACCTTGGGAGGTTTCTTTATTTAAAACTGTAACTCCGGGTAGTGGTCCTGATTCTTCAGACACAGTACCTATAATAGTCCTTTGTTGTGCGTATATAAATTGCACAGTTAAGATACATAACAGGATTAAAATTCTGTTAGTCTTTGTTTTCATCTTATACTATTTTTAATTATCGGCAGCGAATATCTTAAAAAAAACTTAAATAAATAGAAACATGATATTTAAAAGTGTAATTATTTGATAAGATTATATTAAAATAACAATTATTTTTTATTTTATTTATTATTAATAATAGCAAAAGGTATTGTGTTTTAACTGTGTATTGATAAAAATAAGTGTAGTAAAAAATAGATAAATATTGAATTATATAAGTTTATATTGCTGTATATCAAAGCTTTTTGTTTGATTTAAATAATTTGAAAAAAATAAAACACCAACAAATTTTTGCTAGCTTTTTTTAAAAAATAACTTGTTAAGTCAGTTTATTTTAGAATAGCTTTAAATTTGCTTTTAACAAATTTATTTATTGAAAATCATTGCAATAAAATAAATATCTACTTGTTTTTAAAAGGAAATAAAACTCTGTAAATATGCAAAGGCTCAAATAGCAAGACTAAATAAGCAAGTAAGTAAATATGAGCTAAAGTTTTGAGGATTTTTTGAACAAAAATATTTACTTAGTGATGATCAAAAATTTTTATTTTTTGTTTAATTAAAAAATAAAGAAGAAGAAAAATAAAGTGTTACATACTTCTTTGTTTAAGGCATTGTACAAGGATTAAAAAGTTGTTCCGACTACCTAACGAATGGTTTTCATCGTTCGAAATCCGTTTGTATATAATTTGGGATAAATAAAAAAACTTCTGAAAATTTTGATTAACAATGTTCTATGAGTTTTCGTGCAGAAACTATATTTTAAACTCAAATTAAAGGGTTAAAACTTATTTTATTAAGTCAAAGCCTATATCATTTCTGTAGTTCATATTTTCAAAGTAAATTTTGTCAATACTTTTATACGACTTATTCAGTGCCTCTTCTATAGAATCGCCCAATGAGGTTACTGCCATAACCCTGCCTCCATCAGTGAATACTTTTCCATTTTTTTCGATGGTTCCCGCATGGTAAACTACTGAATCTTTAACATTTTTAAAGCCTTTAATTTCTTTTTCTGTTTTATATTTTTGCGGATAACCTCCCGAAACCAATACAACTGTTGCAGTTGTTTTTTTAGTTATTTGACATAATTTTGTGCTTAGTGTTTGTTTTTTAAGACTTTCAAATAGGTCGATCAAATCACTTTGTATTCTGGGCAGTATAACTTCTGCTTCAGGGTCTCCTAATCTGACATTGTATTCAATTACAAAGGGGTTTCCGTTTACATTGATCAGTCCAATAAAAATAAAGCCTCTGTAGTCAATATTTTCTTTTTGCAAGCCTTTTATAGTAGGTTCAATAATTTGCTTTTTAACTTTTTGCATAAAATTAATATCTGCAAATGGAACAGGTGAAACAGCACCCATACCTCCTGTATTTAAACCTGTATCGCCTTGACCAATCCTCTTGTAATCTTTTGCTGAGGGTAGTATTTTATAGTTTTTTCCATCGGTCAATACAAAAACTGACAGTTCTATCCCACTTAAAAATTCTTCAACGAGTACTGTTTCAGAAGCAGCCCCAAATTTAGCATTTAACAGCATGTTTTCTAGTTCTGCTTGAGCTTGCTTTAAGTCATTGATAATAAGCACTCCTTTGCCTGCCGCCAAGCCATCTGCCTTTAATACAAAAGGAGCTTGTAAACTTTCTAAAAAAAGCTTACCCTCATTGAGTGTTTTAGTTGTAAACGATTTATATTTGGCGGTGGGAATACCGTGCCTTTGCATAAATTGTTTAGAAAAATTCTTACTCCCCTCAAGTAAAGCTCCTTGTTTTTTAGGACCTATAACCGAAATGTTTTTAAGTTGATTATCTGCCAGAAAAAAATCGTGAACTCCCTTTACTAAAGGTTTTTCTGGACCCACTATAAGCATGGCAATATCGTATTGCAGTACTGCTTGTTTTAGGGCATTAAAATCCATCGGGTTGATAGCCAGATTTGTAGCAATTTCAGAAGTTCCTGCATTTCCAGGGGCTACAAATAATTTATTTATTTTTTTACTTTCCGATATTTTTTTTGCAAGTGCATGTTCTCTTCCGCCTGAGCCGAGTATTAAAATATTCATTGTTGTCTTAAATTTGTTAGCACAAAAATATATCTATAATTCAATTGTTAGTGCAATAAATTGATGAAAAAAGTTTAAACCTTTGCATCTGTGTAAACTATTAAAACAAGTTAACTTTAAGCAAAGATACACTATAGCATACGCTCAAACAAAAACATTTACGTTGCAGCACAATCACAATTAGAATTGATTTAGCAATTTTATAGTTTAGATTCCAATTTTTTTGTTGGATAAAAGATGAAGAAAATAACAAGGATACCGAAAAATTATTTTTTGAGGTTTTAATTTTTGTGTATTAGTTTAGCATAACGGCTTTTTTTGAGTATCTAGTGCTTTTGATTAGTTTTATTTATTATAATTGTTTAAGCATAGTCTGAAAAAATAAAATTGAAGTCAGGTAAATGCAATACAACTAATATTTAAATATAATAATTTTAACTCAAATAATAAGGAATAAACACAGTATACTTAAATTTTTTAAGAGCAATATGTTGATTAACTAAGCTTTATAGGTTTTTGCGCATATACTATTTAAATATTCACTTATCTTTGCTCTTATTCAAAATTGATATTAAAAGTGCCTAAATATATTAGAGGGTTTTCTAAACTTACTAAAGATGAAAAGATTAATTGGTTAGTAAAAAACTTTTTTAACAATCAAGTCAATGTAGTAAATACCATTAAACAGTATTGGAATGACAATAAGACCCTGCAACAGTTACACGACAATTTTACGGAAAACACCATTAGCAATTTTTATATGCCTTATGGTATTGTTCCTAATTTTATAATAAATGGCAATGAGTACGTTATTCCTATGGTTGTTGAGGAAAGCTCTGTTATTGCTGCTTCTTGCTTGGTTGCTAAGTTTTGGAGTACTCGAGGGGGTTTTAAAGCTAGTGTAATTTCTACCACTAAAACGGGTCATATACACTTTATGTACAAAGGTAGTAAACAAGTTTTGCTAACTTATTTTAAAAAACAAAAACCTCAAATTAGCAAAGCAGCTTCTTTGATTACTAAAAATATGGAAAGGCGGGGTGGAGGTATTTTGGATGTACAATTGGTTGATAAAACAGAGCAACTTAAAAATTACTATCAATTAAAGGTAGATTTTGAAACTGTTGATTCTATGGGAGCTAATTTTATCAATTCTTGTTTAGAGTTAATGGCTAAACAGTTTAAACTTAAGGGTGTTGAAATTGTGATGAGCATACTTTCAAATTATGTTCCTGAATGTTTAGTAAGAGCAGAGGTAGAATGCAAAATCACTAGCTTAAAGAGCAAAAATCCTGAAAAGTTTGCAGAAAAATTTCAACAAGCTGTTAAAATTGCAATTATAGAGCCATACAGGGCTGTAACGCACAATAAGGGTATTATGAATGGTATTGATGCTGTTGCTCTTGCAACAGGTAATGATTTTAGAGCCTTAGAAGCCGGGGTACATGCCTATGCTACTAAACAGGGCATATATAAAGGCTTAACGGATTGTGAACTCAATAATGGTATGTTTAAGTTTTGGATTGAAATTCCTTTGGCCTTAGGAACCGTGGGAGGACTCACTGCTTTGCATCCTATGGCAAAATTGTCATTAGATATGCTTGGCAAGCCTTCTGCTAGGCAACTTATGGAAATTATGGCAACAGTTGGCTTGGCTCAAAACTTTGCTGCTTTAAAAGCTTTGGTTACCCAAGGAATACAACAGGGGCATATGAAGATGCATTTGATGAATATTTTAAACCGAGCAGATGCAACTGAGGAGCAAAAAAAAATTATTGCTGAACAGTTTGAAAATAAAACTGTTTCGTATAGTGCTGTAATTAATGAGCTTAATCAAATTCGCAAAAAGCCTAGTTAGTGTTTTAGTTAAGAGAAACATCAATTTGTTGTTTATAAGTAACTTGTGTAATTAATGTTCTGTTTTTTTGCAAATAGATGCTAGTACTAACACTTCAAATTTTATCCCTGCAATTCTTTTGGGTGCAAAATTTGTTACCGCTACTATTTGCTTGTTTATCAAGTATTTAAGTTGATGATTTTTTGTTAATTGAGTTGAGCTTGTCTTTGTTCCAAATTTACCAAAATCTACCTCTAAAATATAGGCAGGTTTTTTGGTTTTATGGTTGACAATAACAGATTTGGCTTAGCTCTCTCTATTAATTATAATATATTGATTAGTAGCGCTATATATGCTTTAGTGCAGAGACTATATACAGCGTGCTTTAAAAACTACAATATTGTAAAACGTTGAATATATTGAAAATAATTACCAGTGCATGCGACTCATTATTGGATAATGGTCAGATAATTTTACGTTGCTATAAGTTTTATATTGGTTAATAGTAGCTTTATTGTCGGTTAAAATAAAATCAATACGCACAGGATAAGCATATCTAAAAGTTTTACCCAAGCCAAGTCCCTTTTCTATAAAAGCATCCTTTTTGTTTTTTGCCAGCTTTTTATACACCCAAGAGTAGGCTGTATTGTTAAAATCACCACAGATAATTTTTTTACCTTTCCAAGTGTACTCATGTTGAACTATATTCTCGGTTTGAATAGCCTGTTTTTTAAAACCATTAGCTATGCGTTTAAACAAGTGTTTAGAGTTTTTTTGTCCAGAGTTTTCTTTGCTTGGGTTTATTTTTAAAGACTCAAGATGCACATTGTAAACTCTAATAGTGTCATTGTTTTTAACTATATCTACAAATATGGTATTGTTGGCACTGTTTTTGAAATTTAAAGAACCCGATTTTATTATAGGGTGTTTTGAATAAATAGAAAGTCCGAATTTACTTTTATCTGATTTGGTTTTAATATATTTAAACGGAAGTGAAATATTGAGCATTTCAGATTGGTAAAACTCCTGAAGCGCAATAATATCGGGGTTTTCTTTATTGATAAATTCGTAAATTTTTTGCTCGGCTGTTATATCCTTATTCCATTTGTAGTAATTAAACATTTTTACATTATAACTTATTACCTTTAAATCGTTTGTCAGAACTAGCTCCTTGTTTGAAAATTTAACCAGTGGCGGAAAAATAAACCATCCTAACAGCAATGCGCAAGCAGATAGCAAAGTGTTTTTGTGAAGCTTTATTAGCCAGTGTATTAAAAAAAACAAATTGACAAAAACTAAGAAAGGAACAAACAGACTAAAAACTGACAAATACGGAAATGTTTTAGGCGAAATATAAACAATAAAATAAGTGAGTATAAATACAATAACAACAACGGTGTTGATAATTGACAAAAAGGTATTAAAGGCTGATATTTTTTTCACACAAAAAAACTTTAATTTTTATTTTTCCCTTGTCTAAACAATAGTTCTTTCTCTTCATTGGTAAGGGTTTCATATCCTGATTTGCTTATCTTATCTAAAATAGCATCAATTTTTTGTTGCATTTCATCTTTGTTAGTTTTTTTTGTTGGCCGAGCAGTTTTTTTTCCTGATTTATACACTGTTTTTAAAGTATTTTCTTTTTTAAAAAAAAACTCAAAAAACTTGTAATTAGTAAATTTTTTATTAGAAACATAACTTACATATATAAAACCCAAAAAAGCTCCTCCTATATGAGCTAAACGTCCGCCAGCATTACCGGTGGGTAGCTGAATGAGGTCAAAGGCAACCCAAATACAAGCTAAAACCCAAAGTTTAACAAAACCAATTAAAGGCATTTTTAACTCGTAGTTTGGTGTATAAGTTGCTAAACCTATAAAAATAGCAGAAATACCTGCAGAGGCGCCCAATAAAATGCTGTTGTTGGTAATTGATTTAAAAACTGGAAAAAAATTATAGCTAAACATAAAAACCATTCCTCCAAATAAGGTTCCTAATAGGTAAAAGTGTAGCAGCTGTTTTGCGGTAAAAAATTGTTCAAACAATTGACCTATATAATACAAAGCTATTAAATTAAACAATATGTGCAAAAAACTAGTGTGCAAAAATCCATAGCTAATTACAGTCCAAGGCTTAAATATAAACTCTTCAAAAGAGGCAGGCAAGGCTAGGTATTTTACTATAAAGTTTGAATTTAATTGAAATAAAAAACCAAGTGCATTAACTACAAACACTAGAAAGAATATCGATAAGTTAATGTAAATAAGTTTTTTAAGCATTCCTGCTTGCTTAAATATATTTTTTATTTTTTCTAGTACATCCATAAACTAAATTGACAATTAACCTAAATTATTTATATGTAAACTGATTTTTTTTCCAATACCAAGCAATTACAAAACCTATAATGGCACCTCCAATATGAGCAAAATGAGCTATATTACCAACAGAGTGCTTGCTGAGTCCAAAGTACAAATCAAAACCTATAATGGCAGGTATAAAATACTTAGCAGCTATGGGAACTGGCAAAAAAATTAAAGCGAGTTTGGCATTTGGAAACGCAAGACCAAAGGCTACCAATATTCCGTAAATAGCTCCAGAAGCACCAACGGCTGGAGTGTGATATAGTGTGTAGAACTCTGTCATGGTTTTGTTTGAAAGAGAAATAAGGCTGTTGTTGTACTGTCCTGTGTCTAAGATTTGTTGAATCTCAGAAGACGAAATCCCCATATTTATTAGCTGCTCAAAAATACTATTAAACTGATAATAATTTACAAAATTGTAAATAAGACCAGCACCTATACCTGCTGAAAAGTAAAAAAATAAAAATTTGTTTTTACCCCACATATGCTCTAAAGGAGTTCCAAAAGCCCATAAACCATACATGTTAAACAAAATATGACCAAAATTGCCATGCATAAACATATGGCTTACATACTGCCAAAAACCAAAGTGAGTGTTTTTGCTAAGGTGCAAGGCAAAGAGGTTTGTCAAATCCATTTTTAAAATCACTGGAGCAACAAACATAATTATGTTTATAATGATTAAATGCTTAATGGCGTTTGTTAATTTTGGCATTCTTTAGGTGTTTTAATTTAATATAAGCTAATTTAGATAAGCTGATCTTTCTATTTGTTAAATATATTATCTATCTGTTGCATAGACAAGGTTTTAAATATAGGCTTATCAAAGGGTGATACCGAGGGCTCTTTACATGAAAACAGCCTATTTACCAAATCTTCCTGTTCCTTTTTTGTAAGACTCGTGCCAGTTTTTACCGCTAGTGATTTTGCAAATGACTTTGCCATAGTATCAAAATGACTAAAACTATTATGAGGTATATTCATTTTAATATCATCTAAAAGCTGTTCTAATACAAGGGCAATTTGACTTTCGGATATAGAAAGAGGGATGCCTTCAACAAGTAAGTTATCTTTAGTTAATTCACGTAATATAAAGCCAGCACTTTCTAGTTCAGACTTTAAACTGCAAAGCAAATCAAAATCAATGCCCGATAGAGGAATGCTTACAGGAAATAAAAGTTGTTGACTTTCTACATCTTTAACTGTAATATTTTCTAAAAAGTCTTCGTAAAGTACTCGTTGATGAGCTAAATGTTGATTAATTAAAACAACTCCTGACTTAATGGAGCTAAGCAAGTATTTATTTTGAATTTGAAAGGTTTTGTCAAGTTCTGGTTCTTGTTCAGAATCTTCGAACAATACGTTTTGCTTTTCAGGTTTAACGTCTTTAATATCAGTATATAAAGCTTCCCAATTATGACTCTTATCTCTAGTGTAGTTTGTGTAATTACCCTTGTTAAGGCTGCTAGAATTTGATAAATTATTAGTTTGAACCTCTTTTTTAGCAACATTTTTTTGATTATCATCATTTTTAAAAGGATTGTAATTAGAATCGACCCTAATTGGCGGAATAGAAGGAGAGTTGTTTTTACTATAACTATACGGAGTATCAAGGGTGGCATCTCTATTAAAATCTAGTACAGGCGCAACATTGTACTGACCCAAACTGTGTTTTATTGTAGACCTTATAATGGCATATAGTGCCTTTTCGTTTTCAAACTTTATTTCGGTTTTAGTTGGATGAATATTTATATCTATACTTTTTGTTGGCAGTTTTAGATACAAAAAAAATGAAGGATGGTAAGTGCTGTCAAGCAAACCTTCAAATGCATTTGTAACAGCGTGGTTTAAGTATGGACTTTTTACAAATCGATTATTTACAAAAAAGAATTGCTCGCCTCTTTTTTTTTTGGCAAACTTTGGTTTTACCACAAAGCCGCTAATGTTTATAAGGTCAGTTTTTTCTTTAACAGGAACCAAGCGTTCATCCATTTTACTGCCAAAAACAGCTACGATACGCTTGCGTAAATTGCTTTTTTTAAGATGGTATATTTCATTATTGTTGTGTTGTAATAAAAAGTCTATATTGGGATGACTGAGCGCAACTCTTTGAAATTCATCAACTATGTGTTTGGTTTCAATTGCATCTGATTTTAAAAAATTGCGACGAGCAGGAATATTAAAAAATAAGTTTTTTACAGAAATATTGGTGCCCCTTACTGCCGATATAGGCTCTTGAGAACTCAACTTACTTCCTTCTATTTTCAGATGAATTCCCAACTCATCACTGTCCTGCTTAGTTTTTAGCTCAACATGAGCAACAGCTGCAATTGAGGCAAGGGCTTCACCTCTAAAACCTTTAGTGTGAATGTTAAATAAGTCTTGAGCTTTTTTGATTTTTGAAGTAGCATGTCTTTCAAAACAAAGTCGGGCATCGCTAGGGCTCATGCCCTTGCCATTGTCAATAACCTGAATAAGGGTTTTACCAGCATCTTTAATAAGTAGTTTTATCGATTTAGCATCGGCATCAATGGCATTTTCCAGTAATTCTTTTACTGCCGAACTAGGTCGTTGAACAACCTCTCCAGCAGCTATTTGATTGGCTACAAAATCAGGTAGCAATTGTATGATATCAGGCATTTAATTGTCAGTAAAAAAAATTGAAAGGTCAAAATCAATTAAGTACAAAAAAATAAAAATCAAAACTGCAATAATTATGATTAGAGTTTTATTAAAGCCACCGTATTTTGAATTTTTAAATTCATCAAAAGCAGCTGTGAATTTGGCTTTTAAGCTCTTTTTTTTGCCCGCTGTGATTCTGTACTTATCAAATTTATACTTAAATTCGTATGGATTACCTTTCCCTTTGTAATAACGAGGCTGGTAACTAAATTTTTTATTTTTTATTTTTATAATTCCCATAAAAAATAGTATTAAACTAGGCTTAGGGGTCAGTCAATTTTGTTAAAACAAAAACAATAATTAAAAATACAACTGCAAATTAGTCAATTAAAAAAGTTGTAAACAACTTAATTTGAAGCTTGCCTTATTTGTTTTTAACAATAAATTTTATTTTTTTTAAAACATTTGCTTTTCTATATTGTACTTAATGACTTCATTTTATAAAACTCGATTAATTAAGCCATCGTTCATTTAATTCATTAACATCATCTTGTAAAGTTGCCATTTTTACAGCTGCTAAGGCACACTCAACTCCCTTGTTGCCAAGTTTACCTCCCGACCTATTTACAGATTGTTCTTTGTTGCTATCAGTAAGCACGCAAAAAATAACAGGAGTATCGTACAAGATGTTTAAGTCTGCGATACCTTTAATAATACCTTGGCAAACATAGTTAAAATGTTCTGTTTCTCCTTTAATTAAGCACCCTATAACAATTACTGCATCAAGTAATTGGGTTTTGACCATTTTTTTTGATGCATACACCAATTCAAAGCTACCTGGAACGCTCCAAGTAATAATATTTTTTTTATACGCACCACAATTAACTAGAGTTTCAACTGCTCCTTGATATAAATTTTGAGTAATATCGTCATTCCACTGAGAAACAACAATTCCAAATCGAAAGGCTTTTGCGCTTGGAATCTTAGTTTTGTTGTAAGCAGATAAATTTATTGTTGCCATTTTTGTGTTTTTAATTACAATTTTTAAAAATTATAACACTACCACTGTGCGTACTTAGCACCGTTAATGTACTTTTCTATCTCTTTGGCTTGCTCTGTTTCTGAGTATTTTTCTTTAATGCTAGTAAACAGGTTTTCGGCTTTATTGTAATCTTTTAATTGCATAGCAATTTGACCTGCTTTAAATAAAAACAAAGGACTTGTAAACTTGTTGTCTTTTTTCTCGGCTGCTTTTTCGTAATATTCTAAGGCCTCTTTAGGTTGGTTAATATCTGCAAAGGCATCCCCTATGGCTCCTAAGGCTGTAGGACCTAATAGCTCATCTTCTGATTTAAAGTTTTCTAAATATTCAATGGCCTCTTGATATTTTTTCATTTTTAAATAAGATATTCCAGCGTAATAGTTAGCTAAATTTCCTGCCTTGGTTCTGCTAAATAAATTAGCGATATCTATAAAACCATATTTATCACCTTCTCCCTCTAAGCCGAGAGTGAATAAAGAATCTGCCACTTTTCCTGTTGCGTTAAGAGCTTGGTCAAAAAAAAATCTGGGATAGGATAACTCGTTAGATGCCTCTTTTTCAGTAGGTTCAGCAATATACTTATTGTATGCCAAATAGCCCGAAATTACAATAGCAATGGCTATTAAAGTGTAAAACAAGGGCTTGCTATTTTTTTCTATCCATTGTTCTGACTTATTTGCAACTTCATCTAAATTGTTAAATACTTCGGCAGTAGTGCTTTGCTTTTCATCAAATGTTTTTTCAGCTTCTTTAGTTTTTTCTTTTTTAGGTTTGTATCCTCTTTTTTTATAAGTAGCCATAGTGCTTTAAAATTAACGCCTACAAAATTAGCCTTTTTAATCGAATTTTAAAAACCTTATTTTTTATATTGTTTAAAAATTTATTTTATATAGCAAGGTCATGAATTATTTTTTTAATAATTTGCAAAACTTTTTATAGTTTTTTTTATGTATCTACAAAAAATATCATTGGTTAACTATAAGAATATTGAGTTACAGAGCTTTATTTTTCAAAAGAAAATTAATTGCTTTGTAGGCGAAAATGGCATAGGTAAAACCAATGTATTAGATGCTATTTATTGCCTTTCGTTTGCAAAAAGTTATTTTAATTCAGTGGCGGTACAAAATATAATGCACGGCAAAGATTTTTTTGTAATTGAAGGCAATTATTTGTTAAATGGTCGAAACGAAAAAGTAGTGTATTCTTTAAAAAAAGGTCAAAAAAAAGTATTGAAAAAAAACGAAAAGGTATACGAAAAGTTTGCCGACCATATAGGCAAACTGCCTTTAGTTATTATTTCGCCTGCAGATAGAGACCTCATTACCGAAGGCAGTGAAGCTAGGAGGAAGTTTATTGACGGAGTTATATCGCAAAAAAACAAATCGTATTTAAACAGTTTAATTTCGTACAACAAAGCTGTTAAACAGCGCAATGCTTTGCTAAAATATTTTGCAAATCACAAAACTTTTGATTCTTTGAGTTTAAAAGCATTTGATCGGCAATTAATACAGTACGGAGCTGTAATTTACGAAAAAAGGTGTGTTTTTTTAGAGCAATTTAAGCCGATTTTTAACCAAAAATACTCACTCATTTCCGGAAGCAAAGAGCAGGTAAATTTAACATATAAAAGCCAGCTGTTTTGCACTAGCCTTAAAGACTTGTTGGCTGAAAACCTAGAAAAAGACAAAGCCTTGCAACACACAAGTGTAGGAGTTCATAAAGACGATCTTAGCTTTGAAATTGAACAACGTCCGATAAAGAAATTTGGATCACAAGGACAACAAAAGTCGTATCTTATAGCCTTAAAGCTAGCTCAATTTCAATTTATAAAACAACAAGCAGCTATTACTCCTATTTTATTATTAGATGATATTTTTGACAAATTAGATGAAACAAGAGTAGGGCAAATAATTAATTTGGTAAACAAAGACGAGTTTGGACAGATCTTTATAACCGATACCCATGCCGATAGAACTGAAAAGGCTATTAAACAAAGCAATAAAGAATATCAAATTTTTAAACTCTAACAATATTTTAAAGCTATGGCAAAAAGAGAAAACGATGGTTTTTCGATTAAGCATTTAATAGAATTGTTCATTAAAGAAAACAATTTAAAACACGGGTTTCAAAAAATCCATATACAACAGGCTTGGAATACTGTAATGGGGAAAGATGTTGCCTCGTATACTTATCAAATTAAGCTTGAAAATAATGTTTTATTTGTTTGGTTAAAATCTTCTGTTTTGCGTGAAGAACTGATACTTCAAGGAAAGGACAAAATTATTGCCCTATTAAATAAAGAAATGGAAGAAGTAGTGGTAAAGCGCTTAATGCTGTTTTAGCCATAAACACTTTAGCAATTTCCTGTCTACAGTTTTGACTCAAGGACAAAAACATAGCGTTCAATACCTTATTTATTTGAAAAAAAATTATATGAATTACAATCCTCTAAAAGGTATTTATTAGTTGAATTTAAGTAGTTTTAGTTTTCAGTATAATTATAAATTTGATATTAATTGCTATTATTTTTAGTTTTTTTAGTTAGCAGTTCAATATTTTTATGTTATTTTGCTTTATCAATTCCTTTTTATTGTCTATTGAGTTAATCAATTTGTTTAAAATTAAAAAATGCTGCAAAAAACAATTAATTGTAAAAATAAAACAGTATCTTAATATAATAGTAAAAAAATGCAGTTGGCATAACAATTGAGATACATATAAGAATATGCTGAAAATAATACACAATATATTTATTTTCAGTTTTTTTTTAAACAAAATAAATTAAACTAAGTTTTTTTGTTTAAATTAAGATGACAACATGACAGTAAAAAATGAATAAATCAAAAGTACTACACTTAGACAACTTGTCGCTTCAAGATGTTTTTAATGAAAATTCAGAACTAATACCCTTGCTTTCTGCGGAAGATGAAGAAAGCATGAATAATGAACAACTACCAAACGAGCTTAATATTTTGCCTTTGAGAAACACCGTATTATTTCCAGGTGTTGTAATACCTATTACAGCAGGTCGAGATAAGTCAATTGAACTTATAAAGGATGCTAATAAGAGCAATAAAATTATAGGTGTTGTAGCCCAAAAGAACAGCGAGGTAGAAGATCCTTTAACTAAAGATATATACAAAATAGGAGTGGTAGCTCAGATTTTAAGAGTCTTAAAAATGCCCGACGGCAATACAACGGTAATCATTCAGGGAAGGAAGCGCTTTGAAATAAAAAAGATTACCCAAAATAAACCTTATTTAAAGGCAAAAGTAGAGGAAGCTATTGATGATAAAAAAATAGATAATGTCAAAGAATTTGACGCAATTATCGAGTCAATTAAAGACATAGCTATACAAGTAATCAACGAAAATCCTATGTTGCCTTCTGAGGCGTCCTTTGCTATAAAAAACATTCAATCTAACTCTTTTTTGGTAAATTTTATATCGTCAAATATGGAGTTGAGTGTTTCTCAAAAGCAATCATTACTTGAAAAAAACAACTTAAAAGAGCGAGCACTTTTAACTCTAAAAAATTTAGACAAGGAGTTGCAAAAATTGCGTTTGCGCAACGATATTCAGTCAAAAGCTCGCTCCGATTTAGACAAACAACAACGAGAATACTATTTGCATCAGCAATTAAAAACTATTCAAGATGAGCTCGGAGGCGTATCGCACGAGCAAGAGTTTGAGCAAATACACACCAAAGCTAAGTCTAAAAAATGGAATAAAAGAGTTGCTAAAGCATTTGAAAAAGAACTAAATCGCTTAAAGCGAATGAGTCCTCAAATGGCTGAATACGGTGTGCAACGCAACTATTTGGAGTTAATGCTTGAACTTCCATGGGATGAATACTCAGAGGATAAATTTGATTTGAAAAGAGCCCAAAAAATTTTAGATAGCGAACACTTTGGCTTAGAAAAAGTAAAAGAGCGCATTATTGAACATTTGGCTGTTTTAAAGTTAAGAGGCGATATGAAAGCACCTATTATTTGCTTGTACGGTCCTCCAGGGGTTGGGAAAACCTCTTTAGGCAAGTCGGTAGCTAAAGCATTGGGGCGTAAATATGTTCGAATGTCATTAGGAGGTCTGCGCGATGAGGCAGAAATAAGAGGGCATAGAAAAACTTATATAGGAGCCATGCCCGGACAGTTAATTAAGAATATAAAAAAGGCAGGAACTTCAAATCCTGTTTTTGTTTTAGATGAAATTGATAAGTTAGGGCAGGGTAGTCTAGGAGACCCATCTTCAGCAATGCTAGAGGTTTTAGATCCTGAACAAAATTTTGAATTTTACGACAATTACTTAGAGGTTGGTTACGACCTGTCAAAAGTTCTGTTTATAGCAACGGCAAATAACTTACAGCAAGTACTTTGGGCTCTGCGCGATCGTATGGAAGTAATACATGTTACAGGATATACTTTGGAAGAAAAAACAGAAATTGCAAAAAGGCACTTAATACCTAAGCAGCTTAAAGAGCATGGTTTAACTCAAAGTCACTTAAAGTTAGACAAGGCACAAATTGAAAAAATAATTGAGGGATATACCCGTGAATCTGGAGTGCGTGAATTAGAAAAACAAATAGCCAAAACAGTGCGTTATATTGCTAAATCTATTGCCTTAGAAGAACAATACAATACAGTTTTAAGCCATAAGGACATAGAAAAGATACTAGGACCTGCACGTTTAGAAAAAGATAAATATGAAAACAACGATATAGCTGGTGTAGTTACAGGATTGGCGTGGACTAGTATAGGCGGTAAAATTTTATTTATCGAATCTATCTTATACAAGGGCAAAGGCAACCTTTCTATTACAGGCAATTTGGGAGAGGTAATGAAAGAATCATCAACCATAGCCATGAAGTATATCAAAGCAAATGCTGAGGAATTCGGAATTAATCCTGAGTTGTTTGACAAATACGACGTGCATATTCACCTTCCAGAAGGAGCCACTCCTAAAGACGGACCAAGCGCAGGAATAAGCATGTTGAGTTCACTAGTATCGCTATTTACTCAAAGAAAGATAAAGAGCAGAATAGCCATGACAGGCGAAATAACTTTAAGAGGAAAAGTGCTAGCTGTTGGTGGTATAAAAGAAAAAATACTAGCTGCCAAAAGGGCAAGTATTAAAGAAATTATTTTGTGCGAAGATAACAAAAAGGATATAGATGAAATTAAACAAAGTTATTTAAAAGGATTAAAATTTCATTTTGTCACTGAAATGAAGCAGGTTATTGATATAGCACTTACTAAGCAAAAAGCAAAAAATGCAAAAAAAATTATCTAATTTTTTAAACTACAAAATTAATTGACACAAACTAAAACACCTCTTTGGCTATAGCTTTAATATTGTTTGATTTTCCCATTGAGTAGTAGTGTATTACAGGTACACCAGCTTTAATTAGCTCTTTGCTTTGATAAATTGCCCACTCTATTCCCAGTTGCCTTACTTGTTTGTTGTCTTTGCAAAGTTCAACAGCTTCTACTAGCTCCTGAGGCAAATCTAGGCGAAAAGTATGTGGTAAAATTTGCAAATGACTTTTTACTGCTATGGGTTTAATACCAGGAATTATCGGAATATGTATTCCTATTTCTCTAGCCTTATCAACAAACTCAAAATACTTGCTATTGTCAAAAAACATTTGGGTTACCACGTAATTAGCACCAGAATCTACTTTTTGTTTTAGTCGTTTTAAGTCGCTTTCCAAACTAGGCGACTCAAAGTGCTTTTCAGGATAGCCTGCCACTCCGATGCAAAAATTTGACTTGTGTGGAGTTTCAATAATTTCGTGTAGGTACTTTCCTTTGTTCAAGTTACTTATTTGCTTTACTAAATCTGAAGCGTATTTATTTCCTCCATTTGACGCCTTAAAAAACTGCTGATCTTTTCTAGCATCACCTCTTAGAGCCATTATATTGTCAATTTCTAAATAATGACAATCAACCAGTACGTATTCTGTTTCCTCTTTGGTAAAGCCACCACAGAGCACATGAGGAATGGCATCGATATGATATTTGTATTTTATTGAAGCACAGATACCTACAGTACCTGGGCGCATACGTGTTATTTTCTTTTCTAACAAGCCATTTTCTTTTTGAAGATATATGTATTCTTCTCTTGAGGTGGTTACATCTATAAAAGGAGGTTTAAACTCCATTAACGGGTCAATATTATTGTAAAGCTCCTGTATGTTTTGACCTTTTTGTGGCGGAACTATTTCAAAGGAAAACAAAGTTTTACCTTTTGCCTTTTCTATGTGTTCTGTTACTTTCATAACTTTAATTATTTAGCTTAAGCTAAATTTACACGTAGCCATTTTTTAGCCAATTTTAAAGATATTTTCTTTCTCAAAGCGTAATCTTTAACTTGATCATCAATTATTTTGCCCAGTCCAAAATACTTTGCTTCTTTATTTGCAAAATAATACCCCGAAACAGTAGCTGCAGGCCACATAGCTAAGCTCTCGGTGAGTTTTACTCCTATGTTTTGCTCTACTTGTAAGAGTTTCCAAATTGTTGTCTTCTCGAGATGATCTGGACAAGCAGGATATCCAGGTGCAGGACGGATGCCTTTATATACCTCCTTTATTAGCTGTTGGTTTGATAAATTTTCGTCAAAAGCATAGCCCCAGTGTTTGGTTCTTACCTTAAAATGTAAGTATTCGGCAAAGGCTTCTGCAAAGCGATCGGCAATGGCTTGAACCATGATGGCACTGTAGTCGTCATACTTTTTTTTATATTTGTCAGCTAGTGAATCTGCACCAAAAATTGCTGTACAAAAAGCTCCGATATAATCTTGTTTACCTGTTTCTTTTGGAGCAATAAAATCGGCTAAAGCAAAACTAGGCTTACCATTTTGTTTTTTTAATTGCTGGCGTAAGGTTCTGAAAACAGCTGTTTTTTTTCCATTTTTTAGCACCAGTATATCGTCGTTATCAATTGTATTTGCTGCAAAAAGCCCAAAAACAGCCTTAGGTTTTAGCAATTGTTTTTCTGTGATTTGCGTTAGCATTTTTTGTGCATCTTTATATAAATTGACTGCTTCTTTACCTATGATTTTATCCTTTAGAATTTCTGGAAATTTTCCGTGTAAATTCCAAGAACGAAAAAACGGACTCCAATCAAAAAAGGGCACTAATTCTGTTAAGCTAATTTGCTCTAATTTTTGAACTCCGAGTTCCTTTGGTTTAAAAATTTTAGTAGTACTCCAATTTATTTTAAACTTTCGTTTTCGAGCTTCTTGTAAAGATATATAGTGCTTTTGTTTTCCTCTTTTTAAAAAATTTTCTCTAAATACCTCGTAATCATTTTTTAACTTTACAGTATATGGGTTTTTGGCATTTTTATTAATTAAGTTGCTTATTACACCTACTGCTTTTGAGGCATCGTTTATATGGGCAACTGCACTGTTGTACACTGTATCAATCTTTACTGCTGTATGTGCTTTTGAGGTTGTAGCTCCGCCAATTAACAATGGAATTTTAAAATTATGCCTTTCCATTTGCTTTGCTAAATATATCATTTCATCTAGCGAAGGTGTTATTAATCCGCTTAAACCAATAGCATCGACTTTTTCCTTTTTGGCAGTTTCTATAATTTTTTCGGGAGGTACCATAATACCTAAATCAACTATTTCATAATTATTGCAACCCAGCACTACGCTTACTATATTTTTGCCAATATCATGCACATCTCCTTTTACGGTTGCCAACAATATTTTTCCAAGTGTCTTTTTTTTATCGTTTTTTTCAGCTTCTAAATACGGATTTAAAAAGGCTACTGCTTTTTTCATAACTCTAGCCGATTTTACAACCTGAGGCAGGAACATCTTTCCTTGACCAAACAAATCTCCCACTATATTCATACCCGTCATTAAGTAATTTTCTATAACCTCTAGAGGCTTTTCAACACTTAGCCTTGCTCGGTTTGTGTCTTCTTCAATAAAGGTATCTATCCCTTTTATTAAAGCGTAATTTATGCGTTCTTGTAGTGGTAGCTTTCGCCATTCGAGCACTTGTTTGGTTGCTGTCTTTTTTTCTTCTTTAAAACTTTCAGCTATGGCTAACAAATGTTCGGTGGCATCTGCTTTTTTATCAAAAATAACGTCTTCGATAGCCTTGAGTAATTTTTTTGGAATTTCATCATATACTTGTAATTGGGCAGGGTTTACTATGCCTATGTTCATACCTGCTTTAGTGGCGTGATATAAAAATGCACTGTGCATAGCTTCTCGTACTAAATTATTGCCTCTAAAGGAAAAAGAAACATTGCTTACGCCGCCGCTTACACTTGCTTTAGGTAGGTTTTTTTTTACCCATCGGGCTGCTTCTATAAAATCAATCGCATTTTTTCTGTGGGCTTCTATGCCAGTTGCCACTGGAAAAATATTTAAATCAAAAATAATATCCATTGGATTAAACCTCAGTTTATTACACAGCATTTTATATGAGCGCTCGGCTATTTGAATTCGACGCTGATAGCTGTCTGCTTGTCCTTGCTCATCAAAGGCCATTACTATAACTGCTGCTCCGTATCTTTTTATTTGTTGGGCTTGCCAAATGAAGGTTTCTTCACCTTCTTTTAAGGAGATGGAGTTTACTATTGACTTTCCTTGAACTACTTGTAAGCCTGCTTCTATGATTTCCCATTTTGAACTGTCAATCATAATAGGAACTTTAGCAATATCGGGCTCCGAAGCAATTAAGTTTAAAAACTGAATCATGGCTTTTTTACCGTCAATTAAACCGTCGTCCATGTTTATATCGATAATCTGAGCACCTGCATCGATCTGATTGCGGGCAACTGATAGAGCCTCGTCAAAATTTCCTTGTTTTATTAAGCGAAGAAATTTTCTAGATCCTGCAACATTGGTGCGCTCACCAACTGTTGTGAAGTTGCTGTCTGAATTTATAATTAACGGTTCTAATCCACTTAATTTCATGTAATTAATTTATGTATTTTGCTTTAAAATTTAGTGTTGACAACACGAGTTCTAAAATGCCTATACCTGTTATTTGCCATTGTTTGCTTATTGGTCTTGCCCTTGGCTTGTATTTGCTTGCAAGTTTTGCAATAGCTTTGATATGTTTTGGTGTAGTACCGCAGCATCCTCCAATAATATTTATCAAATTTTTTTTTAGGTAGGTTTCAATTTGCAGTGCCATTTGCTCGGGTGTTTCATCGTATTTACCAAAAGCGTTTGGCAAACCTGCATTTGGGTGTGCAGAAATAGCAAAGTTTGTTTTGGGTGCAATACTTTCTAAGTGTGGTTGCAACAGATTGGCGCCTAAGGCACAGTTAAAGCCTACTGATAATAGTTCGCTATGTGATATGGAAATTAAAAAAGCCTCGGCTGTTTGTCCCGAGAGTGTTCTTCCAGAAGCATCAGTAATAGTTCCAGATACCATTATTGGAATATCAATTTGCCTTTTTTCTTTAACCTCTTCAATGGCAAATAAGGCGGCTTTTGCATTGAGGGTATCAAATACTGTTTCTATTAAAAGCAGATCTGCTCCTCCGTCTAGCAAGGCCTTTGCTTGTTGTTTATAAGCAGTTTTGAGTTCGTTAAAACTAATTGCTCTGTATTTGGGATCGTTTACATCGGGCGATATGCTTGCCGTTTTATTAGTAGGTCCTATTGAGCCTGCTACAAACCTTGGTTTATAGGGCTCTTTTTTGGTGAACTCACTGGCTGCTTCTTTGGCTATTTTTGCTGACTTGTAGTTGAGTTCATATACCAAATTTTCCATTTGGTAATCTGCCATAGCTATTGTAGTAGACGAAAAGGTATTGGTTTCAACAATATCGGCTCCAGCAATAAAATACTTTTTGTGTATTTCTTTAACAGCTGCTGGCTGTGTTATAGATAGCAAATCGTTGTTGCCCTTTAAGGGGATGGGATGCGTTTTAAAACGTTCTCCGCGAAAGTCTTTTTCTGAAAAGTTATAAGCTTGTAATAAGGTTCCCATGGCACCGTCGAGCACCAGTATTCTTTTTTTTATTTCTTGGTAAATGCTTGGCATTTTTGATAACTTAAGAATATTGTGTTATCAGGAAAAGAGAAAGCGCATTTCTTTTCGTTATCTGTCTGCTTTGCAGTAGAATGTAGCACCTTCTTTATTTACAAAGGGTTGCTAAGGCTTCAAAGGTTCTGTTCCCTCCACCTTTCTCGATAACACAGATTAGGTTTAATTTGAATGCAAATAAACAAATTATTTTCTATATAAAATTGTTTTTATTTCAATATTTTTTGTCAGTTATGCGTAAATACTGTAGCTAACAGTGCTTAAAAATGCTTAGTTATTTGCTTTTTTACTTATTGATTCAACTTTGTTTGTATAAACTTTTGTAAATAATGATTTAGTTTTTACACTTTTACAGTTTGTATAAACAATAGGACAAATAATTTTGCAAGCGATTAAAAATCAGTATCTTTGGAGTTTTAATTAAAAATGATATATTATGGGTATTATTAATTTTCGGGGGAAGCGCAGTGCAGCTAAAAAAACAAAAAATATACCTATTTTAGTGTCTGATTATATGACTGCTAAAATTATTTCTTTTAAAGAAGAACAGCCTATAGAAGAGGTAATTTACGCTTTGATAAAGCATAGAATTTCGGGAGGACCAGTTGTAAATGATAATAATGAATTGATTGGAATAATATCGGAGGGAGATTGTATAAAGCAAATTTCGGAAAGTCGTTACTATAACTTGCCTATTGATAAAAACAATACAGTTGGCAAATCTATGGTGAGAGAGGTTGAAACTATTGATGGGAATATGAGTATATTTGATGCAGCTAATAAGTTTTTAGAGTCAAAACGCAGAAGGTTTCCAATAGTAGAAAACGGTAAGTTGGTTGGGCAGATTAGCCAAAAAGATGTGCTAAAGGCTGCTGTAAAATTAAAAGGCAGTTCTTGGCAAAAAACTTGATAATTAGGTTGTTTGTTTATCAGTCAATAATTTTATTTGAAAGCTGCCGTATTTTTATTTTAAATGCGGCAAAAAACAGAGTCATAAGCGGTCCTAGCCAGTTGAATACGGCAAAAAAGGCATAGTCTGCAACCGCTACGCCTAATACCCCCGAATGATAGGCTCCGCAAGTGTTCCAAGGTACTAATACTGAGGTAACTGTACCTGTATCCTCAAGGGTTCTGCTTAAATTTTCAGGTGCTAATCCTTTGTCTTTATAGGCTTGTGCATACATTTTGCCAGGTATCACGATGGCTAAATACTGGTCGGAAGCAGTTAGGTTTATGCCTATGCAGGTTGCTGCTGTGCCAGCAAATAAACCGAAAATAGAGTTGACTAAGCTCAGTATAAAACTGCTGATTTTTGCCAGTGCTCCAATAGCGTCCATTACGCCTCCAAAAACCATTGCCATTATAATAAGCCATACAGTTCCAAGCATTTTTTTCATTCCTCCAGAGGTAAATAAGTCTTTTAAAATAGCATTTTCTGTAGGTATTACAGTTTCAACAGTAATAGCTTTTATTAAACTTTTATAGGCAGTGTTAAAATTTAGTGTTTTAACCTCTGCTATATGAGCAACTACATGAGGTTGAAATAGCAGGGCAAAGACACCACCTAATATAGTGCCTATTAGCAAGGCTATTAAAGGAGGACTTTTTTTTATTATTAGTATGATAACTAGGATAGGAACTAAAAACAACCAAGGATTGATATTAAAGGTTTTATCAATATCTGATAGCATGGTTTGCACATCGGTTTGCCCCGTAGCGGTTTGTGTAAAGCCTAGTATTAAAAAGAAAATAGCAGTGATAGTAAAAGTAGGTACAGTGGTATAGGTCATATAACGAATATGGGTAAACAGATCGGTTCCTGACATGGCTGGAGCTAAATTAGTGGTATCTGACATGGGAGACATTTTATCGCCAAAATAAGCCCCCGACAAAACAGCACCTGCTGTTGCGCCTAATGAAATATTTAAGGCCTCTCCAATGCCTATCAACGCAATGCCAACGGTTGCAGAAGTAGTCCAGGAACTACCTGTAGCTATTGATATAAGGGCGCTGATAATTAAACAGGCTACTAAAAATATGGTGGGATTTAAGATTTGCAATCCGTAGTAGATCATGGCTGGGATAACACCGCTTATAAGCCAAGTTCCAGCTAAAGAGCCTACCATAAGCAAAATTAATATGGCTCCTGAGGTTGATTTCATGTTTTCGGCAATATCACCAATCATCTGCTTGTACGATACCTTGTTTTTAAAACCTATTACTGCTGCAATAGCACCTCCTATTAATAAAATAAATTGATTGCTTCCGCTTAGAGCGTCATCTCCAAAAACAAAAACATTATAAGTAAGCATTATGATTAGTGCAATAACCGGAATTACAGCCTCAACTATACTTAATTCTTTATTTTTAATTATTTTTTTATCTTTTAATGTGTTATTTTTTTGCTGCATATAGTGTAATGATTATCTTTTATTTAAAAAAGTGTAATGTTACGATTTTGAAAACAAATACGCAAATTTCTAATAACTAAGGTTAATGGGTATATTCAGCCAGTAAGTGCAAGTTTTGATTTTTAATAAAATAACTTCTGCATAAAGATATAAGGATACTTTTTTTATCCATTTAATATTTGTTGATTGAATTTTACCCTTGATTATTTTTTGCTATTTTTTATTTGCTCATAAAATAAAAACATTTAAATTTGCACTCGCATTAAAAATCAAAATAGATTTTTTAATTCCTCCTTAGCTCAGTTGGTTAGAGCATCTGACTGTTAATCAGAGGGTCCTTGGTTCGAGCCCAAGAGGAGGAGCAAGCATTAATAAAGAGCTTTATTATTTTTCATAAGACTCTTTTTTTTATTGCTGCAACAATGCTGCAACATTTTATTAAATTTGTAGTATGGATAAAAGCAGAATTACATATCCTATTAGGTTTTTTGAATCTGCTTTAAAAGATGAAAGCAGCATCCAAGATGTTGCAAATAGTATTCTCTATTACAGCGATTATTCTTCATATAAATTTAAAAAACATTCTACAGTTATTTACTGTATGGATATAGATGTTAGAACAGGAGAAGTTAAAAAGCGTATTGAGTGCACAAAAAATCTAATCATTAGCTATCTTAAAACCCAATATCATACTTCAAAAGATAGTATTTATCAGTTTTGTATTAAGAATGATGAAGTTGCTATAAAAAGCTATTTATTTATCTAGGTCAGGGCAATTCAACTTTTAATAAATAAAAGCAAGGACCTTTTGGCTTACCATCTATATTTTTTAATCCCATTGAGAAGTCTTGTTAAGTATATCAATGAATTACTGCTTTTGCTAAATAAGACCGTTGCAAGGTTAGTATAATTTTGTATTTTTTTGTATCTTTATTTTATGGAATTAATACATCATCCCACATTAGCGGATAGCATTTGCGATTTACGTTCACGAAAGATAAAGCGAACATTTTTCAATTATTACACCAAAGGGATAAGTGCAACAGGTAAACCCAGCTATAGCGGTTTATTACTTTTTAAGATGAGTTTATTACAAACATGGTACGGATTAAGTGACTATGAGGTTGAAGACCGAGTTAATGATAGTATATCATTCAGTTATTTTTGTGGGTTAAACATTGACCAAGTATCTCCCAACCATAGTACCTTGTCTCGCTTTAGAACTATAATGACAAAAGCAAAAGCCTACGAGCCTTTGT